>NZ_MDDT01000089.1:0-577787 GCF_001854815.1 Mesorhizobium sp. LCM 4576
AGGAGAAGACGGTCTCTGTCAGCACCGAGCCTTCGAGCAGGTTGGCATAGGAAAGCGCGATCACGGTGACCATCGGCACTGCGGCGTTGCGCAGCGCATGGCCCCAGATGATGCGGCTTTCCGACAGGCCCTTGGCGCGTGCCGCGACGATGTATTCCTGCGCCAGCTCGTTCAGCATGAAGGAGCGGGTCATGCGGCTGATATAGGCGAGCGACAGATAGCCGAGCAGCGCGGCCGGCAGGACGATGTGGCGCCAGGCGTCGTAGAAGACGTCCCACTGCCCCTGGATCGCGGCATCGAGCAGGTAAAATCCGGTGATCGGCGTGAAGGTATATTCGAAGACCACATCGAGCCGCGCCGGGAAGGCGATCCACTGCAGCTTGGCGTAGAACAGCACCAGTCCGAGCAACCCCAGCCAGAAGATCGGCACCGAATAGCCGATGAGGCCGACGATGCGCGCGACCTGGTCGATCAGGCTGCCGCGTTTGACGGCGGCCAACACGCCGAGCGGCACGCCGATGACAGCGCCGATGATCGTGCCCAGCGTCGCCAGCTCAATGGTCGCCGGAAAGACGCGACGGATGTCGGACATCACCGGATTGGTGGTCAGCACCGAGGTGCCGAAGTCGCCTCTCAGGGCGGCTTTAACATAGAGATAGAACTGCTCGATCCAGGGCAGGTCGAGGCCCATCTCGCGGCGCGTGCGCTCGACGACGGCGGTCGGCGCCCGATCGCCGAGGACGGCCAGCACCGGATCGATCGGAATGACGCGGCCGATGAAGAAGGTCACCGCGAGAAGCCCGAGATAGGTCGTCACCGCGATGACGAGAAAGCGGCCGAGCGACGACAGAATGGCAACGGCGCGGGCGCTGCCGCGCCCCGCCGCCGCCTGGTTTTCAGCTACGCTCACCCGTCGCGTCCGCCGGGTTTACTGCTTGGAGACCGACCAGACGAAATTGGTGTCGAAGCTCGGTCCGAGCTTGAAGCCCTGGAGGTTCTTGCGCAGCCCGGCCACTTCCAGCTGCTGATGGATGATGACGAAGGGGCTGGTGTCGAGGATCTTCTGCTGCAGATCCTTGTATATGTCGGCGCGCTTGGCCGAATCCTTCTCCAAGAGTGCCGCATCGGTCTCCTTGGTCAGGTCCGGAATGTCCCAGGCATTGCGCCAGGCCAGCGTCTTGATCTTGGCGTTGTCGGAATTGTCGGGATTGGAGGCGAAGGTCTGGGCGTTGGAGTTCGGATCGAAATAATCCTGACCCCACTGGCCGATATAGATGTCGTGGTTGCGGGCGCGATATTTGGTCAGCGTTTGCTTACCATCACCCGGAATGATCTCGAGCTGGATGCCGGCCTGGCCAAGCGTCTGCTGGATCGATTCCGCCATACCGGTGGTCGGCTGTCCGGTACGCACGTCCATGGTCACCTTGAAGCCGTCCGGCACGCCGGCCTTGGCCAGAAGCTCCTTGGCCTTGGCGACATCGAGCTTGAAGGGATTGTCGTCGATGGCGCCGAGGTCACCCTTGGGCAGGAAGGACTGATGGATCTCGCCGATCCCCTTGAGGATGGTCGATCCCAGCGCATCGTAGTCGACCAGATATTTGAACGCCTGGCGCACCTCTGGCTTGGCCAGGGTCGGGTTCTTCTGGTTGAGGCTGATGTAGTAGACCGTGCCCTTCGGCGCGCTTGTGCTGGTGAGATCGGCGTTCTTGGCGATGGCGTCGAGATCGTTCGGCTCGAGGTTGCGGGCGACGTCGATGTCGCCGGCTTCGAGCGCCAGGCGCTGCGCCGAGCTTTCCTTCATGTTGCGGTAGATGACGCGGGCGAGCTTGGCCTTCTCGCCGTTGTAATTGTCGTTGCGCTCCAGGACGACGGCCTCGTTGGCGCGCCATTCGCGCAGCTTGTATGGCCCCGAACCGGCATAGCCGGTCTTCAGCCAGGCATTGCCGAAATCGTTGTCCCATTTGTAGTCGGCGCTGGGCGTGACGGCGGCGACATGTTCCTTGACCAGCTTGGCGTCGACGACGGAGGCCACGGTGGCCGACAGGCAGTTCAGCACGAAGCTCGGCGCATAGGCCTTGTCGACCACGAACTGGAAGGTGGTGTCGTCGACGGCTTTGGCCTTTTCGGTGACATTGTCGCCGGTGATGCCGAACTGGTTGATGATGAAGGCTGGRCTCTTGTCGAGCTTGATGGCGCGTTCGAAGGAATAGGCGACATCGGCCGCGGTGATCGGGTTGCCGGACGCGAATTTCATGCCGGGCTTGAGCTTGAACGTGTAGGTCAGGCCGTCGTCGGAGACCGTCCAGCTCTCGGCAAGGTCGCCCTTGACCTTGGACGTGTCGCTGAGGTCGAGGCGGACCAGGAGGTCGTAAGTGTTGCCGGTGACTTCGGCCGTCGACAGCTCGAACGCTTCGCCCGGATCCATCGAGATGATGTCGTCGATGGCAAAGCCCTCGACCAGCGTATCGGCGGGCGTGACCGCGAAGGCGGGCGCGACGAGCAGCGCGGACAGCGCGGCGCCCGCGAGCAAGGCGCGAGAGCGGTGAGCAAACTTTTCGAGCATCATGGTGATCGTTCCCTGTCTTGTTGACCTGAGTTCCCGGCTCAGGGCTCTATTATTCTTGGCAAGGCCGGCTGCGGCTTTGACCGCTTACCGTCGTGTTTTTTGTCCAGTTGGTCAACACCCTATTCAGCGGTTCTCGAACCGGCAACGGGCATCTTGCCGGACACCATATCGAACCGGACGGGACGCCGTGAGTCGACGCATGCGCCGGCTATTTGAAGCCGCCGGTCCGCAAAAATTTACCAGGGTCCGTGCCTTGGGGGCCAGCCGCTATTTCAGCTGCGCGACCAGACCCRCATCGGGAAAGCAGGTGGCGGGCTTGCCGTTCTTGGCCTGCCAGACGCCGATCGAGCGGCGGGTCTTGAAACCGGGCAGGCCGTCGGCGCTGCCGACATCATAGCCCTTGGCCTCCAGCGCCCGTTGCAGGGCCGCGATGTCGGAGCGGTGCAGGTCGCCGACCGCGCCCCAGGCGCCGACGAAGGTGGCGTCGCCGTTGGCGATGCGGTCGGCGGCATGGCCGATGAACAGGCCGTAGAGATCGCTGTTGTTGTATTGCTTGATCACGTAGAAGTTCGGCGTGACGATGAAGCCCKGGCCGCTGCGCCCGGCCGGCATCAGCAGAAAACCTTCCGCCTTCAATTCGCTCGCCGCAAACGCCTTGCCGTCGACGCGCGTGATGCCCATCGCCACCCAATCGGAAATCTTCTTGCCCTGGTCGGGTCCTTCGAGCGAGCAGGAGACGTTGGCCGGAACCGTCACCTCGGTCCCCCAGCCGCGCCCCCTCACCCAGCCATAATGCACAAGGTAATTGGCGATCGAGGCGAGCACGTCGGGCGTCGAGTTCCAGATGTCGGGCCGGCCGTCGCCGTCGAAGTCGACGGCGTGCTTGAGGAACGATGTCGGCATGAATTGCGGCTGGCCGAGCGCGCCGGCCCAGGACGACTTCATCGCGTTGACCGGCGCCAGTCCGCGCTCGACGATCTCGAGCGCCGCCAGCACCTCGGTGCGGAAGAAATCCTTCTTCGTCGACATGAACGCCTTGGTGCCCAGCACCTCGAAGGCGTCGTAAGGCATCTTGGCCGCGCCGAAGCCGGTTTCGCGACCCCAGATCGCAAGCACGACCTCGCCCGGCACGCCGTAGCGCTTCTCGATCAGCTCGAGCACCCTGGCGTTGGCGCTCTCTCGCGCGCGGCCGCCGGTGGTGACGGCGCGGATGATCTTCTCGGCGAAGTAATCGGCCGGCGGGCCGAACTCGGCCTGGTGCTGCTTCTGCGGCGTCGTCGGCTTTTYGCCGGGCAGGACGAGATCAGGCAGTTTCAGGTTCGGTTTCACGCCGAGAAAGGCGGCGTCGAAGGTTTTCTTCGAAATGCCCTTGGACTTGGCTTCGGGCCAGAGGTCTGTTTGCAGCCAGGCTTGGAACTGGTCGTCAATGGGAGCGGCGTGGGTGGGTGCGGTGAAAAGCCCGATCAGTGTGAGCAACAGAAATGCGAGAGCAAGCTTGTGAAAGCCGCGTTCTGTCACGCCCCCCTCTGTCCTGCCGGACATCTCCCCCACTTGGGGGGAGATCAGATGTCGCGTCGGCTTTCGCCAATCGCCAACGTTGCCGGAAGAGCGCCGGGAGCGAAGCTGCCAATCTCCACCCTTGTGGGGGAGATGTCCGGCAGGACAGAGGGGGGCGCGAAGGAATGCTGTCATCTCTAGGTTGCCCCCCAAAATCCCCTCAAAACGCCGTCCTTGACCTCAGCGCCGCGGCCAGCGTGCCTTCGTCGAGGTAATCGAGCTCGCCGCCGACCGRCACGCCGTGCGCGAGCCGCGTCACCTTCACTTCGAAGCCTGACAGTTGGTCCGTCAGATAATGCGCCGTCGTCTGGCCCTCGACGGTGGCATTGACGGCGAGGATGACTTCCTTCACCTCGCCGCCGGCGACACGATCGACCAGCGAGCGGATGTTAAGCTGATCTGGGCCGATGCCGTCGAGCGGCGACAGCGTGCCGCCAAGCACATGGTAGCGCACGTTCATGGCCGCCGCGCGCTCCAGCGCCCAAAGGTCCGAGACGTCCTCGACGACGATCAGCGTGCCGGCGTCGCGGCGCGGGTCGGTGCAGATCATGCAAGGGTCGGAGGTGTCGACATTGCCGCAGGTCGAGCAGATGCGCACCTTGTCGACCGCCTCGCCCATGGCGGCGGCCAAAGGTTCGAGCAGCTGTTCCTTCTTCTTGATGAGATGAAGCGCTGCGCGCCTGGCCGAACGCGGCCCGAGCCCCGGCACCTTGGCCAGGAGCTGAATCAGGCGTTCGATTTCCGGACCGGCGATTCTCTTCGACATCGCCTTGATCTAGGATTTTTCAGAACAGCCAGCAACGGCACAAGGCCCGCCATGCTGCCATGGCGGGCCTTGTGGATGCAATCGGGTTCAGTTGGTTTCGAGCGGCCGGTCCTGGCTGACGATCATCGCGCCGATGGCGTCGGTGTTCTCAGGCGTCGACTGGAAACCCATCGCCGCTTCCTGCGGCGCATTCGGCACCGAAGTGACGTAGCGACCCTTGAGCGTGCCGCCGAAACGCGAGGCGTCCGGTTCGGCCATCGGCTCCTGCATCGCCACGACCGTCGGCTTCTGCGCGAGGCGGCCGGATTTCTGCGACGGGGCAGCAGCGGCCGTCACATAGGTCTCCTCGGCCRCAACRATTGCCGCCTTGGCCGGAAGCGTCGGTTCGGCCGCATTCATTGCGGCCTGCTTGGCGGGATCCTGCCGTACGATCGTCTTGACCACCGGCTCGGCGGAAGCCACCAGAACGGGCGCGGTAGGATCGATTTTCTGCGACTTTTCGGCCGCCATGGCGACCATCGGCTCATCCGGCAGCGGCTGCCAGTTGCGGCCGCGCTTCTCGTAGAAGGCGTTGCCACCGGCCACCATGGTGTAGTGCATGTTCTTGTATGGGAAGTGCAGGCCGGCGGTGTGGAAATACATCGTGTTCTTGAGCTTGGCCTTGCGCTCGCCTCTCAGCACCGCGTCCGCGGCTTCCTCGACGTCGGGCAGCGCCTTGGAGTTCATCGGCCGCGTCAGCACGCCGGGCGCGAACTGCCCCCTCTCGCCGACGACCTCGCAGATGGTGTTGCCATGCTGACCCGAGCGCAGCCGGTTCATCACGACCGTGCCGACGGCGATCATGCCGTCGCGGCTCGACCGGTTGGACTCGAAGAACATCGCCCTTTGCAGGCATTCCTTGTCCTTCGGCGAGTGACTGGTACGCGTGGTGAGGAAACTCGGCGTGAGGGCGTTGGTCAAACCCGACACCGACATGCCATGGGAGGAAGTGGTCTGGCTGCAACCGGCCAGGAGCAAGGGGGAAGTGACGATGCCGATAAGCAGCAGCGGCGTCTYCCATCGCGTCGCGATCACCAAAAAAGCCTCATGTCCAGATGCCAGCCCGCCCCGAGATGTGGCAAGAATGAGACTCTTTCGGGCAAAAAGATGGCTAGAAGGTTAGCAACTTCTGGACTTGGGTAAAACTTTATGAAAGCCGCGAAATGAGCCCGTGAGCATTGCCGGCAAAATGGTTAATATTGCGGCCCGGGCTCAATTTCCGTTCATAATCAATTAACTGGTGGAGGCCACCTCAGAACGGCAATTTCATTCCGGGCGGAATCGGCAGGCCTRCCGTCAACGCCTTGGTCTTCTCCTGCATCACCTGCTCGACCTTATTTTTGGCGTCATTGTGGGCRGCCAGGATGAGGTCCTCGAGGATCTCGGCTTCGTCGGCCTTGATGAGCGAGGGATCGATCTTCAGCGCCTTCATGTCGAACTTGCCGGTCAACGTGATGCTGACCAGGCCGCCACCGGCCTGGCCGGTGGCTTCAAGCGTCGCGATCTCGTCCTGCATGGCCTGGAACTTGGCCTGCATTTCCTTCGCCTTGCCCATTAGGCCGAGAAGATCTTTCATCGGATGGTCCTCTAAGATTGTTTCAGATTTCGTCGTCGTCGGCGGCGGGCTCGACCGGCACTTCGGCTTCGGCGTCTTCCACGTCCGGCACGTCCGGAATGCGCACGTCGATGATCTTGGCGCCGGGGAAGCGCGCGAGGATGGYTGCGACCGTCGGATCGGCCTTGGCGTCGGAGAAGGCGTTCTCGCGCTTGGTCGTCTCCATCTCGGCCAGTGTCTGGCCGCCCTCCTCCTTCGACAGCGACACCAGCCAGTTGCGGCCGGTCCAGGCGCGCAGCTTGGAGGTCAGGTCGTTGAGCAGCATCTTCGGCGCGTCGTCGGTCAAGGTGACATCGAGACGACCGGGCTCGATGCGCACCGGCCGCACGCAGCGTTTCAGCAGCACCTTGAAGGCCATGTCGCGATTGGCGTCGGCAAGCGCGACGATGTCGGCTAGCGATTTCACCGGAACGACAGGGGTTTCGGCAACCGGCTCCGGCGCAGGAGCAAAGGTGACGGGCACGGGCTGCGTTTCGACCAGGCGCATCGTCTGCGCACCGCCACCGGTGGAAGCCGGCATTCGCGCCTGCGCCACGGCGCTTGCGCCGCCGCCATTGCCTGGATTTGCCGGTGCGCCATTGGCGCGCGGCGCGCCATTCGGCAGCGGTCCCGCGCCTTCCAGCGATTTCAGCGCCTCGTCCAGCGTCGGCAGGTCGGCGGCATGCGCCAGCCTGATCAGCACCATTTCGCCGGCGCTGACAGGGCGATTGGAGGACTGCACCTCGGGAATGCCCTTCAAGAGCATCTGCCAGGTCCGCGACAGGACGCGCACCGAAAGCGTGCCGGCGAATTCRGCGCCGCGCCGGCGCTCGTCCTCGGAAAGCGAGGCGTCGTCGGCCGCCGCCGGCACGAAGCGCAGGCGGGTGACGAGATGGTTGAACTCGGCAAGATCGGTGAGCACCGCGGCCGGATCGGCGCCAGTGTCGTATTGTGCGCGGAACTCGGCGAGCRCAGCCGCCACGTCGCCCTTCATGACATGCTCGAACAGGTCGATGATGCGGGCGCGGTCGGCAAGGCCGAGCATGGCGCGCACCGCGTCGGCGCTGACGGTGCCGCTGCCATGGGCGATCGCCTGGTCGAGGATGGAAAGCGAATCGCGCGCTGAGCCTTCGGCGGCCCGCGCGATCATCGCCAGGGCCTCGTCATCGACGGAAATGCCTTCCTTGGCGGCGATCGAGGACAGATGCCCGACCAGCGCGCCGGCATCGATGCGCCGCAGATCGAAGCGCTGGCAGCGCGACAGGACCGTGATCGGCACCTTGCGGATCTCGGTGGTGGCGAAGATGAATTTGACGTGCGGCGGCGGCTCTTCAAGCGTCTTCAAGAGGCCGTTGAAGGCCTGGGTGGAGAGCATGTGCACTTCGTCGATGATGTAGACCTTGTAACGGGCCGAGACCGGCGCGTAGCGCACGCGATCGATGATGTCCCTGATGTCGTCGATGCCGGTATGCGAGGCGGCGTCCATCTCGATGACGTCGACATGGCGGCCTTCCATGATCGCCTGGCAATGCTCACCGGGGATCGAAAGGTCGACCGAGGGCTGGTCGATGGTCGCCGTCTTGTAGTTCAAGGCCCGCGCCAGGATGCGCGCGGTCGTGGTCTTGCCGACCCCACGCACGCCGGTCAGCATCCAGGCCTGGGCGATGCGGCCTGTGGCGAACGCATTGGTCAGCGTGCGCACCATCGGCTCCTGGCCGATCAACTCGGAGAAATTCGAAGGGCGGTATTTGCGCGCCAGGACCCGATAGACGCCGGCCTTACCGGTCTCCAGGCTTCCCGTCCCCAAGTTTCCGGCTTCGCTCATTCGCCGTCAAAAGCTCCCAGGACCGCGACGGAGGGCGGCCGATTCCTGCGCATAATCTCGCCCGCACGGCTTGGCGCCGTCAATGTCGCGGGAGAAAGGCGAAGAGGCGGGAGGCTGGAACAATGACCCGTTCCGGGCTCGTTAGGGCTGCTTCCTTCCGGACCTGACCCGGTTGGCGAGTGGATCGTCCACCACCAACCTCCCGCGCTCCATATCGGCAATTCGGCGGCGAAATGCAAGGGCAGAGCCGGAACCCGCAGCCACATCGCGACTGGAAAGTCCTTCAAAACGCCAATAGCGGTCAACGAATCGCTTGCAGCCACCTTGCCGCCGCTCTAGCGTTCCTTGGTTTGAAGAATGCTACAAAAAACAAAGGAAACGCCCATGCTGCCTGGCCTCAAGGCCGGATTCACGCTGGACGCCCGATTGGAGGCGGATAGCGAGCAGCTTATGTGGCTTGGCCTTTGCGAGCTCAGATTGATGAACGACCGCCGCTGGCCATGGCTGGTGCTGGTGCCGCAGCGGCCGGGCGTCGAGGAAATCCACGAAATGACGCCGCTCGACCAGGCGATGCTGACCTTCGAGACCAACATGGTGGCGCAGGCGCTGAAGCGGGTGACCGGCTGCACCAAGATCAACACCGGCGCTTTKGGCAACATCGTGCGCCAGCTGCATGTCCATGTCGTCGCCCGCTCCGAGGGCGATCCCGGCTGGCCGGGACCGGTCTGGGGGCACGGCATGCGCGAGCCCTATCAGCGCTCCGACATCAGACGGTTTGCCGAGACGATCAAGGCGGCGCTATAAGCTGACCAGTATCCATTCGGCATCACCCCTTGTCCCCAGCCCGCCCGAGTCCCCATGAGCTTTCGTCTGTTTGACGCGCCCTTGCGCGAGCCGAGCCAATTCGTCGGGTTCGCCGGCAACCGGATCGACCGGCAGTCCGAGAACCGCGCCGACGATGTGGTYGAAAAGGCGCTGGCCGACCGGACCGCACGGCTGATGCTGATGCATGCCGGCCGGCTTTACCTCAAATTGAAGGACGGCACGTTCGAGCCATGGTTCAAGGCGGATGAAAGYCAGGCCTTCGAGGCTTCGCTCGATCAGGGCGTGCTGCTCGGCTTTTCCGAGGAAGGCCCGGTGCTGGCGGTGCCCGCCGGCGTCGAGCCGGAAAAGCTGCCCGAGACGATCAAGGCGATCGATTATCGCTCCGTCTATATGCAGGGGCTGATCGACGAGGCGGCCGCCGGCGCGCTGGCGCAAGGGGCCGCGCTGCTTGCCTGGCACGCCAGCCACGCCTTCTGCTCGAAGTGCGGCAACCGCTCGGAGATGCGGGCCGGCGGCTACCGGCGCCATTGCCCCGCCTGCGGCACCGACCATTTCCCGYGCACCGACCCGGTGGCGATCATGCTGACGGCGACGCGCGAAAAATGCCTGCTGGGGCGCGGCCGGCATTTCGCGCCGGGCATGTATTCCGCGCTTGCCGGCTTCATCGAGCCGGGCGAGACGATCGAGGCGGCGGTGCGGCGTGAGACGCTGGAAGAGGCCGGCATCCGGCTCGGACGCGTCGTCTATCATGCCAGCCAGCCATGGCCGTTCCCCTATTCGCTGATGATCGGCTGCTTCGGCGAGCCGCTCAACGAGGATATCCAGGCCGACCTCAACGAGCTCGAGGACTGCCGCTGGTTTAATCGCGACGAAGTGCGCACGATGCTGGACAGGCAGCATGCCGACGGCTTGATCACGCCGCCGAAAGGGGCGATCGCCCATCACCTCATCCGCGCCTGGGTCGACAGCGAATAGGAGCGCAAGAATGATCCGTCATACCGTGGTGTTCAGCTTGAAGCACGAGCCGCATTCGCTGGAAACGAAGCGCTTCCTCCACGACGCGAAGAAGATCCTGACCGGGATTAAGGGCGTCACTCATTTCGAGCAGTTGCGGCAGGTGAGCCCCAAGAACGACTACCAGTTCGGCTTCTCGATGGAGTTCGCCGACCAGGCAGCCTACACGCGCTACAACGAGCATCCCGACCACGTCGCCTTCGTGCGCGACCGCTGGGTGCCCGAGGTCGAGACGTTCATGGAGATCGACTACGTGCCGTTGGGGTTCGGCTGAGATTGGTTCGAGCGCATACGTCGGAGATTGGCGCAGACCTCCGTGTTTCGTCATCCCCGGGCGAAGCAAGGAGCGAAGCGACGCGCGCAGACCCGAGGATCCATGCCGTGACTTCGACGCTTTGCGACAGTCCAGAATTCTGCTCCGCTGCGCCCCTCGGCTGAGGTAACGGCGTGGATCCTCGGGTCTGCGCGCTCCGCTTCGCGTCGCTCCGCCCGTGGATGACGAAACACGAAGGCTCCCGCCAATCTCGAAGGTCGTGAGATCCGAACCGTCGGTTGACGGCCACTAGCCGGTCAATCCGCAACCTTCCACTGTTCGCGCGAGGCGCTTGCCGGATAGACGCCGAGGATGCGCATTTCGCGTGAGAAGAAGCGCAATTCGTCCAGCGCCAGCTTGACCAGCGGGTCGTCCGGATGGCCTTCGATGTCGGCGTRGAACAGCGTCGCGGTGAAGGCGCCGAGCTGGTAGCTCTCGAGCTTGGTCATGTTGATGCCGTTGGTGGCGAAGCCGCCCATGGCCTTGTAGAGCGCGGCAGGCACGTTGCGGACACGGAAGATGAAGGTCGTCATCATCTTGGCGTCCGGCGCGGGGCGCTCCACCCATTGCTTGTTCTTGGTCAGCACGACGAAGCGAGTGACGTTGGAATCGGTGTCCTCGACATTCTTCTCGATGATGTCGAGCCCATAAAGCTCCGCGGCCAAAGCCGGCGCCAGCGAAGCCATGGTGCGGTCCTTCACCTCCGACACCATCTTGGCCGAGCCTGCCGTGTCGCCGGCGATCACCGGCTTCCAGCCGTTCTTGCGGATGTATTTGYGGCACTGTCCCAGCGCATGGATATGGCTRTGGACGGTCTTGATCTCGTCGCGCTTCACGCCCGGCAGCACCATCAGCTGGAAGTGGATCGGCAGGAAATATTCGCCGACGATGTGCAGCTTCGATTCCGGCAAGAGGTGGTGGATGTCGGCGACGCGCCCGGCGATCGTGTTCTCGATGGGGATCATGGCGAGCTCGGCCTTGCCGGTCTCGACCGCGTTGAAGGCGTCCTCGAAGGTCGGGCACGGCAACGGGTCCATCGACGGAAACATGTTGCGGCAGGCCGTGTCGGAATTGGCGCCGGGCTCACCCTGGAAGGAAATTCTGTTGGTCTTTTCAGGCATGCTCATGTCTCATTTCGAAAGGATCTGCCTGGCGCGTTCGAGATCGTGCGGCGTGTCGACGCCGAGCGGCAGCGATTTGACGATCTCGGCGTCGATGCGCATGCCGGCTTCCAGCGCGCGCAGCTGCTCCAGCCGCTCGCGCCGCTCCAACGGCGACGGCTTGAGCGCCACGAAGCGTTCGAGCGCCGCACGGCGGTAGGCGTATAGGCCGATGTGATGGTAGAGCGGCCCCTCGCCCCAGGGCGCGGTGGCGCGGGTGAAATAGAGCGCCTTCAGCCGTGTCGCCGAAAGCGGCGAGCCGACGATCTTGACGACATTCGGGTTGGTCTTCTCCTCGTCGCGCACGATCTCGACGCCGAGCGTGGCGATGTCRACCGACTTGTCCTCGAACGGCCGCAGCGACGCGCCGATGATCTCGGGATCGATGGTGGGCAGGTCGCCCTGGACGTTGACGATCGTTTCCACCCGTTTTTCGGGGTCGAGCGCCGTCAGCGCCTCGAAAATGCGGTCGGAGCCCGATTCGTGATCCGTGCGGGTCATGACCGCCTCGAAGCCATGCGTCCGCACGGCTTGCGCGACGGCCTCGGTGTCGGTCGCCACCACAACGCGGCCAAGCCCGGCCTCGGCCCCGCGGCGGGCGACATGGACGATCATCGGCGCGCCGGCAATGTCGGCCAGCGGCTTGCCCGGCAGGCGCGTCGAGGCCATGCGGGCGGGGATCAGGATCAAGGTTGACATCGGATTTTTGGGCGGTCGAAAAACGCGGATGGAAAAGTGGCAAAAGGTCTCACTGGAAGCGCCCTTATAGGTGTTGCAACGCCAGAGCAAAAGACCTAGTTTCCGCCCGATTTGACTGGCCTTTCAGGGCAGTTCGCGATACCGACGGACGGAGTGGACGGGACGGTCCGCCGGAAARGGGAGCAAGGGGCGTATGGATTCCAACGAAGTCAACAAGCTGCTCGGCGGATTTCTGGGAACCTGCTTCATCGTGTTTTCAATAGGCCTCGTCTCGGACGGGCTGTTCGCCTCGCCGGCGCCCGAAAAGCCCGGCTTCGCCATCGAGGCGCAGGAGCCGACCGAAGGCGGCCCGGCTGCTCCCGCTGCGGAAGCCAAGCCGATCGCCGACCTGCTCGCCGGCGCCAATGCCGAGGCGGGCGCGGCCATCTTCAAGAAGTGCCAGGCCTGCCATTCCGGTGAAAAGGGCGGCCCGAACAAGGTCGGTCCGGACCTTTGGGACATCGTCGACCGCCCCGTCGCCGAGCACGCGGGCTTTGCCTATTCGGCCGGCATGAAGGACTTCTCCAAGGGCGGCCAGGAGCATTGGACCTACGAGAACCTCAACCACTTCATCACCTCGCCGAAGAAGTTCGTGAAGGGCACGGCGATGGGCTTTGCCGGCCTGCCGAAGGAAGAAGACCGCGCCAATGTGATCGCCTATCTGCGCACCCTGTCGGATAACCCGAAGCCGCTGCCGCAGCCGGGTGCCGCCGCCGACGCTTCCAAGCCCGCCGATGCCGCCAAGCCGGCGGATGGCGCTGCCAAGCCGGCCGAGGGCGCCGCTCCGGYCAAGCCGGCGGCGCCCGCTCAATAAACAATTTGTCACAGAGACTTCCTTGGAAAAGCCGGGTTCGTCCCGGCTTTTCTGTTAGGAAAGCTGCATGGACGGCGACAAAGGCCGTCCCTTGCGGTTTCCACCGGCGTCAAATGATCTAGATTGCCGGTGAGTAGATTTCGCGACGAGGAGAACGCATGAAGGTTGGCCGCTTTCGCACGCTTTTCGCATCGGCGCTCGCTTTCGCCTTCGCCRCCAGCCTGCAGGCCGGCTTCGCCGATGAGTGGCACACGACCTCCTCGCTGATGGGCGAGTCCAAATACGGCGACAACTTCCAACGCTACGATTACGTCAATCCCGATGCGCCCAAGGGCGGCACGTTGAATAGTGTCGTCGTCGGCACCTTCGACAGCTTCAACCCCTATATCGTTCAGGGATCGCCAGCCTCCGGCTTCGCTCAATTTGGCGGCGGGTTGCTCTACGATACGCTGATGGACCAGGCGACTGACGAGGGTAGCACCTATCACCCCCTGATCGCCGAAGCCTACAAATATCCGCCAGATTATTCCTCGGCTACCTACAGGCTCGATCCGCGCGCCAAATGGCATGACGGCCAGCCGATCACCGCCGACGATGTGATCTGGTCGTTCCAGGTGCTGAAGACCAACAGCCCGATGTACAACCGCTATTTCGAGAACGTGACCAAGGCGGTCGCGATCTCGGATCGCGAGATCGAGTTCCAGTTCAACCAGAAGGGCAACCGCGAACTGYCCCGGATTCTCGGCGATCTCGTCGTGCTGCCGAAGCACTGGTGGGAAGGCACCGATGCCAGCGGCAAGAAGCGCGACATCACCAGGCCGACGCTGGAGCCGCCGCTGGGTTCCGCCGCCTATAAGATCGCCAGCTTCAAACCGGGTTCGGAAATCGTCTGGCAGCGCGTGCCCGACTATTGGGGTGCAAAGCTGCCGGTGAAGATCGGTCGCGAGAATTTCGATACCCAGCGCTTTACCTATATCCTGGACGACAACGCCTCCTGGCAGGCCTTCACCAAAGGCGGGCTTGACGACATCAAGCCGGAAAACAGCTCTCGGCGATGGAATACGGCCTACAATTTTCCGGCGGTGAGTGCCGGCGACGTGGTCAAGCAGGTGTTCAAGACCACCTCGCCGGAACCCATGCAGGCCTTCATACTCAACCAGAGGCGGCCGCTGTTCCAAGACCGCCTCGTGCGCGAGGCGCTGACGCTTCCGTTCGATTTCGAAACGATGAACCGCACACTGTTCTATAATTCGAATACGCGCACCCATAGCTATTTCCAGGGCACGGAGCTGGCGTCGAGCGGACTACCGCAGGGCAAGGAGCTGGAAATCCTCGAAAAATACCGCGACAAGCTCCCGCCCGAGTTGTTCACGCAGGAATTCACGCTGCCGGTCTATGACTCGCCRCAGGCGGAGCGGAAGTACCTGAAGCAGGCGGTCGATCTCTTTGCCCAGGCGGGCTGGGTGATCAAGGGCGGCAAGATGGTGAACGCCAAGACCGGCGCGCCTTTCAAGTTCGAGATCCTCGGCTGGAACGACACCGATCAAGTGATCTCCAGCCCCTGGATCGCCAACCTTCGCAAGATCGGCGTCGACGCCAATTTGCGCATCATCGACCAGACGCAGTACATCAACCGCGTCAACAATTTCGATTACGACGTCATCATCAGCCAGTTGCAGCAGTCGGAATCCCCCGGCAACGAGCAACGCGATTTCTGGAGCTCGAAGGCCGCCGACACGCCCGGATCGCGCAATTATTCCGGGATAAAGAATCCGGTCGTCGACGCTCTCGTGGATCGCATCATCTTCGCCACCGATCGAGACGACCTCGTCGCCGCGACCCATGCGCTCGACCGTATCCTGTTGTGGAACTACTACGTCGTTCCGCAATACTATCGCGCGGTCATTTGGATGGCCTATTGGAACAAATTCGGCATGCCGGATAAGCAGCCCAGCTACCGCGGCGCCGATATCGATTCCTGGTGGATCGACACGGCGAAGGAAAAGGCGCTGGCCGCCAAATACAAAGGCCTCAATTGATGGAGCGGCGGACTTTGCTTCCTCGCCGCGACTTCCTCGCGCTCGGCGCCGCAGCCACTGCCGCGGCGCTGCTGCCGGGCCGGGCCTTTGCCGACACCCCGACCGGCGTCAAGCTGCATGGCCTGTCAGCCTTCGGCGACCTGAAATACAAGCCCGACTTCACGCATTTCGACTATGTCGATGTCGATGCGCCGCAAGGCGGCACCTTCAACTTCTCGCCGCCCAACTGGGGCGCCAACCAGAGCCCGCAGACTTTCAACACGCTGAATTCCTTCGTCCCCAAGGGCGATTCCCCGCAGCGCATGGAAATGTGCTTCGACTCGCTGATGGTGCGGGCGCTGGACGAGCCGGACGCGGTCTACGGGCTGATCGCGGACGGTGTCACGATCTCGGATGACCGGAACGTCTTCACCTTCTCGATGCGTCCCGAGGCGCGCTTCCATGACGGCACGCCGCTGACAGCCGACGATGTCGCCTTCACCTTCAAGCTGTTGAAGGACAAAGGGCATCCGGACTACGCGCTGTCGCTGACGCATCTGGATGACGCGGCGGCGAAGGACACCCACACGGTCGAGCTCAAATTCTCCGGCAAGCAGTCGGCCCGCACCATCCTCAACGTGGTCGGATTCCCGATCCTTTCGAAGGCCTTCTTTACCGCCAATCCGTTCGATTCCTCGCAGCTCAATCCGCCGCTCGGCTCAAGCGCCTACAAGGTCGGACGCTGGTCGGCGGGCGCCTGGATCGAATATGAGCGCGTGGCCGACTATTGGGGCAACGACTTGCCGGTCAATCGCGGCCAGAACAATTTCGGGCGCATCCGCATCGAATTCTACCAGGATCGCACCGCCGGCTTCGAGGCCTTCAAGAAGGGCGAGATCCTCTACCGCGAGGAGTTCACCTCGCGCGTCTGGGCAACGGCCTACGACTTTCCGGCCTTCACCACCGGCAAGGTTATCAAGCATGAGTTCCCGGCCGAAACCACGCCTTCGATGCAGGCCACCGCGGTCAACCAGCGGCGTGAGCAATTCAAGGACCCGCGCGTGCGGCAGGCGATCGCGCTCTGCTTCGATTTCGAATGGACACGGCGCAACTTCTTCTATGGTTCCTATGAGCGCTCGCAGTCCTGCTTCGAAAAATCCGACTTCCGGGCCGAGGGCATGCCGACGCCGCAGGAGTTGGCCCTGCTTGAGCCGCTGCGGGGCCAACTGCCGCCGGAGACCTTCGGAGAGGCGGTGGCGCAACCGCGGTCGGACGGGTCCGGGCGGGACCGCAAGCAACTGAGCGCGGCATTGAAGCTGCTCGCACAGGCCGGCTGGAAACGCTCCGGCGATTTCGTGGTCAACGACAAGGGCGGGCGGCTGGCCGCCGAATTCCTGGTCGACGACGAGACATTCGTGCAGGTCTATTCGCCCTGGGTCGCCAACATGAAGGCCATCGGCATCGATGCCTCGATCCGTCTGGTGGATTCAGCGCAGTACCAGCTCAGGCAATCGACATTCGATTTCGACCTGCTCTCGGCCGCTTTCAATTTCAGCGCCACGCCGACTCGTGACGATCTGGAAATCTTCTTCCACTCGCGCAGYGCCGCCGTATCGGGCTCGCGCAACCTGTCGGGCGTTGCAAGCCCGGCGATCGATGCGCTGATCGATGCCGTCGGCGCCGCCAAGGACCGTGAAAGCCTGACCACCGCCATGCGCGCGTTGGACCGGGCCTTGCGCGCCCGGCGCGATTGGATTCCAAGTTGGTATCTGGCGAATCACCGAAGCGCCTATTGGGACATGTTCGGCTTCCCCGAACAGAAACCCGATTTCGGCTTTCCGGTCGAGGCGCTGTGGTGGTTCGACAAGGGCAAGGCGGCAAAGATTGGCAAAGCCTGACATGACTGTTCGCGCGGGGCCCGTCGCCTGATGGGCGCCTATATCCTGCGCCGCATTCTTCTCATGATCCCGACACTGTTCGGCATCATGGCGATCTCCTTCGCGGTCATCCAGTTCGCGCCGGRCGGCCCGGTCGAGCAGGTGATCGCCCGGCTGACCAACCAGGGCGGCAACGATCGCCTCGGCAGCGGTGGCGGYGACGCCGGCGGCGCTAATTTCGACGTTGCCGGCGATGTCGGCTCGAAATATCGCGGCGCGCAGGGGCTCGACCCCGAATTCATCAAGAAGCTGGAAAAGCAGTTCGGCTTCGACAAGCCGCCGCTCGAGCGCTTCGGGATGATGCTGTGGAACTATATCCGCTTCGATTTCGGCGACAGCTATTTCCGCGATATCTCGGTGCTGAACCTGATCCTGGAGAAGATGCCCGTCTCCATCTCCATCGGCCTGTGGATCACGCTTCTGTCCTACCTGATCTCGATCCCGCTCGGCATTCGCAAGGCGGTGAAGGACGGCTCGACCTTCGACGTGTGGACGAGCGGCGTCGTCATCGTCGGCTATGCCATTCCCGGCTTCCTGTTCGGCATCATGCTCATGGTGCTGTTCGCGGGCGGGTCGTTCTGGGACTGGTTCCCGCTGCGCGGCATCGTTTCGGACAATTGGGATCAGCTCTCCTGGCCCGCCAAGATCGCCGACTATTTCTGGCATATGACGCTGCCGCTGACGGCGCTCGTGCTCTCGGCTTTCGCGACGACCACCCTGCTCACCAAGAACTCCTTCCTCGAGGAAATCCGCAAGCAATATGTCGTGACGGCGCGCGCCAAGGGCCTGTCGGAGCRCAAAGTGCTCTACGGCCACGTCTTCCGCAACGCCATRCTGATCGTGATCGCCGGTTTTCCCRGCGCCTTCATCTCGGCCTTCTTCACCGGTTCGCTGCTGATCGAGAACATCTTCTCGCTCGACGGCCTCGGCCTGCTCGGCTTCAAGTCGGTGATCGACCGCGACTATCCGGTGGTGTTCGCCACCCTCTACATCTTCTCGCTGCTCGGCCTGTTCGTCGGCCTTCTGTCCGACCTGATCTACACCTGGGTCGATCCGCGCATCGACTTCGAGCGGAGAGACATCTGATGGCCGAGGCCGCGATCGAAAGCGCGCCGGCGCGGCCCCGCAGGCCATTTCTGTCGCCGCTCAACCAGAGACGATTGCAGAATTTCAAGGCCAACCGGCGCGGCTACTGGTCGCTCTGGATCTTCCTGTTCCTGTTCGTGCTGTCGCTGTTTTCCGAGCTGATCGCCAACGACAAGCCGATCATCGCCTCCTACAAGGGCGAGATCCTGTTCCCGGTCCTGGTCGCCTAWCCGGAAGAGAAGTTCGGCGGCTTCTATGCCGTCACCGACTATCGCGATCCGGTGATCCAGGACGAGATCAAGTCCAATGGCTGGATGATCTGGCCGCCGRTCCGCTACTCCTACCAGACGGTCAACAACGCCATTCCGGAACCGGCGCCGGCAAAACCGTCCTGGCTTTACGACAAGAAGACCCGCTGCAGCCAGTATCCGCAAGGCGAGGCCGACGAGAACTGCGCCATCGGCAACTGGAACTGGCTGGGCACGGACGACCAGGCCCGCGACGTGCTGGCGCGGGTGCTCTACGGCTTCCGCATCTCGGTTCTGTTCGGCCTGATCCTGACGCTCGGCTCGTCGCTGATCGGCGTCGCGGCCGGCGCGGTGCAAGGCTATTTCGGCGGTTGGACCGACCTTCTCTTCCAGCGTTTCATCGAGATCTGGTCGGCGATCCCGGTGCTCTACCTCCTGCTTATCGTCTCGGCCATCCTGCCGCCCGGTTTCTTCATCCTGCTCGGCCTGATGCTGTTGTTTTCCTGGGTGGCGCTGGTTGGCGTGGTGCGGGCCGAATTCCTGCGCGCCCGCAACTTCGAATATGTCAACGCGGCGCGCGCACTCGGCGTGCCCAACCTCACCATCATGTTCCGGCACCYGTTGCCGAACGCCATGGTGGCGACGCTGACCTTCCTGCCCTTCCTGCTCTCGGGCTCCATCTCGACCTTGACCTCGCTCGACTATCTCGGCTTCGGCCTGCCGCCCGGTTCGGCCTCATTGGGTGAGCTACTGAAACAGGCGCAGCGCAACCTCAACGCCCCCTGGCTCGGCATCTCCGGCTTCATCGTCATCTCGCTGATGCTGTCGCTGCTGGTCTTTATCGGCGAGGCGACGCGCGACGCCTTCGATCCGCGCAAGACGTTCAAATGAGCGAAGCCCTGCTGTCCGTCCAAGATCTGAGCGTCGCCTTCGCGCAGGGYGGCAATCAATCGATCGCCGTCGACCATGTCTCATTCGACATCGCCAAGGGCGAGACGGTTGCCCTAGTCGGCGAGTCCGGCTCCGGCAAATCGGTCTCGGCRCTGTCGGTRCTGAAGCTGTTGCCCTATCCCGCCGCCAGCCATCCCTCGGGCAAGATCCTGTTCAGCGGCGCCGACCTGCTCGCCATGGACGAGAAGGCGTTGCGCGGCGTGCGCGGCAACAAGATCACCATGATCTTCCAGGAGCCGATGACCTCGCTCAACCCGCTGCACACGATCGAGCAGCAGATCGTCGAGGTGCTGCAGCTCCACCAGGGTATGCGCGATCAAGCCGCCCGTGCGCGCACGCTCGAGCTGCTGACCGAGGTCGGCATCCGCGATCCGCAAAAACGCCTCGACGCCTATCCGCATCAGCTCTCCGGCGGCCAGCGCCAGCGCGTCATGATCGCCATGGCCTTGGCCAACGAGCCGGAGCTTCTGATCGCCGACGAGCCGACGACCGCGCTCGACGTCACCGTGCAGGCGCAGATCCTGGAACTGCTGGCTAAGCTGAAAGCCCGCAAGGGCATGTCGCTCTTGTTCATCACCCATGATCTCGGCATCGTGCGCAGGATCGCGGACCGCGTCTGCGTCATGACCAAGGGCAAGATCGTCGAGAGCGGTCCAACCAGGGAAATCTTCGCCAACCCGCAGCACGACTACACCAAGCATCTGCTGGCAGCCGAGCCGAAGGGCAAGCCGCCCGCGGCCGACCCAAGCGCCAAATCCGTCATGATGGGCGAGGACATTAAGGTCTGGTTCCCGATCAAGAAGGGTTTCTTCCGCAAGACGGTCGACTATGTGAAGGCGGTCGACGGGATCGACGTCACGGTGCGCGCCGGCCAGACGCTTGGCGTGGTCGGCGAATCCGGCTCGGGCAAGACGACGCTGGGCCTGGCGCTCGCGCGGATGATCTCCTCGACTGGCACGATCAATTTCAACGGACGCAACATCGACCACCTCTCCTTCAGCGCCATGCGGCCGCTGCGACGCGAATTGCAGATCGTCTTCCAGGATCCGTTCGGATCGCTGAGCCCGCGCCTCTCGGTCTCCGAGATCATCGAGGAAGGGCTGAAGATCCACGAGCCGAAGCTCTCGGCCGACCAGCGCGACGACAAGGTGGTCGCCGTGCTTAAGGAGGTCGGCCTCGACCCCGAAACGCGCCACCGCTACCCGCATGAATTTTCAGGCGGTCAGCGCCAGCGCGTCGCCATCGCCCGCGCCATGGTGCTCAACCCGCGCTTCGTCATGCTCGACGAGCCGACCTCGGCGCTCGACATGAGCGTGCAGGCGCAGGTCGTCGACCTGTTGCGCGGCCTGCAGGCCAAGCATAACCTCGCTTATCTCTTCATCAGCCACGATCTCAAGGTCGTCCGCGCCCTTGCCAATGACGTCATCGTCATGCGCAATGGCCAGATCGTCGAAGCGGGACCTTCCGAGCAGATTTTCAGCAGCCCGCAAACCGACTATACGCGGGCGCTGATGGCGGCGGCCTTCAAGATCGAAACCGCACCGACCGGCGTGGTCAGCGAGTAACCGGACCCGCATTGGCGAAACAGGGAAGAAAAATCCGAGAATGGAAAAAGGCAAAATCCTGCTTGCCGTGACGGCGTTCCACCCGCAGCGCTGGCACCAGCTGCTGGCGGCCGAGCGCGAGGTGGTGCTGGAGCCGGCCGGCGCCAGCGACCCCTCGATCGCCTACGCAGTGGTGTGGAAGCACAAGCCGAACCTGCTCTCCGGGCTGCCCAATTTGCGCGCCATCTTCTCGGTCGGCGCCGGGGTCGACCACATCTTCGCCGATCCCGGCCTGCCCGACGTGCCGATCGTGAGGGTCGTCGCCGACAATCTCACGCAATACATGACCGAATATGTCGCCTGGCGGGTGCTCGATCACCATCGGCACGGCATGCTCTACCGGGCACAGCAGCCGAAGAAGACCTGGCACGAGCCGCTACAGCGGCCGGCCGGGGACATCTCCGTCGGCATCATGGGGCTCGGCCATCTCGGCCGCGCGGCCRCCTCGGTGCTCTTGTCGCTCGGCTTCGCCGTGAACGGCTGGTCGCGCACCGAGCACCCGATGGAGGGCGTCTCGACCTATTCCGGCGAGGCGGGGCTGATCCCGTTCCTCAACGCCACCGACATCCTCGTCGTGCTCTTGCCGCTGACGCCGCAAACCCGGGGCATCGTGAATTACGGGCTGCTCAAGGAACTGCRCCGGCGCAACGGCCTTGGCGGCGCCGTGCTGATCAATGCCGGGCGCGGACGCCTGCAGAAGGACGCCGACATCGTGCGCGCGCTGGACGACGGCACGCTGAAGGAAGCGAGCCTCGACGTGTTCGAAGTCGAGCCGCTGCCGAAGACCAGCCCGCTGTGGAGCCATCCGAAAGTGTTCGTCACGCCGCATGCGGCGGCCACCTCGGACCCGGCCCATCTGGTGCCGGCCATGCTTCGGCAGATGGATGCATTCGAGCGCGGCGAAAAGCTCGAGAACCTGGTCGACCGCGAGGCTGGGTACTGATTGCAGACTCCATCATCTGGTCAAATCCCAAGCATTGAAGCGCTGCTTGATTGYAGTCACAGAGGATAGCCTCAGCTTCGGCAGATCGAGCTCGTCGAACATGGCGCTATAGCGCTTGCGATTTCTCGGCTGCACCACGGCGATATGATGGATCATGTCCCATTTGATGCTGTCGCGCCCGCCTTCCAAGGCGCCGAGCCGGCCGGTCTCGAACAGGGACCGGCGAAAGTAACGCAGCAGACTGACGGGCRTGGAGACATCCAGCAGGATCAGGCCCGTCGCCCTCCGAAAGCGCTGCGGTATGCAAATCGAGTAGTTGCCATCCATCACCCAGCGCTCGCCGGCGATGGCTGCATCGTGCAGGGCGATGAATTCATCCCTTGAACGCGGCTCCCAGTCTGTATTGGGCAGATGGTGAAGCACGTCGAGGTGAACGGCTTCCAGGCCGCGCTTGCGCGCGATCGCGTTGGCAAGGGTGGACTTGCCGCTGTTGGACGGTCCGAGGATACAGATGCGGTCGCCGAGRTCCGAGAGATTCATCGAGGAGACTTTCACGCACGGTCAAACGCTCGGCGATCCGCTCAAGCRCCAAACGAATATCGAATGTCGGCTTCTCAGGAAGGCTTCGCGCCGGGCAGCCCGAACGTCTCCTTCTTCTTCGGCTTGCCACAGTCGCGGCGCTCGATCGAGCGGTTCATGGCGTCGATCTCGCCGCTCGCCTTGTTGCTGGCGCGCTGCGTCTTGGAGCGCGTGTCGGGAATGAACGGGCCGAAGCCCATCGCCGGATTGGAGAAGCTCGGCTTGGCGGTGACGGGCAGATTGTTCTGCCGCGCCAGTTGATTGCGCTGCGCCAGCAATTGGTCGCAAGGCACATCGTCATATTGCAATGAGGATTGGACGTCCTCGTCCTGACGCTCGGCCATCGACGTGCCGCCGACACAGCCGGCAACCGTCAGGCAGGACGCCAACACAACCATGGTCCAGCGCATGGATCCCTCCTTAGGGCAATTCCAGGAAAGGGCTTTCCGTTCGGAATTGCGCAAAACACTTGGGTCACCGCCCCGCGCTACCCCGACCATGCCATTCAGGCTTTTTCGCAGCAAGGTCCGGATCATGYGGGTGCCGGCTTCCTCACCTCGAGGAAGCCAGCCACGACAGCCAGGCCTTCGACCGGATCGCGCCGGTCGTGCCGGATAATCACGCTCTCCAGCGACAGGACCGCGAGCCCGTTTGYCGTAAGCAGACGCCGCGCATAGGCCTCGGAGTGGGCATAACGCCGCGACGGCAGAAGGGCGAAATCGCCGCCGCCGGCAAGCGTCTCGAGCGAAAAGGCGAACAGGCCGTCCTCGGCAAGCATGCCAGCAACGGCGCCGACGATTCGGTCGAGGGCGCCGAGATAGATGAACACGTCGGYCGCGGCGACGAGGTCGGCCCTGTCGCCGGTGTGGGAGAAATTCTGGAGATCGACCTTGGCCAGCCGGTCGTAGATGCCCTTGGCCTTCGCCTTCCTCAGCATGCCGGCCGATATATCATAGCCCTCCAGCCGGTCGACGAAAGGGCGCAGCCTTTCGCCCAGCAGGCCGGTGCCGCAGCCGAGGTCGAGAGCCAGACGGAACCGGCCGGGCCTTGCCTTGCTTATGGCGCGCCAGAGGAAATCCGGCAGCCCATAGCCGAGCTTCCCAACAAGCGAGTCCTCGAAACTGTCGGCATAATGATCGAACAAGGTCTCGACAAAGGCGCTGGGCGGAGTTGCGGCCGCCGGCGCCTTGCCGATCAGCTCGAGCTTCAGCGCAGCGCCGAGACGGTCCGCGGGCTCCACCTTCAGCGCCATGGCCCAGGCTTGCGCGGCCTGGTCGGGCAGGCCAGCCGCTTCCTGCATCTCGCCGAGGCGAAACCAGCCAGCGGCCCATCGCGGCGCCAGCTCCAGCGCGCCAAGCAGAAGTTCCGCCGCCTGCGCGGGCTCGCCCGACGCGAGCAGCATCTCGGCGAAATCGGCGCGAYGGTCAGCAGTCAAATCGCCCGACGAGGCCTGGAGCGGTTTCATTCGTGAAGAATCCCACCGGCGCGGCTGGCCGGCGAAGTGTTCCATAGCATGATCCCGAACCGAAGGTCAGCGACCCGAAAAATGGGAACCGGCTTTCGGAGAGAGATCATGCTCCAACAAGGAGTTGGATCGTGATGGCGCGCCATCCCAAGACGAGTCAGCAGTCTCTTGCAACGGGCTTCCCGCGGCCAATTTAGTCACTATGTTCAAAGCCATGCGCGCCAGCGACCTGCTCAAATCCCGGCCGGAGGGCCTCTACTGCCCGCCCGGCGATTTCTTCATCGATCCGGTGCGGTCCGTCGAGCGGGCGCTGATCACGCACGGCCATTCCGACCATGCACGCTCCGGCCATGGCTCGGTGCTGGCCACGCAAGAGACGCTCGACATCATGGGGCTGCGTTATGGCGAGGATTTCGCCGGAACGACGCAGGCCGCAAGCCTGGGCGAAACACTCGACATCAACGGCGTCGCCGTCACCTTTCATCCGGCCGGGCATGTGCTGGGCTCGGCGCAGATCTGCGTCGAGCACCAAGGCATGCGCATCGTCGCCTCCGGCGACTACAAGCGCCAGAAGGACGCCACCTGCCTGCCGTTCGAGCTTATCCGGTGCGATGTCTTCATCACCGAAGCGACCTTCGGCCTGCCGGTGTTCCGCCATCCGCCGGACCGCGACGAGATCGCGCGCGTGCTCAAATCGGCGGCGCAATTTCCCGAACGCTCGCATCTGATCGGCGCCTATGCGCTCGGCAAGGCGCAGCGCGTGATGCGGCTTTTGCGCGACGCCGGCTACGACAGGCCGATCTACATCCACGGCGCGCTGGCGAAGCTCAGCGACTATTATCAAAGCCAGGGCGTCGATCTCGGCCATCTCGAGCCGGCGACGGTTGAAAGCGGCGGCAAGGCCGATTTCGCCGGCGCCATCGTCGTCGGGCCGCCCTCGGCCTTCGCCGACCGCTGGGCGCGGCGTTTTCCCGATCCAATCTCCTGCTTCGCCTCGGGCTGGATGCGCATCCGCCAGCGCGCCAAGCAGGGCGGYGTCGAGCTGCCGCTGATCATTTCCGACCATGCCGACTGGGACGAACTGATCGTCACGATCAAGGAAACCGGCGCTGAGGAAATCTGGGTCACGCATGGCCGCGAGGAGGCGCTGGTGCGCTGGTGCGAGCTGGAGGGCATCGCGGCGAGGCCGCTGCATCTCGTGGGATACGAGGACGAGGGCGATTGATGGTGTTTTTTGATCCAGAAATCGCCACCGCCGCGATCCTTCACACCCCCCTCTGGCCTGCCGGCCATCTCCCCCGCAAGGGGGGAGATCGGATGTCGCGACGGGTTTCGCCAACTACCAGCGTTGCAGGATGTGCGGCAAGGCCGAAACTGCCAATCTCCCCCCTTGCGGGGGAGATGTCCGGCAGGACAGAGGGGGGTGCCTCGGGCCGAGTTTGGCCATTGGCCTGGTCCTCATCCCCATGAACCGCTTCGCCGAGCTCCTCGACCGTCTCGTGCTGACGCCGTCGCGCAACGGCAAGCTGACGCTGCTGACCGACTATTTCCGCGCCGTTGAGGACCCCGATCGCGGACTGGCGCTGGCGGCGATCACCGGCGATCTCAACATCGCGGCGGTGAAGCCGGCGATGTTGCGCGCGCTGGTGGTCGAGCGCATGGACCCGGTGCTGTTCGGTTATTCCTATGACTATGTCGGCGACCTCGCCGAGACCGTGTCGCTGGTCTGGCCGCAACCGCAAGGGCACATCCCCAATCATGTGCCGACGCTTGCCGAGGTGGTCGGCAGGATGCAGGCGGCAAGCCGCTCGGACGGGCCCAAAGTGCTGGYGCGGCTGCTCGACGACGCCAGCATCTCGGCGCGCTTCGCCATCATCAAGCTGGTCACCGGGGGCTTGCGCATCGGCGTGTCGGCGCGGCTCGCCAAGCAGGCGCTGGCCGACCTCGGCCAAGTCGACGTCGCCRAGATCGAGGAGCTCTGGCACGGCCTGACGCCGCCTTACACCGCGCTGTTCGCCTGGCTGGAGGGCCGGGCGGAAAAGCCGAAGAGCGCGGCGCTCGCGCTGTTTAGGCCGGTGATGCTTTCCAATGCCGTCGATGACAACGACCTCGAAAAGCTCAACCCGGCCGATTATGCGGCGGAATGGAAGTGGGACGGCATCCGCGTGCAGGCGGTGTGCGAAGGCGGCGTCCGCAGGCTCTATTCGCGCACCGGCGACGACGTGTCCGGCGCCTTTCCGGACCTTGCCGCCGCCATGAATTTCGAAGCGACACTGGACGGCGAGCTCCTGGTGGGCGACCCGCGCGAGGCGACCGGAACCTTTTCCGACCTGCAGCAGCGGTTGAACCGCAAGAGCGTGTCGCCAAGGATCCAGCAGCAATATCCGGCGTTCATGCGCTGCTACGACGCGCTGCAGATCGACGGCGAGGATCTGCGCGCGCTGCCCTTCGCCGAGCGCCGCAAGCGGCTCGAAGCCTTCGTCGGGACGCTCGATCCCAGCCGCTTCGACCTCTCGCCGCTGGTCGCGTTCGCCGACTGGGAGACGCTGGAGCGGCTACGCCAGGCGCCGCCGCATCCGATCATCGAAGGGGTGATGCTGAAGCGCTGGGACTCGCCCTACCTCGCAGGCCGACCGAAAGGGCCCTGGTTCAAATGGAAGCGCGATCCGCACACCATCGATGCGGTGCTGATGTATGCGCAGCGCGGCCACGGCAAGCGCTCCAGCTTCTATTCCGACTACACATTCGGCGTCTGGTCCGGTCCGGAGGGATCGGAGGAGCTGGTCCCCGTCGGCAAGGCCTATTTCGGCTTCACCGACGAGGAACTGAGAGAGATCGACAAATATGTGCGCGACAACACGATCGAGCGTTTCGGGCCTGTACGCTCGGTGCGCGCCGACCGCAGGAACGGGCTGGTGCTGGAGGTAGCGTTCGAAGGCCTCAACCGCTCGACCCGCCACAAATCGGGCGTGGCGATGCGTTTTCCCCGCATCTCACGGCTGCGCTGGGACAAGCCGGCAGCGGAAGCCGACCGCATCGAGACGCTGCAGGCGTTGCTGGATCGGTAGTCGTTCGACGTCGGCGCCTCACCCCGCGCCTTCGGCGCGACCTCCCCATCAAGGGGAGGTAGGGCGTAGCGCCAACCCCTACCTCCCCTTGATGGGGAGGTCGGCGCGAAGCGCCGGGTGGGGTGCTGCGCCTGCGTCGACAGGTAAAGGCGCGATCACTGCGCGATCGAGACGYGGATCTCGTAAATATCGACCGACTTGCCCTTCTGGTCGAAGTCGGAATTGACGGCGATGGTGCCGGCCGCGCCGGGGTGCTTGTCGGGGAACTGCACGTCGAACAGATATTCGTTACGCTCGTGGCCGACCGCATAGCGCTTGCGGCCGCAATCGCCGAAATCGCCGAAATTGCAGTCGACCGAGATCTGCGTCTCCTTGCCTTCTTCCGAGCGGGCGACGATGTCGAACATGGCATGCTTGCCGGCAAGCTTCTCCAGCACGCCCTGGCCGACATCGAAGGCGATGGCCGAACCGGACGCGCCCGAGCGGATGCGCAGGAACTGGCCGGTATCGTCCTTCATCACCTCGGCGGCGGCATCGGAAGGCGCGCTGACATGGGTCGGATCGGCGGGCGAGAAGACGTTGATCCAGTTCTTCGACTGGTCCGCCTCGCCCGGCTTCTGCGGCGAGCCGGGCTCGGTCGGCTGCGAGGAGTCCTCGTCGTCCAGCGTCGGCGTCGGTTCCGGCGGGCCGGTGTCGAGCTCGGCTGCCGTCTTGAAGACCCCGTTCTGCTTGGCGAAATAGAGGCCGATGCCGGCGGCCGCGAGCAGCGTCGCCACGACGAAGATCGCGGTGAGCGGCAGGCGCCGGCCCCTGATCCGCCGCTCGTCGCGGTCGGGCGCGACCTGGGCGCCATTGCCGACGGGAGCGCCCGGCGAATCATCGAGCGTCGGCGCGTCCGGAAGCGCCGTCTCGTCCGGCATGATGTCGGGCACACGCGGCAGCACGCGAGACCGCGGCTGATCCGAGGCATCGGGCTGCACCGGGCCGTCGACGGTGATCGAGGGCGAGGGTGCTGATTGCGACGGCGGCCGTGGCGCGTCGACCGACGGCGCGGCCGAGACGGCCGGCGCCTCGACGCGGRGATCCGGCGCGCGATTGCCGGCCGGCGCAATGTTTTCCGGCGGCAGCGTCACATCGGGGACGGCCGGCAGGAACTCCGATTCGATCTCGGTGATCTTGGCCTGCACCGCCTTGCGGCGGCCGATGGCGGCCTCGACGGTGACGTTCGGATTGGCCTGCAGAACGCGGTCGAGCGCGGCAAAGGCCGATCGATAGACCTTCTCGCGGAACGCCCGGTCCTCGGCATTGCCTTTCTCGAAGGCATTGCGGATCGCTTTCTCGATGGGGTCCAAGCGAGCTCCCTCTGCGCGTTCGCTCCCGGTTGTCTGATCGTTAGCCGCGGACGACCAATCAATCAACGGCGAGCGGCTGCCTTGCCGGCCAAAGTCATTTCGGCATTTTTTGTTGAAGAATCAACATTTTTCGTCACCGCCGGCACGGCCGCGCCGGCCAGYCGGGCGCGAAGGACAGCCGGCCCGCACGCCGCCGCGGGCCGCGCCTCACCCCGTCGCGCGGTAACCGTAGATCGGAATTGCCGCCGGCGAGGCCGGAATTCACCGCTGCCCATCTTGAATTAGCGAGCGGTTGAGTCTATCACGCAGCCCATTCTGGAAGCCTGACGCTTCCCGGGCCGCTTTAGCTCAGTTGGTAGAGCACATCATTCGTAATGATGGGGTCGCGTGTTCGAGTCACGCAAGCGGCACCAAAATTATCTCAGTGAAATCAAACACCTTACCAGATTTCTGACGCTTGATCGTGCGGCCTATCGCGTGGAAATGGGTAACAGGACGGGTAACAAAATTCTCAGTAGCAAGGTTTCAAGGCAACAATCCTGGTCTGGCAGGCCGTTAGGACGGCCCCAGCGGAATTGTCAGCCGAGCCTGTGGTAACCGCCCGGCCTATAAGCTACGCGGTACAAGTGAGGCAGTCTGGTAGCACTGCCCAACGCTATACCAGCCGGAAACTTGACGCTCCTCCCACCGCCGGGAGCCCGCAAGCTCGACAAATGCCAAATCTCCCGGTCCAGATGCACCGGCAGGATGGGATTGCACAGCACGGCATGKGGTATTTGACGGCACCGGGAATCATTGCAACAAGAATATCTGCGTGGCTCCCTGACATCGTCGGCAAATTTGAGCATGATCACGGCGCGATTTTCGAGCGCGTTCACCTGGTTTGGCGTGGGCTAGGACAACGGTAGGCGGCAGGATTTTGACGAACCAAGCTACGACTTTTCCATGGTACGGCCCTACTCGAAACGATGACCGCCTGATTCGGTTTGGCTTTCGCCCAAATGGCGGCGGCGCGCACCAATCAARGACGCTCATGCTCGCCGAGATTGGCGCTCTCGTCGCCACCAAATCTGATGTGAACAAAGATTTTCGAGCGAGGGTTCTGGAAGAGAATCTCCTTGGGAAGGCGACGGCCAGTGCTCGCGCTTCTAGCTATCGGAATCTATCTTCGCTTTACGGTCTGTCCAATTCCCCTGCATTGACACAGGTGTTCTTCGAACTGGCCAGAGAAGATCCCCAAAGTCAGCCGTTGTTGTCACTGCTAATTGCGCTTGCGCGCGATCCTCTGCTTCGGGACACTGCACAAATTGTCGCCGATGCGCCATTTGGCCAAACAGTGAAATGGCCAGCCCTCGCCGACGCCATCAACGCGGCGCATGCTGGTCGTTTCAGCGAAAAAATGTTGCGATCGCTGGCTCAGAATTGTGCATCTACTTGGACGCAGACAGGTCACTTAGAAGGTCGGTATGAGAAGAAGAGAAGTAGAGTCCAGGCAGCCGCGACTGTCGCGGCGCTTGCTGCGCTGATCGCGACGTTGTGCGGCTTCAGCGGCCCAGCGATCCTGTCCTCGGCCTGGTTCAGGATTCTGGACCTTAAACCGGACGCCGCGCTCGATGCACTAAGGTCAGCGGAGGCGCGGGGATTGGCAAGGGTAAGGGCGGCGGGCGGCGTGATCGAGATTTCGGTCCGGCAGCAAATGGCGACGACGTTGGGGATACCTGAACTTGAACACCTTTGACGATCTGCTGGATGCCTATAYGCGGCAGATTCAATTACCCTGGCTGAGYGATGCGCCGCCGGCTGGGCGCGTCTGGCTGCTTTGGTTCGACAAGTCCATGCAGCGGAAGATCACTKGGCGAATCGGCGAATTCGAGCATGCAACCATTAAGGCTGGACGCGGCTGGCGGTACGCTAACCTGGCTCCATGGTTCGGACAGTGGATCGCCAAGCATGAGTTTTTCGACGGGCTGTTAGATCATCCACAGGAAATTAGGGGCCTGCTGCCAGATGCCCAACAAGCTCTGATTGCTCATCTCAAGGCAGAACTCAGCACCTGTACGCYGAACGATATCTTCACCCTCGACGGATGTGGTTCGTTATTTGGTCTCGTCAGCGTGGCAACCCTCATCAGCAAGCTTGCCGATGTGATCCCCRGCAGATTGTTGGTGACGTTTCCGGGAAAACACGCTGCTGGAATCTACCGCCTGCTGGATGCGCGGGATGGTTGGAATTATCACGCGATACCGATACCGCCGGACCATGCATTGTGACGGGTGAATAAGACAGAGGGGGGTACTAAATGCTGAACAAAGACACTTTCTATAAGGACCCGGCCGATTACCGGCTCGCAAACCAAGGCGTCGCCAAGATCCAATTTCCTCCGTCAATGGAGGCTCTGGCCACGCTTCGCGGCGAACTGGAGACATTCGTGTGCGACGGCGCTTATGCAAACGGACTTTCGCGCATACTCGAATCATTCCTAGGCTCCATCGACAAAAATGGCGCGGCGCCGGCAGTTTGGATTTCCGGCTTTTATGGTTCGGGCAAATCGCATCTTGCCAGCATGCTTGCGGCGCTGTGGACCAACCTTGAATTCTCAGACGGGGCAACAGCTGAGGGGTTGGCATCGCTCCCGCCGGAGGTGGCCGCGCCATTGAAAGAACTTCGGATCGCCGCCAAGCGGGTCGGTGGTATTGTTGCGGCTGGCGATACTCTTGGCGGAGGCGCGACTGATCCCGCAGAAGCAACCCTTGGTATCATATTGCGCGCAGTCGGTCTTCCGAGCGATTTGCGGGCGGCCCAAGTCGCATTCTGGTTGGACGACACAGGAATTCTCGATGCCGTCCGCAACGATCTCGGTGACAGTTTCGACACGGACATTCGCAACTTTATCCTGTCGCCGAGATTCGGTGCATCTGTCTTGAAGGCAAAGCCGGAATTAGCTGCATCGTCGCGCGAATTAGGCTCGAAACTCCAAGCACTTTTTCCTGAACCGCCGCCTGTTACCGTCGACCTCCTAGAAAAAATGGTGCGCAAGGCGTTGCTGATCGGTCGCAACGAATTACCGCTTACCCTCGTCGTACTGGACGAAGTGCAACAGTTCATACGTCAAGACCCGAATCTCACTTTGAAAATTCAGACGTTGGTTGAGCGTTTGTCCGGCCGTTTCAATGGCCGGATTCTCGTAGTGGCGACAGGCCAGCAGGCGCTGAGCGACGTGCCCGATTTGCAAAGGCTCCTCGACCGGTTCCCTGTACAGATTGCGCTTGGCGAAGCCGATATCGACACCGTCATCCGCAAGACGGTATTGCGCAAGAGGTCAGGCGCAGAAAAAGACATCAAGACCATGCTTGGCAAGAACGCAGGTGAAATCAGCCGCCAGCTTCACGGCAGCAAACTTGCGCACACCGTCCGCGATGATGACGAAGCCGTCCTTGACTGGCCGCTTTTGCCATCGCGCCGGCGTGTATGGGAACACATCTTGCGGGAACTCGACCGCACTGGACTCGGCGGGACGTTGCGTGGGCAATTGCGCACCACGCTGGACGCAGCCAAGACTTATGGTGATAAGCCGCTCGGACACGCTGTACCCGTCGACTTTCTCTACGGGCGGTTCTCAACCGAAGCCTACAACGCCGGTCTCTTACCCGGCGAGACCCGCAATCGGATCGAGGCCCTTAGAGGCGRCGACGCGAAGGATCAGCTCAAGGCACGCGTCCTTATGTTGGTCTATATGCTCGGCCGAATCTCCGGCGAAGCCGATCGGCACGGCGTTCGTGCGACGCCGGAAACAATCGCCGACCTAATGGTCGTCGATCTCGGCGGTGACGAGGGACTCCGCAAGCACATCCCTAACTTGCTCAAGGAACTGTTCGAGGACGGCGCGGCTATCGATGTTCACGGCGAGTGGCGGCTGCAAACCAAGGAAAGCGCTGACTGGGAAAACACCTATCGGACCGAGGTGAAATCCGTTCTCGCAGATCAGGCGAGYCTTTCCGGTAGGCGCCGCCAGCTCTTGAGCGGGGCAATCGACACCGCTCTCGCGGGAGCATCCAGCATCGCGCAAGGCACGAGCAAGCAGCAGCGCAAGATTCATCGGCTAGAGACCGGTGACAAAGCTCCGACCGACGGCGTGCCACTCAGGCTCCGCATGGGCTGGGACGAGGACCTGTCTTCAGTCGAGAAAGAGATCGCCGGTGCTTCACCMAACGATCCGACGGTCCATCTCCTTCTACCCCGACATCGACCTGAGGAACTGACACGAGAGATTGCCGCTTGGCGTGCCGCAGATAGCGTTCTGCAACTAAAAGGTGTGCCTAGGACGGATGCGGGCATTGAGGYCCAGAAGGCGATGCAGTCCCGCTCGTCAAAGGCGCTAGCGCAAGCGAACGAACTCGTCCGGGAGGCAGTCCGCCAGGCCAAGGTCGTGCAAGCTGGCGGGAAGGTGGTGACCGGCTCGCTCGCCGACGCCGTCAAAGAAGCGGCGTCAAATGCACTTGCAAGGCTTTATCCAAAGTTTGCCGAAGGGGACAACGCTGGTTGGAGCAAAGTCTACGAAAAGGCGATGAAGAAGGACCCGGATGCCATGAAGGCTGTGGATCATTCCGGTGCGCCAGAAACTCACCCGGTTTGCAAGGCAATCCTTGCCGAACTAGGGCCGGGCAGAAAGGGCTCATACCTTCGATCGAAGTTCACCGAACCTGAATATGGCTGGCCGCAAGACGCTGTCGACGRCACCCTGGTGGTGCTAGCAAACCAAGGCTTGATCAAGGCCACTGGAGAGGATGGAAAGCAGGTTTCCTTGCCCGATCTTCCGCGCCAGAAGATCGGAACCTGCACCTATCGCGCCGAGACAACAGTCATTACGGTGACGCAGCGAATGGYGGCGCGTGGACTGCTGACTGAGGCCGGTCTGCATTTCGAAAATGGCCAGGAAGCGTATGCGCTTTCGGCTCTCCTTGAGAAACTGGAGAACGCGGCAAAGGATTCTGGAGGCGAGGCGCCCGCTCCGGCGGCCGATAGCGTGCCGAACCTCAATATCATGAAATCGCTTYCCGGCAACGACCTCCTAGCGGCCGTAGCGAAAGAAGCGACGTTGCTGCGTGACAAGCTGAAAGCTTGGAAGACGGCCTCGTCCAAGATCGGCTTGCGGCTTCCTAATTTCCGTGCAGCCGAGCGGTTGGTGCAACTCGGCGCGGAGGATCAGAAGGCCGAGTTGGATACGATTAGAAGCAACAGACAGCTTCTCGCCGATCCTGATCCTGTTCCTCCGGTCATATCCGCTGCGGCAGATGCGCTACGTGGGCGGCTCAACGCCGCGTTCGACGCTTGGAAAAAGGCTTGGGACGCGGGCGAAGCCAGGCTGGCGAACAGCGAAACCTGGAACAACCTGTTACCCGAACAGAAGCGTTCTATCCGGGAAAAGGAGAAAATCCTGCCGCTGACAAAACCCGAGGTGGATACGCCYGCTTCGATATCGGAATCCCTCAACCAGCGTAGTTTCGTGGGCTGGGAGAACGCCACCAAGGCACTGCCAACGCGGATCGACGAAGCCTTGGCAAGCGCGGCGATCCAGCTCGAACCCAAAGCCCAAACCATCAGTCTTCCAGGCAGCCTGTTGAAGAGCGAACAGGACCTCGATGCATGGATTCAAGCCGCCCGCGAAGCACTAATGAATGCACTCGCCRCTGGCCCCGTGATACCGAAAGTTTGAYGACATGAGCCAGCATTACCTCACCACGCCGCTTCGACGCGCGCTGGAAAAAATCATCAAGGAAGCCCGCATCGTAGCAGAAGCTGGGGCTGCCGATGCAGTCCGTCGCCTTGGCGTCTCGGAGGGGAAGGCACCCGCCTACCTGTCGGACGATGAGCAGGAGCTGCGCCGTCGTCTTCGCGCGCATGCCCGCAGTTTGGGCGACCGGCTGGATAGGGCTTCCGGGGAACAGGAGGTGAAGCGTCTCGTCGAGGCTGCAGCTTATGCCCATTGGCACCGTATGCTGTTCGCCCGTTTCCTCGCTGAGCGTGGTCTGCTCAGACATCCGGAACATGATGTGCCAGTGACGCTTGAAGATTGTCGCGAGATCGCACAGGAGGAAGGTGCTGCCGACGCATGGGCGGTTGCTGAGCGCTACGCCGCCTCGATGCTGCCTGCAGTCTTCCGCATCGACGATCCGGTCCTTTTGCTGATGTTGGACGCGRCACAGAACCAGTCGCTGCATCGCCTCGTGACCGATCTCGACGATGATGTTTTCCAGGCCGAGGACAGCCTCGGTTGGACATATCAGTTCTGGCGGGCGGCGGAGAAGGACGCGGTCAACAAGAAAGGCGACAAGATCGGCGCAGACGAGATTTCTGCCGTCACCCAGCTGTTCACTGAGCCGTATATGGTGCGCTTCTTGCTGCACAACACTCTAGGCGCCTGGTGGGCAGGCAAAGTTCTCTCCACTAATCCCGAATTGGCGAATGCCGCAGACGAAAACGTGCTGCGGACAGCGTGCCACCTCCCCGGCTATTCTTTCGATATGCTGCGTTTCGTCAAAGCCAGCGAAGGAGACGACGCGCGCTGGCGGCCGGCAGCGGGCGTTTTCCCCGGCTGGCCCAAAGATGCGAAGGACATCACCATGCTCGACCCATGCTGTGGGTCTGGCCACTTCCTRACCGAGACGTTGACGATCCTCTCCGCCATGCGGCGGGCTGAGAACGAGCTGTCGCCAGCAGACGCTGTTTCTGCCGCACTGCGTGACAATCTCCATGGCCTGGAGATCGACGGTCGATGTGTACAGATTGCTGCGTTCGCTGTGGCTCTGACCGCCTGGCGTATCGGCGGCTGGCAGATTCTCCCATTGCCTCATATCGCTTGGGTCGGCGCGCCGCCGCCGTTGCCAAAGGCCGAATTTGTCGCGCTCGCAGAAGGTGAAGTTGAACTCGAACGCGCACTGGCGGCTCTRCATGCCCTCTTCGTGCAAGCACCGATTCTCGGCAGCCTCTTGGAGCCAACCGGCGGCGACCTCGTTGATCCAATGCGTATCGCACGACTAGAGCAACTACTGGAGCCGCTACTGGCTAGGGCGCGTAGGGCGGAACCTGAGCAGGCAGAGGGTGTAGTTGCGGCGAGAGGGATGGCCGATGCCGTGGGACTTCTTGCCCGAAAATATACTTTCCAAGCRACGAACGTTCCCTTTTTGGGAAGAGGAAAACAGGGGGRCGAGCTGTCGAGGCACATCGCTCGACGCTTYGATACGGCTAAGGCCGATCTCAGCACCGCCATGCTAGCCCGCATGACATTACTCTCAGCACACTGTGGGACTGTAGCAGCCGTATCCCCCCAGCACTGGCTCTTTCTGTCGAGTTACAAGCATTTTCGCGCACAAATACTTGTAGAGACGGAGCTTAACATTGTTGCAGCGCTCGGGTCCAGAGCATTCGAAACGATCAGCGGCGAGATTGTCAATGTTTCCCTGACAGCCTTCACTAATAAGAAAATGGGACGAACGACTGCGTTCTCCGCCTTGGACGCGAACTCTGGCTCAAGCGCCCGAGATAAGAATAATATTCTTTTTTCTAGTTCATTTGAGACGCCGCTCCAAGAAGACCAATTGAAAAATCCAGATCACAGAATCATGTTGAAAAGCGGCTCGGTGGGAAAATTGCTGAGTGAGTACGCTTCTTCTTACCAAGGCATTGCAACGGCAGATTATGAGCGATTTGGACGGAAATTTTGGGAACCACGGCAGCTTTTCCCGGAATGGTCTTACCAAGCGGGGACGGTCGAGAGGACGATTAACTTTGGCGGCTTACACCATGTCATCCACTGGAAGGAGGGAAAGGGTGAATTGGCAACATCGTCGCAGGCCCGCATTCAAGGCTTGGGCGCCGTGGGGAAAAGAGGCGTGTGCATCTCCCAAATGGGTCAAATTCCTGTCACGAGKTTTGAGGGTCATTTCTTCGACAATAACAGTTCCGCCATGGTCGTTCATGACGAGCAGAATCTCGCGGCTGTTTGGGCGTTCTGCTCTTCCACAGAGTATGCAAAAGGTGTCCGGGAGATTGATCAAGCGCTGAAAGTCACAAACTCTACTCTGACGAAGGTGCTTTTCGATTTAGCAAAATGGAAAAAGATCGCTACTGAGCGGTATCCTGACGGTCTCCCTGAGCCGTACTCCGACGACCCTACTCAATGGCTCTTCCACGGCCATCCAGCTAATGCCGAACGAGGTACAGCCCTTCTTGTAGCCCTCGCCCGACTATGTGGCTACAATTGGCCTGCGGAGACAGATAAGAAGATGCGTCTCTCGCCGGAAGCTCGCGAGTGGGCGGCGAAAGTGGCGGCCCTCCCGGAGGGCGACGAGGACGGCCTGCTCGCTACAGCCGGAGTCGCCGGCGAGAAGCCGCTTGCCGACCGACTTCGAGCGTATCTCGCTGCTRCATTCGGCGCGGATTGGTCCGACGCGTTGGAGYGGYGCCTGATCGCTGAGGCTGACGAGGTTTGGGACAAAAAACAGGCCAAGGACGGATCGCTTGAGGCTTGGCTGCGCGACCGTGCCTTCCGCCAGCATTGCACGCTCTTTCACCAGCGGCCCTTCCTATGGCACATCTGGGATGGGCTGAAGGATGGGTTCTCGGTTTTCGTCCATTATCACCGCTTCACTCAATCGAACCTGCGCAAGCTGGTCTACACCGTGCTGGGCGATTGGTTGGCGCGCGCCAAGGCCGAGAACAACGATCTCCGCTACGAAAAAGGCCGCGAGCTGCAGCAAATGCTGGAGAAGGTGTTGGAGGGCGAAGCGCCTTTCGACATCTTCGTCCGCTGGAAATCGCTAGTCGAACAGCCGCTCGGTTGGGACCCCGATCTCGACGACGGCGTGCGCATGAACATTCGTCCTTTCATTGAAGCGGGAATTCTGCGTGAGCAGCCAAAAGGGATCAAATGGACGAAGGACCGGGGCAACGRTGTGCCGTCGGCACCATGGTATCCGGTCTTCAAGGGCGAGCGTATCAACGACTACCATACGACGTTGGAAGAAAAGCGCGCGGCTCGGGCGAGCAATCCGCAGATGGTGGCGGCGCGGTGACTACCCCTATCGATGCTTTGGTCGCGGCACTGCGCGATGCGGCCGGTTACAATCCAGGAGCGGAGTCGCCTCCTGAGGCGGTTCTTTGGTGYGATCCAAATTCGGAGTTCCTGTCTCTGGTCCCGCCACTGCGTGAACGGATGCCCGAATTGCTGACCTATGGCGAGCACGATTTGCAGACCCGAACCGGCMCCGCCGTCTGGCTGCGCGCCGCGACTGCCCGAGCGCTTCCAGCCGTTCCATTGCCCGAAGACGTGACGCCGATCCTTTACCTTCCTGGCGTTGGCCGCGAGGTGCTGAAAGGGGCCGAGGACTGCCCGACGCTCTTGCAGCCCCTAGTCTGGTTTACTGTCGCTGGAAACCTTTTCGGCCATGTCAATGGCAAGGATTGGACGCTGCGCGCCTTCCTGACCTCTGACCGGGGACCRCTGAAACTCAGCATCGCCGACGACGCTGTAACCCGCATAGCTCTTTCAGACGCGGCGTTGCGTCTTTGCGCCAAGCCGGTCGACGAGTTGAGATCAAAACGATGGGATGCGGACGCGCTGAATGCATTGCTCGCGCCCGACCTTGCTGCCGATATGCTGGACTGGATGGATGGTGCTTTCGACGCGACCGCAGACCCGGCTCGCTTCTCGGCGTTCGCCAACATTGCCGACAAGCAGCTCAAATTCGATCCTCGAAAACTCTCGCCACAGGACGCTGCGAAACGCCTGGCACGGCGCGAAGGGAAGTGGGCTGAGGTCTGGTCGCGCTTTGCCGCAGGGATCGGATATGGCGGTGTCGTCGGCCTGCTTGGAGCGGAGGAGCCCTCAACTCTCTTTGAGAATAAAGAGGCCTATCCGACGGAGAATCTGAGGGGCGAGAACGAACTTAGGGACAGCCTTTTGAAGCTGTCTGACCTGTCGGCGGTCAAAGCCCGCGCGCAAATTCTTGAACTTGAAGCCAAACATGCCTGGCGCCGCGAGACGGTCTGGGCCAAGCGCGGCAAAGCGCCATTGGCGCGGGCTCTGGCAATGCTGGTCGAAGTCGCCAAGGCAAAAGCGCTTCCCTCGCACGACGGCAAGGCGCTCGCGGACGCTTATGTCGAGGATGGCGCGGCCGTGGATGGCGCTGCGATGCAGGCGCTGGCCGCCGTGCCGCGCGACGTTGACCGCAACGCCGTATCGGTGGCGCTGCGGGCAATCTATCTGCCCTGGCTCGAAGAGAGCGCGAACACGCTGCAGGAGCTGATCCGCACGGGTAACGTGAAGCTGTCTGCGCCGGCGGCGGACAATAACGATGCGGTTACAGTCCTCTTCGTCGACGGGTTGCGCATGGACTTGGCGCAAGCCCTACTGCGCTTACTCACCGCCGAGGGACTAAATGCCGACCTGTCCTGGTGCTGGTCTGGATTTCCCACAGTGACGGCAACCTGCAAGGCACTAGCCTCTCCGGTGGCATCCTTACTCAGCGGCCCGCCAAGCACATCCGACTTGCTTCCCTGGACCGAAGATGGCAAGCCCGTCACAAAACCGGTCCTCTACAAGCTGCTGGAGAGTGAAGGCTGGGAGACGGGCGATTCATTGTTGGCCGATACCAAGCTCTGGACAGAGGCCGGCCGCTTCGATGAGGACGGCCACGCGCTTGGCGCCCGACTCGCAGGACAGCTTGCGACAGGGATTCGCGATGTAGCGGATTGCGTCRTTCAGCTCGTACGGACTGGACGGCATGTGCGCATCGTCACTGATCACGGTTGGCTGTTGATGCCAGGCGGGCTCCCAAAGGCTGCGTTGGAGACCGGTCTCGCCGAACCCCAAGGGAAACGGAGTCGCTGCGCGATGGTCAAACCGAAGGCACAGACCTCCTATCTCCAGATCCCCTGGAGCTGGAATAGTGATGTCTTCGTGGCGGCCGCGACCGGCGCGCATTCCTTCTATGTTGGCCAGGAGTACGCCCATGGTGGCGTGAGCCCACAGGAATGCGTCTTGCCCGTACTGAACGTAGCCGCCAGTGGGGCTCAGAAAAGCAATATCGCGGAACTGAAGACACGTTGGGAGGGTCTCAGGCTCCGTGTCGAAGCACCTGGCGGGTCCGATCTCCATGTTGATCTGCGCTTGGGATCAGAAACCAGCGGGCCGAGCCTGATCAAGGGTGGACGGGTTCTGGACGATAAGGGCAAGACTTCGTTTCTGGTAGGCGACGATCACGAAAATCAGACTGTCTGCCTGGTCTTACTGGACGATAACGGACGAATTCTCGCGCACCGCGTGCTGACTGTCGGGGGAGAATGATGCTGGAGCTGGACGCTCTCGATCGCAAGGCAGCAGAGGYCTTTCCAGGCCACATTGTGCGCAAGGATTTAGTGCGGCGCTTCCGCGGGCAATTTCCTGTCCCGACCTACGTCGTCGAATTCATGCTTGGGCGATACGCCGCCAGCACAGACGCGAAGGAGATCGAAGAAGGTCTAGAGATGGTGCAGTCGCAGCTTGCCGACCGCACTGTGAGAGCGGGCGAGGAAGAGCTGTTTAAGGCCCGGGCGCGAGAGCGCGGTTCGGTTCGCATTATCGACATCGTCACGGCACGGCTGGATGCGAAGACCGACAGCTACCTTGCCACGCTKCCGAGCCTGCGACTGACCGATGTGCGCATCGACGACAAGCTGGTCCAAACGCACGAGCGTATGCTCACCGGAGGGTTCTACGCCGAGATCGAACTGGGCTATGACGCAAGCATAGCCCAGGAAAAAGGCGGCCGGCCCTTTCAGATTCTGAGCATGCGGGAAATCCAGCTTTCCAGCCGCGACATCTTGCAGAAGATCGCCGAGGGCCGAGCGAAGTTGACCACCGCCGAATGGCGGGATTTCCTCCTACGCAGTGTTGGGCTGGAACCGGGCACACTGTCGGCACGGGCACAAGATGCCATGTTGTTGCGCATGGTTCCGTTCGTCGAAAGCAACTACAACATGGTCGAGCTCGGACCGCGCGGCACTGGCAAGAGCCATCTTTTCCAGCAGGTTTCTCCTTACGCGCACCTCGTCTCCGGTGGCAAAGCGACCGTCGCGCGTATGTTCGTGAACATGGCAAACGCGCAGCGTGGTCTCGTTTGCCAATATGATGTCGTCTGCTTCGACGAGGTGTCGGGCATTTCCTTCGACCAGAAGGACGGCGTCAACATCATGAAAGGCTACATGGAATCCGGCGAGTTTTCGCGCGGCCGCGAAAGCATCCGCGCGGAGGGCAGCATAGTCATGGTGGGCAATTTCGATGTCGACGTGCAGCACCAGCAGCGCGTCGGCCATCTGTTCGGGCCCATGCCGCCCGAGATGCGCAATGACACCGCCTTCATGGATCGAATTCATTGCTATCTGCCGGGCTGGGACATTCCGAAGGTCAACAAGGACCTGTTCACCAGCCGTTTCGGCATGGTGAGTGATGTGTTGGYGGAATGCTTCTCACGATTGCGGGCGCAGACGCGCGTGAACGTGTTACCGGGCCGCGTGCATTTTGGTGGAGCGCTTTCGGGTCGCGACCAGAACGCAGTCAACAAGACGGTATCGGGACTTTYGAAGCTGCTCTATCCCGACTCGGCCATGAAGGTTTCCGACGAGGATTTGGAGTGGGYGGTCCGTCTTGGTTTGGAAGTCCGGCGCCGGGTAAAAGAACAGCAGAAGCGCATCGGCTCGGYGGAGTTTCGAAATACCCAGTTCAGCTACATGATGGGTATGGACGGCGTGGAAAAGTTCGTAGCTACGCCGGAACTCCAGAGCGAAGACAGCATCGGCTCCGACCCACTTCCGGCAGGCCAAGTTTGGGCGATCAGCCCTGGCGGCCAAGATGAGGGCATCGGCCTCTTTCGCATCGAGGTGACGGAAAGCCCGGGTGGCGGGGTACRCATTCTCAACCAGTCGCCGCCGGCCCCTTTCCGCGAAAGCGTGAAGATAGCGGAACAAAATCTCTATTCGAGGGCGCGCGAGCTTGTCGGGGACAGGAACCCACGTGAGCACGAATTCGCGGTTCAAATCCGCTCCTTCGACGCAGCCCGCAGCGGATCCCAGACTGGGGTTGGAATATTGATCTCGCTTTGCTCCGCGCTATTGGGAAAAACGTTAAAAGGCGGACTGATCATCGTAGGCGGTATTAATCTCGGCGGCTCCATCGAGCCGGTCCACAACCCAATCGATGTTGTCGAGCTAGCGCTCGAAAAGGGGGCTGTGACCGTGATGATGCCGGTTTCTTGCCGACGAGCGCTAAACGATCTGTCGGACGATGTGGCGACGAAAATACAGGTCTTGTTTTACGCCGACGCGCCTGATGCGCTCAGGAAGGCGTTGCACGATTGAGCYTCCGCGCCTGGCAAGTAGAAATTTCGGTCTAACAGGGGAAACTYAATCTCAAGCAGGCATTGCTCCTGCATGGCCGCGACGGCAAAGACGACAGAGATTCTGATCRTGAGCACGAGGTTGGGCGGAGTACATAAAAAACCGAATCCGAATTCCCGACGGCATCTATCGTTGTCTCAACCCCGCCAACGTCGAAGCGTTGAAGGCGTCCAATGCGGTCGATCGGAGGTAACCTACTTGCCGCGCACGAGGCGGGKCGCCTTGGAGGAGGAGCGGCGGCCCGCGCGCGAGGCGCGCTATTTTTTATCGAGGTATGCCGGCTTTTGACGGCCRGATCGAAAGCTTGGGGTACGGGCGCCGGCCACCCCCACCCTCCGATTAAACATGCTTGCCGGATCATTTGAGACGCGCAACAACCGCACATCTGCCTAGCCAAGGGATCGGCTTTGCGCCTGGTTGCTGGACAATCGTCACCGACAGACTGACGCTTGCCGTCGCCCTGGTGGTCAAGCTCGCCACGCATTCACTGGCTTTGAACGCGGCCTATCGCGGGCTGCTTGTCGTTTCCAGCAATGGCAATGCAGTGCCTGGTGCAGTGTGCGGGCCGGYACATGGCGAGCCGGCCGGCAAGCCCGGTCAAATAGAGTATGCGCCAAACGACCGCCCGAAACCGGTCTGAAAAATAATTCTTGACATACCCTAATTGGTGTTTTTTAATTGACCTACCCTAATTGAACTTTAGGGCGGCATCGCTCGGCGGCTGGAACCCGCCAAAGCGATGCCTTCACAAACCAAGGCCGCAGGAGGGCCGAGGATCATGACCACTAATCTTACCACAGCTAACCGGAAAGACATGCGCGCAACGATGCCGGCTATGCAGCATCGCCATTTTGCAGCAATCGCGGCAATGGTCCGCGACTTGCCCGAACGCGTCAACCGTCTGACCGTTGCCAGGAGCTTCGCGGGCAAGCTGGCAAGCTCCAATCCGAACTTTGATCGCGAGCGCTTCATTGCCGCATGCAGTGTCGACGATAATTGGCGCAACGTCGACTGTATCGAGCCTGAATACGGCCTAGCTGCCGCTCGCAAGGCGGCCGGGAGGTGAGGCCATGACCGCTACAGCCATCTGGACAGACGATCGTTACATGCTGGAGCGCAACGGCCCGAGCATAGCGGCCGAAATGGTCGTCCTTGCCGAGCGCAACTACTGGCACCAGGACAGTTTCGCCGTGGTTTCGCTAGCCTATGACCGGACACGCTCCCGCGTGTTCTTGCACGGCACGCTAAAGGCCGCTTTCCGCAAGCTCGGCAGTGTCGCCGACAGCACGCGCGGCAAGCTCTATCGTCGCGACGACTTCGCCGCATGCATTGTCACGCCAGACAAGCGCGTCATGAACTGGACGGAAGCCAAGCGCGCCCTTGGCCAGTGATCGCACTCCCGCCGCGCTGGCAACGGCGCGGCGATCCCGCTAAACCCCAAACCGGAAAGAACCAACATGTTCACTCGCGCTTACCTGCGGGCCTCCACCAACGAGCAGGACGCCATGCGCGCCGCCGGCTCGCTCGACGCCTTCGCGGCGGAACACGGCTTGACCATCGCGAAACGCTACATCGAAAACGAAAGCGGCGCGTCGCTCGCGCGTCCCAAGCTGTTTGAACTTCTGGACGATTGCCGGCCCGGCGACATCCTGCTTATCGAGCAGGTGGACCGGTTGTCCCGCCTCAATGCCGCCGATTGGAATCGGCTGAAAGCCGAGATCAAGGCCAAGCAAGTGCGCGTCGTCGCGCTCGATCTACCAACGTCGTGGCTGATGGCGCGAGGCGATGCCGACGACTTCACGGCCAGGATGTTCGAAGCCATCAACGGCATGTTGCTGGACATRCTGGCAGCCATCGCCCGCAAAGATTACGACGATCGCCGCCGCCGRCAGGCCGAGGGCATCGTGAAGGGGAAAGYCAAGGGCGCCTATCGCGGCCGGCAGGAGGACACGAAGCGCAACGAATTGGTCAAGCGGCTGTTGCGGGAGGGCAAGCCGTGGAAAGAGGTGGAGGCATCAACGAAGGCGTCTCGCGGAACAGTCGCTCGGCTTGCTGCCATCGTGAAGGCGGAAGACGCGGGCTAGGCCACGGGATGCGCGTTGCGCGCATCGGCCGTGCGGAGAGCGGCGGAATGCCTCCGAACGCGCTGGCGGGGCTGCCTGTGGCGCTGGCGGGCATTTCGTGGGATTGGTGCAGGGGCTGCGCCGGCCACGGGGGGGAAAGACCATGAAAATCGCCATCGCACTACTCATCGCCAACCTAGCGCTTACTGCCTGGATCGATCATCTTAGCGCCCGGCGAGATAAGGCAACACGCTGCCTGCTATACGCCCTTCACAACATAGCCGAGCCGAAGGCTTGCACAGAGGCATTTCCCGGTGCCCGAGCGGCGCTGGAGCGCGAGCAACAATAGGTGCGCTGGCGACGGTACAGAACGGTACGGGCGGCGGGGCACTGTTCCTGGGTGCGCGGGATATGCTGTGGTGTCGAACAGGGTGAGACATATAAGCCATGAGTTATGGATTTACCGGATCGCCGTTTCGCCGTTAAGCCGGAACGGCTAAAACCTCGCAAACCTATGCTCCGCAAAGCTTTGCGGGCGGCTTGGCGGGGGATAGCGGGGGATGGCGGGGGATTTTCCAACTCCACCCTAGAAAGTGTCAGTCAGCCCTAATGTCTACAAGATTAGTAGACTGACAGTTTCCTATCTAGAGTGAGAACATCCCCCGCCATCCCCCGCTATCCCCCGCCAAACACCCTCTCAGGCGGCTTTCTTCATCAGCGATTGCAGTCCCCAAGTCTGCGTTTTCGCCTTCCCGCTGAAAACGGATGCGATCTTGTAGCCATYGACGATCCGGCCGTTATTCCCCCTGAGCCATTTGCCGAAGCGCTCCACGCTGATGTCGCGGCCACGCGGATCGGCGGCGACGGCCAGCAATGCGCGCTTGAGTTCTTCCTTGGCCTCAACGCCAATGTCGATGTCGCCATTGRCAGTGTCGATCAACTGCCGTGCCGACACAAACCGGCCGGGCTCCACCACCTCGCGCCATGYGGCGACGATTGCCCGCCGGGCCGCTGAGTTCGGGTCTTCCTGAWAGGCCGTGGCCATCGTCTCGACCGGATCAGCTTTGCCGAGYCAGACAAGCGCCGAACGGACGTTGCGCGACCAGTCTTCGAAGGATGCCAACGACGGAAGCTGCCGAGGATGACCGGCCTCCTGATAGGCCCGCACAATCGTCAGCGCCGCCGCGATGAAGCGACCGCGATCCTCCGCCACGGCATTGAACGGATCGGCCTTGAATTTCCGCGTCTCCGGCCGCTCCATGTCGGCATCCAGYGTGCAGACGATGGCACGCCGCACAAGGTCATCCGTCACAGTGAGATTGTTGCCAGTCRCATAGATCGTCGCGCTGTTGGTGATCGTAACAGTCCTGCTCTCTCCGAGCACCCTCGGCTGCACCCTCGGCCGCTCGACCGCCTGGCAGAGGAAATCGCCGCCGAGCGTGCCGTTAACATTGTCGATTGATATGATCGGCTGTCCGGCTATCAACACTGCGCTGAGACGCTTCTCCAGCTCCGCGCCATCGTGCGCCGCGCTGATGACCGGCGCCCTGTCRCCACAGGCGATGCCGTTGGCCAGATCGATCATGTAACTCTTGCYGGTGCCAGGCGCCGGAGCCCTGGCGATATGCATCGGCGCAACGGCCATCGAGCCGCGCACGACCGGCGTGATCAGCATCGAGAGCGCGACCGACCGACTGGCCGCATCGGCGAACGGGAACTCGTCCAGAAGGTCGTCGAGCATGTCGAGGGCGGCGAGGGCGGCGGCCCTGGTCGGATGCTCCGGGATCGGCTGCATTGCCGGCGGAGAGGCCAGCAACAGGCCGGTGGCCGCATCGTAGCCTTCACGGTCCAGGACGCTGCCGTCCGGCCTAAGCGTCGGCGCCGTGATGATGCCTGCCAGCTTGGGGAAGCGCCATTCGCCGGAGCGTCCCAGCACCATATCGGCGATAAGCTTCGGCGGCGTCGTGCGGCGCACTTTCTTCGCGCTGCGGGCGTCCGGCTTTTTCCAGGTCGCGGCGCGCGCCATGTGGTCGATCATGTTGATGGTCGAGACGGGCGAAAGGCGCGTCGTGACCGTCCGGCGACCGCCRGAAGCAGGTGCGATTTCCGTCACCGGGCGGACCAGACCGCCGGCATAGTCATAGAACGGCGCTCCGGCGGCTATCAGGGCGCTTYCCGCCTTGTGGGCGATCTCCGGCACATTGCCTTCATCGAACGTGATGACGGGCGRCTTGCTGACCTCGGCGAGCGCGGCGTCGATGAATGCCTCGTCGTTGTCATTGGCCGCTTCGTCGAAGATGTCGGCAAATATCTCAGCGTTAGTGCGCAGGTCCAAGTCTCCAAAGTCCGCCTCGATGGATGAGCTGCCCGGCGCATTCTGGCCGTAGCGATAAGCGTTCTTGATCGGCCCATCGGCCAATTCGTCGCGGTCCCACGGCGGCACGCAACGGCTGTTCCATCCGCCGTCGAGGTCCATCGCGTCGAGGCAGGCCGCCTCGGACAGGCCAAGGTCTTTGACATGCGCGGCGACCTTGTATGCGTTGTCGTTGCCGCCGTGCCCCTGGATGGATGCCGGGGCGTCGGCCAGGTAGGCAAGCGCTGCGGCCATTGCGGCCTGCGTGTCCAGCTCCAGGGCCTCCGGCGCCTTGCGCGGCTCGGCCTTGGCTTTGCTGGCCACGAAGGCGTCGACCAGCCACTGCGGCATGTCGGCAATCGGGACGGTGCCGCCGTTGTGGACRCAATACGGCTTGCCGTCGATCTTCGATCCGGCACCGACGACAAGATTGCCGGCAGCCCGGATGTCGATCCCTTCGCCGAGAGCGCTGACGTTGCCCGTCATGGCCGCCACATCGGCAGGCACGCGATAGAACAGGTGAAGGCCGCCGGAGGGTGTCGCCACGGTCAACGTCTTGGTGCCGGCCAGGGTCGTGCCGCGCGCCTCGGCGAGGGCTGCCAGAGCCTTGCCGCCGTCCTTGCCGTCCTTGCGGTCGAGGTCGACGACGATGACGCGAGAAGCGCCGCCCGTGGCGATGCCGATGTTCGGCGGATTGGGGCGATCGAACCATTTGCGGATCGTCGCCTCGTCGGTCGTGGCGTCTTRCTGCCAACCCTCTTTCTCCGGCTGCTTGCCGTTGCGGATGCAGCGGAACACCGGACCGATGGTGCTGGCGMACCACAACGCGAAATCGACGCGTGAGGCTTGAAAATTGGGGGCAGAAACATTAGACTTAATGGCAGACATTTCCTGAACTTTCGTGTTGGGTGATGTTCTCGGTGTTACTCTTGGCCATCGCGGGCGCCTCTCTCGCGGTGGCCTTTATGTGTGTCCAGTTCATGCTGCCGCCCTCGACCACGACGGCTTGACGATTGTCGGCTCGCTGCCGTCGAGATCGACGACGGCCATGCTGCCGACGACTTCGGCAACTTGCTCCAGGAAGACTTTGCGAGCCGATTTGTAAGCACGCATGAGCTTCCGCCGCATGCGAGGACTCTTGATGTCGTCGGGCACCTTCGGCTGCCACTCGATGGACCATTTGCTGTCGAGAGTGCCGCCGCCCCGGAAGATCGCCCTGTAGCCAAGCGGCAGGTCAGCCGCGTGGACGATCGCCTTCAACTGACGGTCCCGCTCGGCCGCCAAGATGGCATCCACGATAATCTCGTCGGGCGTAGTCATGCCGCCTCCTTCTGCTCGCCGGTCGAGAGCGTCCAGGTCCACTCGCCGTCGCGGTTCCGGGCCGCGACAATGCCGTTGCTCGGCTTGAAGCGAGCGCGAAGCACGTGACGCCACTTGTGGCCGGCCTTCACGGCGCTGCGCAGTATGCTCGGGAGYCGTATCGGCTTGCCGTTGCCGATCAAATAGCTCGCGAGCCAGCGCTCCGCCGCCTCGATCTCGGTGTTGGAAATCTCGGTCATGCGGCTGCCTCAGTCGGCTCCAGCGACAGCTCCCAAGCCAGGAGATCACTGGCGCGATACCGGACGCGACCGCCGGGCAGCGTGATGGCCTTCGGGCCTTTGCCGTAGCAACGAAGATTGCGGAGGGTTTGCGGATGGAAGTTGTACCGCTGGGCGACCTGGGCGGTCGTCAGCAACGGATCGTCAAGCATTTCGAGCGCAGTCATGGCGCGTCCTCTTTACGGTTCGGCCGGGGGAGGCGCGCGAGGGCGTTTTAAACGCTGGGCGCACTTCGGCCGTGGATTGGTTTAGGGGGAGATCGCGCGGCTTTGCTGCTGCATCCCAGCCGGAGGGCATTGACAGTGGCCACACGGGATCGTCGTCGGCCACTCTCTATTCAGGTGCTCGATGAGCATGCATCCCTTTGATACGTCGGGAGCCCACGAGACCTTTTATAGCTTCCATTATATCGAATTACAAAGGCCGCTGTCAATTGTCGGAAGCAAGATGCATGCCAAATTGCGCCGCCGTGCGCCTTTAATCCAGCGCGGCCCAGGATCAGCTCGCGCGAGTCGGTTCCAAGGCAGTCACATGAAGCGCCCACGCGTTCAAGGCTGCCCGCCGTTCGGGCAAGTGACGCGCCCGGTTATAGACACCGGCAACGCCGGCCCTGGCCGCGCCGGAGACGTGGTTGACGACGGCCTCGACCACATGCGGCGGAAAGCCAAGTTCATTAAGTCCAGTCACCAGGGTCCGCCGCAGATCGTGGCCGGTCCAGTGCGGCAGGGCCGGACGGCCAAGGGCCGTGCAGATCGCCGACACGCGGGCGTCAAGGTGGCTCTTGGCCTTGCTGAAACCGGACACCGGTTCCTCGCCGCCGCTGCCCGAAAAGACGAACGGCAGGCGCCCCGCCTTGCCGCCGTTGAGCTTCGCAGACGCTTCCGCCAGCTCGCGTTCGGCAACGGCCTGCACCTTACGCCGCTGCAATATAGCGACGACCGCCGGTGCCAGCGGCACCGAATGCGGCAGACCGTTTTTGGTTCGGCTGCCAGGCAGCTCCCAAACCGGCGCCTTGCCGTCCAGTTCGCGAAGCTCACTCCACATCATGCCGGCGACCTCGGTGCGTCGCTGGCCGGTGAGAGCGAGCACCAAGAAGAAATCACGCCAAAGATCGGCCAAGGGGGGCGCGTCGTTGAGGCCGTACATGATGCGGAGTGTTGCGTCGTCGTCGTGGAGCGCAGTCGCCACGACGGCCAATTCCTCGTCGGTCAGGGCGCGGTCGCGTTTCGTGTTGTCGTGGCGCATGCGCAGGCGATCAGTCGGTGCACGGTCTATCAGGTTGCCGCGATCGGGGTCAGCGCACCAATTGAAGAAGACGCGCAGATAAGCGACCGCCTTGTTGCTCGCTGCGAATTGCTCTTGCCCATCGAGGTTGTCGAGGACCGCCGTCACGTCCGCGCGGCTGATCGAGGCAAGCTGCCGGTCCTTCCAATCGGCCACGGCAGGGCCTTGGAGGAACGTGCTGTAGTCGCGATACGTGTTGTCCGCCAGATGTGCCTGGCGATTGACCAGAAAGCTCTCCACCGCCTTGCTAAACGTGCTGGCCTCGGCGGCAGCCGCTTCGTGCTTCGCCTCGGCGACGGGATCGGCGCCACGCTCCGCGCTGGTCTTGAAGGCCCTGGCCTTGTCGCGCGCTTCCGCCAGGCCGAAGGCGTCGGGGACGTAGTGCCCAAGCACCATACGCCGGAGCTTGCCGCCGACGCGATCGAAAACAAAGAATGTCTTCAACCCCTTGGCAGAAACCCGCACGCCGAAGCTCGGCAGCAGCGTGTCGAAATAGTCGATACGGCCAGCCCCCGCCGGCAGTGCGACGTTGCGGATGAAAGCGTCGGTTAGTTTCTTCTTCGGCACGGTCGTTACCTCTAAAGCTATGGGTAACAATGGGTAACAAAATCGGCGATTATGCACAAGTATGCATATCGATCCATTTCGAACCAGCCATCCCAGAAATCCGCTTTAATCAATCACTTATGCAGAAGACGATTATGCCTAATTATCGACAGTGATATCTGGATACATCATTCGTAATGATGGGGTCGCGTGTTCGAGTCACGCAAGCGGCACCAAATTTCTCCACGAGAACCAAGCCGTTACCGGAGGCCGAGCCTTGAGCGGCCTGCCCGTGAACCATAGGCAATGGGGCCAGGTGACAAAAGATCACCGGCGGAGGCAATCTGCCCCAACGGAATAAGGGGCTATATCTTTGGTTCTTTCAGACCAATGMGCCCGGCAGGATGGACCTCGGTCGATTGTGAGCTAGCGGGCAAATCAGACAGTCTCGCGATCGCGCCGGCTGATAACCCCAAGCCCCCCGCCCATCGGTCGGCGCATGCCCGGCTTGCGGACCTCAAAAGCCTACCCACAAAAAGCGAGCCGGGCTTCCATCCGCGTGCCCGTGCGAAGACGCAAATTGTCGGAACTGCAATGAGGCGTTGGACGGTCTATCACRTCGATTTCGAGGCAGGAGGCAGCAACCCGCTTCTGACTGAAATCGGAAGCGTCGAGGCGGACAATCTTTTGGCGGYGGTGACGAAGGCCCAGGCATTGTGGCCCGATGAAATGTCCATGACCGTCCGCCCGGCTAGAGAAGACAGCCAATCGGCGCAGCCGGCCGCTCCCCCGCGCGACACCGATTGAACCGAAGGAGCGATCGGCCACTCGTTTCRGCGCCAAAGCCCGGCATGATCCGGGCCACGGCTTCCCGTCCTGCACCACTTAACATGCGCATCTCGGCCATTGTCGGGAATCGATGTTGGTGGGAAACTCCCTGTGTCAGCATGGGAGGTCGAAATGCCCAATAGTTTCAAGACCGGAGACGTCGTCAGGCTGAAATCCGGGGGCCCGGAAATGACCGTCAGCGACGGTGCGGCTTCCGGCACGTATCTGTGCCACTGGTTCAACCGCGAGGGCGACGTCTGGACGCCGCAGCATGCAGGCTTCAAGCCGGACCAGTTAGTGGTCGTCGACCAGCCGAGATAGTCGTCGCCTTCTGGCCCTGGAAATCCTCCGGTTCGGCCGCGCCCGATCCCGGGGATTTCTGTCCGGTCGAAAAAGGACCGACGGATTTTGCTCGTCGCCGCGTTCAATGGCTGAAGCGTGGCCGCCAATGGCCGCGCCCAACCGGAGACGAGAGCATGATCCGCCTATTCGCCGTAGCCCYTGGCTTGCAGACCGCTGTCGCGGTCGCCCAGACGACAACCCCTGCCCCCGCRCAGACGACGCCGGACAGCTCGACTGCCGCCAAAGCTGACCAAACCAAATCGGGCCTGATGCTGGAAAAATTCGAGGCCCGCCGGGAAAAGGCGTTCATGCGGGCCGACACCGACAATGACGGCAAGGTCAGCCCCGCCGAATGGACCGCTTTCCAGACCGCGYGCAAGGCCAAGGGCGATCCGGCCAAATCCTTTGCGCGCATGGATGCAAACAAGGACGGCTTCGTCGACAAGGGCGAGCTCGACGCCCTGCTGGCCAAGCGCTTCGCCAGGCTCGACAAGAATGGCGACGGCGTGCTTGGCGCCGACGAGAGGCCGGGCCACAAATCCGCTCCCAAGCAGGAGCAATGACCAAGAGGTTATGCCGCACAATGACAGTCGCGAGCGCCCCGATTGATGGGCGCCGATCCGGACGAGGAACTGGTACGCCGCATCGGCGCCGGCGACGCGGTAGCCGTGCAGGCGATGGTGGCGCGCAAGCTGCCGCGCATCCTGGCCTTGGCCACAAGGATGCTCGGCGACGCGGCGGAGGCCGAGGACGTCGCCCAGGAGACTTTCGTGCGCATCTGGCGCCACGCCTCGGGCTGGCGCCAGGGGCAGGCGCGCTTCGACACCTGGATCCACCGGGTGGCGCTCAACCTCTGCTACGACCGGCTGCGGCGCCGGCGCGAATGGACGACGGACGAGCTGCCGGAGGTGGCCGATGACGCACCGCTTCCCGATGCAATGCCTGGCGACGAAGAGCGCAGGGTCAGCCAGGCCTTGCTGCGCATCGCGCCGCGCCAGCGCGAGGCGATCGTGCTGGTGTATTATCAGGAGTTGTCCAACATCGAGGCCGCCGGCGCCATGCAGGTCAGCGTCGATGCGCTGGAAAGCCTGCTCGCGCGGGGTCGTCGCACGTTGCAGGCCATGCTCGTTGGAGACGATGGCAATGACTGAGACAGCAAGGGCATTGCCGGCTTCGCGGGCAAGGACGTGGGGGGCCATGTCAAAACGGCGGAAGGGGGAACGAGATGGCTGAGAAAACCACGAACGGGCCGATGGATGCCGGGCGCTTCGCCGCGCTGGCGGATGCCTATGGAAGCGCCTTGCACCGCTGGCCGCCGGCCGAACAGGCCGCCGCCATGCTGTTTGCCGGGACCGACGAGGGCCGCGCCATCCTGCGGCGCGCCGGCAGGCTCGACGCCATGCTCGACCGGCATCGCGTCGAAGCACCCAGCCCGGCGCTGTATCACGCGATCGTCGCCCGCGCCGCGACCGAGGTCAGGCAGGAGCGCCGCCGCCGGTTCTGGTGGCTGGGCTTCGGACTTGCGGGCGTTGGGCTCGCCGGGGCCGTGGCCGGGCTGGCGCTGGTGACCGTCGTTGCCCCGGATATCCAACCCGATCATTATGTGATGGACGCCAATGCGACATCTTTCGGCGACGCCGGACCCGATGCCGACCAGGCCGAGGAGGATCTATGAACCCCCGTCTCGTCGCGGCATCCCTGGTGCTCAATGTCTTTTTGATCGGCGCGGTGGCCGGCGGTGCCGGCTGGATGATTGGCAAATCCAATCCGGGCTTTTCGCTGGAATCGGCGGGCGGCCGGCTGCCTGCCGCCGACCGCAAGATCTTCCGCCAGGCGCTGCGCGAGGTGCGCCGCGAGTCCCGTGACGTGGTCCTCGACGGACAGGCCGCCCGGCGCGAGGCGGCGAACCTGCTGCAGCAGCCGACCCTTGACAGCAACGCGCTTGCCGCGGCGCTCGAGCGGGCGCGCAATGCCGATGTCACCGTCCGCACGCGGCTGGAACAGCGCATCATCAAATTCGCTGCATCGGGATCGCCGGAGGACCGGAAGCTGCTGGCGGACGCGCTGCTTCGGCGCGCCGGCAGGCCGCCGCCGCCTGCAAAAAAATCGCCATAGGCGGCGACGGAAAGAGCGGGCGCGCCCCGTTCAAGGGAAAGAGGGACAGACCTGTGACCGCCTTTGGCGGCGGGCAGGTTCTCTTCAACCTCGGAACCTTCGGGAGTATCCCATGAACAGTCTGACGAAATATTCGCTCGCGGCCGCGCTCGCCATCGGYGGAACGGTCGCGGCAAGCGCCGCCTCGGCCATGGCGGTCGCGCCGGTYGCGCCGGCGCCTGCAATGATAGAGCCCGTCGCCTGGGGCTGCGGTCCGGGCTGGCATCCCAACTATTGGGGCCGCTGCGTGCGCAACCGCCGCGTGATCTATCCCGGCTATTATTACTGGGGCGGACCGCGCGTCTATATCGGTCCGGTCTGGCATCCTTACCATCGCTGGCACCACTGGCGCCGCTGGTGATGACCCGCTCATGGCGCCGGTGCTGCGGCCGGCGTGGTGAGCGCTCTTGCGCTCATGKAACATGTCGACCGACACGATTTGCATCGGCTTCGGACGGAGGCTTCGTTGGCCGCACCCGTTTCAAACTCCGCCTCGCCGGATCCGGCCCTGGTCGCGCTCAACCGCTTCGGCCTCGGCGCAAAACCCGGTGATGATCTCGGCAAGATCGCCGCCGATCCGCGCGGCTATCTCAAGGCCGAGCTCAAGCAGCAGGACATCGCACTCATTTCCCCCGACGACCCGCGGAATGCCGGGCTGCTGGACAGCACGGCGGCGATCCAGGCCAGCATGGCGGCAGCCATGGAGCGCAAGGCGGCACGCTATGAGAAGGCGTCGGCCGCCATGCAGCCGATGGCAGCGGATGATCCAGCCGGCCCGGTCGTTACAAAGGCCAAACCCGCGGTGCCACGTGTCGAGGCCGATATCTATCGCGACGAAGCGCAGGCCCGTTTCGACAAGGCGCTCGCCGCGACGCCCGGTTTCGTGGAACGGCTTGTCGGCTTCTGGTCGAACCATTTCTGCGTCTCCGTCGCCAAGGCGCCGGTCGTGCGGGCCTGCGCCGGCGCCTTCGAGCGCGAGGCGATCCGGCCCTTCGTGCTTGGCCGCTTCGCCGACATGCTTTTGGCCGTCGAGCACCACCCGGCCATGCTGTTCTATCTCGACAACCAGCAGTCCATCGGCCCCGATTCCCGCGCCGGCAAGCGGCGCGGCCGCGGCCTCAACGAGAACCTCGCCCGCGAGATCCTGGAGCTGCACACGCTGGGCGTCGGCAGCGGCTATGCCCAGGCCGACGTCACCAGCTTCGCCGGCATGCTGACCGGCTGGACAATGGCCGGACGCGAAGGGCAGCTGGGTGAGCCGGGAAGCTTCGTCTTCAACGCCAATGCGCACCAGCCGGGCCAGGCGGTGCTGCTCGGCAAGACCTATCCCGACGGCGGCATGGATCAGGCGGAGGCCGCGCTCAACGATATTGCCCGCCATCCGGCCACGGCGCAGCACATCGCCAGCAAGCTTGCCCGCCATTTCATCGCGGACGATCCGCCGCCGGCGGCGGTCGCCCGTCTGGCTACGGTCTTCAGCCGGACCGACGGCGACCTGCGCTCGATCGCCTTGACGCTGATCGACATGCCCGAGGCCTGGTCGACGCCGCTGACCAAGCTGCGCTCGCCATTGGACTATGTCGTGGCGCTGCGGCGGGCGGTCGGCGCCAGCGCCGGCAACGAACCGCAGCGGTCGCTCCGCTGGCTAAGCGTGCTCGGCGAACCTCTGTGGCAGCCGCCGGGGCCGAACGGCTTTTCCGACCTGACTGACGCATGGGCCTCCGCCGAGGGTCTGAAGACGCGCCTGGACATCGCCTGGCAGGCCGCGAAGCAGGCGGACGACATCGGCGATCCCGACGAGACGCTGGCGTCGCTGATCGGCACATCCGTCTCGGCCGAGACGCGGYAGGCGATCTCGCGCGCCGAGTCCAAGCAGCAGGGCCTGGCGCTGCTGTTGATGGCGCCGGAATTCCAACGCCGGTGATCCAACACGGAGATATGGCCATGAGCCTTCTTTGCGAAACCCCCAGCCTCTCCCGCCGCGCGGTGCTGATGAGCGGCGGCGCACTGTTTGCCTGGGCCTATCTGCCGCGCTTCGCGCGCGCGGCCGACAAGAGTGACCCGCGCCTGATCGTCATCGTGCTGCGTGGCGCGCTGGACGGATTGTCGACCGTCGGGCCGGTCGGCGATCCAGACTATGCCGGCCTGCATGGCGACATCGCGCTTTCGCTCTCAGGCGCCAACCCGGCATTGCCGCTCGACGGTTTCTTCGCCGTCAACCCGGCGATGCCGGTGTTTGYGCGCCTGTTCAAGGCCGGCCAGGCGGCGGTGGTGCATGCGGCGGCGACCGGCTATCGCGACCGCTCGCATTTCGACGGCCAGGACGTGCTGGAAAGCGGCCTTCCGGGTCCCGGCAACGCCACCACCGGCTGGCTCAACCGGGCCTTGGCCAGCCTGCCGGCGGGCGAGCGCGTGGCTAAGCTCGGCGGGCTGGCGGTCGGGCCTTCGACGCCGCTGGTGATCCGCGGTGGCGCCCCCGTGCTCGGCTGGGCGCCGCAGGCCCTGCCGACGCCCGGGGATGCCTTGGCGGAGCGCGTGCTCGACCTCTACAACCACCGCGATCCGGTGCTGGCGGCAGCACTGCAGAAAGGGCTCGATGCCGATCGGATGGCGCTGGGCGATCAGCTTGACGGCAAGACCATGAAACCGAAAGGCGGCCTCGACAATGCCGCAGGCATGCGGCAGTCGGCGCAGGGCGCGGCGAGGCTGATGGCGGCCGACGACGGGCCGCGCATCGCAGCGCTCGCCTTCGACGGCTGGGACACGCATGTCAACGAAGGCGGCGCCACCGGCCGGCTCGCCAATCTGCTCGGCGGCCTCGACGGCGCCTTCGAGGAATTCGAGAAGGGGCTGGGCGGGCGCTGGCAGGACACGGCGGTGGTCGCCATTACCGAGTTCGGCCGCACGGCGCGCATCAACGGCACCGTCGGCACCGACCACGGCACCGGCACGGTGGTGCTGCTCGCCGGCGGCGCGATCAAGGGCGGCCGCGTCATCGCCGACTGGCCGGGACTGAAGCCGGCGCAACTCTACGAAGGCCGCGACCTCGCGCCGACCAGCGATGTGCGCGCGGTGCTGAAGGGATTGCTGGCGGATCAGTTCGGTCTGTCGGCGGCGGTGCTTGGCGACAAGGTGTTTCCGGAGTCGGCGGCGGTGAAGCCGATGCGGGATCTGGTAGGGTGAACGAAAACGCCCGCGCCGTTGTCGGCGCGGGCGTCGATCCCCTCGATGGAGCATCAGCTCCAAAAACCGGGGTGCCAGCGGCCGTGAGACCAGAAGCCGGGGTGCCAATGGCGCACATGCATCGGGCGGATGATCACCCGGCCGTTCGGCACGCATCTGCCCCAACGATTCATGTGCCAGCCGGGGCCGCAGCGCCAGCCGACGGTTTCGATGGGCAGCGGCGCGGCGCTCGGCTTGACAAGCGGCATAGCCTGCGAGCCGGCGCCGGACAGCATCAATGTACCGGCGGCCAAGGCGATGGGCAGGAAATACTTGGTGAGCATAAGGTTCGTCTCCGTAATTCATCCCTACCTCCGTGAAACGGAGGACCGGGCCGAATTCCGTCGGAGCGGTGCGGATCACATCTTCGTTAGCGAGCAACGCCTTCATTGAGCGTCRCCACCGTCTTCAGCGCGCCGCCCAGCATGTCGCCCTTCTCGTCCTTGAGAGCCGCCTCGCGCAGACGGCGGATCCAGTCGGCTGCATCGTCGCGTCCTTCGAGCATCGGCAAAGCCGAGAGCACCCGGTCGAATTTCGACTGGGCGCGGGCATGGGTGTCGCTGTAGCCCTTGATCAGGCGGCGGCAGTTCAGGACTTCGGCGGCCAAAGCGTAGTCTTGGCGAGCATAGCCGAGCGCTAGGCCGTACCAACGCTCCAGATGCTCAAGCTCTACCTTGTGGCGTAGCAGGCGGCGGCGCCAGCGACGCAGGCCGCCGATGAGCCACAGCATGGCGAARCCGGTGAAACTGTCGGTGCGGATATGGCGGCCGCGATTGATGCGGCGGTCGAGGAAGGCGGCGAGCCTGGGCCGGCTCTCGATGTAGCTGCCCAGCCCCGCCGGCAGCGTGCCGCAGAATTCCTCGATGCGCGGATGGAAATACTCTGTGACCTGCAGGACCGAGCCTTCCTTGACCCCGACTTCCCTGCGCACGCGCCTGTCGCGGGTCGAACGCGTCTTGAGGTCAGCGACGCGGATCATGTCGTCGTAGCACATGGCGTTGGCGAGATGCTTTGCCGCGGCGATCGACAGCGCATAGCCGCGCTCCGCATTGTCGAGCGCGACGGCCTTATCCAGCCGGTCGAGATATTCGCCGCCATAGGCGATGTCCTGGTAATCGACGACCTTTCTCAGGCCGCGTTCGGCCATGTCGCGCAGCGGCTCCGGCAGTGCTGCGACGCGGGCAGCAAGCTCCTGCCAGCCTTTCAGCAGGGTTTCGGGGCCGCTGACCTTCGCCGTCGACTTGGGTTCGGCAGCGGCAGGTTCCGCCGCCTTCTCGCCGGCCGAAGCTGCCGCGATGCCGCGCGCGCGGTCGCATGCGGCGCCGAAGGCTGCGAGACTCGCCTTGACGCCACGGCCGCCGGCGCCGATCGCCTGCTCGTAGCTTTCGCGAGTGAAGGGCAGCGCGTCGGCACCAGCCAGCGCGCCGAGCAGGCTGGCGGATATCATCGTGCCGTTGTCGGCGGCGATCTTTTCCATGTCGAAAGCGATGAAGCGCTTTGCTGCTGCCTGCGCTGTCGCGTGGACCTTCTCCGACGAGGCGCGGCCGTCACCCGGCTCGATCTTTTCCGAGACGGCGGCGATACGATGCGAAGAGGTGATCAGCGTCGTGCGCTCGGGCGTGACGAAGCCGCGGATGATGGCGCGGCCGGCCTCCATCAACTCGGCGGCGATCAGGATATCGACGTCGCCCTGCGACGGCGACAGCGCAAAGACCGGCAGCCGGCCGGTGTCGCGGGCCATCTCGATRTAATAGATCGTCGCGCCGGTGCGCTGGGCGACGCCGGCGACGGAGGTCGATTGCGCGATATAGCCGTTGCGTTCGGCGACATCGGTGATCCAGTCGGCGAGCACGCCGCCGCCCTGGCCGCCGACGGCGAGCACAGCGAGTTTTATCACCCGCTCGTCATCTAAAGCGCCCGCCTTCGGGCGCAGGGGGGAAGCCTGGTCAAGCATCGGCGAACGTCAAACGGCGGCTTTCGCGGCGGCGCTGCAAAAGGCCGATCACGGCACGGCGCGCGCTCTCCAGGAAACGGTCCCAGCGGCCGGGATTGTGGACGACATCGGCGCGGTAGAAGGACGGGCAGAGCACGRCCGCATCCGCCACCTCGCCGCAATTGCCGCAGCCGACRCAGTTCTGGTCGATCGAGGCAACCGGATCGTMGCGCAGCGGATCGTCGAGCGTCTTCACCGACAGCGACGGGCAGCCGGAGAGGCGCATGCAGGCGTGGTCGCCRGTGCAGATGTCCTCGTCGACGCCGAACTTGGGCTTCACCACCCGCTCGCCACCCTTGATCGCCTTGTCGACCAGCGGCTTCTCGCGGCGCTGGCGGTTCAGCATGCATTCGGACGAGGCGACAATGACCTTCGGCCCCTTCTCCTCGGTGGTCAGCGCGTCGCGCAACGTGTCGCGCATCTTGCTGACATCATAGGTGCGGTCGATATGGCGCAGCCATTTGACGCCCATGCCCTTCACCGCTTCGTCGATCGGATGTTTCGTCGACTTGGTGCGGTTGTTGGCGCGCGACGACAGTATGTCCTGGCCGCCGGTGGCGGCCGAGTAGAAATTGTCGACGATGACGATGACGCCGTCATTTTTGTTGAAGACGGCGTTGCCGATGGAGGAGGTCAGGCCGTTGTGCCAGAAACCGCCGTCGCCGACGAAGGAGATCGAGCGGCGTTTTGCTTCCGGCGAATTGAAGGCGGAGGCGGAGGCCGGCCCGAGCCCGTAGCCCATGGTGGTGGCGCCGAGCTCGAAGGGCGGCATGATCGAGAACAGATGGCAGCCGATGTCGGAAGCGATGTGATGCTTGCCGAGCTCCTGCTCGACCAGCTTCGTCGCAGCGAAGATCGGCCGCTCCGGACAGCCGACGCAGAAGCCCGGCGGCCGGCCGGGCACGACATTGATGAGATCGGCGGTATCGACGCCCTCGCCCAGCTTGTTCGGCGCGCGGACTTCGCCCGGCAAAAGATGCGGGGCATTGGCGCGCAGGAAGGAGYCGATGCCGTCGAGCATCACCTGTCCAGTGTATTCGCCGGCCATCGGCAGATGCTCCTTGCCGACCAGCCTGGTGCCGCGCCCGGCCTTGTGCAGCATCGCGGCAAAGGCCTGCTCGATGTAATTGGGCTGGCCTTCCTCGACGACCAGCACCGCCTGCTTGCCCTCGCAGAAGGCGAGGAACTCGTCGTCGACCAGCGGGTAGACGGCGTTCAGCACATAGAGCGGCACGTCGGTGTCGCCATAGGTGTCGGCAAGGCCGAGCCGCTGCAACGCGCGGATGACGGAATTGTACATGCCGCCCTGCATGACGATGCCGACCGAGCCGTGGTCGGAGCCGAACATCTCGTTGATCTTGCGGCTCTTGATGAAATCGACCRCCGCCGGCCAGCGCTTGGCGACCTTCTCCTTCTCATGCAGGAAGGAGGCTGGCGGCAGCACGATGCGGCCGGTGTCGCGGCGCGGCGCTGACAGCGCATCGGCGACAGACATTGGCGGGCGCTTGTTGTCCTTGGCGGTGAAGTGACCGTGGACGTGGCAGCAGCGGATGCGCACCTGCAGCATGACCGGCGTGTTGGAGGCCTCCGACAGCTCGAAGCCGTCCTCGACCGCCTTGACGATCGACGGCAGGTTCGGACGCGGGTCGAGCAGCCAGACCTGGCTCTTCATGGCGAAGGCGTGGCTGCGCTCCTGCATGATGGAGGAGCCCTCGCCATAATCCTCGCCGACGATGATCAGCGCRCCGCCGGTGACGCCCCCGGACGCGAGATTGGCCAAGGCATCGGAAGCGACATTGGTGCCGACGGTCGACTTGAAGGTGGCGGCACCGCGGATCGGGTAGTGCACGGACGCGGCCAGCATGGCGGTGGCAGTCGCTTCGGAAGCGCTCGCCTCGAAATGCACGCCGAGCTCGCCCAGGATGTCCTGCGCGTCGGCCAGCACATCCATCAGATGGCTGATCGGCGCGCCCTGGTAGCCGCCGACATAGCCGACGCCGCATTGCAGCAGCGCCTTGGTGATGGCGAGAATGCCTTCGCCCGCGAATTCCTCGCCGGCGCCAAGCCTCAGCTTCTCGACTTCCTTGGCAAAAGACCGTTCGGCCATCTCTGCCTCCTTCCGTTGCCGCCTTCCCGTTGCCTTTGGGCGGGCGGCGCGTACATCAACTCAAATCTCGTGCTTGCGGATGTTCTTCAGCATCTTCTGCAGGATCGCGATCAGCGCCGCATATTCGGCGTCGTCGACACCGTCGAACATCGCCTCGAAGGCGTCGTGCATGGCCGGCCAGGCGBGGGTGAAGAGCGCTCGGCCGTCGTCGGTCAGGAACACATGGCGGATGCGGCTGTCGGTGACGCCCTGCTCGCGCCGCACCAGGCCCTGGCCTTCGAGCGTGTCGAGCGTGCGGCTCAAGGTCGATTGCTCGATCACCGTGTAGACCGAGAGATCGTTGACGGTGACACCGTCGGTAACCGAGAGYACGGCGAGTGTCCGCACCTGCGAAATGGTCAGGCCCTGCTTGCGGAAGTCGTCACGCAAAGTGGCGTTGTAGCGGCCCATGATGCGGTTCATCAGATAGGGCGCGAATTGCTGCAGGCCGATCTGGCCGAGGGTCGAGATGCGCTGGCGCCTTTCCGCGAGCTTCTGTTCCATCACAGCTTCCCCGCCAGAAGGAAGCCGGAGCCGCCGCCGAGGCCTGCGCCGGGATGGGTCGAGGCGCCGATGTGATAGAGGCCCTTGATGCCGGTCTCGTGGTTGCGGCTCGCCTTGAACGGCCGCCACAGGAAGGATTGGTCGATGGTGGACGAGCCGCCATAGGGATCGCCGCCGACCAGATTGATGTTCATCGTTTCGAGATCGGCCGGCGAATAGGCGCGGCGCGCGATGATGGTGTCGTGAAAACCCTCGATGTGGCTGGCAAGGATCGCCTCGACGCGGTCGGCATAGGCTTCGCGCAATGCGTCGCTCCAGCGGCCGTCGGCCRGTGTCTCCAACTGTCCCGCTGCATCGCCCTTGATAACGCGCGGTGCCTCGGGCAGTTGCAGCCACAGGATCGCCTTACCCTCCGGGCAGCGTGACGGGTCGAGCGCGTGCGGCTGGCCGACGCAGATGGTCGGAATTTCYGGCAGCAGGCCGCGCACCGCCTCGTTGCAGGCTTTGGAGACGCCGTCGAGCCYCGGCGTCAGATGCAGCAGCGCCACCTTATCGAGGCCCTCGCCGCGCCATGCGGGCGGCTTGTTCAGGGCGTAGTGGATCTGGAAGTTGCCTTTGCCGTAGCGATAGGACTGCGTGGCTTTTGTTGCCACCTCCGGCGCATCCTTGCCGAGCAGGCGGCCATAGAGCTGCGTCGGCGTGACCGAGCAGATGACGCTCTTTCCCACTGTCAGCGTTTCACCGGAGGCCAGACGCACGCCGGTGGCGYGGCCGCCGGTCTGAACGATCGAGGCGGCATCGGCGTTGACGCGGATTTCGCCGCCGCGTTCCTTGATCAGCGCCTCGAAGGCGGCGAGCAGGTTCCTGGCGCCGCCCTTGACGATCGGCGCGCCGGCCGCCTCCAGCGCGAAAGCGATGACCCTGGCGATCTGGCCGGAAAAGGCGTCTTCAGGGCCTAGCCCGGCATGCAGCACCCAGGGCGCCCAGAGCGCGCGGACGAGTTCGGACGCGTAAGTCGTTTCCAGCCAGCCGCGCGCGGGCACCAGCGCCTCACCCATGAAGGCGGCAAGATCGCGCGGGCCGCGCCGCCAGGCCTCRCCGGCGATAAGCTTCGTCGTCGGATAGGACCAGAGCGCGCCGCCGAGCAGGCCGAACAGCAGCCCGGCATTGCGCTCGATGCCGCCGACATCGGTGCCGTGACGGTCGCCATCGCCCGAGGCAATTGCGTTCAGCGCCGCGATGTTGGCTGGGCGGTCGGTGGTTATGACGGCATGGCTRCCGTCGGGCGTGAGCACGCCTGTCGGCGTGGCGGTGTGGCAGAACTCCAGCCCGTGCCGCGCGAGGTCCTTGCCGAGCGCGGCAAAAGCCGGCGAGGTGATGAACAGCACGAAGGTCGTGGCCATCACGTCATGGACGAAGCCGGGCGCAGTGACCTCCTCGGTGCGCATGCAGCCGCCGATGCGGTCGTTGCGCTCGAGCACGAGCACCTTGGCGCCCTTTGCGCCAAGCATGGCCGCGCAGACCAGGGCGTTGATGCCGCTGCCGACGATGATGTGATCGACGTCGCTCATCGTCGTGGCCTTGGCTTTAACCCCGAGGCACCAGCGCCAGCGCGCGGATCGGGCTGCCGGTGCCGCGCTCGATCTTGAGCGGAGCGGCGATCAGGATCGCACCCTTCGGCGGCAGCTGGTCGAGGTTGCACAGGCTGGCGAGGCCATAGCGGTTGGCCTTGTGCATCAGCGTGTGCGCCGGGAACGGCGGCTCCATCCCTCCTGCTTTACCGGCATCCGTGCCGATCGTCTCCGAACCCCAGCCCTTGATATCCTTGCTGATCAGGAACTGGATGGCTTCCGCCGTCGGGCCGGGCGTGTGCGGGCCGGTCTCGTTGGCGTTGAGGAACTCGGCTTCCGAACCGTTACGCTTGTACCAGTCGGTGCGCATCACCACCCACTCGCCGGGATTGATGGCGCCGTGCTTGGCTTCCCAGGCCTTGATGTGGTCGACGGTGAGCAGGAAATCGTGGTCCGCCGCGGCTTCCGCCGAGCAGTCGATGACGTTGACCGGGCCGATGAAATTCTGCGCCGGAATGGTGTCGGTGGCGCCGTCCGGATAGTCCTTGCCGGTGATCCAGTGCTGCGGCGCGTCGAAATGCGTGCCCRAATGCTCGCCGAGCTTCAGCCAGTTCCAGGCCCACCACGGACCGTTCTTGTCGTATTTGGAAATCTCATGGATCTCGACCTTCGGCGTGTCGACGGYGAGCTCCGGCGGCAGCTTGATCAGCGGCGTGTTCGGTCCGAGCGGCGCCGTCAGGTCGACCACCTTGATGGCGCCCGAGAGYAACTGGCCGGCGACCTCGCCGAGGAGTTTCTGCGTATCCATGGTCTTTGTTCCCTCTTGTCTCTGATGATCAAGGCTCGTTGCGGCCCTTAATATACCTACTAGACGAAAACATATGCATCTGCAATTATCTTTAAGCATAAAGCATTTTGGGGCGGGGCGTGAGCGAGTTCGACGCCATCTTTGTCGGGGCGGGCCACAACAGTCTGGCATGCGCCGCGCATTTGGCGCTCAAGGGCTGGAAAATAGCGATTTTCGAGCGCAGCGAGATGATCGGCGGCGCGGTGCGGACCGCCGAATACACGCTCCCCGGCTTCCGGCACGATTTCGGCGCGATGAATTTGAGCCTGTTCGCCGRCTCGGCCTTCCACCGGAAATATGCAAATGAATTGAAAAGCCACGGGCTGGAGTTCGCGCCCGTCGCCGACTGTTTCGCCAGCGCCTTCCCGGACGGGACATGGTTCGGCGTCAGCAACGATCTCGAAAAGACGGCGTCRCGGCTGGCCGCCTTCTCAGCGGCGGACGCAGCCGCATGGCGCAGGCTGGTCGGCGCCTTCCCAGGCGAGGCCGAGCACCTGTTCCGCCTRCTGGGTTCACCGATGAGCGCAAGAGCGCTGGCCGGTACAGGCTGGACCCTGTGGCGCAAGAAGGGCATCGCTGGCGCGCTCGACACGGCTCGGTTGCTGCTGTCATCGCCGCGCGCGTGGCTCGAGGAGAATTTCGAGACGCCGCATGTGCGCACGACGCTCGCGGCCTGGGGCATGCATCTCGACTTCGCGCCCGACATCGCCGGGGGCGCCGTGTTCCCCTATCTGGAATCGATGGCCAACCAGAGTTTCGGCATGGTGCTGGGCAAGGGCGGCGCCGACACCATCATCCGTGCCCTGGCCGGCATGGTGACGGCGGCCGGCGRCAAGATCACGACCGGCGCGGAAATCGCCGAGATCATGGTTTCCGGCGGCAAGGCGACCGGGGTCAGGCTGGCATCCGGCGAAACCCATGTCGCGACCAGGGCCGTCATTGCCAGCGTCGCGCCGAAAGCGCTCCCCGGCAAGCTGCTGCCCAATGGCTCGGGCGACGCCGGCTTCGACGCGGCGATGAAAAAATTCCGGCATGCGCCGGGCACGATGATGATCCATCTGGCGATGGACGACCTACCGGGCTGGAGCGCCGGCGCCGAGCTTCGGCAATTCGCCTATGTGCATCTGGCGCCGTCGCTCGACGCCATGTCGCGCGTCTACCAGCAGGCAATCGCCGGCCTGCTGCCCGATCAGCCCGTGCTCGTGGTCGGTCAGCCGACGGCCGTCGATCCGTCGCGCGCCCCGCAAGGCAAGCATGTGCTGTGGGTGCAGGTGCGCATGCTGCCGGCGCAGATCCTCGGCGATGCCGCGGGTAAGATCGCGCCGGCGCACTGGGACGCGGTCAAGGACGCCTATGCCGAACGGGTGCTCGATATCATCGAGAGCTATGCGCCCGGGCTGCGCAGCAAGATCCTTGGCCGCGCGACCTTCTCGCCGCTCGACCTCGAGCGCGAGAACCCGAACCTCGTCGGCGGCGACCAGGTCTGCGGCAGCCACCATCTGGCGCAGAATTTCCTCTTCCGTCCGGCGCGCGGCTTCGCGCGCTGGACCACGCCGGTCTCGAACCTCTTCCTCACCGGCGCCGCGACATGGCCCGGCGCCGGGACGGGCGCAGGCTCCGGCTTCATGCTCGCCCAACAGCTGGGAGGAGGTTGAGCCAAAGAGATTCCGGGATGGACAAGGCGCGGTTGCCCACCACCCGAATGAAAAAACGCCGCGCGGACAAATGACAACCAACAAGGGGAACGACCATGACCATCAACAGACGTGACTTGCTTGGGTATGGCGCCGCGGCGATCGGTGCCGCGACGCTCGGCCTGCCGAGGGCGGCCAAGGCGGCGGACGAACTCACCATCGCCTACAACGTCAACCTGCCCTCCTGGGACCCGACGACCGGCCCCTCGGCCGTCAACCCGACCATCCAGGGCCTCTATCAGTCGGTGTTCGACCAGATCATCGGCCAGAAGCCGGACCTTTCCTTCACGCCGGGCCTGCTCACCGAATGGGGCTGGAACGACGACCGCACCAAGGTGATGATGACGGTTCGCGACGGCGTGAAATGGCATGACGGCTCGCCCTTCACGGCGGAGGACGTGGTGTGGTCGCTGCAGCGGGCCGGCGACGAGAAGACCGGCAACCCGATCCAGTTCGTCTGGAAGAACGTCAACAATTTCAAGATCGACGGCAACAAGATCACCGGCGACGTCGTGCAGTTCGACCCGGTCTATTTCAAATGGATGTCGTTCCTGACGGGCTACATCCTGCCCAAGGCCTACTACGAGAAGGTCGGCGCGGAAGGCTTCGAGAAGGCGCCGATCGGCACCGGGCCGTATATGGTCGACAAATTCGAGCGCAACGCCTTCCTGCGGCTGAAGGCCAACCCGCATTACTGGGGCACGAAGCCGGYCTTCGAGAATGTGACGATCAAATTCGTCACCGACGCGGCGAGCCGCGTTGCCGAGATCGAATCCGGCTCCTCGCAGGTGACGCTCGAAATCCCCTATGAGGAATATGACCGGCTGATCGCCAAGGACGGGCTGGCCGGCTCGATCAAGAACGTCTCCGACATCGGCATGATCTTCTTCAACGACATCGAGGCGATGCTGGACAAGAATGTCCGCCAGGCGGCGGTGATGGCGGTGGACAAGGAGCTTCTGGTCAAGCGCTTGCTGCGCGGCTACGGCCTGCCGATCGCAACGCTGGAGACGCCGGAATACGCGGCCTTCGATCCGTCGATCAAGGTCGAGCACAATCCGGACAAGGCCAAGGAACTGCTCGCCGCATCCGGCTACTCGCCGGAAAAGCCGGTGAAATTCACGATACAGACGACCAAGGGCTTCAAGCCCAAGGACTATGAGATGATCCAGGCGATCGTCGGCATGTGGCGCAAGGTCGGCATCGAGGCCAAAATCGAGGTCTACGAGATCGCCAAGCACTACGAGCTGCGCGCCGCCGACAAGCTGGCGCCGGCCGCCTTCTACAATTGGGGCAACTCGATCGGCGACCCGACCACCTCGACGGGCTTTGCCATGTACGGCCCGAGCCCGCATTCGGTGTGGGACAGCCAGGACCTGATCGACATGATCAACCCGCTGTGGGGCGAGAAGGACGAGGCCAAGCGCATCGCCGGCTGGAAGGCCGTCGACAAGTACATCGCCGAGCAGGCTTATGTGCTGCCGCTGATGCAGTATGCGCAGCCGATCGTGCACTCGAAGAAGGTCAATGTCGTGCAGCACGTGTCCGGCGCGCTGTTGCCGGCGCTGATGACGCCGGCCGCCTGACCGAATCGAGGAGGCGCGCTAGCGCGCCTCCTTCAACGTCGCAGGCCCCCTCATCCGGCCCTTCGGGCCACCTTCTCCCCGTTGGGGAGAAGAGACTGGGGCAACGCCGGCAAGCTCCTCTCCCCTCGGGGAGAGGTCGGCCGAGCGAAGCGGAGGCCGGGTGAGGGGCCGAGTGCATTAGGCTCAGCGAGCATGCTGCTGCAGAGATTCTTCGTTCGTCTGTTGACGATGCTGGTGACGCTGTTCGGCGTCRCCATCGTCGTCTTCGTCGTCATCCGCGTCGCGCCCGGCGACCCGATCGCCATGATGCTGCCGCCCGGCGCCAGCAATGACGACATTGCGCGGCTGCGTGCGCTCTACGGGCTGGACAAGTCGATCGTGCAGCAGTTCTTCATCTGGCTCGCCGGCGTGCTGCATGGCGATTTCGGCACCTCGATATCGCTGCGCCAGGACGTGYTTGGCCTTGTCTCCAACCGGCTGCCGGCAACGCTGGAGCTTGCGACCGTGGCACTGCTGATGGCGGTGGCGATCGGCGCCACCGCAGCAATCCTCGGCGCGCGCTCACGCGGCACGGCGCTCGAAGCCGGCATCGACATTGCCAGCGGCGCGACACTCTCCATCCCCGATTTCCTCTGGGGCCTGGTGCTGATCCTGCTCTTCGGCGTGCTGGTGCCCGTCTTCGACATTTCCGGCCGCGTCTCGYCGCAGCTGGACCTGCCTTTCATCACCCAGTTCTATCTGGTCGAGAGTATCTTGAGACTCCGCTTCGACCTCACCTGGGACCTCATCAAGCACATGCTGATGCCGGCCGTTGCCTTGGCGCTGCCGCTGGCGGCGATCATCGCGCAGCTCTTGAAACAGTCGCTGAAGGAAGTGCTGGACCTCGACTATGTCGTGCTCGCCCGGGTGAAAGGTTTTTCGGAAACTCAGGTGATCCTGCGCGAGGCGCTGAAGAATGCGGCGCTGCCGACGTTGACGCTGGTCGGCGTGCAGTTCACCTTCCTCATCGGCGGCACCGTCATCGTCGAGCGGCTGTTTTCCTATGAGGGGCTCGGCAACATGGCAATCGACGCCGTCATCAACCGCGACCTGCCGCTGATCCAGGGCATCGTGCTGGTGTTCGCGCTGCTCTTCGTGCTGATCAACCTTGCCGTCGACATGATGTATGCGCTGCTCAATCCGAGACTGCGTCATGGATGAGGCGCGCATCGCCCGACGAGCCTCAAGCCCGCGGCTGTGGCTGGCCGGCGGCTGGCTTCTGCTGGCGCTGCTCGCGGCGATCTTCGCGCCGCTGATCGCGCCGCAGGACCCGCTGGCGCAGGACCTGATGCTGGAGCGCCTGCCGCCCTTCTGGCTGGATGGCGCCGAGCCCGGCTATTGGCTGGGCACCGACAGCCTGGGTCGCGATCTTCTCTCGCGGCTGATCTTCGGCGGACGCATCGCCTTCATCGTCGCCTTCGCCGCCGCGACATCCGCCTGCCTCATCGGTTCGGCATTGGGGCTGATCGCCGGCTATTTCGGGGGCTGGGCCGACCGCATCATCTCGCGCGTCGTCGATGTCTGGATGGCCTTCCCGCCAGTGCTGTTCGCGATCCTTCTGGTCGCGGTGCTGGGCACGGGCCTCAGCTCCGTGATCCTCGCCATCGCGATCATCGACTGGACGCGCTTCTGCCGGGTGATCCGCGCCGAGGCGATGAGCCAGGCGCGCATGGATTATGTCGAGAGCGCGCGCATCGCCGGCTATGGCCGCATCGGCATCATGCTGCGTGAAGTGCTGCCCAATGTGCTGCCGTCGGTGGTGGCGCTRCTGTCGCTCGAAATGGGCATCGCCGTGATCGTCGAGGCGATCCTCTCCTTCGTCAACCTGTCGATCTCGACCGACGACCCGACCTGGGGCAGCATCATCGCCGAGGGCCGGCTGTCGATCCATCAGGCCTGGTGGGTGCTGGTGTTCCCGCTGATCACGCTGATCCTCACCGTGCTTTCCTTCAGCCAGTTCGGCGAAGCGCTGAAGGCGCGTTTCGATCCGGTGCTGCGATGAGCGCGTGCCTCGACATTCGCGAACTCAGYGCCGTGCTGCCCAACGGCCAGCGCGTGCTGCGCTCGGTCTCGCTCACAGTCCAGCCGGGTGAAGTCCGCGCGCTGGTCGGCGAAAGCGGCGCCGGCAAGACGATGATCGGCAAGGYGGTGCTCGGCGTGCTGCCGAAAAGCGTGCGGGTCGTCGAAGGCGAGATRCTGATCGAGGGCGAGGATCTCGGYCGTCTCGATGTCAAGGCGCGGCGCACTTTGATCGGTGCCCGCACGGCGCTCATCCCGCAGGATCCGCTGACCGCGCTCAACCCGTCGCGCCGCGTCGGCGCGCAGATGACCGACCGGCTGGTGCGCATCCTCGGCTGGAGCGGCGAGCGGGCCGACACACGCATCCGCCAATTGCTCGACGAGGTGCAGATCCGCGATCCTGAGCGCGTGCTGAAGAGCTATCCTCACGAGCTCTCCGGCGGCATGCGGCAGCGCGTGCTGATCGCGGCGGCCTTCGCGGCGGAGCCGAGGCTGATCGTCGCCGACGAGCCGACGACGGCGCTGGACGTGACCGTGCAGAAGCAGATCCTGCGGCTGATCGCGCAGTTGCAGCGCGACCACGGCACGGCGATCCTGTTCGTCACCCACGATCTCGGCGTCGTCGCCAAGATCAGCCAGAAAGTGTCGGTGCTCTATGCCGGCAAGGTGGTCGARGAGGCCGAGACCGCGCAGCTCTTCGAGGCGCCGCAGCACGCTTACACGAAAGCACTGATCGCGGCGACGCCGCGCTACACCGATCCGTATGCCTCGCTGAAGCCGGTGGACGAGAGCGTGCTTGCCGGATTGGCGACTGAGATCGCGGCTGCCGACAAGGACTGGAGGCCAAGCCATGGCTGAGCCGCTGTTTTCCGTGCGGGGCCTGAAGGTGGCGCTRCCCGACATGACGCGCAAGCCGTTGATCGGCCGCGCGCCGCTGGCGGAAATCCTGAAAGGGCTCGATTTCGACCTGCCCAAGGGATCGGTCACCGRCATCGTCGGGGAATCCGGTTCCGGCAAGTCGACGCTCGGACGCTCGCTGGTCAGGCTGCTCGAGCCGAGCGCCGGYTCGATCAGCTTCGAGGAGCGCGACATCGGCCATCTTTCGGAGGGAGAGCTCAGGCCGCTGCGCCGCGACTTGCAGATGATCTTCCAGGACCCGATGTCGTCGCTCAATCCGCGCCATACGATCTTCAACATCATCGCCGCGCCCTTGAGGCAGAACGGGCTGGGCGACCGGCTGAAGGAGCGTGTTGCTGAAGCCTTGCAGCGCGTCGGCCTGCCGCAGAGCTTCGCCAGCCGCTACCGCCACGAATTGTCGGGCGGCCAGCGCCAGCGCGTCGRCATCGCGCGGGCGCTCGCGCTGTCGCCGAAATTCGTGCTGGCCGACGAGATCGTCTCCGGCCTCGACGTCTCGACGCAGGCGCAGATCCTGACTCTGCTGGAGAAACTGGCGGCCGAGATGGGCCTGACGGTCGCCTTCATCAGCCATGACCTTTCGGTGATCCGGCGGCTTTGCCAGCAGGTCATCGTCATGCGCGAGGGCAGGATCGTGGAGGCCAGCGCCACGGACGCACTGTTCGACAACCCGAAGGAGGCCTACACGCGCGACCTGCTCGCCGCCATTCCGCTCCCCGAGATCGATCCGGACTGGCTGCGGCCGAAGGTGCCAGCATGAATTGAGTTTCGATATTCGCACGCCGACCAGCGGGCCTCGGATGTGCGCCAGGACAAGTCGGCCCGCCAATGGAGGGTGACATGAAATACGCAATCCAGGCGGCGGTCTTCGCGRCCTCTTTGTTTGGTGCAATGGGAGCGGCTTCAGCGGATTCGATCCCCGGCATGCGCGGRCACGACCATACCGRCATCACCGTGCCCGACATGAAGCAGGCCGTCGATTTCTTCACCACTATCGTCGGCTGCAAGAAGGCGATGTCCTTCGGGCCGTTCGCCGACGACAAGGGCACTTTCATGCAAGACCTGCTCGGCGTCGATCCGAAGGCGGTGATCGAGGAGATCACTCAGATCCGTTGCGGCTACGGATCGAACATCGAGCTGTTCAAATACACAGCACCTGACCAGAAGGACGCAACGCCCAAGAACAGCGATATCGGCGGCTATCATATCGCCTTCTATGTAGACGACGTCGCCGCGGCGAAGGCCTATCTCGAGGGCAAGGGCGTGAAGACCAGGATGGGACCGTTGCCGGTGAAGGAAGGCCCGGCCGCCGGCCAGACCATCCTCTATTTCCAGGCGCCGTGGGGGCTGCAGCTGGAGGCGATCARCTACCCCGAAGGCATGGCCTACGAAAAGGGCGCCGAGACGGTGCTGTGGAGCCCGAAGGACCCGGCCAAGTGACGAACCAAACGCATCGGCGGCGATCATTCAATTATAAAACTTCAAGCTTGAAATAATTGCCGCGCGGCGCGATACTGAGAGTTGGGATCGCCGGCCTTTGCCGGCGGCTCCCGAGACCTTATGGAGTTTACGCAATTCCGGACGGAAAACCGCTACGCACTTTTCCTGGAATTGCTCTAGAGGAGATCGCAAGACATGAAGGTTGCGGTTCTCGGCGGCGGACCGGCCGGACTCTACTTTGCCATCTCGCTGAAACTGCGCGACGCCGCGCATGAGGTGACTGTCTATGAGCGCAACCGCCCGGACGACACGTTCGGCTGGGGCGTGGTGCTGTCGGCGGAGACGCTGGAGAACCTGACCAGGAACGACCCGGTCAGYGCCGTCTGGATCAAGAAGCATTTCGCCTATTGGGACGACATCGCCGTCATCCATGACGGCGTGCGCACGGTGTCTTCCGGCCACGGCTTCTGCGGCATCGGCCGCAAGCGGCTGTTGATCCTGTTGCAGCGGCGCGCCCGCGAGCTCGGCATCAAGATGATGTTCGAGACCGAGATTTCCGACCCGAAACCTTTCATGGAAACGCACGACCTGGTGGTCGCCGCCGACGGGCTGAACTCGAAGTCGCGCGCGGCCTTCGCGGACGTCTTCAAGCCGGACATCGACACCCGCAAATGCAAGTTCGTGTGGCTGGGCACCACGCAGAAATTCGACGATGCCTTCACCTTCATCTTCGAGAAGACGGAGCATGGCTGGGTGTGGGCGCATGCCTACCAGTTCGACAGCGAGACCGCGACCTTCATCGTCGAATGCAGCGAGCAGACCTGGAACGCTTTCGGCTTCGGCCAGATGACGCAGCAGGAATCGATCGCGGTCTGCGAGCGCATTTTTGCAAAGCATCTCGGCGGTCATCCGCTGATGACCAACGCCAACCACATCCGTGGTTCGGCCTGGATCAACTTCCCACGCGTGCTGTGCGAGCGCTGGTCCTACAAGAACCTGGCGCTGATGGGCGATKCCGCGGCATCGGCGCATTTCTCGATCGGCTCCGGCACCAAGCTGGCGCTGGAAAGCGCGGTGGCGCTCGCGGATTATGTCGAAGCCGAGCCCGATCTGGAGGCGGCCTTCCGCAAATATGAGGATGCGCGGCGCACCGAGGTGCTGAAGCTGCAATCGGCGGCGCGCAATTCGCTGGAATGGTTCGAGGAAGTCGAACGATATCTCGGGCTTGATCCAGTTCAGTTCAACTATTCGCTGCTCACCCGCTCGCAGCGCATCAGCCACGAGAACCTTCGCCTGCGCGATGCCGAATGGCTGGCGAACGCCGAGGAATGGTTCCAGCGCAAGGCCGGCGCGGGCGGCAACAGCTTACGCCGCGCGCCGATGTTCGCGCCGTTCAAGCTGCGCGACATGGCGCTCACCAACCGCATCGTCGTGTCGCCGATGGCGCAGTACAAGGCCGTCGACGGATGCCCGACCGACTGGCATTTTTCTCACTATGCCGAGCGCRCCAAGGGCGGCGCCGGCCTCCTCTATATCGAGATGACCTGCGTCAGCCCCGAGGGGCGCATCACGCCCGGATGCCCAGGCTTCTACAAGYCGGAGCACGAAGTCGCCTGGAAGCGGCTGGTCGATTTCGTCCACGCCGAGACTGAAGCGAAAATCTGCGCCCAGATCGGCMATTCCGGCGCCAAGGGCTCGACCCGCCTCGGCTGGGAAGGAACCGACGTGCCGCTCATCTCGGGCAACTGGCCGGTGATGGCGCCCTCGGCCGTGCCGTGGTCGCCGCAGAACCAGGTGCCGAAGGCGATGGACCGCGTCGACATGGACATGGTTCGCGACCAGTTCGTCGCTTCGGCTGAGATGGCCGCGCGCTGCGGCTTCGACATGCTGGAGATCCATGYCGCGCATGGCTATCTGCTGTCGGCCTTCATCACGCCGCTGACCAACCGCCGCACCGACGAGTATGGCGRCTCGCTGGAAAACCGCATGCGCTATCCGCTGGAGATCTTCCATGCGGTGCGCGCTGTGTGGCCGGCCGAGAAGCCGATCTCGATGCGCATCTCGGCCAATGACTGGGTGGGGATCGAAGGCGTCACGCCGGCCGATGCGGTCGAGATCGCCAGGCTACTCCATCAGGCGGGCGTCGATCTCTGCGACGTGTCGGCCGGGCAGACCACCATCGCCGCCAAGCCGGTCTACGGCCGCATGTTCCAGACGCCATTCTCCGACCGTATCCGCAACGAGGTCGGCATGGCGACGATGGCTGTCGGCAACATCTACGAACCAGACCATGCCAACTCGATCCTGATGGCCGGCCGCGCCGATCTGGTGGCGCTGGCCAGGCCGCATCTTACCGATCCCTACTGGACGCTGCATGCGGCGGTCACACTTGGCGACCGCGGCGTCAAATGGCCGGATCCTTATTTGCGCGGACGCGACCAGATCTACCGGCTGGCCGAGCGCGAAGCTGCAGCGGGGCTCAAAGTATGAGCGCCGCGCGGGCAATTGCCGGCAAGCACGCGCTGGTTACGGGCGGCGGCTCCGGCGTCGGCAAGGCGATCGCGTTTGCGCTGGCGAAAGCCGGCGTGAACGTCACCATCTGCGGGCGGCGCGAAGCGGCGCTGGCCGAGGTCGYGAAGGAGAATAGCCGCATCTCTTGGCTCGCCGCCGACGTCACAAACGAGACTGAGATGGCGGCCCTCCACGAGAAGGCCGAAGCCGCGCGCGGGCCGTTCGATATCGTCGTCGCCAATGCCGGCATGGCGGGCAGCGCGCCGGCGCACAAGACCGCGCTTGCGGACTGGCAGCGTACGCTCGACGTCAATCTCACCGGCGCCTTCCTGACGGTGAAGCCGGCGCTGGCCGGCATGCTGGCACGGAAGGTCGGACGCATTGTCTTCGTCGCCTCCACTGCCGGCTTGAAGGGCTACGCTTATGTCGCGCCTTACGTCGCCGCCAAGCACGGCGTCGTCGGACTGATGCKGGCTTTGGCCGCCGAGACCGCCAAGTCGGGCGTTACCGTCAACGCCGTCTGCCCGGGCTTCGTCGAGACCGAGATGCTGGAAGAATCCGTTCAGCGCATCGTCGAGAAGACGGGACGTTCCGCCGACGAGGCGCGCGCGAACCTCGCGGCGACGAACCCGCAAGGGCGTTTCGTCCAGCCGGAGGAAATCGCCTCGGCGGTGCTTTGGCTGTGCAGCGATGCCGCGCGATCGATCACCGGACAGGCGATTTCGGTTTCGGGAGGCGAGACATGGTAGCGGGACCGACCTCAACCGGGCCGGGCAAGGAGAGGCTGCGGCTGTGGATCCGCCTGCTGCGCGCCTCGCGCACCATCGAGGYCGAGCTGCGCGAGCGGCTGAAGAAGGAGTTCGACACCACGCTGCCGCGCTTCGACGTGATGGCGGCGCTCTACCGATCGCCGGAAGGCATGCTGATGAGCGACCTGTCGCGCTTCCTGCTGGTGTCGAACGGCAACGTCACTGGCATCGTCGACCGGCTGGTTTCCGAAGGCCTGGTGAYGCGGGCGCGGCGCAACGGCGACCGCCGCACCTCGATGGTGCGGCTGACCGAGGAAGGCTCGAGATCCTTCGCCGCGATCGCCGCGGCGCATGAGAATTGGGTCGGCGAACTGCTCGGCACCGTCAGCGAGGACGAGGCGCGCCGGCTGACCGGCATGCTGAAATCGTTCCGCAGCAACTGGGAGGGACGCGAATGAGCACTATCGCCAAGCTCAAGCCGAAACACTTCCTTTGGGATGTCGAAGGCAAGATCGCGAAGATCCGGCTCGACCGTCCCGAGCGCAAGAATCCGCTGACCTTCGACAGCTACGCGGAGTTGCGCGACACGTTCCGCGACCTGGTCTATGCCGAGGATGTCGACGCGGCGGTGTTCCTGCCCAATGGCGGCAATTTCTGCTCGGGCGGCGATGTCCACGACATCATCGGGCCGCTGGTCAAGATGGACATGAAGCAGTTGCTCGCCTTCACGCGCATGACCGGCGACTTCGTCAAGGCGATGCTCAATTGCGGCAAGCCGATCATTTCCGCGGTCGACGGCGTGGCGGTCGGCGCCGGCGCGATCATCGCCATGGCTTCCGACATCCGCATCGCCACGCCCGAAGCCAAGACCGCCTTCCTGTTCACCCGCGTCGGCCTCGCCGGCTGCGATATGGGCGCCTGCGCGATCCTGCCGCGCATCATCGGCCAGGGCCGCGCCGCCGAGTTGCTCTACACAGGCCGCACGATGAGCGCCACTGAGGGCGAGCGCTGGGGCTTCTACAACCGCCTGGTCGATGCGGCGGCACTGGAAGCCGACGCGCTCGACATGGCGGCGCGCATCGTTTCCGGGCCGACCTTCGCCCATGGCATCACCAAGACGCAGCTCAACCAGGAATGGTCGATGGGTCTCGACCAGGCGATCGAGGCGGAAGCGCAGGCGCAGGCGATCTGCATGCAGACCGGCGACTTCGAGCGGGCGTATAACGCGTTCGTGGCGAAGGAAAAACCGGTGTTCGAGGGGAATTGAGGATGGTTGCGTTGATGGAGACGCTGGCGGGACAGCGCCCCCCTCTGTCCTGCCGGACATCTCCCCCACAAGGGGGGAGATCAGCTGTCATCTCGGCTTTCGCCAATCTCCAGCGCCGCAGGAGAAGCGGCGGCGCCGAAACTGCCAATCTCCCCCCTTGTGGGGGAGATGGCCGGCAGGCCAGAGGGGGGCGCCGTAGAGCTCGACGTTTGAAGCAAAGCGGAGGCGCCCATGYCTGACCGTTCCTTCCTCAACTGGCCCTTCTTCGAAGACCGCCACCGCCAGCTCGCTGAACGCCTCGACAGCTGGTGCGCAAAGAACCTGCCCGTCGACYATCACGACGTCGACGCCGCCTGCCGCGAGCTGGTGGCGAAACTCGGCCGCGACGGTTGRCTGAAGCCGACAGCGCTCGACCCCGCCAATCCCGGCCCGCTCGACGTGCGCACGCTATRCATCACCCGCGAGACGCTGGCCCGCCATGACGGGCTCGCCGATTTCGCCTTCGCCATGCAGGGGCTCGGTACTGGAGCAATCACGCTGTTCGGCACGCCGGAGCAGCAGCGCTGGCTGGAAAAGACGCGAGCCGGCCAGGCGATTTCCGCCTTTGCGCTGTCAGAGCCACGCTCGGGATCCGATGTCGCCAACATGGAAATGACAGCGGTCCGCGACGGCGACTTCTATGTGCTTTCCGGCGAGAAGACCTGGATCTCCAACGGCGGCATCGCCGACCTCTATGTCGTCTTCGCCCGCACCGGCGAGGCACCGGGCGCCAAGGGGATCTCCGCCTTCATCGTGCCGGGCGACGCCGAGGGCCTTGCCATTGCCGAACGGCTCGAGGTGATCGCGCCGCATCCGCTGGCGCGGCTCTCCTTCGACAATGTCCGCGTTCCGGCTTCCGCCCAGATCGGCAAGCCGGGCGACGGTTTCCGCATGGCCATGTCGGTGCTCGACGTCTTCCGCTCGACGGTGGGCGCGGCGGCACTCGGTTTCGCGCGGCGTGCGCTGGACGAGAGCGTCAGCAGGGCCGCCGAACGCAAACTGTTCGGCGCGCCRATGGCCGAGTTGCAGATGGTGCAGGGCCATATCGCCGACATGGCGCTGGATGTCGACGCCGCCGCGCTCCTGATCTACCGCGCCGCCTGGACCAAGGACATGGGCGCCGCCCGTGTCACCCGCGAAGCGGCGATGGCCAAGCTGTTCGCCACCGACAAGGCGCAGGAGGTGATCGACAAGGCGGTGCAGCTGCATGGCGGCGACGGCGTGCGCAAGGGCCACATCGTCGAGAGCCTCTATCGCGAGATCCGGGCGCTGCGCATCTATGAGGGCGCTTCCGACGTGCAGAAGGTGGTCATCGCCAGGCAGGTGATGGGCGCCGTCTGACACCATGCCTTGYGGACCGCATTTCAACCAAGGGGGAGGCTAGACATGCACACGATCCTGCAGCCGGAAGGCTGGGCCAAACCGGTCGGCTACGCCAATGGCGTGGCCGCGCAAGGGCGGCTGGTGTTCGTCGGCGGCCAGGTGGGCTGGAACGGGCAATGCCAGTTCGAGACCGACGACTTCGTCGGCCAGGTGCGCCAGACGCTCGCCAATGTCGTCGCGGTGCTGGCCGAAGCCGGCGGCGAGCCGCGGCACATCACCTCCATGACCTGGTACTTCACCGACAAGGCCGAATATCTCGCCAACCTGAAGGGGATCGGCGAGGCCTACCGCGACGTCATCGGCCGRCATTTTCCGGCGATGGCCGCCATGCAGGTGGTGGCGCTGGTCGAGGACCGCGCCAAGGTGGAGATCCAGGCGACGGCGGTCATTCCGGAGTGAGATAGCGGATATCGATCGAACGCCTGAGACCAAACCGCAGCCCGCTTGGCTACTGCCGCAATCTATGATCAGATGATCACGCCCGCTTCGGCGGGGATGTCTTCGCACATAGACTTTGCCGGTATCCAAGGAAAGCAAAAGCGTGGCTCTGGGCTTCGAACCCGTATCGGGACGCATCACCGTCCAGGATGGCGTCTATCAGCAGCTTCGCCATGCCTTGATGGTCGGCAGTTTCGATCCCGGGCAAGTGCTGACCATCGCCTCGCTGGCCGAGGCCTTCGGCACCTCGAACATGCCGGTGCGCGAGGCCCTGCGGCGGCTGGCGGCGGAGAACGCGCTGGAGATCTCGCAGAATGGCTCGGCCTGCGTGCCGGTGGTGACGCGGGCGCGGCTCGATGACCTCTGCCGGGCCCGGCTCGCCGTCGAGGGGCTCGCCGCCGAGCTCGGCGCGCCGCGCCTGACCGCGGCCGATGTCGCTTCCTTGCAGAGGGTCACCGACGACCAGCAGGCGATCGGCCGTGACGGCAGCATCTACGAGCTGATCGCCAAGAACCAGCAGTTCCACTTCACCATCTATCGCGCTTCCGGCTCCGACGTGCTGTTCCAGTTGATCGAGACGCTGTGGCTGCGCTTCGGCCCCTATATGCGGCTGTTGTCCAACCATGTCGCGCCGCTGATGCGCGCCGGCACGATGGAACCCTCTGGACGTCACGCCGCGATCATCGCGGCCATCAGGGACAAGGATTTTCCGCGCGCCCGCGACGAGGTCGTGGCCGACATCACGGCGACTCAAGCGACGCTGCGCACGATCTGTCCCGACGTGCCCGAGCCCAAGGCAGTCGATTTCGCCGCTTTCGRCAAAGCGTCCTGATTTTTTTCAACGGCGGTAACCGAAGCGCGGAAACGGTCCCGTCGCAGTCGCACTGGACCAAGCAGTAGCCCTTTTTGACCACTCCCGCCGACTTTCTTCAGCCTTAAAGGATTGATCCCTTCCTGGATTTGTGATCACATGATCACAAGGGAGCGAGAGACAGCAAATGTCCGGCTATTTTCTCTATCATTCGATCGGCACTTTCCCCGGCAAGGCCGAGGCGATGGCCGCCGCGCTGGCGGAATTTTCCGCCATCTGGTCGGCGGAGGACGACGGCCAGTGGCCGGCCGCGCTGGCCGCACGGCAACGCTTCATCGACGCCTGGACGCGGCTGATCGAGGCGCCGAAGGGTACGCTGACCACAGCCGAGAATGTCACTGCCGCGCTCTACAGCCTGATCGGCGGGCTTCCGGCGGAGCGCCTGGCGGGAAAACGCCTGCTGGTTGCCGGCGATTGCTTCCCGAGCCTGCATTTCCTGCTCGCGGGCCTGGCCGAGCGCTTCGGCTTCACGCTCGACACCGTGCCGCTGCCGCCGGGCGAAAGCTGGGTGCGCGATGAGGATTTCATTGCCCGCTGGCAAGACGATGTCGGGCTCGCGCTCATCACCTTCGTCACCTCGACGGCCTCGCATCGCTGCGATGTCGAGCGGCTCGCCGCGCATGGCCGCGCCATGGGCAGCATTGTCGGTGTCGACGTCACGCAAGGCATCGGCGTTGCGCCGTTTTCGGTTGCCGCGACGCCGGTCGATTTCGTCGTCTCGACATCGCTCAAATGGCTGTGCGGTTCTTCCGGTGCCGGGATATTGCAGGTCGCGCCGGAATTGCTTGCGACCTGCCGGCCGGAGCTGCGCGGCTGGTTTAGCCAGCCGAACCCGTTCTCCTGGGATCTCGACGCCTTCGCCTATGCCGACGACGCGCGCCGCTTCGATCATGGCACGCCGGCGATCCTCGCAAGCATCGCGTCGCTGCCCGGGCTGGAGTGGGTGGAAAAGACAGGCATCGACGCCATCCGCGCGCAGAACGCCGCGCTCGTCGAGCGCATCATCGGCGCGGCGCTCGACAATGGCTGGGCGCTGYGTTCGCCGCTCGACGCCGGCGAGCGCGGCGGCAGCGTCATGCTCGGCTTGCCGCAAGGCGTCGAGGCGGCGAAAATTGTCGCTTCGCTGCGCAACGAGCGCCTCTACTGCGACGCGCGCGGCACGACGCTCAGGCTGTCGCCCGGCATTGTCACCACGGAAGCGGCGGTCGATGCGCTGATCGCCAGACTCCAGGACCATATCGGTTCGCGGCATCGCCGCGCATCCTGATTGCAGGCACCGCCTCGCCTGCGGCGCCTGGGAGCTGGCGCCGGAAGAAGCGGAAGAGGAACCGAACCAGAGGGAAGCAAGATGTTGAAACGTCTAGGACTGATTGGGGTGATGATTGCCGCGGGCGTGGCCTTCGCGGCGCCCGCCTTTGCCGACAAGATCATGGTGGGGGCCTATCCGGCCAACCCGCCGTGGGAATACAAGACCGATTCCGGCGGCTTCGAGGGTTTTGAGATCGACGTCGCCAACGACGTCGCCAAGCGCATCGGCGCCGATGTCGAGTTCCAGGATTTGGGCTTCCAGGCGCTGTTCGYGGCGACCGCTTCCGGCCGCATCGATTTCGCCGTGTCCTCGATCTCGGTGACCAAGGAGCGGCTGCAGAACCAGGGCTTCACTCAAGCCTATTACGACAGCGACGGCACCATCGTCGGCAAGGCGGATTCCGCCATCAAGTCGCTCGACGACCTCAAGGGCACGACCATCGGCGTCATCGCCGGCTCGACCGGCGAAGCCTATATGAAGGAAAACGCCGCCAAGCTCGGCGTCGCCGAGACCAAGAGCTACAACGCCCAGCAGGACCTTCTGCTGGACGTGCAGAACGGCCGCATCGACGGCGGCGCCGGCGAGCTCGCCGGCTTCCTCTTCGCCATCAAGCAGATGCCGGCGCTGAAGATCCTGGTGCGCATCCCGACCGGCGAGCGCTTCGCGATGATGACCAAGAAGGGCCATCCGCTGCTCGAGAAGGTCAATGACGCGATCACCGCCATGAAGAAGGACGGCACCATGGCCGCGATCCACAAGAAGTGGTTCGGCGTCGACCCGGAAGCCGGAACCAGCACCGTGACGCCGGGTCCGATCCCGCAATAATCCCGCGAAATGTCGCCGCGTGAGCGCCGGCCAGACCGGCGCTCACGCTTCCACCCTTCAGGCCCGCGAAGGCGGTGGGCTTGGCATTGCCTTCATGGTGAGCCGATGGAACTGATCGACACCTTCTTCAACTGGGGCATCCTCGTCCGATCCTTTCCGATCCTCATCCGCGGATTGGGCAACACCATCCTGCTCGGCTGCGCCGCAATCGTCTTCGGCACCATCGCCGGACTGGCGATCTGCCTGGTGCGGCTCTACGCGCCGAAGCCGTTGAGGCGGCTGGCGACGCTCTATATTGACATCTTCCGCGCGCTGCCGATCCTGGTGGTGCTGATCCTGATCTATTATGCCCTGCCCTTCGTCGGCATTCGGCTCTCGTCCTTCGTGTCGGCAGCACTTGCGCTGTCGCTGGTGCTTGCCGCCTTCACCGCTGAAGTGTGCCGCGCCGGCATCCAGAACATCCCAGAAGGCCAGTTCGAAGCGGCGGCAGYGCTCGRCCTGCCCTTCTGGGTCRCCATGCGCAAGGTTGTCCTGCCGCAGGCGATCCGTGTCGTCATCCCRCCGCTGACCAGCAATTGCGTCTCCGTCTTCAAGGACACCGCGCTCGCCTCGGTCGTGGCGATGCCGGACCTATTGAAGCAGGCGACAGACGCGCAGGCGCTGATGGCCAACCCGACGCCGCTGATCRGCGCCGCGATCATCTACCTCGCCTTCCTGTGGCCGCTGGTGCGGCTGGTCGGCTACCTCGAAGAGYGCGGCAAGGCCCGCGCCGCGCACTGATCCCCCACCTGAATCGATGACCTGAAGGAGACGCCTCGTGAACCAGCACCATGTTTCGAAAGCGCAGGACGGCGCCGCCTCGTTCCCGGTCGAAAAGATCCGCGCGATGTTCCCGGCGCTCAGCCAGGCCGGCGACTTCATCTTCATGGACAATGCCGCCGGCGCGCAGATCCCGCAAAGCGTGCTCGATGCGGTGACCAACCATCTGGTCGGGCACAATGTGCAGCGCGGCGGGCGCTAYGGCCGCAGCGTCATGGTCGACCAGTCGGTCGCCGAAGCCCGGACAAGCGTCGCGCTCCTGATCAACGCCTACAGCCCCTCCGAAATCTGCTTCGGCATGAACGCCACCTCGTTCATCCGCCTGGTCAGCCTCGGCATCGGCCAGATGCTTCAAGAGCGCGATGAGATCGTCGTCACCGACATGGACCATGACGCCAACATCGCCACCTGGCTGGCGCTGGAATCCGCCGGTGCCAAGTTGAAATGGTGGCGCATGCGCGAGGACGGCAATCTGCATGTCGACGACCTCAAGCCGCTGATGTCGGACCGCACCCGGCTCGTCGCCTGCACGGTGACGGCGCATTCGATCGGCTCGATCGTCGACGTCGCCTCGGTGGCCAGGATCGCGCATGCGGCCGGCGCCGAAGTGTTTTTGGACTGCGTGCATTACGGACCGCACGGACTGATCGACGTGCAGGCCTGGGACTGCGATTACCTAGTCTGCTCCGGCTACAAGAATTTCTCGCCGCATATGGGCTTCCTGTGGGGCCGCTTCGACACGCTGAAGCGGCTGCCGACCTTCCGCGAGGATTTCATTCCGGACGAGCCGCCCTACAAGGTCGAGGCCGGCACCTTCATCTACGAAAACGTCTCCGGCATGGACGCGGCGGTGCGCTACCTGGAATCGGTGGGCCGCAACTTCTTAGCCCAGAACAACCGCTCGCGCCGCGACAACATCGTCGCCGGCATGAACGCCATCCGCGACTACGAGCTTATGCTGGCGCGCGAGATGATGAAGGTGCTGAAGGATTGCGGCGCCACGATCTACGGCGTCGCCGACGAGGCGCGCATCCACGAGCGCGTGCCGACCTTCTGCTTCAACATCGGCAAGCTTTCGCCGCAGCGCATCGTCGAGGAGATGGCGGCGATGCAGATCGGCATCCGCGACGGGCATATGTATGCGCCGCGACTGATGAAGCGGCTGAACCTGTCGATGGACAGCGGCGCCATCCGCGCCTCGCTGGTGCATTACAACACGGTCGAGGAAGTGCGCCGGTTTGGCGAAGCGCTGCGGGCGATCATCGCGAAGCTGTCGTAATGGAGCGGCGCCTGACGCCTTGCGTCAGGCCGCCTTCTTCTTCGCCAGCCTCGCTTTGATGCTGGCGATGTCGGCGCGCGGCGTCGCGGCGAACAGCGTCTTGGTGTAGGCGTGCTTGGGGTCGGAGAAGACCTCGTCGCGCGGACCGTATTCGACCGCTTCGCCGAAATACATGACCATCACGTCGTCGGCGATGTAGCGCACCACCGAGAGGTCGTGGCTGATGAAGACATAGGTCAGTTGGAACTCGTCCTGGAGGTCGGCGAGCAGATTGAGCACCTGCGCCTGCACCGAGAGGTCGAGCGCCGAGACCGGTTCGTCCAGCACCAAGAGGCTCGGATTCAGCATCAGCGCCCGGGCAATGGCGATGCGCTGGCGCTGGCCGCCGGAGAACATGTGCGGATAGCGATTGTAATGCTCGGGTCCGAGGCCGACCTTCTTCAGCATCTTCATCGCCAGGTCGCGCCGCTCCTCGGCCGGCTTGTCGGTGTTGATCAGGAGCGGCTCGCCGAGCACGTCGCCGATCTTCTGGCGCGGATTGAGCGAACCATAAGGGTTCTGGAACACGATCTGCACCTTGCGGYGCATTTCCTTGGTCAGCCCGTCCCTGGYGATGTCGACCTTGTTGCCGTCGATGAAGAGCTCGCCGGAGGTGGCCGGATCGATCAGCGTGATGATGCGGGCGAGCGTGGACTTGCCGCAGCCGGACTCGCCGACGATCRCCAGCGTCTTGCCCTTCTCGACGCTGAAGGAGACGCCCTTCACCGCATGCACGGTGCGCGCGCCGCGGAACAGGCCGCCGCCGACGTGATAGTCGCGCTTGATGTCCTTGCCTTCGACGACCTTGGTCATGCACCGGCTCCGGAGGGCGCCGCCTCGAACAGCATGTCGGAGACGGTCGGCAGCCGGTTGCCGACGGCGTTTTCCGGCAGGGCCGAGAGCAGCGCGCGCGTGTAGTTGCTCTTCGGCGATTCAAACAGCGACAGCACGTCGGCCTCTTCCATCTTGCGGCCCTTGTACTGGACGATGACGCGGTCGGCGGTCTCGGCCACCACGCCCATATTGTGGGTGATCATGATCAGGCCCATGCCATATTTGGCCTGCAGCGAGACCAGCAGATCGAGAATCTGTTTCTGGATGGTGACGTCGAGCGCCGTGGTCGGCTCGTCGGCGATCAGGAGCTTCGGATTGCAGGCGATCGCCATCGCGATCATGACGCGCTGGCACTGGCCGCCCGACATCTGATGCGGGAAGGAATTGAGCCGGTCAGCCGGATCGGGGATGCCGACCTGCTTGAAAAGCTCGATGGCGCGCGCCCGGCGCTGGGCCTTGTCCATGCCCATATGGAAGCGCAGCACTTCCTCGATCTGGAAGCCGACGGTGAAGCAGGGATTGAGGCTGGCGATCGGTTCCTGGAAGATCATGGCGATGTCCTTGCCGATGATCTTGCGGCGATCGGCCGGGCTGATCTTCAACAGGTCGCGGCCGTTGAAGGTCATGCGGTCGGCGGTGACGGTGGCCGTCCATGGCAGGAGGCCCATCACGGCCAGCATCGAGACCGACTTGCCGGAGCCGGATTCGCCGACGATGGCGAGCACCTCGCGCTCGTCGACATGAAGCGAGACGCCGTCGACGGCGCGGAACGGGCCGGACGCGGTCTGGAATTCGACGACGAGGTTCTGGATGTCGAGCAGCGCCATCACGACCTCCTGAGCTTGGGATCGAGCGCGTCGCGCAGGCCGTCGCCGATCAGGTTGATGGCAAGCACGGTGATGAGGATGGCGAGGCCCGGGAAGGTCACCACCCACCAGGCGCGCAGGATGAACTCGCGCGCCGAGGCAAGCATCGTGCCCCATTCCGGCGTCGGCGGCTGCGCGCCGAGGCCGAGGAAGCCGAGAGCGGCCGCTTCGAGAATGGCGTTGGAGAAGGACAGCGTGCCCTGGACGATCAGCGGCGCCAGGCAGTTGGGCAGGATGGTGGCGAGCATCAAACGCAGATGTCCGGCGCCCGCGACCTTCGCCGCCACGACATATTCGCGGCTCTTCTCGGCCATCACGGCGGCGCGCACCAGGCGCGCGAAATGCGGCTGCAGCACCAACGCGATCGCCAGCATCGCATTGAACAGACCCGGACCGAGGATGGTGACCAGGACCAGCGCCAAGAGCAGCGACGGGAAGGCCAGGATCAGGTCCATGACGCGCATGATCGCGACGTCGACCCAGCCGCGGAAATAACCGGCGAGCAGACCGAGCGTGATGCCGCCGGTGAGCGCGAGCGTGACCACCACCGCGCCGATCAGCAGCGAGAAGCGGGCGCCATAGAGCAGGCGCGAGAGGATGTCGCGGCCGACCGGGTCGGTGCCGAGCAGATATTGCGTCGAGCCGCCTTCCTGCCAGGCGGGCGGCCTGAGGAACGCGGCCTTGTCCTGAATGTCGGGCGCGTAAGGCGCGAGCAGCGGCGCGAAAAGTGCTGCGAGCACCAGAAGGATGAACACGAACAGGCCGATGACGGCGCCGCGGTTCACGGAGAAATAGTGCCAGAAGGTTTTCAGGCCGGTGAGACGATCCGGGCTGCCGGCGGCCATCGGGGCGATTTCGGTCTGGCTCATCTACGCTGCCCYGATGCGCGGGTTGATGACGGCATAGAGCACATCGACGATGAGGTTCACCGCCATGACGATGAGCGCGATCAAAAGCAAACCCGACTGCACGACGACATAGTCGCGCTTKAAGATGGAATCGACCATCCATTTGCCGATGCCCGGCCAGGCGAAGATGGTCTCGGTGAGGATGGCGCCCGCGAGCAGCGTGCCGACCTGCAGGCCGATCGTGGTGACGACCGGGATCAGCGCGTTGCGCAGCGCGTGCACGCCGATGACGCGGGCCGCCGAAAGCCCCTTGGCGCRGGCGGTGCGGACATAATCCTCGCCCAGCACCYCGAGCATGGCCGAGCGCGTCTGGCGCGCGATCACCGCCAGCGGAATGGTGCCGAGCACGATCGACGGCAGCACCAGGTGGCTGAGCGCGGAGCGGAACGCGTCCCATTTGCCGTAAAGCAGGCTGTCGATGGTCATGAAGCCGGTGATCGGCTTGAAGAAGAACTGCAGGCCGATGCGGCCCGACACCGGCGTCCAGCCGAGATAGCCGGAAAAGAAGATGATGAGCAGCAGGCCCCACCAGAAGATCGGCATCGAATAGCCGACAAGCGCGGTACCCATAAGCGACTGGTCGAACCATGAGCCGCGCTTGACGGCGGCGAAGATGCCGGCGGGAATGCCGATGACCATGGCGAAGACCATGGCGAAGAAGGACAGTTCCAACGTCGCCGGGAAGAGCGTCTTGAACTCCTCGAGGACCGGCCGCTTGGACGAGATGGAGACGCCGAAATCGCCGGTGGCGACCTCGCCGACATAGCGCGCGTACTGCTGCCAGATCGGCAGATTGTAGCCGAACTGTTCCTTGAGCTCTTCGTAGCGGGCGGGGGCGACGCCATGTTCGCCGGCCATGGCGAGGATCGGATCGCCGGGCAGCAGACGGACAAAGGCGAAGGCGCAGATGGTGATGCCGACCAGGGTCGGGATCAGGAGGGCGATTTTGTTGAGAAGATATCGGAGCATCGTCAAGTCGAAACGGGGCGGCGCGAATTCGCGCCGCCCCGTTCGCAAATATTACTCGGACTTGTCAACACCGTCGAAACGGTGAATGCCGAGCGGGTCCATCTTGAAGCCGGTGACGTTGTTGCGAACGACCGCGTAAACCTGGCTGTGCGCCAGCAGGAAGGCGGGCGCTTCCTTCGCGAAGATCACCTGCGCCTGCTCATAGAGCTTGGTGCGCTCGGCCTGGTCGCTGGTCTTCTTGGCCTTCTGGATCAGGTCCTCGAAGTCCTTGTCGCACCAGCTCGAATAGTTCGAGACGCCGATGGCCGAGCAGGCGAAGAGGGTGGCGAAGAAATTGTCCGGGTCGCCATTGTCGCCGGTCCAGCCGACCTGGAAGGCGCYGGGACGATCCTTCTTCTTGCCTTCCTCGCGGTACTTCGTCCACTCGTAGTTGACGATGTTGGCCTTGACGCYGACCTTGGCCCAGTCGGCCTGGATCAGCTCGGCGGCGCGCTGGAAGTTAGGATTGTACGGACGGGCGCGGTCGGAAGCCCAGAGCTGGATCTCCTTCAGCCCGGCAGCCTCGAGCACCTTCTTGGCCGCTTCCGGATTGTAGGCGTCGGTCTTCACATCCTTGTTCCACGACCACATGGTCGGCGGGATCAGGTTTTCGGCCGGCGTGGCGCCGGCATCCTGGAACAGCGACTTGATCAGCGCYTCCCGGTCGATCGCCTGGTTGAGCGCATGGCGCACTTCCGGCTTGTCGAGCGGCGGGATCGTGGTGTTGTAGCTCATATAGCCGATGTTCAGGCCGGCCTGATMCATCAGGGTCACGTCCTTGTTGGCCTTGATGGTGGCGATGTCGGCCGGGTTCGGATAGACCGTCACGTCGCACTCGCCAGCCAGCACCTTCTGGATGCGGGCGGTCGCGTCAGGCGTGATGGCGAAGACGAGATCGTCGATCTTTTCCTTGCCCTTGAAGTAGTCGGGGTTGGCCGCGTAGCGGATGACCGAATCCAGCTGGTAGTCGACGAACTGGAACGGACCGGTGCCGACCGGCTTGGTCGAGAAGTCGGCCATCTTGCCTTCCTTCTCGAGCTGATCGGCATATTCCTTCGACACGATCGAAGCGAAGTCCATGCCGAGATTGGCCAGCATCGGCGCGTTCGGCTCGGTCAGCGTCAGCTTGACGGTGAGGTCGTCGACTTTCTCCCACTTGGCGACATATTTCGGCATGTCCATGCCGGTGTAATAGTCCCAGGTGAGGTTCGGCAGATACTTGTCGCCGTTCCATGGATTCTGCTTGTTGAACTGGCGATCGAAGGAGAAGACGACGTCATCGGCGTTGAGGTCGCGCGTCGGCTTGAAATAGTCGGTGGTCTGGAACTTCACGCCCGGATGCAGATGGAAAGTATAGACCAGGCCGTCGTCGGAAATTTCCCACTTGTCGGCAAGACCAGGCTCGATCTCGGTGCCACCGTGCTTGAATTCGACCAGTCGCGAATAGACGGTGCGCGAAGACGCGTCGAAGTCGTTACCGCCGGTCGTCGTACCGGGATCGAAATTGGCCGGCGACGCTTCCGAGCAATAAACAAGCGTCTTGGCACTGGCCATGCCGCTGAGGACGCTTGCAGCCAGCAACGCGGCTGCAAAAGCCATTGTCTTTTTCATTGAGCACTCCCTGATGTTCTCYCAAGCCCCTCTATCAGGCTCGCGAAGGGCGCATATAAGCACCGTTTCTTCGCCTTTGGAACACCTCGTTTGCGTGCCCCATGGGAAGYAGGAAAAGAATCTATCCTTTGCTCAAATATTGGAAAAAACGAGTAGTTTTTTCTTCTCACGACATTGTTAACGATGGAAATTTTTTATTGATTGGCCATCTTTCGAAATGGCGGCGCGAGGCCTCCCTGCCCAAGTTCGCCCCGCCGCTCAGGCACGATACGGAAAGCGATCGAAGCACGGGAATTCGGCGGCAAATCTTTCCCCCGTGTTGCCGCAGGGGCAAGGCTTGCACGGTCGCGGATAGAGGCAATACATAGACGATGGGCGGGATTTCCCGGAAATCCGGACCGGCGTGGAGGGACGCTTCTTTCGGAGGCGGCGCCAGACAAGAAGGCGACAGGGAGAGACAGGTGGCAAAAGCATCCAAGACGACAGCCCCGGCGAAAGCAAAGGCCAAGGYCGCCGCCGAAAGCGATGCGCCCAAGGCTCTGAAGGCGGCCGCCGCCCCGAAGACGAAGACGGCCGCCAAGGCGGCGCCTGCCAAGGCAGCCGCCAAACCAGCAGCGRCAAAGACCAAGGCCGCGGCCGCCAAAAAGGACAAGCCGGCCACCGCAAAAGCGGAGGCCGCCAAGCCGACCGCCGCCAAGCCTGCCTCGAAGGCCTTGCCGAAGGCGATCACCGAACTCACGGCCGGCCTGCCGGAAAAGCCATGGCTGAAAAGCTATCCCAAGAACATGCCAGCCGAGATCGGCGCCCTGCCCTACAAGTCCATCGGCGAGTTCCTGGTCGGCGCCTGCAAGCAATTCGCCGGGCGGCCGGCCTTCGTGTGCATGGGCAAGTCGATCACCTATGCCGAGCTCGAGCGGCTGTCGGCCGCGTTCGGCGCCTATCTGCAGGCAAGAGGCCTGGAGAAGGGCGCGCGCGTGGCGCTGATGATGCCGAACGTGCTGCAATATCCGGTGGCGATGATGGGCATCCTGCGCGCCGGTTACACGGTGGTGAACATCAACCCGCTCTACACGCCGCGCGAACTGGAACACCAGCTGAAGGATTCGGGCGCGCAGGCGATCGTCATCCTCGAGAATTTCGCCGGCACGCTGCAGGCGGTGATCGCAAGGACGCCGGTCAAGCACGTCATCGTCGCCGCCATGGGCGACATGCTGGGCGGCCTCAAGGGCGCCATCGTCAACCTCGTCGTGCGGCGGGTGAAGAAGATGGTGCCGGCATGGTCACTGCCCGGCCATGTCAAGTTCAACGCCGTGCTCAAGACCGGCGCGACCATCGCCTTCAAGCCGCCCACGGTCTCGGCCGACGACATCGCCTTCCTGCAATATACGGGGGGCACCACCGGTGTCTCGAAGGGCGCAGTGCTTTTGCATCGCAACGTGCTTTCGAACGTCGCGCAGAATTCGCTGTGGGTGGAGGACGCCTACACGGTGAAGCCCAAGCCGGCGCATCTCAACTTCATCTGCGCGCTGCCGCTCTATCACATCTTCGCGCTGACGGTGAACGCGCTGATGGGCATGCAGCAGGGCGCGCAGAACGTGCTGATCCCCAACCCGCGCGACATTCCGGGCTTCGTCAAGGAATTGGCGAAATACCCGATGCACATCTTCCCGGGCCTCAACACGCTGTTCAACGCGTTGCTCAACAATGAGGAATTCCGCAAGCTCGACTTCAAGYCGCTGATCCTGACGCTGGGCGGCGGCATGGCGGTGCAGAAGGGCGTCGCCGAACGCTGGAAGGCGCTGACCGGCTGTCCGGTGAGCGAAGGCTACGGGCTGTCCGAAACCTCGCCGGTGGCGACCGCCAACAAGTTCAGCTCGGCCGACTTCACCGGCACTATCGGCCTGCCGCTGCCTTCGACGGAAATCGCCATCCGTGACGACGACGGCAACAATGTGCCGCTCGGCGAAGTGGGCGAGATCTGCATCCGCGGYCCGCAGGTGATGGCCGGCTACTGGAACCGGCCCGACGAGACCGCCAAGGTGATGACCAAGGACGGTTTCTTCAAATCCGGCGACATGGGCTTCATGGACGAGCGCGGCTACACCAAGATTGTCGACCGCAAGAAGGACATGATCCTGGTTTCCGGCTTCAACGTCTATCCGAACGAGTTGGAAGAGGTGGTGGCGCATCACCCGGGCGTGCTGGAAGTCGCGGCCATCGGCGTGCCGGACGAGCATTCCGGCGAAGTGCCTAAATTGTTCGTGGTCAAGAAGGACGCGGCGCTCACCGTCGAGACCCTGATGGCCTACTGCCGCGAGAACCTGACCGGCTACAAGCGGCCGAAATTCATCGAATTCCGCACCGAGCTGCCGAAGACGCCGGTCGGCAAGATCCTGCGGCGGGCGCTGCGGGACCAGGCTTGAGCGATCATTCCGCCGGCAAGACACGGGAGCGAGGCAAGCGGCTCGATCCGGCGGACTTCATCAAGGCGAACATGCGGCTGGCGCCGGTGCCGTCAGTGCCGGAGGTCCGGCTCTATCAGGCTCATCCCGGCAGCGGACTGCGGCGACTGCTGGAACCGGACGACGACAGYGGCGAAAGCCTGCCTGAGCCGCAGCCRCCCTACTGGGCCTATGCCTGGGCCGGCGGCGCGGTGCTGGYGCGCTATGTCCTCGACAGGCCGTCGATCGTCGCCGGCAAGCGGGTGCTCGACCTCGGCGCCGGCTCGGGGCTGGTCGGCATCGCCGCGGCAAAGGCGGGAGCGCGCGCGGTGATCGCGTCGGAGATCGACCGCAACGGTGTGGTGGCGCTCCGCCTCAACGCGCAAGCCAATGGCGTCGCCATCGAGATACGCGATGAGGACATCACCGCCGACCCGCCGCCGGCAGTCGAGCTGGTGCTCGCGGGCGACGTCTTTTACGCGCAGGATGTCGGGCGGCGGATGATGCCGTTCCTCGATCGATGCCTCGCCGCCGGCATCGACGTGCTGGTCGGCGATCCGGGTCGCGCCTGGCTGCCGAGACCTCGGCTTTGCCTGCTCGGTGAATATCACGTGCCGGATGTCGGCGGAAACGGCGGCAGCGAGCCCGGGCCCAGCGCGGTGTTCACCTTTGTCCCGACAAAGGCCGGTTAAAAAGTCCGGCAATCCGCCCTCGCCTCATATCGAAGGCTAGGGCTCATACGGCACTTTCTCATTTGTCGTTCCGCGGGCGAAGCTCGGAACAAGAACCAGCTAAATCCGTTTTACCAGTTCTAATCGATAGAATGAAAAGACGGAGCGACCATGACAATCAACGACACAAGTCACCGTCGAACGAAAATCGGTGATCACACAATATTCATGCGGGACGCGGGGCCGCCCGATGCTCCTGTCCTTCTTTTGCCGCATGGCTACCCGTGCTCGTCTTACCAGTTCAGGCGCCTTATGCCGGGCCTGGCCGATCGCTGGCGGACAGTAGCATTCGACTGGCCTGGATTCGGCTACAGCGACACACCGGATCCCACGGAGTTCGACTATGATTTCAACGCCTATGCCGATGTTCTCGCTGACGTTGCCGATGCGCTGCAGTTGGATCGCTACATGCTCTGGCTTCACGACTACGGTTCTCAGATTGGCCTCCGCCACGCGATAGCGCATCCGGACAGGATCGCGGCGCTGATCATCCAGAACGGCGACATCTACGAGGACGTCCTCGGGCCGAAATACGACACGATCAAAGCGTGGTGGGCGGACAAATCCGCCGCGCGGCATCGTCCGCTCGAAGAAGCGGTGAGCGAGGAGGGATTCCGCAAGGAGTTCATCGGCGAGGTCTCCGAGGACGTCGCCAGCCGCGTCCCTCCCGATCTGTGAAAGCTTCATTGGCCGCTGATGAATACGCCGATCCGAAAGACGGTGTCGGTCCAGTTGATGGAGAAGCTCGAACAGAACCTCGAATGGTTCCCCCGATACCAATCCTATCTGCGCGACCAACAGCCGCCGACGCTGATCGTGTGGGGGCCGCAGGACAGCTATATGCCCGAGCAGTCGGCGCTCGCCTATCGGCGCGATCTCCCGGATGCAGAACTCCATATCCTCGATGATGCCGGCCATTGGCTGTTGGAAACACATTTCGAGGAAGCCCTGCGGCTCGTGCGCGACTTCCTCTCGCGAACGCTGCCCGTAAGGCGGCTCCCTGCGAAATCCAGAACCTAAGGAGACGAATATGGTCACGAAGCCAACCATCGCACGCATCTGGCGCGGCCGAACCCGTCGTGACGTCGCGAATAGCTACGAACCCTATTTGAAGGCAGAGGGCATTCCTCCGCTTCAGCAGGTGGCGCTCGGCGTCCAACTCTTTCGAGAAGACCGGGAAGAGGAGACCTGGTTCACGACAATCTCCTACTGGCCCGACATCGAGGCTATGACCGCTTTCACCAAAGGCGACCCGATCAAAGTCCATCACCTGGACCGGGACGCCGAATTTCTGATGGAACTGCCCGAACGCATCGAGATCCACCGCATCCTCGTCGACGATCAGGATCTGCGCTGAGATCGCCACGATGAGCAATCTCKGTCTGTTCGGCCTCATGGCGCTGATCTGGGGACTGACCTGGGCGGCGATCAAGATCGGCCTCGATGCGGGCRTTCCCCCGATCCTTCTGGCGGGTCTGCGTTATTTGCTGACTGCGGGGATCCTGGCATTTTGGACACATGGGGCCTTGTCGGCCTTTGCCGAAGGCCGACCGATGCGTGTCATCATATCGGCCCTGCTGACGAATGCGGGAACCTACGGCCTGCTGTTCTGGGGCATGCAAACGGTCCCGTCCGGCCTGTCCGGCCTGGTCAATCTCGCCCTGGTCCCGGTGCTTCTGTTTGGCTTGGCGGTCGTGCTCGGAGAAGAGCGRCCGACCTGGCGRCACGGCCTGGCGCTGGTGCTTGGCTGCACGGGTCTCCTAGGCCTCTTCTGGACGCGCCTTGTCGAGCAGCAATCCGGAAACGGACTGGGGCTTGCCGCGATCGTGGCCGGCACCGCGTGCTATTGCGTGGGGAGCGTCATCGCACGGCCGCTGATCGGCCCGATCAAGCCTCTGACGCTCACGGCGATCCATGCCGTTCTCGGCGGCGCGGCGCTGATCGCTGTCTCGTTCCTTTTGGGCGACTTATCGGCGACCCTGYCAGCAAGGATCGATGTTGCTCCCGCCGCGGCCAGCCTGTTGTTCCTGTCCCTTCTCGGAACCATCGTGGCCTACACGATCTATCTGCGTCTGCTTGAAAAATGGGGCACCGCCCGTGCCGGGCTTTACGCCTTCATCTCGCCCATCGTTGCGCTGGCCGTGGGCGTTTGGCTCTTCGGCGAAAAGGTCGGCGCGGCCGAGATCGGCGGCGCCGCGCTGTTGCTGGCAGCAGCAGGATTGGCGCTGTCCAGACGCGACAGCGCCGACCCAGCGAGGAATTGAAAGCGATCGCCAATGTCACTTCCTCATCGTATCGCAGGCAATCTGGCCCTTGACTTCGCCAACACCATCAGTCGGCGCGGCACCGACCGGGAAGTCGACCATCTCGCGACGGCGGCGGACATCCTGGCGTGGTCAAGGCAAACGGGCCTGATCGACGATGATTTCGCTCTTCGTTCGGCCGACCACAAGGGGTTGGTCAAAGACGTTCTCGCCCTTCGCGCGGCTGTGAGCGACGCCGGCTCGGCAATCGCTCATGGCGGCGAACCTCCTGCTGCTGCGCTCGACACCATCCGAACATATGCAGCAGAAGCACTCAGGACCGGCGCGCTCGCTGGATCGCCGGTGTCCTTGCATTTCCGAGGCGCCAACCGCATCACCGGAGCAATCGCGTGGGCGGCCCTCGATCTGCTTCGCGGCGAGGAATTATCGCGTCTCAAACAATGCCCGCCGGAAGATTGCCGCTGGCTTTTTATCGATCGCACGAAAAACGGTTCGCGGCGCTGGTGCGACATGAACAGCTGCGGCAATCGCGCCAAGAAGCACTCACATCGGAGAATGCCGGATTGAGGCGTTTTTCCTGAGGCGGCGACCGGTCTAGCCCGCCGGCACGTTCACCCGCGCGGCAAGGAAATCCGGCAGGTCGGCGACCGAGTCCAGAACGACGTCCGCCATCGGCGCCAGCGAGTCGCGCGTGCCGGTGCCGGAGAGCACGCCCACCGCCAGGCCGCAGCCGCCGGCGCGCGCCATTTCGAGGTCATGGCGGTTGTCGCCGACCATGGCGATCTCGCCCGGCTTCAACCCGGTCAGATCGCAGAAGGCGACGACCGTATCCGGCGCCGGCTTCGGACTCGCCACCGCATCATAGCCAAAGGCGGCTTCGAAGAGCTGCGCGACACCGAGCGTGGCGAGCGTCTTCTCGGCGCCGCTGGTGGAATCATTGGTGGCGACGCCCAGGCGGTAGGACTGCTTATGCAGCGTGCGCAGCGAATCGATGATGCCGGGAAGCGCTACCGCCATCGAGGAGCCCTGCACGGAGGTGATCTCGTTGAAGCGCGAAACGGCCAACAGCTGATCCTCGTCGGACAGACGCGGGAACCAGAGCTCGACCACGTCCATGTTCGAGCCGGACGCGAAGATCGAATCGGGCTTGAAGCGCTTGGTGGCGAAGTCGAAGCCTGCGGCCGCCAGCAGCCGGTCGGCCTTCCAGCGGTCGCCCTCGGCGGCGTCCATCGCCATGAAGTCGGCTATGCCGAGCCAGGTCGCGTTGAAGTCGACAAGCGTGCCGTCCTTGTCGAACAATATTCCCTTGATATCCGCCAATCCTTTTACTCCACGCCACGCAATTGGTGGATATGAGCCACCAGTCCGGCAGTCGAGGCGTCGCGTTTTGCGGCAGTCTCCTTGCCCTCAACGACAGGCAGCAGACCTGTCGCCAGTTCCTTGCCGAGTTCGACGCCCCATTGGTCGAAGGAATTGATGTTGAACAGCGTGCCTTCGACGAAGACGCGATGCTCATAGAGCGCGATTATGCGGCCCAATGTGCGCGGATCGAGCTTGCGGTAGAGGATGGTGAGCGACGGGCGGTTGCCGGAGAAGACGCGGTGCGGCGCGATGCGGTCGACATCGGCCGGCTTCATGCCCTTGGCCAGCATCTGGGCGCGCGCCTCTTCCAGCGTGCGCCCCTTCATGAAGGCCTCCGACTGCGCCAGGCAGTTGRCGAGCAGGAGATCATGCTGGTGCTTCAACTCGGGCTCGTGGCCTATCGCCGCGGCGAGRAACTCGACCGGGATGAAGTCGGTGCCCTGATGCAGGAGCTGGAAGAAGGCATGCTGGCCGTTGGTGCCGGGCTCGCCCCAGACCAGCGGACCGGTCGGCGTGGCGACGGCGGCGCCGTCCAGCGTGGCGCTCTTGCCGTTCGATTCCATATCGAGCTGCTGTAGATAGGCGGGCAGACGCGACAGGCGCTGATCGTAAGGGATGACGGCGCGGGCCGGATATTTGCAGACGACGCGATGCCACCAGCCGATCAGCCCCAGCAGCACCGGCAAGTTCTTCTGCATGGGTGCCGAGCGGAAATGCTCGTCCATCTCATGCGCGCCGTCTAGGAAAGCGCGGAAGTTGCGCGGGCCGACGGAAATCATCACCGGCAGGCCGATGGCGCTCCAGACCGAGTAGCKGCCGCCGACCCAGTCCCAGAAGCCGAAGACGCGGTCCTGCTCGATGCCGAACTTCGCAACCAGGTCGAGGGCGGTCGAGACGGCGGCGAAATGCTTGCCGACCGCTTCCTTACCCAGCGCCTTCTGAACCCAGTCGCGCGCCGTCTCGGCATTCGTCATCGTCTCGACGGTGGTGAAGGTCTTGGAGGCGACGATGAACAGAGTCGTTTCCGCAGACAGGCCCTTCAGCGTGTCATGGATATGGGCGCCGTCGACATTGGACACATAATGCGCGCGCGGCCCGTCATGATAGGGTGCAAGCGCCAGCGTCACCATCGCCGGGCCGAGGTCCGAACCGCCGATGCCGATGTTGACGATGWCGGTGATCTTCTTGCCGGTGGCACCTGGCGCCTTGCCGGAGCGGATGGCGTCGGCGAAGGCGCCCATGGCGTCGAGCACGGCGATCACGTCGGCCTTGGTGTCCTGGCCGTCGACGATCACGCTCTTGCCGGTCAGGTTGCGCAGAGCGGTGTGCAGCACGGCGCGGTTCTCGGTGATGTTGATCTTCTTGCCTTCGAACATGGCGGCGCGGCGTCCCGCGAGATCGGCCGCATCCGCGAGCTTTTCCAGTATCGTCATCGTATTTGCGTCGACCRCGCATTTCGACCAGTCGAGCAGAAGATCGCCATCGGTGGCGGAAAATGTCTCGAAGCGCTTGGGATCGGCGGCGAAGGCCTCGCGCATCGAGCCCTTGGCCGCCGCGCGCTGATCGCGCAAGGCCGCAAGTTGCTTGTCGAAGGTTGGCTGGTCCACTGGCGGGCTCCTGGCGGGTTTTTAGACCATTTTAGCAGGCCGGATGTTTCCGGCGCGTGTCGGCGCGTCATTCTATCTAGCCGATTTCCATTTCGTTCAAGCGCGGCTTTGCCGCACTGCATCACGCTTTGATGAGGGGGGTGTTGGATGGTGAAGGTGCCGTGCGCCGGGGCTACGACGCTGCGCGTCACGCCTTGGGTTGGTGCCGCGACGACGCTGAGCGTCGCGCTTGGGCGCCGCGACGATGCTTCGCATCGCGCTTACATCGCGGGCGACGACGCTGCGCGTCGCGGGCGACGATGCTTCGCATCGCGCCCTGATAGATCACTGGCATAAATCCCAGCGATCAGAAAAATTGATTGGCGCAACCCCTTATGCCACCCATACACTCCACTGGTCCAGCCAAGTGAAAACAGCTGGCCATCCGAGGAAGATTTCCCATRCCACAGCGCAATGACACGGCCATATGGTCCGGTCTGTTCSGGATTTCGGCTGAATCCGGCCAAACCCTCCAGGCGCAAATCCGCCAAGCGATCGTCGCGGCCATTCTCGACCGACAGATCRCCGCCTCGATGCCGCTGCCGTCGTGCCGAATTCTCGCGGAAAAACTTGGGGTTGCCCGCGGCACAGTGGTGCTCGCCTTCCAGCAACTGGTCGACCAGGGTTTCCTGGTGGCGCGCGAGCGGCGCGGCCATTTCGTCAACCCTGACGTGCTGGCCACCCCCGCCAAGCCGCACCAGAAGGCGCCGGACCAGCAGAATGAGATCGACTGGAAGGCGCGCCGGCAGATCGCCGCAAGCGACATGCCGCCGCCGGCCAAGCACGACAACTGGATCAAGTCCTCCTATCCGTTCGTCTACGGCYAGTTCGATCCGGCGCTGTTTCCGACCGCCGAATGGCGCGAGTGYAACCGCATGGCACTGGCGGTGCTGGAGATCCGCAACTGGGCGTCCGACATGGTGGATCGCGACGATCYGCTGCTGATCGAGCAGATCCAGGCCAGGCTCCTGCCGCGGCGCGGCATCTTCGCCAATCCGGACGAGATCATCGTGACGCTGGGCGCGCAGAACGCGCTCTACATGCTCGCTTCGCTGTTGATGACCAAGGGCTCGAAAGTGGCGATGGAGGACCCCGGCTATCCCGACGCCCGCTCGATCTTCCGGCTGGCCGGCGCCGATATCCAGCCGGTTCCGGTCGATCAGTCGGGCATCGTGACTTCGTCGATCCCGAGCGATTCCGGCTTCGTCTTCGTCACGCCCAGCCACCACTGCCCGACCATGGTGCCCTTGTCGGCGGAGCGGCGGCAGGACCTTCTGGCGCGCGCCAACCGCAACAACCAGATCATCATCGAGGACGGCTATGACAGCCAGTTGCTCGACGAGGCGCCGCAGCAGGCGCTGAAGAGCCTCGACCGCTCTGGCCGCGTCATCTATGTCGGCTCGATGTCGAAGACGCTCGCTCCGGGCCTGAGGCTTGGCTACATCGTGGCCTCGGCGGGACTGATCGCCGAGCTTCGCGCGCTGCGCCGCTTCATGCTGAGGCACCCGCCGGCGAACAACCAGCGCGCGGTGGCGCTGTTCCTGTCGCTCGGCCACCACGAGGCGCTGGTGCGCAGGCTCTCCACCGCCTTCGACGAGCGGCGCAAGCGTCTGGTCCATGCGATTTCCGCTTTCCTGCCAGAATGGCGCTCGACCGACTCGGCGGGCGGCACCTCGCTCTGGCTGGAAGGGCCGCGCGGCACCGATTCCCGTGGCCTGGCGGAAGCGGCCGCTTCGCGCAGCGTCATCATCGAACCCGGCGACCGGTTCTTCGATCGCAGCGAAAAGCCCTCTCGTTTCATGCGCTTGGGCATCTCCTCGATCTCGCTGCAGCATATCGAGCCGGGCATCCGCGAACTCGCCACCGCCGCCGGCCGCAGGCCCGCTGCCGCCTGATCGCCACTGATTTCCCGAAAAGAGCCGGCGCCGCGCCGGCTCTTTTTGTTTTGGCACACACCCCGTTGCTTTAGAAGCCTGGCATATTCGACGGGATTGCTTGGCCCATAGGCTGTACCAATGCCGGCGGCATAGTCGGGGCCAGAAGGGGACGAGGCAGACGATGGTGGACCAACCGCCGCGTGCCGCCTCGCAGTTTAGACAAAAGGTGGAGTGCTTCCATGTCAGTGGCTCTCGAGAAGCAGGAATCGTCGTCGGACCAGCGTTCGCGGYGATCCGGCGGGCGCGAAGCGCGCCGCGCGATGCGGGCGGCGCCCTTGGCAGACGATATCCGTCCGGTGCGGCCGGGGCTTGAAGGCGGCAGCTATGGCCCATTGAGCCAGAACGACCAGGAGCGCATCCACGAAGCGGTGCTGACCCTCCTGGAGACGGTCGGCTTCGCCAATGCCATTCCGTCCTGCATCGAGGCGCTGACCCGGGTCGGCGGCACCTATGGCGACGATGGCCGCATCCGGCTGCCGCGCGCGCTGGTGCTGGACACGATCAAAAAAGCGGCGCGCAACTTCACCCTCTACGGCCAGRATCCGAAGCACGACATGACGATCCAGGGCAAGCGCGTGCATTTCGGCACGGCGGGCGCCGCGGTGCATCTGGTCGATGTCGAGAAGCGCGAGTATCGCGAGTCGCTGCTGCAGGATCTCTACGATGCCGCTCRCATCGTCGATGGGCTGGACAACATCCATTTCTTCCAGCGCACCATGGTGCCGCGCGACATCCCCGATCCGCTCGATATGGATTTCAACACGCTCTATGCCTGCGTGATAGGAACGTCCAAGCATGTCGGCACCTCGTTCACCGTGCGCGAGAACGTCAAGCCGGCGCTGGAAATGCTCTATGCGATCGCCGGCGGCGAGGAGAATTTCCGCGCGCGGCCATTCGTGTCGAATTCGAACTGCTTCGTGGTGCCGCCGATGAAGTTCGCCGAGGATGCCTGCGGCGTGCTGGAGGCCTGCGTCGAAGGCGGCATTCCGATCCTGCTTTTGTCGGCCGGCCAGGCGGGCGCCACGGCACCCGCAGCGATCGCCGGCGCCGTCGTGCAGGCGGTGGCGGAGGTGCTGATGGGACTGGTCTATGTCAATGCCATCAAGCCCGGACATCCGGCGATCTTCGGCACCTGGCCGTTCGTCTCCGACCTCAGGACCGGCGCCATGTCCGGCGGCTCGGCCGAGCAGGCGGTGCTGACCGCGGCCTGCGCGCAGATGGCGCAATATTACGACCTGCCCGGCGGCTCGGCGGCCGGCATGTCGGACTCCAAGTTGCCCGACATCCAGGCGGGCTACGAGAAGGGCATCACCAATGTCATGGCGGGCTTGTCCGGCCTCAACCTGGTCTATGAATCGGCGGGCATGCATGCCTCGCTGCTCGGCTTCTGCCTCGAAAGCCTGATCATCGACAACGACATGCTGGGCCACTGCCTGCGCTGCGTGCGCGGCATCGAGGTGACCGACGACGCGCTGTCGATCGACACCATCGCCGATGTTTGCCTCAAGGGTCCCGGACACTATCTCGGCAACGACCAGACGTTGAAGCTGATGCAGACCGAGTATTTCTATCCCGCCGTCGGCGACCGGTTCTCGCCCAAGGAATGGAACGAAAAGGGCCGGCCCGATATCCTGTCGCGAGCGATCGCGGAGAAGAAGCGCGTGCTTGCCGAGCGTTTCCCGCGCCACGTCTCGCGTGTTCTCGACGACAAATTGCGCGCCCGCTTCGGCGAGATGATCAAGCTGCCGCGCAGCAAGATGGGCGGCTGATTACTCCACACTCAGCCCGTAGCGCTCGACGACCTCGGCGTTGATCAGCTTGGCATGCAGCGTCATCAGCACGATCTGCGCGTCGAAACTGTCGCCGGCCTCCAGCGCCGCCTCGATGCGGCGCTCGACCGCCAAGGTCGGCTCGCGACCATTGGCCTGCTCGAACACCTGCGGYCCGGCGACGCAATAGCCGCAGAGCTGCGCCACGGAATGATAGGCTTGTGCCGGCGGCTCATCGGGCCAGCGGTCGTTCATCAGATTGACGATGGTCAGCTTGACGCCTTCCGGCACCAGGGCTGGATGCAGATCGGCCGCGCGCAGCGCCTCGTCGAGCTGGCGCAGATCGCTGGAGCGGCCGAACATGCCGAGGAAGCCCAGGGAAGAACGCCGTTTCGCCAAAATAGTCTCTACCCTTCGCAGCCTGCCGGGATCGACCTTATCTGTGCGTTGAACGTAGCCGAAACAAGGGCACGAAAAAGGGCGGCCTGCCATCGGCAAGCCGCCCTCATGATTTAGCCAGCTAACACGATCAGTGATTGTCGCGCGGCACGCCGCTGGTATGGGCGACGTCCTGGTACTTCACCGCCGGCTTCAGCACCATGCCGGCCGAGAACTGGTCGACCATGCCGCGCTGGATCTCCTGCCAGGGCGTCTGGTGCTTTGGATAATGGTAGCCGCCATTGCCTTGCAGCGCGGCGCGCCGCTTGGCGATCTCCTCGTCGCTGACGAGGATGTTGGCCGTGCCCTTCTTCAAATCGATGCGGACGCGGTCGCCGGTCTTGAGCAGCGCCAGGCCGCCGCCGATCGCGGCTTCCGGCGAGGCATTGAGGATCGACGGCGAGCCGGACGTGCCGGACTGGCGGCCGTCGCCGATGCAGGCCAGCGAATGGATGCCCTTCTTGATGAGGTAGGCCGGCGGCTGCATGTTGACCACCTCGGCGCCGCCCGGATAGCCGACCGGGCCGGCGCCGCGCATGAACAGGATGGTGTGCTCGTCGATGCCCTGCGCCGGATCGTCGATGCGGGCGTGGTAATCCTCCGGTCCGTCGAAGACGATGGCATTTCCCTCGAAGGCTTCCGGATCGTTCGGGTTGGAGAGGTAGCGCTCGCGGAATTCCGGCGAGATGCCGCTGGTCTTCATGATCGCGGAATCGAACAGATTGCCCTTGAGGTTGATGAAGCCGGCATTGGCCTTGAGCGGCTTGTCGGCGCTGCGGATGACGTCGTGGTTCTCGTTGACGGCGTCCTTGCAATTGTCGCCCATCGTCTTACCGTTGGCGGTGACTGCGCCCGGATGCGGCAGGAGCCCGGCCTTCATCAATTCGGCGACGACCGCCGGCACGCCGCCGGCGTGGTGGTAGTCCTCGCCGAGATACTCGCCTGTCGGCTGCAGGTTGACGAGGAGCGGAATGTTGAGGCCGATCTTCTGCCAGTCGTCATTGTCGAGCGGCACGCCGAGGTGGCGGGCAATCGCGTTCAAGTGGATCGGCGCATTGGTTGAACCGCCGATGGCAGAGTTGACGACGATGGCGTTCTCGAAGGCCTGGCGCGTCATGATGTCGGACGGCTTCAGGTCCTCGTGCACCATGTCGACGATGCGCTTGCCGGTCTCGTAGGCGATCTGGCCGCGCTCGCGATAGGGCGCTGGAATGGCGGCCGAACCGGGGAGCTGCATGCCGAGCGCCTCGGCCAGCGAATTCATCGTGGTGGCGGTGCCCATGGTGTTGCAGTAGCCGGTCGACGGCGCCGAGGAGGCGACAATGTCCATGAACTCGTCATAGTTGATCTCGCCGGCCGAGAGCCRTTGCCGGGATTCCCAGACGATGGTGCCGGAGCCTGTGCGCTTGCCCTTGTGCCAGCCGTTGAGCATCGGGCCGACCGACAGCGCGATTGCCGGAATGTTGACGGTGGCCGCCGCCATCAAGAGCGCGGGCGTGGTCTTGTCGCAGCCGATGGTGAGYACGACGCCGTCGAGCGGATAGCCGTAGAGCACCTCGACGAGGCTGAGATAGGCCAGGTTGCGGTCGAGCGCGGCTGTCGGGCGCTTGCCGGTCTCCTGGATCGGATGGCACGGGAACTCGAAGGGGATGCCGCCCATCGAGACGATGCCTTCGCGCACGCGCTTGGCGAGCTCGAGGTGATGCCGGTTACAGGGCGAGAGGTCGGAACCGGTCTGCGCGATGCCGATCAGTGGCTTGCCCGACATCAGTTCGGCGCGCGTCAGGCCGTAGTTGAGGTAGCGCTCGAGATAGAGCGCTGTCATGCCGGGATTGTCTGGATTGTCGAACCACTCCTGCGAGCGAAATTTCTTCTTCTTGGTGGGGGCGCCTGCCATGGTGGTCTCCGTATTTGTATGACAAATCGATATGACAACGCGCGAGCGCAAGCAAGAGGCAGGCGCCGCCCGAACCCGGACTTTGGTGCGATAGACTTGTTTCGGCCCACGCGCTACGACCAATCRGCATCAGCAAATCGGGGAGGTCTTGATGGCTTTGGTGATCGAAGGCGAGGAGCGGATCGCCGCACCCGTCGAGAAAGTGTGGGAAGCCCTCAACGACCCGGAGATCCTGAAGGAAGCCATTCCCGGTTGCCAGAGCCTGGAGATGAATTCGGCCACCGAGATGGCGGCGACCGTGGTGCTCAAGATCGGACCGATCAAGGCGACCTTCAACGGCGAAGTGACGCTGAAGAACCTCAAGCCGCCGCATTCCTACACCATCCAGGGCGAAGGCAAGGGCGGCATTGCCGGCTTCGCCAAAGGCGGCGCCGACGTGACGCTGACCGCCGACGGGCCGGACTCGACGGTGCTTAAATATGCCGCCAAGGCCGAGGTCGGCGGCAAGATCGCGCAGCTCGGCAGCCGTCTGATCGAATCGACGTCGAAGAAGCTCGCCGGGCAGTTCTTCTCGACGTTTGGCGAGAAGGTCGGCGCCTGACCGAAGGCTATTCGAACACGATGCTCGGCACGGCGGCTTCGGCCACACCGCGCTCTTGCTGGACCCGCTCCCAGACCTTCGCGGCGATGTCGCGGTAGATTTTCGCCTCCGCGCCCTCGGGCTTGGAGGCGACGACCGGCGCGCCGGCGTCCGAGCTTTCGCGGATACCCATTTCCAGCGGCACCTCGCCGAGGAAGGTGACGCCGAGGCGCTCAGCCTCGCGGCGCGCGCCGCCATGGCCGAAAATATCGTAGCGCTTGCCGGTGTCGGGGGCGAGGAAATAGCTCATATTCTCGACGATGCCGAGCAGCGGCACGTCGACTTTCTTGAACATGTTGAGGCCCTTGCGCGCATCGATCAGCGCCAGGTCCTGCGGCGTCGAGACGATGACGGCGCCGGCGAGCGGCACCTGCTGGGCCATGGTGAGCTGAGCGTCGCCGGTGCCGGGCGGCATGTCGACCACCAGCACGTCGAGCGGGCCCCATTCGACCTCGCGCAGCATCTGCGTCAGCGCCGACATCACCATCGGGCCGCGCCAGATCATCGGCGTCTCCTCGTCGACGAGGAAGCCCATCGACATCACCTTGAGGCCGTAATTCTGCATCGGCTTCAGCACCTTGCCGTCGACGGTTTGCGGCCGGCCGTGGATGTTGAGCAGCCGCGGCATGGACGGGCCGTAGATGTCGGCATCGAGCACGCCGACCTTCAGCCCGTTGGCGGCGAGCCCGAGCGCCAGGTTGACGGCCGTGGTCGACTTGCCGACGCCGCCCTTGCCGGAAGCGACGGCGATGATGGCGTCGATGCCGGGCACGCCGCGCTTGCCATGGCTCTGCGAGGCGGGAGCGTGCGGCGCGGGACGCTGCGGCGCCGGCTGCGGGGCGGCGGGCCGCGGAGCAGCCGGGCGCGCCGGAACCGGCGCCTCCATGCCGCCGCCCTTTTTCTCCGCCGTCAGCGCGACAATGGCGGAGGCGACTCCGGGGATGGACTTGACCGCGCGCTCGGCGGCGGCGCGCAACGGCTCCAGCTCCTGGGCGCGCGCAGCGGGAACGGTGATCGAAAAGAACACTTTGGCATCGGCGATGAAAATCTCGGAAACCATGCCGAGATCGACGATGTTGCCGGTGAAGTCCGGTCCGTTCACCGTCTTCAGGCGCTCGACGACGGATTCCTTGGTAACGGTCATGATATTTCCTCGGGGCTTTGGCGTTCCAGATAGTGCAGTTTGCCGGCGGAACCAAGCCGTGGCGCAATGGCCCGCCGAGCGTGYCCCGGAAAGCGACGGCTCACGTCGGATTTGCATCGGGATCGAGCTTCGAGCCTGGCCATGGCCAAACGACCCAWCCGCGCTATCTCCACCGCCACCACGACTATCTGTGAAGGAGACCGTCATGCTGCAGAACAGCAATGCGACAGCCAATCTCGCGGTGAAGGACCTGGAGAAAGCCAAGGCGTTCTACGACGGAACGCTCGGCCTCAAACAAGTCGACGACATGGGCGGCGAGCTGGTCGTGTATAAGAGCGGCGACACGTTCATCAACGTCTACCATTCGCAATTCGCCGGCACCAACAAGGCGACGGCTGTGACGTGGGCGGTAGGCGACGGGATCGAGCCGATCGTCAAGTCGCTGAGATCGAAGGGCGTCAGTTTCGAGCACTACGAAATGCCTGGACTGACTCTGGAGGGCGACATCCATGTCGGTCAAGGCATGAAGGTCGCCTGGTTCAAGGATCCGGACGGCAATATCCTGAACCTGGTGGGCGAATAGTGACGCGGCGGCGACCCGGGCCGCGTCATGCGGCCAGTCGCGTCGCGAGATAGGTCAACGCCGAAATCGCCGCCGTCGCCGGCAAGGTGATCACCCAGGCGACGACGATGTTGCCGGCGATACCCCAGCGCACGGCCGAGACGCGGCGGGCGGCGCCCACGCCGATGATGGCGCCGGTGATGGTGTGCGTGGTCGAGACCGGGACACCAAGCCATGTGGCGGCGAACAGCGTGATGGCGCCGCCGGTCTCGGCGCAAAAACCCTGCATGGGGTTCAGCCGCGTGATCTTCGAGCCCATGGTGTGGACGATGCGCCAGCCGCCGAACAGCGTACCCAGCGCCAGCGCCGACTGGCAGGTGAGGACCACCCATAGCGGCACATAGAAAGCGGGGCCGAGCGCGCCTTGCGAATAGAGCAGCACGGCTATGATGCCCATGGTCTTCTGCGCGTCGTTGCCGCCATGCCCCAGAGAATAGAGCGAGGCGGAAAAGAACTGCAGCACGCGAAAGGTGTTGTCGACGGCAAACGGCGTCTGGCGCACGAACAGCCAGGAGACGATGGCCACAAGGACGAGCGCCAGCACGAATCCGGTCGCCGGCGAAAGCACGATGGCCGCGACCGTCTTGCCGAGCCCGGACCAGACGATGGCGCCGGTTCCGGCCTTGGCGACGCCCGCGCCGACCAGTCCGCCGATCAGCGCGTGCKAGCTGCTCGACGGAATGCCGGCGACCCAGGTGACGATGTTCCAGACGATGGCCCCGACAAGTGCCGAGAAGATTACCGCCGGCGTGACGATGCTGGCGTCGACGATGCCCTTTCCCACCGTCTCAGCGACATGCAGGCCGAAGAACAGGAAGGCGATGAAATTGAAGAATGCCGCCCAGAACACCGCGTAATGCGGCCTGAGCACCCGGGTGGAGACGATGGTCGCGATCGAGTTGGCGGCATCGTGCAGGCCGTTGAGGAAATCGAAGAACAACGCCACGGCGACGAGGCCGACCAGCAGGGGGAACGCGATCGTTGCTTCCATCGCCTAAACGTTCTCGATGACGATGCCGCTGATCTCATTGGCGACATCCTCGAACCGGTCGACCACTTTCTCCAGCTGGCCATAAATCTCCGAGCCGATCAGATATGCCATGGCGTCGCCGCGGCCGTGACGCTTGAACAGGTCTTTCAGGCCCTGCTCGTGCAGGTCGTCGGCGCGGCCCTCGACGCGCATCACCTCCTCGGCGATGGCGTTGAGACGCGCGGCGTTCGCGCCCACCTTGCCCAACAGCGGGATCGCCTCCGCGACCAACCGGGCAGCCTGGACGATGACGCCGCCCATTTCTCGCATCAGTGGATCGAACTCCCTGACCTCGAACAATTTCACCGTCTTGACGGTTTTGTGCATCATGTCGATGGCGTCATCCATCGATTGGATCAGGTCCTTGATGTCGCCGCGATCGAATGGCGTGATGAAGGAGCGCCTGACGGCAAGCAGGACCTCGGCGGTGATGCCGTCAGCCTCGTTTTCGAGATCGATGATCTTCTGGCACCAGCGGTCGATGTCGTTGCCGCTGAGCAGCTGCTCGAGGGCCTCGGCGCCGCCGACCACGGTGCGYGAATGCCGCTCGAACAGATCGAAGAAGCGATCCTCGCGCGGCAAGAGCTTGCGAAACCAACCMAGCACGTCGTCCTCCTCAATCCGCCCTACCCCCACATAGCGCCATGCGCGGCGCGGGAAAACAGATAGCCGGCTCAAAAATGTGGACGAGATCCGATTGCGCGTATGTCTTGCGAAGCGATGCGATTTCCCCGACCTTGGGGCGAACGCCGCGGACCGGATGGCATGATCGACAAGCTGGAATTCTTTATCGCCTTGGCCAAGGAGGAGCATTTCGGCCGGGCCGCGGAGGTGTGCGGCGTCACCCAGCCGACCTTGTCGGCCGGCATCAAGCAGCTCGAGGAGCAGCTCGGCGTCATGCTGGTGCTGCGCGGTTCGCGCTTCCAGGGCCTGACGCCGGAAGGCAAGCAGGTGCTGGGCTGGGCGCGTCGCATCGTCGGCGATACAAGGACCATGCGCGAGGAGATGCGGGCGGCGCGCCACGGCCTGTCCGGGCGCATCCGCATCGCCGCGATACCGACGGCGCTGGCCATGGTGGCGCGGCTGACCACGCCGTTCCGCGAAAAGCACCCGGGCGTCACCTTCTCGGTGCTGTCGCGCACCTCGATCGAGGTGCTGTCGCTGCTCGGCAATTTCGATGTCGACGCCGGCATCACCTATCTCGACAACGAGCCGCTCGGACGCGTCACCAGCGTGCCGCTCTATGACGAGCGCTATCAGCTGATCACGGCGGTCGGGAACCCCTATTTTGACCGCGACAAAGTGACGTGGGCCGAGATCAGCCATCTGCCGCTCTGTCTTCTTACGCCGGACATGCAGAACCGCCGCATCATCGACCAGCATCTGGCGGAAGCCGGCGTGCAGGTGCGGCCGACGCTGGAATCCAATTCGATGATCGTGCTGTTCTCGCATATCCGTACCGGCAAATGGTCGTCAATCATGCCGCTCAACCTTGCGGAAACATTCGGCTTTTCCGAGCCCATCCGGGCGATCCCCATCGTCGAGCCGGATGCCAGCCACACGGTCGGGCTGGTGGCGGCGCCACGCGAGCCGCACACGCCGCTGGTGCAGGCGCTTCTGGACGAGGCGATGGCGCTGGCGGACGATTTCCGCGCCCATCGCTAGGCTAGACAATGCGAGCCGCCGCATTTTGATAGAAAATTTCTATCAAGCGACGGGAGCGCTTTATTGATTTCAGGGGTTTCCTCTGATTTCGTAAGGACTTAGCGATATTGCGCCCTATGCATGTCGTTGCCCCGAAAACGCTCTATATCCAGGGGTGACATACATTGGCCGCCACGACCAGGGAGGGCGCTGCGTGACCATGCAGGCCGCAAGTACCGAGATCGCGTCGCGCACGGCGGCGATCGTTGACGAGATGAAGGGCCTCGAAGGCCCGCTGCTGCCGATCCTGCACAGCATACAGGAAGAGTTCGGGCACGTTCCGAAGGACGCTCTGCCGGTGATCGCCGATGGGCTGAACCTTTCCCGGGCCGAGGTGCACGGCGTGGTCAGCTTCTACCACGATTTCCGCGCCAAGCCTGCCGGACGGCACGTGCTGAAGCTCTGCCAGGCGGAAGCCTGCCAGTCGATGGGCTCGGACGCCGTCGCGGCCAAGGTCAAGCAGTTGCTCGGCATCGATTTCCACGAGACCGCCCGCGACGGATCGGTTACACTGGAGCCGGTCTATTGCCTCGGGCTTTGCGCCTGCTCGCCGTCGGCGATGCTCGACGGCGAAGTCATCGGCCGGCTCGATGACGAGAAGATCGAAGAGATCGTCGCGGAGGTGCGTTCATGATCCCGCGCATCTATATCCCCTGCGATTCCGGCGCCATCGCGCTCGGCGCCGATAAGGTCGCCAGGGCGATCGAAGCCGAGCTCAAGGAACGCGGCGTCGAGGCCAAGATCGTGCGCAACGGCTCGCGCGGCGCCTATTTCCTGGAGCCGATGGTCGAGGTGGCCACCGAGACGGGCCGCGTCGCCTATGGCCCGGTCAAGCCGTCCGACGTCAAAAGCCTGTTCGACAGCGGCTTCCTCAAGGGCGGCCACCACAAGCGCTGGCTGGGCGCGCCCGACAAGATCCCCTTCTTCGCCAAGCAGACGCGCCTGACCTTCGCACGCTGCGGCATCAACGACCCGCTGTCGCTCGACGCCTACAAGTCGCTGGGCGGTTTGCGCGGCCTRCAGAACGCCGTCGCCATGGCGCCGGCCGAAATCGTCAAGCAGGTGACCGAGTCGGGCCTGCGCGGTCGCGGCGGCGCCGGCTTCCCGACCGGCATCAAGTGGAAGACGGTGCTGGATACGGCGGGCGCGCAGAAATACATCGTCTGCAACGCCGACGAGGGCGACAGCGCCACTTTCGCCGACCGCATGATCATGGAAGGCGATCCCTTCGTGCTGATCGAAGGCATGGCGATCGCCGGCATCGCCACCGGTGCGACCAAGGGTTTCGTCTATATCCGCTCGGAATATCCGCATGCGGTGGCGACGATGAACAGGGCCGTCGCGATCGCGCGCCAGGYGGGCGTGCTCGGCGTCAATGTGCTGGGTTCGCCCAACGCCTTCGACATGGAAATCCGCGTCGGCGCCGGCGCCTATGTCTGCGGCGAGGAAACCTCGCTCTTGAACAGCCTCGAAGGCAAGCGCGGCGTCGTGCGCGCCAAGYCGCCGCTGCCGGCCATCCAAGGGTTGTTCGGCAAGCCGACGGTGATCAACAATGTAATCAGCCTGGCCTCGGTGCCGATCATCATGGACAAGGGCGCGGCCTACTACAAGGATTTCGGCATGGGCCGCTCTCGCGGCACGATCCCGATCCAGATCGCGGGCAATGTCAAAAATGGCGGCCTGTTCGAGACGGCCTTCGGCCTGACGCTCGGCGAGATCGTCGACGAGATCGGCGGCGGCACGGCTTCGGGCCGTCCGGTGAAGGCGGTGCAGGTCGGAGGACCGCTCGGCGCCTATTTCCCGCGCGCTTTGTTCGACACGCCCTTCGATTACGAGGAATTCGCCAAGCGCGACGGACTGATCGGCCATGCCGGCATCACCGTATTCGACGAGACGGCCGACATGCTGAAGCAGGCGCGCTTCGCCATGGAGTTCTGCGCCATCGAAAGCTGCGGCAAGTGCACGCCCTGCCGGATCGGCTCGACGCGCGGCGTGGAGGTCCTGGACAAGGTCGCCGCGGGCATCGAGGCGGAGAAGAACCTCGCCCTGGTCACTGACCTCTGCAACACGATGAAGTTCGGATCGCTCTGCGCGCTGGGCGGCTTCACGCCCTATCCGGTGATGAGTTCGATCACGCACTTCCCCGAGGATTTCAAGCCCGCGCCGGCGCGCGTGGCGGCTGAATAGGAGCTGGCAGATGAACATCAAGGCCGACTTCCCGACACTCATCGAAGAGATCGACTACGGAACACCGGAGTCGAAGGCGACGARGCAGGTCACGCTCACCGTCGACGGGCAGAGCATCACGGTGCCTGAGGGCACGTCGATCATGCGCGCGGCGATGGAAGGCGGGATCGAGATCCCGAAGCTCTGCGCCACCGACATGCTGGACTCCTTCGGCTCCTGCCGCGTCTGCCTGGTCGAGATCGAAGGGCGCGGCGGCACGCCGGCCTCCTGCACGACGCCCGTTGCGGAGGGCATCGTGGTGYGCACGCAGTCRGACCGGCTCGATGCCATCCGCCGCGGCGTCATGGAGCTCTACGTCTCCGACCATCCGACCGGCTGGAACGAGAAGGCCGGCACCGGCGCCAGCGAGTTCGACRCGGTGGCGAAGTCGGTCGGTCTTACCGAGAACCGCTACGGCGTCGAGGGCCGCAACCACGTCAAGCAGGAGAATGGCGTCGYGCCCGGCCACGGCTCCTTGGCCGTCGACTATATCGCCCGCGACGAATCCAACCCCTATTTCACCTACGACCCGGCACAGTGCATCGTCTGCTCGCGCTGCGTGCGCGCTTGCGAAGAGGTGCAGGGCACCTTCGCGCTGACCATCGAGGGCCGCGGCTTCGAATCGCGCATGGTCGCCGGGATGCATGAGGATTTCATCGCTTCCGAATGTGTCTCCTGCGGCGCCTGCSTGCAGGCCTGCCCGACCGACGCGCTGCGCGAGAAGACGGTGCTCGAAAAGGGCATGCCGGAGCGCTCGGCCGTCACCACCTGCGCCTATTGCGGCGTCGGCTGCTCGTTCAAGGCCGAGGTGAAGGATGACGAGGTCATCCGCATGATGCCCTACAAGGACGGCCAGGCAAACCACGGCCATTCCTGCGTCAAGGGCCGTTTCGCCTATGGCTACGCCACCCACAAGGACCGCATCCTGTCGCCGATGATCCGCGAGAAGATCACCGATCCGTGGCGCGAAGTGTCGTGGGAAGAGGCGATCGCGCACACGGCGAAGGAATTCCGCCGCATCCAGTATCAGTATGGACGCACCGCGATCGGCGGCATCACCTCCTCGCGCTGCACGAACGAGGAGACCTATCTCGTTCAGAAGCTGGTGCGGCAGGGCTTCCGCAACAACAATGTCGACACCTGCGCCCGCGTCTGCCACTCGCCGACCGGTTACGGGCTCGGCCAGACCTACGGTACTTCGGCCGGCACGCAGGATTTCGACTCCGTCGAAYACACCGATGTCGCCGTTATCATCGGCGCCAATCCGGCTTCCGCACATCCGGTGTTCGCCTCGCGGCTGAAGAAGCGGCTGCGCCAGGGCGCCAAGCTGATCGTGCTCGATCCGCGGCGCACCGAGATGGTCAAGTCGGCGCATGTCGAGGCGGACTACCACCTTCCGCTGAAGCCCGGCACCAATGTGGCGGTGCTGACGGCGCTGGCGCATGTCATCGTCACCGAGGGGCTCTACAATGAAGCCTTCATCCGTGAGCGCTGCGACTGGGCCGAGTTCCAGGACTGGGCATCCTTCGTCGCGCTGCCGGAAAACAGCCCCGAGGTTGTCGGCAAGCTGTCCGGCGTCGACCCGGAAGCCATCCGGGGTGCCGCGCGGCTCTACGCCAAGGGCGGCAACGGCGCGATCTATTACGGCCTCGGCGTCACCGAGCACAGCCAGGGATCGACCACGGTGATGGCGATCRCCAATCTCGCGATGGCCACTGGCAACATCGGCCGTCCGGGCGTCGGCGTGAACCCGCTGCGCGGCCAGAACAATGTGCAGGGCTCCTGCGACATGGGCTCGTTCCCGCATGAGCTGCCGGGCTACCGCCACATCTCGGGCGACGCGGTGCGCGACATCTATGAGAGCCTGTGGGGCGTGAAGCTGGACGAAGAGCCCGGCCTGCGCATTCCCAACATGCTGGACGCCGCCGTCGACGGCTCGTTCAAGGGCATCTACATCCAGGGCGAGGACATCCTGCAGTCCGATCCGGACACCAAGCATGTCGCTGGCGGCCTCGCCGCGATGGAATGCGTGGTCGTGCACGACCTCTTCCTCAACGAGACGGCGAACTACGCTCATGTCTTCCTGCCGGGCTCGACCTTCCTCGAGAAGGACGGCACCTTCACCAATGCCGAGCGCCGCATCAACATGGTGCGCAAGGTACTGGAGCCGAAGGCGCGCTACGCCGACTGGGAAGCGACGCAAGAGCTTGCCCGGGCCATCGGGCTCGACTGGAACTACACGCATCCGTCGCAGATCATGGACGAAATCGCCAAGACGACGCCGAGCTTTGCCGGCGTCTCGTTCGAGCTGCTCGATCGCGTCGGCTCGGTGCAGTGGCCCTGCAATGAGAAGGCGCCGCTCGGCACGCCGATCATGCATGTCGACGGCTTCGTGCGCGGCAAGGGCAAGTTCATCCGCACCGAATATGTGGCGACGGACGAGCGGACCGGCCCGCGCTATCCGCTGCTGCTCACCACAGGACGTATCCTGTCCCAGTACAATGTCGGCGCGCAGACAAGGCGCACCGGAAACATTGCCTGGCATRCCGAGGACCGGCTGGAGATCCATCCGCATGACGCCGAGGTCCGCGGCGTCCGCGACGGCGACTGGGTGCGGCTGGCGAGCCGCTCCGGCGAAACGACGCTGCGCGCGCTGATCACCGACCGCGTCTCACCCGGCGTCGTCTACACGACGTTCCACCATCCGGACACGCAGGCCAACGTGATCACCACCGACTTCTCGGACTGGGCGACCAACTGTCCGGAATACAAGGTCACCGCCGTGCAGGTGGCGCCGTCCAACGGCCCGACCGACTGGCAGAAGGACTATAACGAACAGGCCAGGCAGAGCCGTCGGATCGCCCCGCTGGCGGCGGCGGAGTAGTCTTGGCCGCGCGCCGCAAAGCGACGACGCAAATATCGCGGCTGGCGCATCGCGCCGGCGGCACCGTTGCCGCGGCCCGCATGGTGCCGGAAGAGACGCCGGTGGCGTTCTCCTTTGCCGGCACCACYCATGCGGTGATGATGGCAAGYCCGGCGGATTTCGAGGATTTCGCGCTCGGCTTCTCGCTGACCGAAGGCATCATCGCCGACCCGGCGGAGATCGAGGCGATCGAGGTCGAGGAGCTCGGAGCCGGCATCGATATCCAGATCCGGCTGAAGGACCAGGCCAACACGCGCTTCCAGGCGCGGCGGCGGCGACTGGCCGGGCCCGTCGGCTGCGGCTTGTGCGGCATCGAATCCATCGAGGAGGCGATGCGCTCGGTCGACGTGGTCGGCGCGTCGAAACTTACGCTTGAGGCCGAAGACGTCATCCGTTCGGTCAAGCTCCTGTCGAAGCAGCAGCCGCTGCACATCGAGACCGGCGCGGTGCACGCCGCCGGCTTCTACGTCCCAGGCAAAGGCATCGTGATGGCGCGTGAGGATGTCGGCCGCCACAATGCGCTCGACAAGCTTGCCGGCGCGCTGRCCAAGGCCGGCATCGATGGCGCCAGCGGCGCCGTCGTGGTGACCTCGCGCGTCTCGGTCGAGATGGTGCAGAAGACAGCGGCCATTGGTGCTTCGATCRTCATGGCGGTCTCGGCGCCGACCGCGCTCGCCATCCGCACGGCAGAGGCCGCCGGCATGACGCTGGTGGCACTGGTGCGCGGGGACGATTTCGATATTTTCACCCACCCCGAACGGGTGGTTTCCGGAGTTGCCAAGCATGTCGCATGACGAAGACCACATCGCCAGCACCAAGGAAAAGCTGGTGCGTATGGCCAACCAGATCGCCACCTTTTTCCACTCGAAGCCGCGCGAGGAAGGCATCGCCGGCGTTGCCGAGCACATCAACAAGTTCTGGGAGCCCAGGATGCGGCGTCAGTTCTTCGAGCTGCTCGACGGCGACGCGGAGGATTTCGACGAGCTGGTGCTTGCCGCCTCGCCCAAGATCAAGCGGCCGCAGACGCCGCAGCAGGCCGATGCGGACCTGGGTTACGTCAGACCTGCCGAGGCCGCAGGCGCCACGCCCCGGAAATAGGCCGGACAAACTCCCGTTCGCCGAACGTCTTATATTCCCGCTTTCTAAAGTTCTTCTGCCTTAGACGGACCATTTCTGCTATGGTCGGCGACAGGAAATCGTCTGGCCGGGCGGGTAGTTTGCGTGAGGCCGATCGAGACCAGATACGCGCGCAGCGGAGAGGTGCGGATCGCCTATCAGGTGGTCGGCCAGGGTGCGTTCGACCTGGTCTTCGTGCCGGGCTTCATCTCCAATCTCGATCTGCATTGGGAAGACGAAGGCTACAGCCGCCTGTTGAAACGGCTTTCCGCCTTCTCGCGGCTGATCCTGTTCGACAAGCGCGGCACCGGGCTTTCCGACCGCGTCGACAGCCGCCTCCTGCCCAGTCTGGAGACCCGCATGGACGACGTGCGCGCGGTGATGGACGCCGCCGGCAGCGGCCGGGCGGCGATCCTCGGCGCCTCGGAAGGCGCGCCGATGGCGATGCTGTTCGCCGCCACCTATCCGGAGCGGACGCGGGCGCTCGTGCTTTATGGCGGCTATGCGCATTTCCACAGATGGGTGATGCCGCCGGAGCGTCTGGAAGCCTTCATCGAGATGGCGGAGACATCGTGGGGCACTGGCGCGACCTTGCCCAATTTCGCGCCGGGCCGGGTCGACGACGCTCATTTCGCCCAATGGTGGGCCCGGTTCGAGCGATTGTCGGCCAGCCCGACGGCCGCGGCAGCGCTTGCCCGCATGAACGCCGATGTCGACGTGCGCGATATCCTGGCGATGATCAGCGCGCCGACGCTGCTCATCCATCGCCGCAACGACGCGCGGGTCGACCCCGACGCCAGCCGCTTCCTTGCAAAGAAGATCCCGCATGCCCGGCTGGTCGAGATAGCGGGGCGCGAYCATCCGATCTGGACCGGCGATGTCGATCGCGTGGCCGACCTGATCGAGGAATGTCTCACCGGGGAACCTGCGGTAGCCGACACCGAGCGCGTGCTGGCGGCGCTGCTGGTGACGCGGATCTATGACACGGCCAAGCTCGGCGACCGCATGTGGAGCGAGCGCAGCCAGCGCTTCCAGGAAACCTGGCGGCTTTTGGTCGGGCGCCACGGCGGACGCGCGGCCGGCACGCATGGTGAATTGATGGTGTCGCGCTTCGACGGACCGGCGCGCGCCATACGCTGCGCCGCGGCGCTGCGCGAGGCGGCGCAGCAGATCGGCGTGGCGAGCGCGCAAGGCGCGCATGTCGGCGAGATCGAAACGCGCGGCCAGCCGGTCGGGCTGACCGCGCGGGTGACCATGCAGCTCGCCGCCCATGCGCGGCGCGGCGACATCCTGGCTTCGCGGCTGGTCGCCGATCTCGCGGTGGGCTCCGGCCTGCATTTCGTCGATGCTGGCCGCGTCAGCCTCGATGAGCTGGATGAGCCTGTGCCGGTGGTTCTGGCGACGTCGGAGCAGCATCTGGAGCCGGCCTGCCGGCCCAAGGGAAGGCCGGCCGAGCCGATGGCGCTGACGGCGCGGGAAAGCGAGGTGGTGAACCTGATCGCCGACGGCAAGAGCAATGCCGCGATCGCCGCCGAGCTCAGCCTCAGCGAGCATACGGTCAAGCGGCACGTCGCCAACATCCTGCTCAAGCTCGACCTGCCGTCGCGGGCGGCGGCGGCGGCTTTTTCGGCGAGGCATGCTGGCCCGGACGGGCCATGAAAGCCATGGCGCTTTCGGGGGAAGCGCCCGGAGCGCCRCAAGCAGTACGAATTCTTCCCATGCAGGCCGGGCGATGTCGCCGTGACGGCACTGCGAATGGAGGATGAAATGCTGAAACTCAGTCGCAAGATCGGATTGCTGGCATTTGCCGCGGGCGCATTGCTGGCCGTAAGTTCGGCGCATGCCGAAGACGCGTCGGCCACTGCCGCCTACAAGGACATCCAGGCCACGCTCGGCTCGGTGCCCGACATGTTCAAGACGCTTCCCGACGTCGCCGTTGCCGGCGCCTGGGCCGAGATCAAGGGCGTCCAGCTCAACCCCAACACCGCGCTCAACGGCAAGACCAAGGAGCTGATGGGTCTGGCGGTCGCCTCGCAGATCCCCTGCCAGTACTGCATCTATTTCCACACGCTGGCGGCCAAGGCCAACGGCGCCAGCGACGAGGAGATCAAGGAGGCCGTGGCGATGGCGGCGATCGTGCGCCACTGGTCGACGATGCTCAACGGCAGCCAGGTCGATCTCGCCACCTTCAAGAAGCAGACCGACGACCTGTTCGCGGCAGTCAAAGCCAAGTCGCAGTGAACGAAATCCTGCCCGGCGAATGCCGGGCAGCTCCCACGTCAACCGCCCGATCGAAGACGGGCATATGGAGGATGACATGCTGACCAAGACAGGAAACGTAGACGGCGCGGCGATCAAGAAGGCGATCGAAGGCCGGGACGGCAAGCTCTTGTCGAGCTTCTACACCGACGACGCGCTGGTGCGGGTGATCGACCGCAACAATCCGCCGAGCAAGCCGCGCGAGATCCGCGGCCGCGCGGCGATCAGCACTTTCTGGGACGACATCTGCAGCCGGGCCATGACCCACAAGGTCGACACCACGATCGCCGAGGGCGACAGCCTCGCCTTCACCCAGGCCTGCGCCTACCCGGACGGCACGAAGGTGTTCTGCGCGGCGATGCTGGAGCTGAAGGGTGGCCGCATCGCGCGGCAGACCGTCGTGCAGGCCTGGGACGAGTAGCGGGCAGATCAACAGCGGCCTCGGCCGCAAATTTGGAGGAGAAGGAAGATGTTCAGCGCCAGATGGCAGATAGACGCGAAGTTCGGGCACAAGCAGACGGCACTCGAGCTGATGCGAAAATGGGAACGCGAGATCGGTTCGCAAGTCGGCATCGCCGATCTGGGATTCCAGATCATGACCGGCTCTATCGGTGCGCGGGAAGCGACGATCGAATCCCACCACCAGGTCAAGAGCCTCGCCCAACTGGAAGAGTTCTTCGCCAAGATCGCCAAGATCGAAGCGCACGCCAAATGGGGCAAGGAGCTTGAGCCTTATGTGGTGTCGGGCACCAGCCTCTGGCAGATCTTCCGGATCATCGAGTAGCACCTCTACCTCTCCCCTTGTGGAGAGGTCGGATTGCCCCGAATTGCTCTTCGCAATTCGGCTGGCAATCCGGGTGGAGGGGTAAGCCGGTGCCAAGCTGGAACACCCCTCATCCGTCTCGGCGCTACGCGCCGATCCACCTTCTCCCCCTAGGGGGAGAAGGGGGAGCCCGGTTTACCCGTGCGCCACCATCACGTGGCGGACGGCGGTGTAGTCTTCCAGCGCGTAGAGCGACATGTCCTTGCCGTAGCCGGATTGCTTGAGGCCGCCATGCGGCATCTCGTTGGTCAGCATGAAGTGGGTGTTGATCCAGGTGCAGCCATATTGCAGGCGGGCGGCGGTCGCCATGGCGCGCGAGACATCCTTGGTCCACACCGACGAGGCGAGGCCGTAGTCGCTGTCGTTCGCCCAGGTCACCGCTTCGTCGACATCCGAGAAACGGGTAACCGAGACGACCGGGCCGAAGACTTCGCGGCGCACGATCTCGTCCTCCTGCAGCGCGCCGGCGACGACCGTCGGCTGATAGTAGAAGCCGGAGCCCTCGCCCGGCTTGCCGCCGGTGGTGATCTCGATGTGCTTCAGCTCCGAGGCGCGCTCGACGAAGCTCGACACGCGGTCGCGCTGGCGGCGCGAGATCAGCGGGCCGATCTCGTTCTCGGTGTCGTCCGGCTGGTTGTATTTGATGGTGGAGACGGCGGAAGAGAGATCGGCGACGAGCTTGTCGTAGATCTTCTTGCCGGCATAGATGCGGCAGGCGGCGGTACAGTCCTGGCCGGCATTGTAATAGCCGAAGGCACGCAGGCCACTCACCACCGCGCCAAGGTCGGCGTCGTCGAAGACGATCACCGGCGCCTTGCCGCCGAGCTCCAGATGCGTGCGCTTGACCGACTTGGCGGCCGCCTGCAGCACCTTCTTGCCGGTGGCGACGTCGCCGGTGATCGAGATCATGTTGACCTTGGGGTGGTTGATCAGCGTGTTGCCGACGCTGTCGCCGCGGCCGAGCACGACATTGACGACGCCTTCTGGAAGCACCTCGGCAAGGATCTTCGCCAACTTCAGCGTGGTCAGCGGCGTCTGTTCCGACGGCTTGAAGACGACCGTGTTGCCGCCGCCGATCGCCGGCGCCAGTTTCCAGGCCATCATCATCAGCGGATAGTTCCAGGGCGCGATGGAAGCGACGATACCGACCGGATCACGCCGCACCATCGAGGTGTGGCCAGCAATATATTCGCCGGCCACCTGTCCGGGCATCGACCGGACCGCGCCGGCGAAGAAGCGGTAGCAGTCGACGATCGCCGGGATCTCGTCATTGAGCACGGCGTTGATCGGCTTGCCGCAATTCAGCGCCTCGAGCGCGGCGAATTCCTTTGCCTCCGCCTCGATGCGGTCAGCGATCTTCAGGAGATAGCCCGAACGCTGCGCCGGCGTGGTGCGCGACCAACTGGCGAAGGCCTTCTCGGCGGCCAGAACCGCCGCCTCGATCTGCGCCGGGCTCGCTTCCGGCAGGTTGAGGATCGTCGCGCCGGTCTTCGGATTGAGGATCGGCTCCTCGGTTTCGGTGCCCTTCTCGAAGGTCGAGCCGATCAGCATCTGGGTGTCCATAAACGTTCTCCCTGAACAGGAGCGAGTAGCGAATAGTGAATAGCGAATAGGGTTGACCGCCGATCTTCCCTATTCGCTATTCGCTACTCCCTATCCGCTGTTTTCATTTTCCACTCCCCGCGATCTGGTCGCCGTCGCGGGTCAGGTAATAGGCAAAGAGGATGGGCAGCAGCGTCACCAGCACGACGACCATGGCCACGACATTGGTGACCGGGCGCTGGCGCGGGCGGATCAGTTCCTCAAGCATCCAGATCGGCACGGTCTGCTGCTGGCCGGCRGTGAAGGTGGTGACGATCACTTCGTCGAAGGAGAGCGCGAAGGCCAGCATGCCGCCGGCAAGCAATGCGGTGGCGATGTTGGGCAGCACGACATGCCGGAAGGTTTGGAAACCGTCGGCGCCGAGGTCCATCGAGGCCTCGATCATCGAGCCGGAGGTGCGGCGGAAACGGGCGACGGCGTTGTTGTAGACGACGACCACGCAGAAGGTGGCGTGGCCGAGCACGATCGTCCAGAACGAGAAGGGGATGTCGGCCAGCGCGAAGGCCGAGCGCAGCGCGATGCCTGTGATGATGCCGGGCAGCGCGATCGGCAGGATGACCAGCAGCGAGATGGCCTCACGGCCGAAGAAGCGCGTTTGCGAGACGGCTGCTGCGCAAAGCGTGCCGAGCACCAGCGCGATCGCCGTCGAGATGGCGGCGACGCGCACCGACAGCGACAGCGCATCCCACACGTCCGGCCGGTTCCAGGTGACGGCGAACCACTGCGTGGTGAGCCCCGGCGGCGGCCAGACAAAACTCTTCTCCTCCGTCGTGAAGGCGTAGACGAAGATCAGGAGGATCGGCAGGTGCAGGAAGAGCAGGCCGCAGGCGGCGGCGATCTTCAGGCCGAGCGGAGCACGTTGACCACGGTCAGAGCGCATCGAAAGCCCCCATGCGCTTGGCGCCCCAGAGGTAGAAGCCCATGATGACGATGGGCACCACGGTGAAGGCGGCGGCCAAGGGAATGTTGCYGGCGGTGCCCTGCTGCGAATAGACGGCCTGGCCGATGAAGAGGCGCGAGGTGCCGATGATCTGCGGGATGATGTAGTCGCCGAGYGTCAGCGAGAAGGTGAAGATCGAACCGGCGACGATGCCCGGCAGCGCCAGCGGGAACAGCACGTTGCGGAAGGTCTGTCCCGGCGAGGCGCCGAGATCGGATGAGGCCTCGACCAGATTGCCGGGCACGCGCTCAAGTGCGGCCTGAACCGRCAGGATCATGAAGGGCAGCCAGACATAGACGAAGACGATGAAGGTGCCGGTGAAGGAGACCGACAGCGAGTTGCCGCCGACGATCGGCAGCGACAGCCACGCATCGAGCAGCCAGAGCAGGTTCAGCTTGGCGAGCAGCCAGGTGAGGATGCCTTCCTTGGCKAGGATCAGCTTCCAGGCGTAGATCTTGACAAGGTAGCTCGACCAGAGCGGCAGCATGACGCCGAGATAGAACAGCGCCTTCCAGCGGCCGCGCGCATAGCGCGCCGCGTAATAGGCGATGGGGAAGGCGATGACCGCGGAGGCGAGCGTGACGAGCGCCGCCATCGTCACCGTGCGCAGGATGATGTCGAGATTGGCGGCCTGGAACAGGTCGCCATAGGTCTTCAGCGTGAACTCGCGGTTGATGAGGCCGGAGAACTCGTCGATCGAGAAGAAGCTCTGTGCCAGCAGGGCAAAGAGCGAGCCGATATAGACGATGCCGAGCCACAGGAGCGGCGGGGCGAGCAWCAGCGTGAGCAGGAATTTCGGCCGGCGCCAGAAGAGGTCGGAGAGCCCGCCGCGCAGTCCGCCGCTGCCGGGCAGGATGGCGGGGGTGGGCGCGCGAGAGACGACGGCGTCGAGGCTCATGCCGGCTCRTCCATCAGATGCAGGCTATCGCGGTTGAAGGTGAGCATCACCGCCTCGCCTTCCGCCGGCAGCGCCGTGCCCGCCGGCACGACCGCATGCAGTCTCAACCCATCGGCATCGAGCGCCAGCCTTGTGGTGGCGCCGAGATAGTTGGTGCCGACCAGGCGCGCCGCGACGCCGTCGCCGCTGGCCGCRCTGGCGACGCGGATGGACTCCGGCCRCAGGCTTCCCCAGCGGCGTTGGCCGGAATAACGCTGGACGAAATCCGGCGGCAGCACGTTGGACGAGCCGACGAAATCAGCGACGAAGCGCGTGTTCGGGCGCTGGTAGATATCCTCCGGCGTGCCGACCTGCATGATCCTGCCATCGTTGAAGACGGCGACGCGGTCGGCCATCGACAGCGCCTCGCCCTGGTCGTGGGTGACGAAGACGAAGGTGATGCCGAGCACCTTCTGCAGCGACTTCAATTCCTCCTGCATGTTCTCGCGCAGCTTGAGGTCGAGCGCGCCGAGCGGCTCGTCGAGCAGCAACACCTTGGGCTGGTTGACCAGCGCGCGGGCGAGCGCGACGCGCTGGCGCTGGCCGCCGGAGAGCTGGCCGGGACGGCGCGCGCCATAACCCGGCAGGCGCACCAGCGACAGCGCCTCGTCCGCCGCCTTCAAGCGCTCGGCCTTGCCGACACCCTTGACCATCAGGCCGTAGGCGACGTTGTCGAGCACGTTGAGATGCGGGAACAGCGCATAGTCCTGGAAGACGGTGTTGACGTTGCGGCGATAGGGCGGAACGCCTTCGGCGCGCTCGCCGAAGATGGAAATCGAGCCCGCCGTCGGCTGCTCAAAGCCAGCGATCAGGCGCAGGCAGGTCGTCTTGCCGGAACCGGACGGCCCAAGCATGGCGAAGAACTCACCCGGCGCGATCTCCAGATCCACCGCGTCGACGGCGCGAACGCTGCCGAAATGGCGCGAGACTTGTTTGAAGGAAACAGCGGAGGTCATGGACTGTCCTGAAGTTTCAGGGCTCTCAAATTTGAGCGTATGCGCTGCCCTCATCCGCCTGCCAGCGCCTTCTCCCCATGAAGGACGGGGAGAAGGGATTAGCGGCTACGCCGGCGATCCCCCTCTCCCCGTTCTTCACGGGGAGAGGGTAAGGGTGAGGGGCAGCGCCAAACGTCTAAAGGCTAGGCAACTCACCGCCCGCCRATGACGCCGATATAATCCGACACCCAGCGATAGTAGGGCACGCACTGGTCGTTCTGGCTGGCGCATTTCGACACCGGGGTCTTCCAGAACTTGATCTTGTCGAAATTGTCGTAGCCGTTGGTCTTGCAGCCTTCGTCGGTCAAAAGCTCGTTGCCCTTGCWGGCGGCGGGCACGACGGGCAGCGAGCCGAACCAGGCCGAGACGTCGCCCTGGACCTTCGGCGACAACGAGTGCTCGAGCCACATATAGGCGCAGTTCGGATGAGCGGCGTCGGCTTCCATCATGGTGGTGTCAGCCCAACCGGTGACGCCTTCCTCCGGCACGGTCGAGGCGACCGGCTTCTTGGCGGCGACCAGCGTGTTGACCTGATAGGGCCAGGAGCCGGAAGCGACCACGCCTTCGTTCTGGAAATCGTCGACCTGGATCGCGGCATCATGCCAGTAGCGGCCGACCAGCGTTCGCTGGGTGCGCAGGAGATCGAGCGCCGCCTTGTACTGGTCTTCGTTCAGCTCGTAAGGATCCTTGATGCCGAGTTCCGGCTTGTGGAACATCAGGTAATTGGCGGCATCCGCGATGTGGATCGGACCGTCATAAGCCTGGACGCGGCCCTTGTTCGACTTGCCGTCGGGCAGCTTCATTTCCTCGAAGACGACGTTCCAGCTCTTGGGCGCTTCCTTGAAGACGTCGGTGTTGTACATCAGGATGTTCGGGCCCCACTGATAGGGAACGCCGTAATGCACCTTGTCGACGGTGAACCAGGGCGCGTCCTTCAGGCGGTCGTCGACCGTTTTCCAGCTCGGGATCAGATCGGTGTTGATCGGCTGCACGCGCTTGCCGGCGACGAGGCGCAGGGATGCATCGCCCGAAGCGGTGACGAGGTCGAAACCGCCCTCGTTCATCAGCGAGACCATCTCGTCCGACGTGTTGGCGGTCTTGACGTTGACCTTGCAGCCGCTTTCCTTCTCGAAAGCCGTCACCCAGTCATAGTTCTTATCGGTCTCGCCGCGCTCGATGTAGCCCGGCCAGGCAACGATGTTGACCTGCCCCTCGCCCTTGCCGAGTTCCTTGACCTGGGCCATGGCCTGACCGGAAAAAGTCAGCGCGACAGTCAGCGCCGTGCACGACTTCAGGAATGCATTCATCGTCGATCTCCCATTGCTAGGGGCAGCGCTCTCAGGGCGCGGCTTTGTTCCCTGGGCGAAAGGTGCGGTGAAAAATCCGGTTTCGCAAATTCATTTATCAGAAAGCCGATATCGATTTTTCCGATAGTTATATTGGACGCAATTCCGAACGGAAAACCGCTTCACACTTTTCCTGGAATTGCTCTGATCACAGCCGCTGCCGCGCCATTCGCTGCGACTGCGCGAGGCCGATGAAGTCGCGCGCAGCCTGCGGCAGGCCGGAGCCGCGGCGCCAGACCGTGCCGACCTGGACCACCGGCAGTGACCCGGAAACATCACGCGACTCGATGCGGTCGCCTTCCAGCGACCAGGGCCGATAGACGAGGTCGGGCAAGAGCGCCACGCCGGCGCCCGTGGCGACAAGGCTGCGCACCGCTTCCACCGATCGCGTGCGGAAGGCGACATGGGGTCTCGCGCCGATCGCCGACAGCAATTTGCCGGTGTTTTCCTCGATCTCGTCGACGGTGAGCATGATCAGCGGCTCGGACGCGATGTCGCCGATCGAGATGATGTCGGCGCTGGCGAGCCTGTGGCTGAGCGGGATCCACAGCCGGTAGGCCGAGACCTCCAGGATTTCCGACTGCAGCGCCGTGCGGTCGCGCAGGTTGGACGTCACCATGACGGCGATGTCGAGCTTGCCGCCGACCAGAAGGTGCTCGAGATAGTCGCCATTGTCCTCGATCGCCGAGACCTCGACRCCGGGATAGGCGCGGCGGTAGCGGGCAAGCAGGTCGGACAGGACGTAGCCGGCGACCAGCGAAGTGACGCCGAGCTGCAGGCGGCCGCCGGCGGCGGCCTGCTCGCTGGAGAAGGAACGGCGCGCATCGGAGACATCGGCCAGGATCTTGGTCGCGTGGCGCAGGAACTGGTGGCCCTTGTGCGTGATGTTCAAGCCGCGCGGATGGCGTTCAAACAGCTCGACGCCGAGGTCACTCTCCAATTCCTTGATCGCCTCGGTGACCGAGGATTGCGAAATCGACAGGTTCTGCGCGGCGCCCGAGACGGTGCCCTGCTCGGCGACGGCGACGAAGAACTGCAATTGGCGGATGGTGAAGGCCATGGCCGGACTAAACACCGGCGCGCGCGGGAAGGAAAGCCGGCGCAGCCCCGTTGTTTATGCCGGTGAAGTTCGCTCATGCGAAACGCCAGTCATAGGTGTCGAGACCCTTGATCCTGGAGACGCGATAGACCGTCGCCGGCGGGAAGTTGCGCAAGGTGCCGCCGATGCGGACCGCCTCGAGGTCGAGCCTGTCGAGAGCGGCCTGGTCGAAGGGGCAGCGGYGGCCATAAGTGAACTGATAGAGAGCCGCGCCTGGCCGCAGACTGGCAAAGACGCCTTCCAGGATCGCGGATGATTTGCGCGGCGATATCAGCCGAAAGGGCAATCCGCTGACCACCGCGCCGACGACAGGGCCATCGAACAGCGRCAGATGGCGCAGGCCGACCGCGTCCATCTCGACAATGCGCRCCGAAGGGAAGCGGCGCGCGAGCAGAGCGRCAAAATCCGGATCGGACTCGACCAGCGTCAGGTCGTTTTCGYGCACGCCGCGCCGCAGCAGGGCGCGGGTGAAAGGACCGGTGCCCGGCCCGAGCTCCAGCACCGGACCCGTGTCGGGGCCGATCTCGCGCGTCATCAGCGCCGCCAGGCTCGGACTGGAGGGCGTGACCGAGCCCATACGGAAGGGCGCCAGCGTCCAGGCCTTCAGGAAGGACAAAGCGTCATTTGCAGGCATGTTGACCTCATTGCTTACGCGGGCGATTCGAGTTGCCCGGCACGGACGAGGCGCTGTTTGGAGGTCACGGATTGCATGGACATTGCGAACGGCGTGGCTTCGCGAAAGAAAAAGTTCGCCACCGGCGGCAAGAACTGGCGCCATGTTTATGCAATCTTGGCGCGGTAGCCGGCCAGGCAAGAATTGTAAGAGATGGGACTGCAAGAGGTCTTTGAATGCGTATCCTGCTGGTCGAGGACGAGCCGGAAATGGTTTCGGCGCTGCGGGCGGCGCTGAGGCGGCACGACATGGTGGTCGACCATGCCGGCTCGCTGCTGGAAGCGGAAGGGTTCGTCGCCGTCGACGGCTATGACGCGATCCTGCTCGACCGGCAGTTGCCGGACGGCGACGGGCTGACGCTGGTGCCGAAGCTTCGCGCCGCCAGAAACACGACGCCGGTGCTGATGCTGACGGCCCGGGGCGACACCGCCGACAAGGTCGACGGGCTCGACATGGGCGCCGACGACTATCTGGCCAAGCCTTTCGCCTTCGAGGAGTTGCTGGCCCGGCTGAGGGCATTGCTGAGGCGCCCGGCGGCGATCGAGACGCAAACGATCCGCGCCGGCCATCTTTCGCTCGATGTCGGCCACCGCGAGGCCTCGATCCGCGGCGAGCCCCTCGCCTTGCCGCGCCGCGAACTGCTGGTGCTGGAAGCGCTGATGCGGCGAACGGGGCGCATGGTGCAGCGCGAGGCCCTGATGGAGGCCGTGTTCGGGCTGGACGACGAGATCCAGTCCAACGCGCTCGATACCCATGTCTCGCGGCTGCGCCGCAAGCTCAGCGAAGCCGATGGCGGGGTCGTCATCAACGGCATACGCGGTGTCGGCTACCTGCTGCGCGAGACCACATGAACCTTCGCCGGCCGCGTTCGCTGAAATGGAGCCTGGTGCTGCGCATCRCCATCCTGCAATGCGTGATGCTGACGCTCATCATCGCCGGCATCATCGGCGCAATGCTCGCCACCGGCATCATTCCGCACGATTATGAGGACGGCACGATGGACGTRCTGGCGGATGCGGTGGTCCGCGACGCCAACGGGGCGCTGGTGCTGAAGGAAAATTCCGATCTGACCAAGTTGCGGTCGGATGTCCCGGACCTCTGGTTCATCATACGCGACAAGGACGGGCACCGGCTTCAAGAAGGCACCGTGCCGGTTGCCTACCAGCCGTTCGTCGGATTGCTGGACAACATCAGCGATGCCCGCATCGACCTTGCCATCGGCGAAGCGGCGCCGCCGGGCGGCAAGATCCGCTGGACCGACACGGCGGCCGGCAATATCCAGATCATGAGCGGCACCAAGGGCGAGCTTTCGTTGCTGCGCGTTCTCGGGCAGGCGCCGGAACTCTTCCTGCAAGGGATTTTGCCGCTGGCCGGGCTGATGGCGCTGGYGACGCTGTTCGCGACGCCCTGGGTGGTGCGCGGCGCGCTTTCCGGCCTCGGCAACGCGGCGCGCGCGGCGGAGCAGATCGAGATCGACAAGCGCGGCGTGCAACTGCCGCTGGACGGCGTGCCGAAGGAAGTCACGCCGCTGGTCGACGCGGTCAACGCCGCCCTATCGCGCCTCGATGCCGGTTATGCGCGGCACAAGCGCTTCCTGACCGACGCCRCGCATGAGCTCAGAACGCCGGTCGCCATCCTCAACACGCGGCTCGCCGCGCTGCCGGCGACACCCGAGCGCGCCAGGCTCCTGCAGGACGCAGCGCGGCTGTCGACACTCGCCGACCAGTTGCTCGACCTGCAGCGGCTCGATCGCCAGGCCGAGCATTTCGGGCCGGTCGACCTGGTCCTTCTTGCCCGAAACGTCGTGGTCGACCTGGCGCCGTTGGCCTTCGCCGTCGGCTACGAGATGGCGTTCGAGCCGGCCAAGGAAAAGCTTGTCGTGCGCGGCGACCGCACGGCGATCGAGCGCGCCGTGACCAATCTCATCCAGAACGCGATCGACCATGGCGGCAAGGCCGGTCGCATCACCATCAGCGTCCGCCCGCCCGCGGTGATCGAGGTGCAGGACGAAGGCGACGGCGTGCCGGCATCCGAACGCGAGCGGATATTCGAGCCCTTCTACCGCCTGCACCCGCAGGATCATGGCGCCGGCCTCGRCCTCAACCTCGTCCGCGACCTGATGCAACTGCATGGCGGCAAGGTCGAGGTGCTCGACGGCAAGCAGGGCGGAGCCTGCTTCCGGATGATTTTCCCGAGCTGATGCACAGGCTTGCCGTCGCAGCAGTCCGGCCGGTTTGACATCGGCATGATTCGTAACTAACTAAGTTACATGAAACGCAATAGCCGACTGTCCTCGACCCTGCACATTCTCGTCCATATGGCCGAGGCGCCTGACCGGGCGCTGACGTCCGAAGAGCTAGCCGGCTTCATCCACACCAATCCGGTAGTGGTGCGCCGCACCATCGCCGGGCTGCGGGAGGCGGGCATCGTCACTTCGTCGCGCGGCCATGGCGGCGGCTGGCAGCTCGGCCGCGCGCCGGACAGRATTTCGCTGGCCGAGATCAGCGCCGCGCTTGGCGWGACGCTGTTGCCGTTCAGCACCGAACCGGAAAGCCCCGGATGCCTGGTCGAGCAGGCGGTGATCGCCGTGCTCGACGATTTCCGCCTCGAGGCGGAAAGGCTGCTCGCCGAGCGGCTCAGCCATATCACGCTGGCCGACCTGACGGCCGATTTCCGCCGCCGTTATGACCTGATTGGAGTATCCAGCCATGCATTATGATGTCATCGTCGTGGGCGGCAGCTTTGCCGGGCTCTCCGCCGCCATGTATGYGGCGCGGGGCCGACGCAAGGTGCTGGTGATCGACGCCGGCCAGCCGCGAAATCGCTTTGCCGAGCACTCGCATGGCTTCTTCGGCCAGGACGGACGGGCGCCGGCGGACATACTKGGCGAGGCCAGGGCACAGCTGCTTGCCTATCCGGCTGTCACGATGATCGAGGGCCGCGCCAGGCGGGCCGCCATCGCCGGTACCGGCTTCGAGGTCGAGATGGACAATGGCGAGGGTTTCGGCGCGACGCGGCTGGTGCTCGCCACCGGCGTCCGGGACATCCTGCCGGACGTTCCCGGACTTGCCGGGCAGTGGGGCAAGACGGTRCTGCATTGCCCCTATTGCCACGGTTACGAGGTGGCCGGCGGGCCGCTCGGCGTGCTGGCCACCGGACCGATGTCGCTGCACCAGGCCGAGCTGATCTCCGACTGGGGCGACGTCACGCTGTTCGCCGACGGCTTGTTCGAGCCGGACGCGGACCAGGCGCGGGTCTTGGAGAAGCGCAACATCCGCTTCGAGCCGGAGAAGGTGAGCGAGGTGCGGGACGACGGCTCCGGCGGCCTGGTCGTCAGGCTCGATGGAAACCGCAGCGCAAGCGTGCGGGCGCTGTTCACCGCGCCGCGCAACGAAATGGCAAGTCCGCTGGCCGAGCAGCTGGGCTGCGCCTTCAACGAAGGCCCGCTTGGCCGGGCGATCGTCGTGGACGACAAGCAGCAGACATCGGTGCCCGGCGTGTTCGCGGCCGGAGACGCGGCGCGGATGATGCACAACATCGCCTTCGCGGTGTCCGGTGGCGCGATGGCCGGAGTTGCGGCACATCAGTCGCTGGTGTTCGGTTAGCCTTATTTCCTTGGCTGACGTCAGGCCGCCGCAATGGTCAGGCGCGCCCCGGCATGGGTCAGCGCGGCGGCGATGTCGGGCGGCGGCRGCTGGTCGGTGGCGAGCTCGGAAAAGCCGTYGAAGCCRCAGACCCTGACCAGCCCCTGACGGCCGAACTTGGTATGGTCGGTGACGACCAGCGAGCGCTGGCCACGCGACAGCACCATGCGGGCGAACTCCGCCTCCTCCAGCTCGTAGTCGGTCAGGCCGGCAGCGGCATCGACCGCGCCGATCGAGATCACCGCATGATCGACCGAAAAGCGGCTGACGAACTCGATCGCCGAAATGCCGAAAGCAGCACCCGAATCGCTGCGCAGCTCGCCTCCCGCCATATAGACCTTGTTGCCGTTCACCGTCGCCAGCGTGCGGGCAATGTCGGAGGAATTGGTGACCACCGTCAGCCGGCGATGGCCGAGCAGCTCTCGCGCCAGGAAGGATGTGGTCGTGCCGGTATCGAGCATGATCGCCTCGCCGTCACGGATCGTGGCCGCGACCATCCTGGCGATCAGCCGCTTGGCTTCCGCATTCTCGCGCATGCGCCGCTCGAACGGCGCCTCGCCCACCATCGAGGCAAGGCCGACGGCGCCATGCATCTTCAGCACCGACCCGTCATCGGCGAGCGGCCTGACGTCGCGCCGCACCGTTTCCAGCGAGACGCCGAGACGTTCGGCGAGGCTGGCAATGCTGATCGTGCCCTCCTCGCTGAGAAGCCGCAGGATTTCGCCATGCCGTTTCGAATGGATCATATGGATGTCCGGAAATTTTGACCGAATTTAAGGTTTTGGCAACGCTTTGAAAGGAGTCGCTTATATTTTCGGGCAAAACACCCAAAAAAGGTCACAGCTTTTGATTGACAGCTCTGYCACGCCGGCATGACACTGCCCCCGTGACAGGTTCGGAACTRCCACGGGAGGGTGATGGCAGAGCCGCAGCCTAGTGACCAGATCGCCTGGAACCAGCCGGGCGCGAGCTTTTATCGAATCCGCGGGGGCGGATGCCGGGATACCATGCCTGGCCAAGGGGCTCGTCGGTGCGGTGCGGGATACCGATCCTGGCGTCTCGCACCGACGAGGCTTTTTTGTTTTGTCCCATCGTCATTTTCCGCGGGACCGGCTGAGGCCGGAGCGAAGCCGTGAGTGCCGAAGACCGCATCCGCGCCCTGCCGTGCTGGAACGGCAGCATCGAGATCGAGCCGCTGCCGGGTGGCCTCAGCAACGCCAATTTTGTCGTCACCGATGCGGCCGGGCGGCATGTCGTGCGCTTCGGCCAGGACTTCCCGTTCCACCACGTCTTTCGCGAGCGCGAGGTGATGACGGYGCGGGCGGCGCATGCGGCGGGCTTCGCGCCGGCCGTGCACTATGCCGAGCCCGGCATCCTGGTGACGGAATTCCTCGGCGCCAAGACCTTCCTCGCCGAAGACGTGCGAGCTAATCTCGACCGTGTCGCCGGGCTGCTGCGCGCGTTCCATCGCGAGATGCCGAACCACGTCTCCGGCGCCGGCTTCATGTTCTGGGTGTTCCACGTCATCCGCGACTATGCGCGCACGCTGGACGAAGGCGGCAGCCGCAAGAAGGATCAGTTGCCGCGCTATCTTTCGCTCGCCGACGAGCTCGAGCGGGCACAGAAGCTGTTGCCGATCGTCTTCGGCCACAACGATCTTTTGCCGGCCAATATCCTCGACGATGGCAGGCGGCTGTGGCTGATCGATTTCGAATATGCCGGCTTCAACACGGCGATGTTCGATCTTGCCGGCGCCGCCTCCAATGCCGGCCTGAGCGATGACGAATCCTTCGCCTTCCTGACCGCCTATTTCATGAAGGAGCCGGATAGCGAAATCCGCCGCTCGCATGCCGCCATGCAATGCGCCTCGCTGCTGCGCGAAGCGATGTGGAGCATGGTCTCCGAGCTTTATCTCGACGCGCCCGGCATCGACTATGTCGCCTATACCGAGGAAAACCTCGTCCGGCTCGACGCGGCGCTGGAGAACTACCGGACGAAATACGGGACCAAGCCATGACCTTGCCCAGCCATGCCGAGATCGTCGTCATCGGCGGCGGCATCATCGGCTGCTCCACCGCCTATCATCTGGCGCGCGACCACAAGGCCGACGTCGTTCTGCTCGAGCAGGGCAAGCTGACCTCGGGCTCGACCTGGCACGCCGCCGGCCTGGTCGGGCAGTTGCGCTCGTCGGCCTCGATCACGCGGGTGCTCAAATATTCGGTCGAGCTCTACAAGGGCCTCGAGGCCGAGACCGGCCTGGCGACCGGCTGGAAGATGACCGGGTGCCTGCGGCTGGCAACCAACGCCGACCGCTGGACCGAGTTCAAGCGGCTGGCGACCACGGCCAAAAGCTTCGGCATGGACATGCAGCTTCTGTCGCCGGCGGAAGTGAAGCGCATGTGGCCGCTGATGGAGACCGGCGACCTAGTCGGCGCCTCGTGGCTGCCGACCGACGGCCAGGCAAGCCCGTCCGACATCGCCCAGTCGCTCGCCAAAGGCGCGCGCATGCATGGCGCTAAATTGTTCGAGGACGTGCGCGTCACCGGCTTCACGATGAAGGACGGCCGCATCGCCGCGGTGAAGACCTCAAAAGGCGACATCGCTTGCGACAAGGTGGTGAACTGCGCCGGGCAGTGGGCAAGGCAGGTCGGCGCGATGGCCGGCATCAACGTGCCGCTGCAGCCGGTCAAGCATCAGTACATCATCACCGAGAAGATCGATGGGCTCGCCAACGACGCGCCTACGATCCGCGACCCCGACCGCCGCATCTATTTCAAGGAAGAGGTCGGCGGGCTGGTGATGGGCGGCTATGAGCCCAACCCGCAGGCCTGGGCAACCGGGCTTCCCGGCGGCGAYGTTCCCAACGACTGGGAATTCCGCCTGTTCGACGACGACTACGATCATTTCGAACAGCATATGAGCCAGGCGATCGCGCGTGTTCCGGCTCTGCAGACCGCCGGCGTCAAGCAGATGATCAACGGCCCCGAAAGCTTCACGCCGGACGGCAATTTCATCCTCGGCGTGGCGCCCGAATGTTCCAATATGTTCGTCGGCGCCGGCTTCAACGCCTTCGGCATCGCCTCGGGCGGCGGCGCCGGCTGGGTGCTGGCGCAATGGGTGGTCGACGGCGAGGCGCCGCTCGACCTGTGGGTGGTCGACATCAGGCGCTTCTCCAGCCTGCATCGCGACCGCGACTGGGTCCGCGACCGCACGCTGGAAGCCTATGGCAAGCATTACACGATCGGCTTCCCGCATGAGGAATATCTATCGGGACGGCCGCGCATCGTCTCGCCGCTCTATGAGCGGCTGAAGACGCATCGCGCCGTGTTCGGCTCCAAGCTCGGCTGGGAACGGCCGAACTGGTTCGCGCCGGATGGCGTAGCCGCCGAGGACGTCTATTCGATGGGCCGGCAGAACTGGTTCGGGCCAGTCGGTGACGAACACCGTCATGTGCGTGAGAAGGTCGGCATCTTCGACCAGTCCTCCTTCGCCAAATACGAGCTGACCGGCGCCGACGCTCTGAAGGCGCTCGACTGGATCTGCGCCAACGATGTCAACAAGCCGGCCGGACGGCTCACCTACACGCAGTTGCTCAACACGCGCGGCGGCATCGAGGCCGACCTCACCGTGTCGCGGCTCGGCGAGGACCGGTTCTACATCGTCACCGGCACCGGCTTCCGCACGCATGACCTGTCCTGGATCAGCGACCATATCGGCTCCGGCCTCAACGCCAGACTGAAGGATGTCACGGAAGAGTACGGCACGCTGTCGCTGATGGGCCCGCGCGCCCGCGACGTGGTGTCGGCGGTGACGGATGCCGACATCTCGAACGCCGCCTTCCCCTTCGGCCATGCGCGCGAAATCGAAATTGCGGGCCATAGCGTGAAGGCGTTGCGCGTCACCTATGTCGGCGAGCTCGGCTGGGAGCTGCATGTGCCGATCGCCGCCACCGGCGAGGTTTTCGATGCGCTGATGGCGGCCGGCAAGCCGCATGGCATTCGCCCGGTCGGCTACCGGGCGCTGGAGTCGCTCAGGCTGGAAAAGGGCTATCGCGCCTGGGGCTCCGACATCACGCCGAACGACACGCCGCTGGAAGCGGGGCTCGGCTGGGCGGTGAAGCTTCGCAAGAACATCGACTTCGTCGGGCGGAGAGCGCTGGAGAAAGCGGCCGGCAAGGCGCCGACGAAACGCTTTGCCGGCTTCACGGTGGACGACCCGGAGGTCGTGCTGGTCGGGCGCGAGACGATCCTGCGCAATGGCGAGCCGGTCGGYTATCTTACCAGCGGCGGCTACGGCTATACGGTGGAGAAGAACATCGGCTACGGCTATGTGCGCGATGCCGACGGCGTCAGGGACGACTTCCTCGCCTCTGGCGACTACGAGCTGGTGGTGGCGATGGAACGCACGCCGGCCAAGATCCATCTCGAGGCGCTGTACGACCCGGCCGGCGCGAAGACAAAGGCCTGATCCGCGCAGCGCGGGTCAGCTGACGCGCAGCGCCAGGCAACGGCTCGGCACGGTGTCGCCCTCGCCGGGCATCGAGGCATAAGGTCGCGTCTCCTCGAGGCGGCTTACCGCGCCGCGTGCTTCCAGCTCGGCGATCCGCTCCGCGAAACCGGCATCCCACAGTGTGTTCTTCACCGTCAGCACGATGACGCCGCCCGGCCGGCAGATGCGGATCAACTCGTCTAGGCCCTCGACCCCGACATGGCCCGAGGTGAAGACGCCCGCAGAGATGATGCCGGCATAGGCGCCGTCGGCGAAGGGCAGAACATCGCCCATCGCCAGGCGGTGCAGCGCCGTGTAGACGCCCTTGGCGCCGGCCTTGTCCAGCATGCCTTGGGAGATGTCGAGCGCCTCGACCCTTGGATAGCCGGTGATGGCGAGCCACTCGCCGATCAGGCCGGTGCCGGCACCGGCGTCGAGCAAGGGTTCGGCGCCGCGCGGCAGGTGGCGGGCCAGCAGCGCCAGGCAGATCGTCGGATGGCGATAGCCGGCGGCCGACATGTCGGCATCGTAGGTCTCGGCCCAACCGTCATAGACCGCGGCGACCTCGTCCGRCCGGGTCGCGGCATAGGCCGCGCTTAGTGAGCCGTTGTGCTTGCCGTCCGCCATTGCCGCTCCCGCCGTCGATTCGCGTCCGCCATGGTAGCCAAGCGGCAAAAACTGTGGAACCGTTCCGCCATAAAACATGGCGTGATGGTAAAGGGGGATGAGGATGGACGAGGCGCGCGCGGCGCTGGCCGCCATTCCGGCGCTTGCCGGGTACGAGGGTCCGCTGGAGCGGCTGGGCGGCCTTACCAACCGTGTCTACAGGGTCGGCGAGGTCTGCCTGCGCATCCCCGGCAAGGGTACAGAAGAATATATCAACCGCGCCAACGAGGCAGTAGCGGCGCGCGAGGCGGCCAAAGCCGGCGTCAGCCCCGAGGTGCTCTATTTTGATCCCGCATCCGGCCTGATGGCGACGCGCCTCATCGCCGGCGCGGAGACGATGTCGCCCGAGAAATTCAAGACGCGGCCGGGCAGCCCCGCGCGGGCGGGCCAGGCCTTCCGCAAGCTGCATTCATCGGGCGCCGCCTTTTCCTTCCGCTTCGAGCTGTTTGCCATGATCGACGACTATCTCAAGGTCCTGTCGACAAAGGATGTCGCACTGCCTTCGGGCTATCACGACGTGGTGCGCGAGGCGGACAGCGTGCGGGACGCGCTCGCCGCCCATCCGATCCCGCTCGCCGCCTGCCATTGCGATCCGCTGTGCGAGAACTTCCTCGATACGGGCGATCGCATGTGGATCGTCGACTGGGAATATTCCGGCATGAACGATCCGCTGTGGGACCTCGGCGACCTCTCGGTCGAGGGCAGGTTCGATACCGCTCAGGACGAGGAATTGATGCGCGCCTATTTCGGTGGCGAGGCGCGGCCGGCCGAGCGCGGCCGCGTCGTCATCTACAAGGCGATGTGCGACCTGCTCTGGACGCTGTGGGGACTGATCCAGCTCRCCAACGACAATCCCGCCGACGATTTCCGCGCCTATGCCGACGGCCGCTTCGCCCGCTGCAAGGCGCTGATGGAGAGAACTGAATTCTCACGCCACCTGGCGGCAGTGCGCCTGGGCTAGAGCCGGCGCTCTACCTGAAAACCCTCTGGATCTCGTTCAACGACCCTGTTTCGTCGGACTTTCTGCAATACCAGACGAGCAGTGCGATGGTGCCGATGGGGAACAATCCCGCAAGCAGCTGATGCCAGCCGCTTCTGTTGATGTCATGCAGCCGGCGCGCGGTCATGGCAAGTGTCGGCAGAAGGACGGCAAGATTCCAAAGCGACGAGACGGCTTCGTTTCMCACAAAGATATCGACTATACCCATAAGAACGGCAACGATGATAATGAAGAGGTAGGAATACCAGAATTCCGAGCGACTGGCCCTGCCGGAAAAGTCCACGTAATTTCGGAAAAAGCTTGCAATCGCTTCACCGAAGTTCATCGAAGGAGGCGTGTCCCCGAAACGATTGGCGCCGGCTGGCGGCGCCCTCAAGACAAACAGYAATGGCAAGCCGATAATGATCAGAACTATAAGCCAATGCCATATCGAGAAACTGCCCATGATTTCCCCCCAAATAGCGCAATTTTCCAGGCTATAGATATCCTGCCGGCCCTGCCGGAATCAATCACAGATTGCATCCGGATGGCGATTTGCACCGCAGAAAACTTTCGTGAAGTTGCCGTGGTTTCTCAACACAGTGATTTTGAATTGCAAGCTTGTCGGGCAAGGCTATCAACGTCCGTTTGGGGTAGTCAGCGCAAACGCCGGCGATGAGCCGAAGGCTCCCGAACCTCGTCATTCCAGGGCGGAGCAAGGAGCGAAGCCCGTGGATGACGACCCTATAGGCGTCTCGGCCAATCGCCAAAGYATGGATATGCCAACGCACGCATAGCCGACCGGTCAAAATTTCTGTGCTAAGAAGCTAGTTCACGCCCTTGGGCACGTTCTCGGGCGGCACCTCGGTTTCCACTACCTTCTGGCGGTGGAAGATGAACATGCCGGCAAGCACGACGATCGCCGAGCCGATCAATATGCGGGACCCCGGGACATCGCCGAAGAACACGAGGCCGAAGACCACAGCCCATAGGAGCAGCGTGTAATGCAGCGGCGCCAGCGCCGAAGCCGGCGCCAGCTTCAGCGCCCTCGTGATCATCAGATGCGCGGCGCAAGAGACGACGCCGAGCAACAGCATGGCGCCGAAATCGAGCGCCGAGGGCGTGCGCCAGGCGCCGATGGTGAGCGCGCCGCCGACGATCAGCGTGCCGATCGTCTGCCAGGTGACCAAGGTCGTGTCGCTGGTGCCGCGCAGAAGGCGGCCGAGGATGATGGCGAAGCCGAAGGCGAGGCTGCCCACCAGCGCGAAGCCGGAGGACATGGAGRAAGCCGCGGTGGACGGCTTCAGGATGATCAGCACGCCGCAGAAGCCGACCAGGATCGCCAGCCAGCGCCGCCAGCCGACCTTTTCGCCAAGCAAAAGGTGCGACAGCGCCGCGACATAGATCGGCCCGGCCATGTAGAAGCTCATCACGTCGGCCAGCGGCAGGTAGACGACCGCGGCGTAGAAGAGCCCGGTGTCGGTGGTGGTGGCCACGACGCRCAGGAACTGCAAAAGCGGCCGGTCCATGTGGAACAGCTTGCCGGTGCCCTGGTTGGCGATCATCGGGCCGAGCACGATGAAGGCGCCGATCGAGCGGATCAGCACCACTTGTCCGACCGAGAAGGAAGCGACCAGCCATTTGCCCATCGCGTCGTTCAGCGCGAACATGAAGTCGCCGGCCAGCATCAACAGGATGCCGGCGAGCAACATGTTCCTGATCGTGAAATTGCGGGCGATGGTCTGGGCCATGCCGCTCCCTAGCCGCAAGCGGCCGGTTTGACGAGGGAAATCCGTAAGACCAGCGCCGGGAACCGGGGTTGGCCGAAACGCCACGAGCGTTCCGGCCAATCGCGAACCGTTCGTGATGCTTTGCCCCAGACCAAGCAGATCGCTGTGCGGAGACCTACGACGTCTTATGCCGCCTATTCACCTGCGCCGGCCGGCCGGCGATCGACAGCCGGGTTTCCTGCTTCGTCCGCTCAGCCACCACCTTGCCCCTGGCGATGACGCAGAGGCGTTCGGGACGCAGGCGCACGGCCTCGATCGGATTGCCGGCATCAAGCACGACGAGGCTGGCGCGCTTGCCGACGGCGAGGCCGAGATGATCGAGCCCCATGATGGCGGCGTTGACGTTGGTGACCATGTCGAAGCAGCGCGCCATGTCGGCCGGGCTCGACATCTGTGCCACATGCAAGCCCATGAAGGCGACGTCGAGCATGTCGGCGGTGCCCAGCGAATACCAGGGGTCGAGCACGCAATCCTGGCCCCAGCCGACGCGGATGCCGAGCGCCAGCATCTCCTTGACCCGGGTCAGGCCGCGCCGCTTCGGGAAGGTGTCGTGGCGCCCTTGCAGCATGATGTTGATCAGCGGGTTGGGGATTGCCGAGACGCCGGCCTCGGCGATCAGCGGCAGGAGCTTCGAGACGTAGTAATTGTCCATCGAATGCATGGAGGTGAGGTGCGAGCCGGCCACCCTGCCMTGCAGGCCGAGACGCTGCGTTTCATAGGCCAGTTGCTCGATATGGCGCGATAGCGGATCGTCGGTCTCGTCACAATGCATGTCGACCATCAGGCCGCGTTTGGYCGCGATCTCGCAAAGCTCCGTGACCGAGCGCGTGCCGTCGGCCATGGTGCGCTCGAAATGCGGGATGYCGCCGACGATGTCGACGCCCATGTCGAGCGCACGAATGGTGTTTTCACGCGCGGTCGGCGAGCGGTAGAGGCCGTCCTGCGGAAACGCGACCAGCTGCAGGTCGATATAGGGCGCGACGGCCTTCTTCACATCGAGCAGCGCTTCCACCGCGAGCAGCCGGTCGTCGCAGACATCGACATGCGTGCGGATGGCGAGCAGGCCCATCGAGACGGCCCAGTCGCAATAGGCGAGCGCGCGCTCGCGCACGGCTTCATGCGTCAGCAGCGGCTTCAACTCACCCCAGAGCGCGATGCCTTCGAGCAGCGTTCCGGAAGCGTTGATGCGCGGGATACCGTAGGAGAGCGTCGCATCCATATGGAAATGCGRATCGACGAAGGGAGGCGAGACAAGGTTGCCGCGCGCATCGATCTCGGTCGGCGCGGAGCCCGGCAGTTTCTGCTCGACCGCCCGGATGGTCTCGCCGGCAATGCCGATATCGGCAATCCTGCCGTCCGGCAGCGTGCCGCCGCGCACGATGAGGTCGAAATCCATCCGTCGTCATCCTTTCCCAAGAATCGGCATTCATCGTGGCCGAAAGACAGCCAGGCGCAGCCTTTTCTTTCGCCTTCAGCCGAAAGGTTCCATCGCGCCGCAACTCGCTCTATAAGCCGCCACTCGCCCTCGTGGCGAATCCGAAATTCTTTGCAAGCCAGACACAGGATCGGCCGTTGTTTCGCTTCTTCCGTTCGACGGAAAACCAACGCCTCATTGCCAGGCTGGTGAGGGAATCCTTCCATGAGCATAAATTCGGCTATGGCGCGGCCATCCTGTCGATGCTGGTGGTGGCCGCCATGACCGGCGCCAGCGCCTGGATCCTGCGCGAGATCACCAACGAATTCGTCGTCTTCAAGCGGCTCGACCGCGTCAACCTGATCGCGGCGGGGGTCGCCGGGATCTTCCTGCTCAAGGGTTTTGCCAGCTTCGTCCAGGCCTATTTCATGAGCCGCGTCGGCAACGCCATCATCGCCGACCGCCAGCGCAAGATCTACGATCGCATCCTCGCGCAAGGCATCGAGTTCTATCATTCGACCTCATCGGCCGACCTGATCGCCCGCATGACCAACAACGCGCAGGCCGCGCGCAGCGTGCTCGACCTCGTCGTCACCTCCTATGTCCGCGACCTGGTGACGTTGATCGTCCTGGTCGGGGTCATGGTCTGGCAACAGCCGGCGCTGTCGCTGATCTGCTTTGTCGTCGGGCCTGTGGCGATCTATGGCGTCAACCGCATCCTCAAACGCGTGCGCAAGATCGCGGCGATGGAATTCGTCTCGCTCGGCCAGATCGTGCATGTGATGCAGGAGACGGCGATCGGCGTGCGCGTCGTCAAATCCTTCAATCTCGAAGCCGCGATGCGCAAGCGCATGCACAAGGCGGTGTCGGACGTCGAAACCCGCGCCAACAACATCGCGACGCTGGAAGCCGCCACAAGCCCGGTCATGGAAACGCTGGCGGGGCTGGCGATCGCCGGCGCCGTGCTGGTCAGCGGCCTGCTGGTGCTGCAGGGTGGCCAGATGCCGGGCAACATCATGGCCTTCATCGCGGCGCTGCTGCTGGCCTATGAGCCGGCAAAGCGCCTGGCACGCGTGCGCATCTCGCTGGAGACGGGCATCGTCGGCGTGCGCATGATGTTCCAGCTCGCCGACCGGCCGCTGACGCTCGCCGAGAAACCCGGCGCCACGCCGCTGCAACCAGGTCCGGGCGAAATCCGCTTCGACAATGTGAGCTTCGCCTATCCGGAAAGCCCGCCGGTGTTCGAAGGGTTCGACCTGACGCTCGCGGCCGGCAAGATGACGGCGCTGGTCGGGCCGTCGGGCAGCGGCAAGTCGACGATCCTGAACCTGATCATGCGCATGTACGACCCGCAGACCGGCAGGGTGATGTTCGACGGCCAGGACATCTCGTTCGCGACGCTGGATTCGCTCAGGCAGAAGATCGCCTATGTCAGCCAGGACACGTTCCTGTTTGCCGGCACCATCATGCACAACATCCGGCTCGGCCGCGAAGGCGCGACCGACGAGGAGGTGGTCGCCGCCGCCAAGGCCGCCAACGCGCATGAGTTCATCAGCGCGATGGCCAAGGGCTACGACACGGAGGTCGGCGAAAACGGCTCGATGCTCTCCGGCGGCCAGCGCCAGCGCATCTCGATCGCGCGCGCCATGCTGCGCAACGCCGAGATCCTGCTGCTCGACGAGGCAACCAGCGCGCTCGATGCCGAGTCGGAAGCGCTGTTCCGCGACGCGCTGCAGCAGCTCACCGCCGGGCRCACGACGATCGTCATCGCGCACCGGCTGTCGACGGTGCACCAGGCCGACACGATCGTGGTGCTGGAAAAGGGCAAGGTGCTGGAAAGCGGCCCGCACAAGGCGCTGCTCAAGCAGGGCGGGCTTTATCAGAAGCTTTATGAGTATCAGCTGATGCCGTAGCGCCGGCGCCTCTCCTTCTCCCCTTGTGGGAGAAGGTGGATCGGCGCGCAGCGCCGAGACGGATGAGGGGTGTTCCAGCGGAGTGAGACGCTGGCGAATTCTGACCGGATAAGCGGCGCCGCCAAGCTGGAACACCCCTCATCCGTCGCCTTCGGCGACACCTTCTCCCACAAGGGGAGAAGGGGGAGCCCAGCTTACTCCGGCACCTTCCTAACAGCGCCCTTGTCGGCGCTGGTGGCGAAGGCGGCGTAGGCGCGCAGCGCGGTCGTTACCTTGCGCTTGCGCTTTTCGGCCGGCTTCCAGGCGTCAGCGCCCTTGGCGTTCATCGCCGCCCGGCGCGCCTCGAGCTCGGCATCGCTGATGGCGAGGCGGATGGTGCGGTTGGGGATGTCGATCTCGATCGTGTCGCCTTCCTGGACGAGGGCGATCGCGCCGCCCTCGGCGGCTTCCGGCGAGACATGGCCGATCGACAGGCCGGACGTGCCGCCAGAGAAGYGGCCGTCGGTGATCAGCGCGCAGGCTTTGCCGAGACCCTTCGACTTCAAATAGCTGGTCGGGTAGAGCATCTCCTGCATGCCGGGGCCGCCGCGCGGACCCTCGTAGCGGATGACGACGATGTCGCCGGCCTTGATCTCGTTGCCGAGGATCGCCTTGACGGATGCATCCTGGCTCTCGAAGACGCGGGCCGGGCCGGTGAATTTCAGGATCGATTCATCGACGCCGGCCGTCTTCACGATGCAGCCGTCCAGCGCCAGATTGCCCTTCAGCACGGCAAGGCCGCCATCCTTGGAGAACGGCGTCTTTGCCGAGCGGATGACGCCTTTTTCGCGGTCAAGGTCGAGCTCGTCCCAGCGGCGGTCCTGGCTGAAGGCGACCTGGGTCGGCACGCCGCCAGGGGCGGCGCGGAAGAACTCGCGAACATTCTCGGCCGAGGTGCGGGCGATATCCCAATGGTCGAGCGCTTCGCCGAGCGTGGCGGTATGCACGGTCGGCAGGTCGCGGTTGATCAGCCCAGCCTGGTCGAGCTGGCCGAGGATCGCCATGATGCCGCCGGCGCGGTGCACGTCTTCCATATGCACGTCGGACTTGGCCGGCGCCACCTTGCAGAGCACCGGCACCTTGCGCGACAGCCGGTCGATATCCTCCATGGTGAAGTCGACCTCGCCCTCATGCGCGGCGGCAAGGATATGCAGCACCGTGTTGGTCGAGCCGCCCATGGCAATGTCAAGCGCCATGGCGTTCTCGAAAGCGCCCTTGGAGGCGATGCTGCGCGGCAGTGCGCTTTCGTCGTCCTGCTCGTAATAGCGCTGGGCGAGGTCGACGGCGAGGTGGCCGGCCTCGACGAACAGGCGCTTGCGATCGGCATGGGTGGCCAAGGTCGAGCCGTTGCCGGGCAGCGACAGGCCGAGCGCCTCGGTCAGGCAGTTCATCGAATTGGCGGTGAACATGCCCGAGCAGGAGCCGCAGGTCGGGCAGGCCGAACGCTCGATGACCTTGACGTCCTCGTCGGAGATCTTGTCGTCGGCGGCGGCGACCATGGCGTCGACCAGGTCAAGCGCCTGCGCCTTGCCAGCCAGCACCACCTTGCCGGCCTCCATCGGCCCGCCGGAGACGAAGACGGTCGGGATATTGAGGCGTAAGCTGGCCATCAGCATGCCGGGGGTGATCTTGTCGCAATTGGAGATGCAGACCATGGCGTCGGCGCAATGCGCATTGACCATGTATTCGACGGAATCGGCGATCAGCTCCCGCGACGGCAGCGAATAGAGCATGCCGTCGTGACCCATGGCGATGCCATCATCCACTGCGATGGTGTTGAACTCCTTGGCGACGCCGCCGGCCTTCTCAATCTCGCGCGCGACGAGCTGGCCGAGATCCTTCAGATGCACGTGGCCCGGCACGAACTGGGTGAAGGAGTTGACCACCGCAATGATCGGCTTGCCGAAATCCGAGTCCTTCATGCCGGTGGCGCGCCACAGGCCGCGGGCGCCGGCCATGTTGCGGCCATGGGTGGTGGTGCGGGAACGATAGGCGGGCATCGAGTTGTCCTTGCTGGCTGGCCGCGCCGACGCGCGGCGGGCGGCGCTCGAATTTTAGTCGGCAGCGGTTATAGCGGCCATGGTCCGGACTTGCCACAATTTTGCGCTGCACCAGCACGCTTCGGCAAATTTGAGCTCTTCAGAAAATTTTGCTGCCGCTGTCGGATCGCGTCTCGCTGCAGCGTCCTTAAGGCAGACGGCATCGAAATGGCACGAAATCGCCGGCGAACCGTTTGACAAGGAAAGCCAACATGAAGCCCGAGGAGCGCGACATGCAAAAGATCACCACTTGCCTATGGTTCAACGACCAGGCCGAGGAAGCAATGAACCATTACACATCCATCTTCAAGAATTCGAAGGTGCTGAGCGTGATGCGCTGGCCCAAGGGCCATCGGGATGAGGGCAAGGTTCTGGTGACCACGTTCGAGCTCGACGGGGTGCCGTTCCAGGCGCTCAATGGTGGACCGGAATTCAATTTCACCGAAGCCATGTCGCAGTCGATCGACTGCAAAACGCAGGAAGAGGTCGATCATTTCTGGGAGAGGCTCAGCGAAGGCGGCCAGCCCGGCCCATGCGGYTGGCTGAAGGACAAGTTCGGCGTCTCGYGGCAGGTCGTGCCGGAGCAGCTGCCAAGACTGCTTATGGATCCGGACAGGGCCAAGGCCGGTCGGGTGATGTCGGCAATGATGCAGATGGGCAAGATCGACATCGCYAAGATCGAGGAAGCGGCCAGGGGGTGAGAATTAGGGAATGGTGAATGGTGAAGATTAGCAGCCCACTCTTTCCCGCTACTACTCACTATTCACTATTCACCATTCACCAAATCACGCCGCCTTGTCGCGCACCTGATAGTCCTTCACCGCAGTGAAGCGGATCGCTTTCCAGCGCTCGGCTTCGTAGTTCAGCGAGAAGGCGTGCTGGGCGAGGAAGACCGGATCGTTGTCGAGGTCGCGGGCGATGTCGCCGCGATGCGCTTCGATGAAGCGCTGCACCTCCGCCTTGTCGTCGGCCGCGATCCAGCGGCAGACCGAGAAGCGCGACATCTCGAAATCCACCGGCAGCGTGTATTCGATGTTCAGCCGCTCCTTCAGAACGTCGAGCTGGAGCGCGCCGACGACGCCGACAATGGCCGGCGAGCCGTCTTCCGGCGAGAACAGCTGCACCACGCCTTCCTCGGCCATCTGGTGCAGCGCTTCCTTCAGCTTCTTGGCCTTCATGGCGTCGCCGAGGCGCACGCGGCGCAGGATTTCCGGGGCGAAGTTCGGCACGCCGCGGAACAGTATCTCCTCGCCTTCGGTCAGCGTGTCGCCGATGCGCAGCGTGCCGTGATTGGGAATGCCGACGACGTCGCCGGCGAAAGCCTCGTCGGCGGTGACGCGGGTGCGGGCGAAGAAGAATTGCGGCGCCGAGAGCGACATCGGCTTGCCAGTGCGCACCAGCTTGGCCTTCATGCCGCGCTCCAGCGTGCCCGAGCAGACGCGCACGAAGGCGATGCGGTCGCGGTGGTTGGGGTCCATGTTGGCCTGGATCTTGAAGACGAAGGAGGTCATCTTCTCCTCCGTCRCCTCCACCGTGCGGGTATCGGCCTCCTGGGCGCGCGGCGGCGGACCGTAGGCRCCGAGCGCCTCGATCAGATCGCGCACGCCGTAATTGCGCAGCGCCGAGCCGAAATAGACCGGCGTCAGATGGCCTTCGCGGAAGGCGTCGATATCGAGAGGCCGACAGGCCTCGCGCGCCAGTTCGAGCTCCTCGATGAAGGCTTCGCGCTCATTGTCCGGCAAAAGCCCTGCGACACGGTTGGAATCCGGGCCGTTGACGGGCGTGCGTTCCTTTTCCTCATCGCCCTTGCGCACGGCGTTGAGCGCCAGGTGATAGGTGCCGGAAAACGTCCTGCCGCGGCCGATCGGCCAGGTGACGGGCGCCGTGTCGAGCGCCAGCTTCTGCTCGATCTCGTCCAGGATCTCGAACGGGTCGCGGCTCTCGCGGTCCATCTTGTTGACGAAGGTGATGATCGGGATGTCGCGCAGCCGGCAGACCTCGAACAGCTTCAGCGTGCGCGGCTCGATGCCCTTGGCGGCGTCGATGACCATGACGGCCGAGTCCACCGCCGACAGGGTGCGGTAAGTGTCGTCGGCGAAATCCTCGTGGCCGGGCGTGTCGAGCAGGTTGAAGACGTTGCCTTCATACTCGAAGGTCATCACCGAGGTGACGACGGAGATGCCGCGCTCGCGCTCGATCTTCATCCAGTCGGACCGGGTCTGGATGCGGTCCTTCTTGGCCTTGACCTCGCCGGCGAGCTGGATGGCGCCGCCGAACAGAAGCAGCTTTTCGGTGAGCGTCGTCTTGCCCGCGTCGGGGTGGGCGATGATCGCGAAGGTGCGGCGGCGCGATACCGCCTGTTCGATGTCTTCTGCCAATTTTTGGAATCCTGTCTGTGGCGCGGGCTTCTAGCAGCGCCAGCCCGGCATGTCGACAGTTTCGGGCAGATCGGATCGACTGGCGCGACAGACAAAAGCGCCGTCGGCAAAAGACCCTGGCCTTCAAATCCACAGACCGCCGCGACCGGTGTTGCGGCCGTGCCAGGTGACCGACGAGATTTCCGAACGTTTGATACCGATGTCGCGCAACAGATAGTCGGGCAACTCGTTCAGCCAGGCGCGGTCCCTGCGGATGCGAACCATCCGTGCCACGAAGCGCAGGCCAGAGTGGCATATTTCGACGGCTGTTGCCGAGAAACGCCCGTCAGCGGACTGACCGGCGACAGGCTTCATTTCTATGCGAAGGGTTGGCATGATCATTTTCCTTTTATCCAAACGAAGAGATCGGGAGGGCCACGGCCCTCCCGAGGATGCTGCCCGTCACGCCTGTCAGGACCGGTCGTGCTCGCAGCTCACATAAGGGTTCCAGTCCGCGAACATGCCGGCCGGATTGTGCCGCCAGTGCCAGACGTGGAGCTCGTAGTACGGATCCACCGGGTGGACACCCACCGTCGTCTTACGCTGCAGGGTGCGGCCGAGGAATTCGGGGATGCCTTTACCCTTCCAGTCCTTTTCGAAGACGATGTATTCCATGYCGACGAGTTGCATCGAGCCATCGGCCTCCGGCTCGTAGGTCAGCACGTCCGGCTCGCCGAGCACCAGCTTGCCGTCRCCGGCCCGGCCGGGATGGATGAAATGGACGCCCATCGTGCCGTGCTCGTCATGGTCGTGCATTCGAACAGCTGCTGGTAGCCGTCCGCCTTGGCGACCTTGATGTCGAGGTATTTGGCCGCCATGTCCCGGGACCGGTTGAGCACCGGATCGGGCATGTCATGCGCGACCGCTGTGCCGCAAAGCAGCGCCGAGGCGCCAACGGCGAGGACGATTTCCGCAAAGCGCGTCACGATCGATCCCTCCCCTTCAGGCGGCGGCRTAAGCCGTCGTCGGATCGAACAGGCGCTTGACCTGCGTGATCTTTGTCGCCGGGAAGCCGCTCATCTTCGCATGGCGCTGGATGATCGCCTCGTCCTTGGCGAGATAGACGCAGAACGTCTTGTCGTCCGTCACGAAGGATTCGACCCACTGGATGTCCGGGCCGAGCTCGGCCAGAACGGCGTTCGAGGCCTTGGACGCGTCGCGCAGTTGCTCGCGCTCGAAGGTGCCGACCTTGGGAATTTCGCGCTCAATGATGTACTTCTGCATTTTGCAATCTCCTTGATCTGAGGTTCAAATGCCGCCGGGCACTCGATCAGATCGGTGCCGGTGACATCCCTGGGGCGGCTGGGGTAAACTCTCGCTTGGCCCGCCAGGCAGACGGAGATTTACGGAACAGGCGGCCGACAGTCCTTACGCCGGCCTTATCTTCTTCTGATCCTTTGCCCATTGTCGTTACGGGGATTGCTGCCGATGGGAATTTATAGCTTCGGGGACTTCGAGCTCAATGAGGATTCCCGTGCCCTTCGTCTCGCCGGAAGCGAGATCGAGGCGCAGCCCCTGGTCTTCGATTTCCTCGCCATCCTGCTGCGGCACCAAGACCGGGCCATGAGCAAGGATGAGCTGCTTGAGACGTTGTGGCCCGGCGTGACGGTGACCGAAGCTTCGCTGCAGCGTGTCGCGAGCCTTGCCCGCGGCATCCTTAGACAGGGCGGCATGGAGGCGGCGCTGCGCAACCTGCCCCGTTTCGGCTACCGGATTTGCCTCGATCAGCCGTCGATTTCGGAACGCAGGCCCGCCGATGCGGGCGGCAAGCCTTCCAGCCTTGGCTCATCAATCCTGTCGGCACGCGCGGCCGTTGCAGGCAGAAAATGGCACGAGGCAGCGGCTTCCTTCGCAAAAGCGGATGCCGCCGACGAGCTGCTGACGCCCGACCTCGAAGAATGGGGCCTGGCGCTGGAATGCATGGGGCGTCCGGCCGAAGCCATCCCGCTCCTGGCGCGCGCGGTGACGGCTTACGGCGTCGCCGGCGAGCGCCTGCGCGCGGCTTCCCCGGCAATCACCCTTGCCAGGATCCATCTCGAGAGAGGCGAGCTTGCCGTCGCCAAAGGCTGGCACAAGCGCGCCGCGCAGCTGATCGATACCGCTTCCGACAGCAGGGAGCACGGCCTCTGGTGCTGGATGGGGGCGCGCATCATGGGCGCGGAAGCCGAGCCGGAACAGGCGCTTGCGCTGGCCGAGCAGGCCTTCGCGGTCGGCAGGCACCTCGACGATCCGGTGGTGGAGTCGCTCGGCCTCATCTATCGCGGCTTCTTCAAACTATGTCTCGGTGAAACCAAGGCCGGGCAGGAGGATCAGGACCTTGCCGCGGCGCTCGGCCTGTCCAGCGACGTCGACCCGATCGTCGGCGGCATTCTCTACTGCAACATCCTGTGGGCCTGCCGGAATTTCGGCGACTGGTCGCGCGCCAATCAATGGACGCTCGGCTACGAGGACTGGTGCAGAGGACATGGGCTGGAAGACCTTTCGGGCTCGTGCCGGCTGCATCGCGCCGAAGTGCTCGGCGTTCATGGCACGCTGAAGGAGGCGGAGGCGCTTGTGCGCGCGGCACTCGACCAGCTCGCCCTCGACGCGCCCTGGGCAACCGGTGACGCCTTGCGCGTGCTGGGTGATATCCACCTCGCGGCCGGGGAGTTCACGGAGGCCGAAACGGCCTATCGCGCGTCACATGCGGCGGGCTGGGATCCGCAGCCCGGGCTAGCGCTGCTGCAGCTCGAGCAGGGACAGGCGGAGGCCRCTTTCAGCGCTCTCGAACGTTCCTTGGTGGGCAACGGCTGGCCGACCCTGCAGCGGCGGGGCATGGTCCTTGCCACTCTGGCCAAGGTGGCGGCGTGCACCAACCGGCGCGAGCGGGCGAAAGAGGTGATTGCCGAATTGGAGACGCAGCCGCAGCGCTGGCCGATGGCGTCTGTCCAGGCGCTGACTGCGGAAGCCAAGGCGGAGCTTTTCATGCTGGAAGAGCGCTTCGCCGAGGCCGCCCRTGAACTGCAGATCGCATGCTCCCGTTGGAACGAGGTCGGTTCGCCGATCAATGTCGCCGACGCCAGGCTGTCGCTCGCCGCGCTTCTCATCAAGATCGGCGATCGTTCCGGCGCGGAACTAGAGCTCGGCACAGCGCTGGCGGCCGCGAAGAAAGTGGACTCTTCCCGGCTCATGCGGCGCTGCGAAAAGCTGAAGGACCTGATTGCCGGCGCGCAGGCGCTCACGGTGGGCGGCGAATAGCCGCTTCTCGCTTGAGGTCTGGCCGGTGCGATGGCATGACGGTGGAAACCTCCCCCAAAAGGTCCGGCATGAGCAGCGCAAAGCAAGTCATCGTCATCGGAGCCGGTATCATCGGCGCCTCGATCGCCTGGCATCTGACGAAAGCCGGCGCATGCGTGACGGTCGTCTCGACAGGCGGTGCCGGCGGTGTCGCAACGCCGAATTCCTTTGCCTGGATCAACGCAAGCTGGGGCAATCCGGAAACCTATTTCCGGCTACGCATCCGCGCGATGGCCGAATGGAAACGGYTGGCGAACGACCTGCCGGGGCTGCCGCTCGCCTGGTGCGGCGGCCTGTGCTGGGACCTGCCCGCGGACAGGCTCGAGGCCTACGCGGTCGAGCACTCATCCTGGGGATACGGCATCGAGCGGGTCGGGCGCGAACAAGCGGCGCGTATCGAGCCCAACCTGGCGGAACTTCCCGACTTTGCACTTTATGTTGCCCAGGAAGGCGTGGCCGAGCCAGCGGCGACCACGAAGGCGCTGCTGGCGGACGCGGAGCGGCGTGGCGCGCGGATCGTCACGGGTACCGTCGACAGGGTGGCGCTGGTCAACGGCAAGGTCACGGGCGTTGTCGTTTCGGGCGAAACCATCGGGGCGGACGACGTGGTGATCGCTGCTGGCGCCGGGGCGCCGGCGATCGCCGCAACCGCCGACATCAAGCTGCCGATCGAGACCCCGCCGGGCCTGATCGTGCACTCGCGCCCTTCGAGGAAGCTGCTCAACGGCCTGGTGYTGGCCGACAGACTGCACATGCGCCAGACGGCYGAGGGACGCATCATCGCCGGCTCCGATTTCGGCGGCGGCGATCCGGGCGACCATCCGGAAGCCGCCGCGCGCGAACTGTTCGCCGCGACGAAAGCAATGCTGCGCGACGCCGCCGGGCTGGAATTCGACTTCCACACCATCGGCTACCGTCCGACGCCGGYCGACGGTTTCCCGATCGTCAGCCGCGCCGAAGGCGTCGGCGGCCTCTACATCGCCGTCACCCATTCCGGCATCACGCTGGCGCCGGCCGTGGGGCTGTTCGCCACCCGCGAAATCCTCGACGGCGAGCGTGATGCGTTGCTCGCGCCTTATGCTCTGTCGCGCTTCGTTTAGTAGCCGGCTGAYGGCGGCAGCCGCCGTGCCGAGACCTCAGCTTGCCAGCGCCCACCGGGACGTCGCCGGCGCGAAGGGCCGGATGCTGGTGGTGTCGCGGGTCATCGTCACGAAGCTCGACTGCGGAATCTCATGCCAAGTCCGGCCGTCGCGATCGAACGGTTCCGAGACGATGCAGCGGCCGACGCCCCGGGCGAAGGCAGCGGTGTAGAGCGTCGGCGCCTGGTCGTCGGTGGCGTAGCGAACCGCGTGAAGCGCCCTTCCGTCACTGAAGGCGGCGGTCAGTTTCAGGAACGGCTCAATGCCGGCCCGGCGCGCTGCCTCGAGCACGCGGCCGGTGGCGCGCGACACGGCGCCTTGCGGATCCTGCGCCAGGCCTTCGCCGAGCATCACGCGGAAAAAGAGTTCGGAATCCGTGGTACCTTCGAGCTGTTCGAACAACGTATCGGAGAGCGAATTCTCCAGCACCCGACGGATCTTCTCGAAGCCACCGATCTGGCCGTTGTGCATGAACGACCAGCGACCCGAGACGAAGGGATGGCAGTTCGCGCGGCTGGTGAGGCCGCCTGTCGAGGCGCGCACATGGGCCAGGAACAGGCCGGATTTCACCTGGCGTCCAAGGCTCCTGAGATTGGTGTCGGACCAGGCCGGCAGAACATCGCGATAAAGCCCGGGTTCCGGGCGGTCGCCATACCAGGCCACGCCGAAGCCGTCGGCATTTGTCGGCGATTTCGCCTCCCGCGCCTGGCTGCTTTGAACGATCAGCGAATGGGAGGGTGCGGCGATGACATCCTCCAGAAAGATCGCGTCGCCGAGATAGGCTGCCCACCTGCACATTGTCCTGTGATCCTCTGTCGATGCGTCTTTGAGCGCGCGAAGGAATTCGCGGCCCGTCGAGCGTCACAGATGACAGGAAGGAGATTGGGCGTCCTTACGCAGCGCTTACGTTTCGCTGATCTCTACCTGAATGCGGCAGCTCGGGAATTTTCATCAGCCGACGACCATTGCCAGCTTCCCCGCTGCCGGCGCGAACGGGCGGATGTCGGTGCCGGCCTTTGTCATGGTGACGAAGCTCGATGGCGGGATCGCCTGCCAGTCGCCGCCGTCCCGGTCGAAGGGCTCGGAGACGATGCAACGACCGGCGCGCCTCGCGAAGGCGCCGGTGTAGAGCGTTGGCGCATGGCCGTCGGTGGCGTAGCGCACGGCATGAAGCGCCTGCCCATCCGAAAAGGCCGCGGTGAGCTTCAAAGCCGGCTCAATGCCGGCGCGGCGCGAGGCTTCGATGACGCGGCCGGTTGCCCTCGAGACCGCGCCCAACGGGTCGCCGGCCAACCCCTGGTCGATCATCAGGAGAAAAAAGAGCTCGGAATCGGTGGTGCCCTCGCGCTGATCGAAGACTTCATCGGAAAGCGAGTTTTCCAGCGCGCGGCGGATCTTTTCGAAGCCGCCGATCTGGCCGTTATGCATGAAGGACCAGCGGCCGGAGACGAAAGGATGGCAGTTCATGCGGCTGGTGGCGCCGCCGGTCGAAGCGCGCACATGGGCGAGGAACAGGCCGGACTTGATCTGCCGGCACAGGCTTTTCAGATTGGGGTCGGACCATRCCGGCAAGATGTCGCGATAGAGCCCAGGCTCGGACCGGTCGCCATACCAGGCAAGGCCGAAGCCGTCGCCATTGGTCGGCGACTTGGCTTCCTGGGCGCAGTGGCTTTGGGCGATCAACGAGTGGCAGGGCGCGGTGATGATGTCTTCGAGGAAGACCGCTTCACCCAGATAGGCCGCCCACCGGCACATCGCACTCCACCTTTATCAGGCGCGATCCATCAGAGCCGCCGGCTCCTTGACCGCATTTGAACCTCTGTTGTGYGTGCGCTCATAGAGCTCACGAACGATTCGGCTCGCCGTAGTTTCGAACAGAAACGGCAAGAAAGCGTGAACGAGCGCGGCGGCCGCTGCCATCGACAGGCGCGAGCAGAACCAGGCGGCAAAGGCCATGTGGCCAAAATAGGTCTCGCCGACCTTCTCCGGGTGAGCCGTGAACAGTGCCGTAAACCGTGTCGTCATGGTGGTCCCTCCTGCCGGATTAGGTCTCGATGATGGATACCATGTCATACGGCTGGGTGCATCGGTCCTAATTCGTCCTTGCTTTTTGCTATTTTGTGAGACATTCATCCCAATGTGCCGACGGAAATCGATGAGATCGATCGAAGATTGCTGGCCGAGCTGCAACGCGACGGCACGCTTTCGGTCGACCAGCTGTCGGAGCGCGTGGCGCTGTCGCGCAATGCCTGCTGGCGGCGCGTCAAGCGGCTGGAGGAGGACGGCGTCATCACCGGGCGCGTGGCGCTGGTCGATGCCGACAAGCTGGGGCTTGGTCTCTCGGTCTTCATCCTGGTCCGCACCTCCAACCACGACCCGGACTGGYTGCAGAAATTCCGCGCGGCGGTGACCGGCTTTACCGAGATCACCGGCGTCTACCGCATGTCGGGCGACCTCGATTACGTGCTGAGGGCCCGCGTCGCCGACGTGAAAGCCTATGACCGACTCTACCAGCGGCTGATCGCCAAGGTGGYGCTGTCGGACGTTTCGGCCTCCTTCGTCATGGAGGAGATCAAGGAGACGACCGTGGTGCCGGTGGAACTGCGCTGACGAACTTCGTCATTCCAGGGCGAAGCAGGAGCGAAGCTCCGTCGCGGAGACCCTGGAATCCATGCCGGGACCTTGATCGAAGGTTGYAGCGAAGCAAAATTCGGCACCGTGAGCGGYGCTCGCATGTCACGGAATGGATCGTCGGGTCTACGCGCGTCGCTTCGCTCCATGCACCGCCCGTGGATGACGAAGCGATGAGCATTCTCGCCAAAATTGGCGGCGATGCCATAGTCACGCCAGAAAGAAAGGCGTTGATAGGCTCTGATCCCGAGTTGACCGAATCGGCATTCGCGACGATACGAGTGGGCTCATGCGCACGGCTGTCCATCCTTCCTCCGTCATCGGCCCCACCGTCGGTTTCGTCAGGCTTCCGCATGGCGAGGGCCTGCCTCTGCCGGCCTATGAGAGCGCGGGCGCCGCCGGTATGGATTTGCGCGCCGCCGTTCCGGAAGACCGGCCGCTGCTCATCCTGCCGGGGAAACGCGCGCTGGTGCCGACCGGGCTTGTCCTGGAAATCCCGGAAGGCGTGGAAGGCCAGGTGCGGCCGCGCTCGGGCCTTGCCTTCAAGCATGGGCTCACCGTCCTCAACTCGCCCGGCACCGTCGACAGCGACTATCGCGGCGAGGTGAAAGTCCTGCTCGTCAACCTCGGCGACGAGGATTTCTCGGTGACGCGCGGCATGCGCATCGCCCAGATCGTCTTCGCCGCCGTGACCCAGATCACGGTCGAGGAGCGGGCACTGGCCGGCGGCACGACGCGCGGTACCGGTGGGTTCGGGTCGACCGGCATCGCTTGAATGGCAATACCCAAGCTGGTCATCTTCGACTGCGACGGGGTTCTGGTCGACACCGAGAACCTTGCCAATCGGCGCCTCGCCRAATGGCTGACCGATGCCGGCTTTGYGACCACATTCGAATATTGCCGCAAGCATTTTTCCGGCCGCAGCATGGTCTCGGTGCAGAAAGAGATCGAAGAGACGACCGAGGCCAGGCTCGGCGCCGATTTCGTCGAGCGCTGGAATGCCGGCCTGCCGGATCTTTTTTCGCACGGCGTCGAGGCGATCCCCTATGTTCGTGAGTTCGTCGAGGCAGTCCGCGCGGCCGGTATCGACTATTGCGTCGCCTCCTCGGCGCGGGTGTCGAAAATGCACATCACGCTCGGGCAGAYCGGGCTCCTGCCGTTGTTCGAGCATGCGATGTTCTCGTCCACCATGGTCAGCCGAGGCAAGCCGTTCCCGGACCTGTTTCTCCACGCGGCAGGGACGCAGGGCTTCGCGCCGGCCGACTGCATCGTCATCGAGGACAGCGTCGCGGGGACCAAGGCCGGTATCGCCGCCGGCATGCGGGTGTTCTCCTATCACGCCGATCCATTCTCCGACCGCGACGGCCTGGCGGCGGCCGGCGRCATCCTGTTCGACGACATGCGCCAACTGGCAGGGCTGGTACCGATCCGCTGATCGGACACTCGGCTGTACGGCGAAATGCTGTACGGCGAAATCTTCCGTGCTAGCCTGCAGCGTCGGACAAGAAGCTGCCCACGCGTGAAACCCACTTTGCTTCGCCTCGCCCTTGCTCTTGTGCTGCTGTCCTGGCCGTGGGCCTCGGCGGGCGCGGAGGAGGTCAGCTTTCCGGACCTTGGCAGCGCCATCCCGGGCCAGAAAGACGTCACCTATCTCGATCTCGCCAGGATGGTCATCCCCGACTTGGCGTCGAATGCCGACGGCTTATACCACGGCACCTTGCCGATCGAGATGCGCCACATTGCGGGTCCGGATAGCGGGGGCTCGCCGCCCGAGACATCGAGCCTGCCCAACGCCGCCGTGCTCGCCATCAAGGCCGGCGGCAAGGACCGGCTGGCCGTGCTGTTCGATCTCGGCGACTCTCCCGACAGTGCCGAAGGCTATRCTGTGCTGGCGCTCTACGATCTGGCCGGCAAGCCGGCGCTGCTCGATGCCGTCAATGTCGCCGTCGATCGCAGCACCTATTTCCGCGAACCGAACAAACTGCCCGTCGGCCCCGGGGACGACGTGCTGATCACCATGAGCACGCATTTCAATTCGAGCCAGGGTTATGTGATCACGCCGCTGATCATGGTGCGCAACGACAAGTTCGAGCTGATCGACATGATCTACACGTTCGATGAAAGGCTATGCGCTTATAGTCGCAAGCAGGATATCGCATTCCACGTCGTTGGGGGTGGCCAGCCCCATGCGGCCATCAAGGTCACGGTTACCGACGCAACGGTGCCGAGYGGGGAAAGCTGCGACGACGCGCCACCCAAGGCGTCATCAAAAGACATATCCGTCACCTACCGTTGGAACAGACAAACGTCGCGCTACGTGGCGGGCTCGGACGCCTTCAAGCGTTTGTCAGCAGAGAACGAGAAACGCTTCTGAGCCAGACGCATTCGTTTGCCCGGTTCGAGCGACCGCGATAGATTTCCCTCACAACCCCGATCATGATTGAGGATCCGCCATGGACAAGGGCAAGATTTTTCGCGATCTGCATSCCTCCACCTTCGTCATGCCCAACCCCTGGGACATAGGCACGACCAAGCTTCTCGCTTCGTTCGGCTTCAAGGCGCTGGCGACGACCAGCGCCGGCTTCGCCTTCTCGCGCGGCCTGCCGGACGGCGCCGTGACCTTCGAGGCCATGATCCATCATTGCCGCGAGGTGACGGCGGCGACCGACCTGCCGGTTTCGGCCGATCTGGAGCGCGGCAAGGGTGACAGCGCCGAGCAGGCCGCCGAGACCATCTTCGCGGCCGAAGCCGCCGGTCTTGCCGGCTGCTCGATCGAGGACCACACCGGCGACCCCGCCAACCCGAYCTACGATTTCTCGCACGCCGTGGAACGCGTCGCGGCCGCGGTCGAGGCGGCCCGGGCGCTCAAGCACGATTTCGTCTTCACCGCGCGGGCCGAGAATTTCCTGTGGGGCAAGACCGACCTCGACGACACCATCAAGCGGCTGCAGGCCTTCGAGAAGGCCGGCGCGGATGTGCTCTATGCGCCGGGCATCGGCGACGTCGAAATGGTGCGCACGATCTGCTCGTCGGTGAGCCGGCCGGTCAATGTGATGGCCCGACCCGGTTTCACCATCGCCGACCTTGCCATGGCCGGCGTCAAGCGCATCTCGCTCGGACCATGGCTGACCAACTTCGCCTACGGCATGCTGGAGACGGCAGCGCGCGAAATCCAGCAGGACGGCACTTTCGGCTTCACCCGCGCGGCGATGCCGTTCGGCAAGCTGCAGGCGCTCTTCCGCAGCGGCGACACCGATTAAACCGGCAGCCGCGCCGAAACCGCTTTGTGCAGATGCACCATCATGGCGGCCGCGAAAAGCGGCGTCAGAAGGTTGAGCAGCGGCACGGCCAGGAACAGGGCAATGACCAGTCCGGCCAGGAACACCGTGCCGGCATGTTTGCGGCGCAGCGCCTTGGCCTCGGCCTCGGGCCGGAAGCGCATGGCGGCGAACTCGAAGAACTCCCGGCCGAGCAGATAGCCGTTGACGATGAAGAAAGCGGCAATGTTGATGCCCGGCACCAGAAGCAAGAGCAGCGCGACGATGTTGCCGAGGACCACCACGCCGAAGAATTTGACCGCCAGCACAAGCGACTGCAGCGCCGGCATGGCGCGGCCGGGCAGGTCGTTGGGATAGTCGGTGCGCTCGACCACTTCGGCAATATCGTCGAGGAACAGGCCAGCGACGATCGCTGTCACCGGCGCGACGAGCAAGGCCAATCCCACAGCCAGAACGATGCCGGCAATGATGCCGCCCAGCCACCCGGCCCAGGACGGCAGACCAGGCAGCAGCGTTTGCAGCCATGGCCAGGCCAGCCATTCGAGCAGGCTCTCCAGACCGAGCCAAAGCGCCAGCAGAGCGAGCAGCGTCAGCCCCAGCGTCTTCAGGAAGACGGCGCGGAATTCAGGCGAGAACAGCCGGCTGGCGGCGGCGCGGGCAGCGTCTAGGATCACGGCAGGTCCAGGCCCTTATCGAGAAATGTCATCCCCGAGATAGGCGGGCTTCTTCCCGGAGGCAACCAAAGCGCGTCGCGTCGACGCGGTTCGGCTTTTGTCTCGATGCATGTCGGTTATCCCAACAGCGTCACGCTTTTGGGCGACATGCGTTATCGCGCAAGCTTGACCTGCCGTGCCGGAATGGTCATGGCCGCGACGCCGGCGACGACGAAGGCCATGCCGACCCATGCCGTGGCCCCGAGGCTTTCGCCGAGGAAGACGGCGCCGATGCCGACGCCGATCGGCACGCGCAGATAGGCCTGCGAAGTGGTGCCGACAGAGCCCAGCGTGTGGATCAGGCGGAAATAGATGACGAAGGCCAACGCCGTCGAGAAGACCGACAGGCCGAGCAGGGCCAGGATCGATGCGGCCGACGGCGCAAGCGTCCACGGCTGGTCCACGACCAAGCTCAGCGGAACAAGGATGACGGCGCCGCAAAGCATCGAACCCGCGGCGGGTATCATCGGATCGAGGCCCTTGAAGCCGCGGCCGAAGATCGCCGCCCCGGCATAAGAGACCGTCGCGATGACGATCGCAAGCTGCGCCCACAATTGATGGCCAAGCCCGCCGAGCGCCTGCGTGCCGATGATGAGGCAGATGCCGACGATGCCGGCGCCGACGCCGACCAGCTTGCGCATCGTTACGGGCTCATGGCGCGTGATCAATGCCGTCAGCAGGAAGGTGAAGATCGGCGATGTCGAGTTGAGGATGGTGGCGAGGCCGGCATCGACCGAGCGCTCGGCGGCGGCGATCAGCGTGAACGGCACGACGCTGTTGAGGCAGGCCTGGAAGGCGAACCGGCGCCACGTCGCCGGGTCGGCGGGCATGGCAAGGCCGCGCCAGCGGATGACGGTGAGGAGAATGGCCCCGGCGATCAGGGTCCGGGCGGCGATGAAGGTCACGGGCGGGATCGTCTCGACGCCGATCTTGATGAAAGTGTAGGAAGCGCCCCACAGCACCGCCAGGACGCCGAGCAGCGCAAGGTCGGTGGACATTTCGGTCTTTTCGGACATTTCTGCCTTCCGTTGCGGAAACGATCCGCTTGTAGCTCACCACGCCGCAAAGACGCTTCGATCGCGGCGGAACCTTAGTCGCCAGCGCCGCCGCTGATATGAGCCAGTTCGATGCGAACGCTGCCGCAGCCGGCGAACAATCGGCGCCGAGGCCGGCGTCACGGAAGACGATGGCGATTTTCGGGGTAGGCAAAGCAGCGCCAAGTCGCTAGACCCGCGCCCGGCCAGCATGCCAGATAGCCGGCCGGAAGCCTGATTGGCCCTTGGCGGAGATTTTGATGCCGGAATATGACGTGCTTTGCATCGGCAATGCCATTGTCGACATCATCGCGCAGTGCGACGAAGCCTTTCTCGAGACCAACGGCATCATCAAGGGAGCGATGAACCTCATCGACRCCAGGCGCGCCGAATTGCTCTACAGCCGCATGGGACCGGCGATCGAGGCTTCCGGCGGCAGCGCCGGCAACACGGCGGCCGGGGTCGCCAGTCTCGGCGGGCGCGCCGCCTTCTTCGGCAAGGTGTCGAACGACGCATTGGGCGGCATCTACACCCATGACATCCACGCCCAGGGCGTTGCCTTCGACACCAGGCCGCTCGCGGGCGAACCGCCGACCGCGCGCTCGATGATCTTCGTCACGCCCGACGGCGAGCGCTCGATGAACACCTATCTCGGCGCCTGCGTCGAGCTTGGCCCGGAAGACGTCGAGGCCGACAAGGCCGCCGGCGCCAAGGTGACCTATTTCGAGGGCTATCTGTGGGATCCGCCGCGCGCCAAGGAAGCGATCCGGCAGACCGCCAGGCTGGCGCATGCGGCGGGGCGCGAAGTGTCGATGACGCTGTYGGATTCCTTCTGCGTCGACCGCTACCGCGACGAGTTCCTCGAGCTGATGCGGTCGGGCACCGTCGACATCGTCTTTGCCAACAGCCACGAGATCAAGTYGCTCTACCAGACCGCCTCTTWCGAGGAGGCGCTCGCGGCCATCCGCAAGGATTGCAGGATAGCCGCCGTCACCCGTTCCGAAAAAGGCTCGGTGATCGTGCGCGGCGACGAAACCGTTACCATCGAGGCGACCAAGATCAAGGAACTGGTCGACACGACCGGCGCTGGCGACCTCTATGCCGCCGGCTTCCTCTACGGCTACACGACCGGGCGCAGCCTCAAGGATTGCGGCGACCTCGGCTCGCTGGCCGCCGGGCTGGTGATCCAGCAGATCGGCCCGCRCCCACGCCAGAACCTGCGCCGCGAGGCCGAGCAGGCCGGGCTGCTGTAGCGACGGCTTCGACGCCGCAGCTTGCTTGTCGCACGCCTGTCACAGAGCGCTCATACAGGCAGTGTGGGGCGTTCCGCGACTGACATTTCGGCACGCCAAACCAGGGGTGTAAAGATGCAAGCCAGCAAGCTGCCGGGCCGTGGGGCCCGATGCCGTCGCGTTTCCTGTTTTTCGCAATAGAATTTTCAGCAACCGCCGGCGCTTGGGGAGGAGCGCGGGCCGCAAGACAGATTCATGAGCAGATTCCAGAACCCGTCCGACGGGATTTCACAAGAGGCATTGGCAGGCCTTATGGCCGAAGCCGTGCAACAGGCGCTGATGCGGCATGGCGTTATGCTGGACGCCGAGGCGCTGGCTTCAGCAAGCAGGATCGCCGGCCATGTGGCTGCCGCCCTCCCCTTCCTGCCGCCAGCACAGCGCCTTGCCATGAGCTCCTTCAAGGGTGAGTGGACCGACCTTGCCTCCRACTTCTTTCGTGCGATGACGGACAAGGTCGCAAGCGACGGTTCGGCCATGTCCGACCGCGCCCTCGAGCGCTCACCGCCAAAATCGGAGACAGGAAGGCCTGCAGCCCGGCCGATTGCCGAGCGAGCCGTGGAGCTTCAATCGATGCTGATCGAGGATTGGGCCGGCGAGGTCGCCGGCTCGACCTATCTGGAAGAGAAGCTGCGCATCCCACGCTCCACGCTGCATCGCTGGCAAAGACGCGGCGAGGTCGTTGCCCTGCGCAAGGGCGGCCGCAAGCATGTCTTCCCCTTGGCCCAGTTCATCGACGGCAGGCCGGTTCCGGGGATCGGCGACGTGCTTTCGGCGATCGCCAATCCGAGGCTTGCCTGGTTCTGGCTGAGCCGACCCTCGCCCGAGCTCGACGGCCGCGTCCCCATCGAGATGCTGAGGGAAGACATGGTCGAGGACGTGATCGGCGCCGCACGCGCCCTGTCCTGACCGTTCTGCCGGAGCCGCATTTTCGCGTTATCCGATCGTAAATTTAGCCGGCAAACTCATTGTCATAAATCTGTAATAATTGGCACATTTTGCACATTCCGATGCCTTTTCGCGTGTTTCGATTGTATAGATTGTGCAAAATGTGCCATTTTTACAAATATATAACGTGATGTTTTGGCAACAAGACCTTTCTAAGAGTCAAAAATCCGCCTTTCAGACACAATCTCTGTTGTACGTGACGGCCGATTAAGCCATGTCCAAGGCGAAGAAGCGGCGCCGGTGCGCGACTTTTTCAACGATGGGGACGGGGGTGGCAAAAGCCGAACGGCATGTCAGGCCTGTCTTGAACCTTTGACTGGAGATTCAAGAAAATGAACATCAAGAGCCTTCTTCTCGGCTCCGCTGCGGCGCTGATCGCAGTTTCGGGCGCGCGCGCCGCCGACGCGGTGACCGTCGCCGAGCCGGAACCGGCCGAATACGTCAAGATCTGCGACGTTTATGGCGCCGGCTACTTCTACATCCCCGGCACCGAGACCTGCCTGCGCGTCGGCGGTTACATCCGCTATGACGCCGGCTTCGGCGATCCCGGCACCCTCGACGGCCGCAAGACGAAGGACGTCATGGACGGCGACCCGCAGAACAGCTGGAAAAAGAATGCTCGTTTCGCACTGAGGACCTGGACCGGCCAGGAGACCGAGCTCGGCACGTTGAAGACCTATACCGAGACCCGCTTCAACTTCAAGGATGGCGCGTCGGCGGTGAACCTGGAATTCGGCTGGGTCCAGCTCGGCGGCCTGCGCGTCGGTGTGGATGAGACACCTTACGACCAGTTCATCGGCTATGCCGGCAACGTCGTGCAGGACACGATCATCCCGTACGGCATCAAGGTCACCAACGTCGTCAGCTACTATTTCGACGCCGGCAGCGGCTTCTCGGGCGTGGTCTCGCTCGAAGAGGGTGCCGACGTCACCACCAGCAGCGGCGCCGTCCTCATCGCCGGCACGATCGACAGCTACGTTCCRCATGTCGTCGGCGGCCTCAAGTACAAGGGCGACTGGGGCGCTATCACCGGCGTCGTGGCCTATGACAGCAACTACGAGGAAGTAGCCGGCAAGGTCCGCCTGGACGTCAACGTCACCAAGGACCTGTCGCTGTTCATCATGGGCGGCTACGGCACCGACGACAACTTCGTCGACCACGCCAAGGGTCGCGGCTTCTACAAGCCCTGGGGCGGCAACTGGGCCGTCTGGGGCGGCGGCACCTACAAATTCGACCCCAAGACCGCCTTCAACCTCCAGGTCTCGGCTGACGACGCCAAGAACCTCGCCGTCGCGGCAAACGTAGCCTACACGCCCGTTCCCGGCTTCACGGTCACGACCGAAGTTGACTACTACCATGACGGCAAGTTCGGCCAGGCCGACGATTTCAACTTCACCAAAGCCGACAAGAAGAACAGTTGGGGCGGCATCGTCCGCTTCCAGCGCACCTTCTGATCGAGCGTAAATATCTCAAAAGGAAAGGCCCGCGGCATTGCCGCGGGCCTTTTTCTTTGGCTCAAGCAAAAGAAACGGTCGAACTGCTGTCCGTCAATTCCCCGCCGTGTAGGCCGCGATCGCCGCCATGTTGACGATGTCGGAGTCCTTGGCGTTCAAGGACACGATCTGGACCGGTTTGTTGAGGCCGACCAGCAGCGGGCCGATGACGGTCGAGCCGCCGAGTTCCTGCAGCATCTTGGTCGAGATCGAGGCTGAGTGGAATGCCGGCATCACCAGCACATTGGCCGGGCCGGTCAGGCGGATGAACGGGTACTGCGCCATGGCGCGCGGGTTCAGCGCCACGTCGGCCGCCATCTCGCCGTCATACTCGAAATCAACGCGGCGCTTGTCGAGGATGCGCACCGCTTCCTGCACACGCTCGGACCGTTCGCCCTGCGGATGGCCGAAGGTGGAATAGGCAAGCATGGCGAGCCTCGGCTCATAACCCATGCGGCGGGCGAACCCGGCTGCCTCCTCGGCGATGTCGGCGATCTGTTCCGCATTCGGCATGTCGTGCACGGCGGTGTCGGCGACCAGCACCGTCCTGCCGCGCGCGAGCACGATCGACACGCCGATGACGCGGTGGCCGGGCTTGGCGTCGATGACACGGCGCACATCGTCGAGCGCGGTGGAATAGTTGCGGGTGACGCCAGTGACGATCCCGTCGGCGTCGCCCAGGGCCACCATGCAGGCGGCGAAATGGTTGCGGTCGTTGTTGATCAGGCGCTGACAGTCGCGGAACAGGAAGCCCTTCCGCTGCATGCGCTCGTAGAGATAGTCGGTGTAGATGCCGTTGCGGCGCGACAGCCTGGCATTGATGATCTCGAGGCCCGGCTTGTTCAGGTCGATGCCGGCATTCCTGGCATTGTCCTTGATGACATCGTCGCGGCCGAGCAGGATCGCGGTGCCGAGCTTCTGGTTCACATAGGAGACGGCGGCGCGCATCACCTGCTCCTCCTCGCCCTCGGCGAAGACGATGCGCTTGGGCTGGCGGCGCACGCGGTCGTAGATGCGCTGCAGGGTCGAGGCKATCGGATCGCGGCGCGCCGACAGTTCCTGCGCGTAGCGGTCGAGATCGAGGATCGGCTTGCGGGCGACGCCGGATTCCATCGCCGCCTTCGCCACCGCCAGCGGAATCGCCGAGATAAGGCGCGGATCGAACGGCACCGGGATGATGTAGTTGGGGCCAAATTTCGGCCGGTTGCCCTGGTAGGCGGCGGCGACGTCGTCCGGCACGTCCTGGCGCGCCAGCTCTGCCAGCGCCCTGGCGGCCGCGATCTTCATCTCGTCATTGATGGTGGTGGCGCGCACATCCAGCGCGCCGCGGAAGATGTAGGGGAAGCCCAGCACATTGTTGACCTGGTTGGGATAGTCCGAGCGGCCGGTCGCCATGATGGCATCGGTGCGGATCTCGGCCACTTCCTCCGGCGTGATCTCCGGGTCGGGATTGGCCATAGCGAAGATGATCGGATTCTTCGCCATGGACTGCACCATGGCGGGAGTGAGCATGCCTTTGGCGGAAAGGCCGAGGAAGACGTCGGCGCCATCCAGTGCTTCGGCGAGACTGCGCAAATCGGTCTTGACCGCATGTGCCGACTTCCACTGGTTCATGCCTTCGGTGCGGCCCTGGAAGACCACGCCCTTGGTGTCACACAGGATGACGTTTTCGGGCGGAAAGCCCATCGCCTTCATCAACTCGATGCAAGCGATGCCGGCGGCGCCCGCGCCGTTGCAAACCATCTTCGTGGTCTTCATGTCGCGGCCGGTGATCTCCAGCGCGTTGATCAGCCCGGCGGCCGAGATGATGGCGGTGCCGTGCTGATCGTCGTGGAAGACGGGAATGTCCATCAGCTCGCGCAGCCGCTGCTCGATGATGAAGCATTCCGGCGCCTTGATGTCCTCGAGATTGATGCCGCCGAAGGAAGGCCCGAGGAAGCGCACGCAATTGATGAACTCGTCGGCGTCCTCGGTCRCCACTTCGAGGTCGATGGAATCGACATCGGCGAAGCGCTTGAACAGCACCRCCTTGCCCTCCATCACCGGCTTGGACGCCAGCGCACCGAGATTGCCGAGGCCGAGGATGGYGGTGCCGTTGGAGATGACGGCGACCATGTTGCCGCGCGCCGTATAGTCGAAGGCGCGGCTCGGATCCTCGGCGATGGCGCGCACCGGAACGGCGACGCCGGGCGAATAGGCGAGGCTCAGATCGCGTTGCGTCGCCATCGGCTTGGTGGCGACGATCTCCAGCTTGCCGGGCCGTCCCATGGCGTGGAACTCCAACGCCTCCTCGGGRCTGACGGAGGGGCCGCTGCTTTCGGTTTTCCTAGCCATGATGCTTTTGATTTCCTCACCTTCGCGCACCCTTGAGGCAGGCGCGTGTTTATGCGTCTTCGGATTAAGGCTACACGGCAGCGCTGTAAACGGCCAAGCGATCAAGCCCGGTCCGGCTCGCCGACGAGCGCGGCAATTTCCCGCACGGTGGCCCAGCGCATCAAGCCCTCCGTGCCGGAGAACGGCCATGTCTCCAACGGGGGAGCGCTGCTGCCCTTGCGGCGCAGWAGCGCCGAGAGGAAAGCCGTGAGTTCCAGGCGCTGCGCGCGAACCTTTTCCAGCGTCCTGCCGCGAATCTCCTCGCGCGGAATGGCGCGATCGCGAAGCCGCTCGACGGCGCGACGAATGGCCGTAGGCTCAGGCTCGACGATCAGGCAATAGTCTGGATCGAAATAGACGTCGCGCCCGCCGAGGCTGGGCGTGCTGACGATCGGCAGCCCGGCCATCAGATACTCCATGCTGGAATACATCGCCCCTTCGACGGCGGACAGGCACAGCCCCACCGCGGCCTGGTTGTAGACATGGTTGACCTCGGCGGAGGTCAATCTGCCGGGCAGGCCGTCGACAAGCGGATTGGCGATCCGGTGACGTGGCGATTGCGCCTGGAGGCGGCGAATGAAGGCGCGCGCGGCCGGCGGCGTCAATTCGCCGATCGAATAGGTGACGTGGACCAGCCGGTCGATCTCGAAAGCGAGATAATGGCGTTTCATCGGCGAGATGCGGCCGTTGTAGACGGCATCGAACTCGACCGGCACGTCCGGCAAGGGCCGAAAGACGTCTTCGGATATCATCAGATTGTGATTGGAGAACATGGCATTGCCGCCGACCGCGGCGATGAGACGACGCTCTTCCTCGTTGTTGCAGAGGAAGACGACCTCATGAAGAGGAAAACGCTTGGCGTACCAGGCAAGGTCGCGGCCCATCTGGGCGACGACGGCCGGCCTCTCCATCGTCCACATCGGCATCAGCAGGAAGGTGACACGACGCGCGCCGAGACGCCGGCCCATAGCGGCCAATGGATACAGCGGACGAGGTCCGCCGACCGGGATATACAGCACCAGCGGATCGCGGCTGAATATATGCGCCGACATCTCGATGCCGCCGTCGAGATCCGACAAAGGGCCGCGCGCCGGCAGGATATAAGGAAAACGCTTGYGCRCCGAAACCCTCAGTTTGTTCGCGGTTCGATGGGCGCGCCGCGTCGCCAGCAGCCAGAGCCRCTCGGCGGTCGAGCCGACCGGGCCGACCATTTCGTCGAAAGTCTCCTGCTTGTCGCGATCCACCAAAGACCCCGCCGCCTTGCCCCAAGGGAACCATAGAGTGCCCGGCCGGCCCGGYGCAACCGGGTTTCCATCGCGGCGGCCGCCACCAGTCTTCCCCTGCTTTTCGCGCCGCCGGCATTAAACCGGGCTGCTACTTCTGCTAGCGTCCGGGGATGAACATGCACATGCTGACAGACACCGACATCCAGGAAACGAYGACGCCTGCGCCCGCCGCGGGCGGCGTCACGCCGATGATGGAGCAATTCATCGAGATCAAGGCGGCAAACCCGGATTCGCTGCTGTTCTATCGCATGGGCGATTTCTACGAGCTGTTCTTCGACGATGCGGAGAAGGCAAGCCAGGCRCTGGGCATCGTTCTGACCAAGCGCGGCAAGCACCAGGGTCACGACATACCGATGTGCGGCGTGCCGGTGCATGCCGCGGACGATTATCTGCAAAAGCTGATAGCGCAAGGCTTTCGCGTCGCCGTGTGCGAGCAGATCGAGGATCCGGCCGAAGCCAAGAAACGCGGCTCCAAATCGGTGGTGCGGCGCGACGTGGTGCGGCTGGTCACGCCGGGCACCATCACCGAGGACAAGCTGCTTGCGCCCTCGGAATCTAGCTTCCTGATGGCGCTCGGCCGCGTCAAGGCCGGCGCCGCGGCCAGCCAGGCCGGCTTTGCGCTGGCCTGGATCGACATTTCGACCGGCGCCTTCCGCGTTGCCGAGACGAGCGCCGAGCGGCTGCTTGCCGACATCTTCCGCGTCGATCCGCGCGAGCTGATCGTCGCCGAACCGGTTTTCCACGATCCGGACTTGCGACCGGTCTTCGACGTTCTCGGCCGGGTCGCCAATCCCCAGCCGCCGTCGCTGTTCGATTCGGCTTCGGCCACGGGACGGATCGCGCGCTTCTTCGAGGTCGCGACGCCGGACAGTTTCGGCACCTTCTCGCGCGCCGAACTGTCGGCGATCTCGGGCGCCATCGCCTATGTCGAGAAGACGCAGAAGGCCGAACGGCCGCCGCTGTCGCGCCCCGAGCGCGAGGAGCAGGGCTCGACACTGTTCATCGACCCGGCGACGCGCGCCAATCTGGAATTGCTGCGCACGCTGTCCGGCAGCCGCGACGGCTCGCTGTTCAAGGCAATCGACCGCACCGTGACCGGAGGCGGCGCGCGCTTGCTCGCCGACCGGCTGATGGCACCGCTGACCGATCCAGAGGCGATTGCAGCCCGACTGGATTCGGTGTCGTTCTTCCGCACCGAGACAAGGCTTTGCCAGGGCCTGCGGACGAGCCTCAAAAGCGTCGCCGACATGCCGCGGGCGCTGTCCAGGCTGGCGCTCAACCGCGGCGGTCCGCGCGATCTGGGCGCGCTGCGCGCCGGATTCGAAGCGGCCGGCGCGATCGCCGAACTGTTCGCGGCGGCCGCCCTRCCCGCCGAGCTCGCCGCGGCACTGGCCGCGATCAAGGCCTTGCCGGAGGCRCTCGCCCGCCACCTCAGCGAGGCGCTCGACGACGAGCTGCCGCTGATCAAGCGTGACGGTGGCTTCGTGCGGTCTGGCTACAATGCCGAGCTCGACGAGATGCGGGCGCTGCGCGATGAATCGCGAAAAGTGATCGCAGGGCTGGAGCGTTCGCTGATCGAGGAAACCGGCATTCGCTCACTGAAGATCCGGCACAACAATGTGCTCGGCTACTACATCGAGGTTACCGCCAACCACCATTCGCTCATGACCGGAAGCGACGCCGCCAAAGCGCGCTTCATCCATCGTCAGACCATGGCCAACGCCATGCGCTTCACCACGACGGAACTGGCGGAGCTGGAATCGAAGATCGCCAACGCCGCCGACCGGGCGCTGAGCATCGAGCTCGCCGCCTTCGACCGGCTGACGGCGGAAGTGGTGGGCGAGGCCGAACGGATCCGTGCTGGCGCCGACGCACTAGCGGCGCTGGATGTTTCGTCGGCGCTGGCTTTGCTTTCCGAGAGCGAGGGCTGGTGCCGGCCGCTGGTGGATTCGAGCCTCGCCTTCGAGATTGCCGGCGGGCGTCATCCGGTGGTCGAACAGGCGCTCAGGCGTTCCGGCGAAGGGCCGTTCGTCGCCAATGATTGCGACCTGTCGCCCGAAGGCGGCACCAAGGCCGGCGCGATCTGGCTGCTCACCGGCCCTAATATGGGCGGTAAATCGACGTTCCTCAGACAGAATGCGCTGATCGCGATCCTTGCCCAGACCGGCTCCTACGTGCCGGCTGAGAGCGCCCATATCGGCGTCGTCGACCGGCTGTTCTCGCGCGTCGGCGCCTCGGATGATCTGGCGCGCGGCCGCTCGACCTTCATGGTCGAGATGGTCGAGACGGCGGCGATCCTTAATCAGGCAGGCGAGCGGGCRCTGGTCATCCTCGACGAGATCGGCCGCGGCACCGCAACCTTCGACGGCCTGTCGATCGCCTGRGCGGCCGTCGAATATCTGCATGAGAAGAATCGCTGCCGGGCGATCTTCGCCACGCATTTCCACGAGATGACGGCGCTGGCCGGCAAATTGCCGCGGCTTCACAACGTCACCATGCGGGTCAAGGAATGGGAAGGCGACGTCGTCTTCCTGCACGAGGTCGGCAAGGGTGCGGCCGACCGCTCCTACGGCGTGCAGGTGGCGCGACTGGCCGGCCTGCCCGAGGCGGTCGTCGCCCGCGCCAAGGAGGTTCTGCATCAGCTGGAAGAGGGCGAGGTTTCGGGCAAGACCAATCGGCTGGTCGACGATTTGCCGCTGTTTTCGGTGGCGATGAAACGCGAAGCGCCGAAGCCGGTCAAGAGCGACGCGCTGGGCGACGCGCTCGGCGCGATCAATCCCGACGAGATGACACCGCGCGAGGCGCTGGAGGCACTCTACCGGCTGAAGGGACTGTCGAGCCGGTGATCAGAACAATCGGAACATCGGCGTCACCAGCCCTGCCGACTGAAGCCAGCCGAGCAATTCGACCGCCAGTATCGCTGCAAGGAAGTAAGAGCCGTCGATGGCGGTCCGCCTCAACGCCGTCGAATCGAACGTGACGGGAGACGGGCCCGAAACATCGTTATCATCGCGCCGCAGACGKGGAAAGAAGGCGGGCACGCTTCGACGATAGCGCCAATAGGCCTCGCCAAAGATCGCATCCAGCGCCATCGCTTCGCGCATCGCGACATAGGAAAAGACCAGGCTGGTGAAGACAAAAAGAGCCGCCGAAAGGATCAGCGACCCGAATGTCAACCCGACGCCGGCCAGTCCAAGGGCCGAGAAGAAATAGAGCGGGTTGCGCGTATAGGCGTAGGGGCCGGTTGTGACGAGTTCACGGTTCTTGCGCCCGCCAACGTAGAGCGACGCCCAGCARCGGCCGCCGATACAGATGAGGATCAGCACGGTACCCGCAAATTCCAGCATTTCTCGAAAGGCGCTGCCTTGCGGCCACCCACTCTGCGCAAGCAGGGCCGGCGCCAGGACGACGGGCGCAGCCAGCCAAAGGAAGCGCATCCTTCTGCCCTGTTGAAAAACCGTCGGGGGGAGCGGCATCTTCTGCATTTGCGTCACCGCCTCAGTCGTTGCGCACCGCGGCTCCCTTGTCGGTCCAGGCCGGCGGCAGGCCAATCCGATCGCCGACGAAGCCGACGAGACCGGGCGACTTTCCGAAGGCCTTGCAGGCCGGGTATTTCGGCCCGCCGCCGGCCATGGCGCGCAGCTCCGCCCTGGTCGGAAGCGACGGCAGCTTGCCGAAAGGCGTCGTGCCGGTGACAAGGAGCTTGCTGAAATCATGGCCGAATTTCGCCGCAAGGTCGTAGGCATCGCCCTCCCGGGCTACCCGGCCGGAATCCAGCAGGGCGTTGGCGCCACGTCCCCAGATCATGGCAGCTGCCTGCTTGCCGTTTTCACCAATCGCTTCGGCTTCAAGCGACAGGCTGCCCAATCCGATCGGCAGGCGCGGGACCGGAATGCGGACTTCGGGGAGCGCGACGGAAACCGCCGTTGACGCGACCTTCGAAACGCCCACCGCCAGCGCATTCGTCGGCGCCACATGTGTTACCATCGCGTGGACGGTCAGGTCGGCCGGCTCGGTCAGGGCGACCACTTGAAAGCGCCGGCTCAGGCCGGAGCAAAGGGTCCTGTCGACGGCGTTCGTGATCAGACCGCGCTGCGCCGGTGTCAATGTCGATGTTCCGGCGGCAGGTTGCGAAAAGCCCGTCGGAATGATCCGGACGGTTTTTGCCGCAAGCACGTCGTCCTTGGCCACCCGCATCAGTGAGCGGGTCAACAAACCGTCCGACGGTTTCAACTCGTCATAGGATTGCAGCGAGCCTACCTGATCAAGCGGCGCGGACGCGCAGCCGACCGCAAGCATGCTCAAGACCAGCACAAACGGCCATACTATGCGGTGGTCCGCGCGGCACGCGCTCGGATCGAACAGGCCACCACGACCGGTGTGAGCCTCGCGACGGGAACGCAAGCAAGCTGCCATGGATGCCTCTGTCTGGGTGCGCCCGTGGGTCGTGTCGGGGAGCATCAATATTTGCACTCAGTGCAAATATTGATGGCGCCATTATGGCGAGGCGTGATGACGGGACTTGAATGTGCGCCAAATTTCTTGTCGCATTTGAGGAAAGGTCGTGTCAGGAGCGCCTCATGAACGATGCGCCAAAACCAGAAGGCTTGCGCGAGYGGAAGCGGCGAGAAACCTCCCACCGCATCGCAGCAGCCGGCCTGAACGCTTTCCTGGCCAAGGGCTATGACGCGACCACGCTCGACGAGATCGCCGCAGCCGCCGGCATCTCGCGCCGGACGTTCTTCCACTATTTCAAGAGCAAGGACGAGGTTCTGCTGGCGTCTCTGAGCAACTACGCGAGCATGGTCAAAGCCATGATCCTTGCCGAGCCGCCGAGCGGATCGGCGATCGACATCGCCCGCGGCGCATTRCTCAATCTTGCCGGCAGTTTCCATGCATCGGAAATGATGGCGACCGCCAAACTCATGCGGGAGAGCAAGACGCTGCGCTCGCGCACGCATGCGGGCTACCTGCAGCTCGAGYAAGCCATCTTCGACGGCTTATCCGAGTTGCGGCCGGACGAGGCACGCAACAGTCTGCGGCTGGTCTCCCTGGTGGCGGTCGTGGCGTTGCGCCTAGCCGTGGAAACATGGCAGCAGCAGCAGGCCAGGCATCCGCTGGCAGGATATGTCCAGGACGCCTTTGAACGACTGAAAGCCGAGATTCAATAAGTCCAGTCGTCTGAGGCATCGCAAAGAACAAAAGCTGTGTTGACTAATTGTACCGATCGGTACAATGTCGGCTATCGACAATCGGAACCGACAGGAGATTTCCATGAGCCGTCCGCCATTGCCGCCCTTCACGGCCGAAACGGCGGCGCAAAAAGCGCGCCTTGCGGAGGACGCCTGGAACAGCCGCGACCCGGAACGGGTTTCGCTCGCCTATACCGAGGACAGCGTCTGGCGGAACCGGGCCGAGTTCATCTCAGGCCGCGGCGAGATCGTCGGCTTCCTCAAGCRCAAATGGGCGCGCGAGTTGGATTACCGCCTCATCAAGGAGGTCTGGACCTGGAACGAGAACCGCATCGCAGTGCGCTTCGCCTATGAATGGCGCGATGACAGCGGGCATTGGTTCCGTTCCTACGGCAACGAGAACTGGGAGTTCGACGAGGCAGGCCTGATGCGCCGCCGCGTGGCAAGCATCAACGACCTGCCGATCACCGAGCGCGAGCGGAAATATCATTGGCCCCTCGGCCGCCGACCGGATGACCATCCCGGCCTCTCGGAGCTCGGACTGTAAGACCCGCGAATGCGCAGAATCGCTCCAGATCGCGACCAGTTGCTGGGGATCATTGCGGAAGTCTTCCGCGAGCATGGCTATGAGGGCGCCAGCCTGGCCTTGATCGGCGAGGCGACGGGGCTTGGCAAGGGAAGCCTCTACCACTTCTTTCCCGGCGGCAAGGAGGAGATGGCGGGAGCCGTCATTGCCCATATCGACGGCTGGTTCGAGGAAAATGTCTTCGCGCCCCTGCGCGACAGCGCCGACCCTTTGGCCGGGATCGAACAGATGCTTGCGGGGACGGACAGCTATTTCCGCTCGGGGCGCCGGGTTTGCCTGATCGGCGCCTTCGCGCTGGATGAATCGCGCGATCTCTTCGCCGGCCAGATAAGAGACTATTTCGGCCGCTGGGTGACGCATCTTGCCGATGCGCTTGCCCGATCCGGGCACCGGCCGGGCGAGGCCAGCGAGCTGGCCGAGGAAGCCGTCGCCGCCATCCAGGGCGCGCTCACGCTTGCCCGCGCCGCCAACGACCTTGATGTGTTTTCACGGGCATTGCGGCGACTGCGCATGCGGCTGCTGGCCAAAACGTAGAGCCGGCCGCTACAGGGGCTGGAAGCGGAAAGCTGCTTCGGTTCGGAAAACCCGGCCGACGCCCGGCGAATCGAGATGCGCTCCGGCAACGCACCAGGCGTTGTCGGCGGCAAGCCCCAAGATGCGCAGCCGGGTTGCCCGCGCCTGCTCCTGGTCGGCGTCGAATTCCCATGCGACCTCCGGCCGTTCGAACTGGAGCGATGGCACATGCACGAGGTCGCCCCAGACCAGCAATGTCTCACTGCGGCTCGTGACACGAAAGCCGGTGTGACCGATTTCGTGGCCGGTAGCGGCAACCGCCTCGATACTCGCGCTCAGGTGCTGCCCGKGGTCCGAAGGTTCTGCTCGATCATGGAAGCGGCTCAACCGCGCTACCGACCGGAACATGTCGAGTTCAGGCCGAGGCWCAAGCAAGCGGGAGAGTTGCGGGAAGCCGTCGCGRCCATCCGGAAGGACGAGCCCGTGGATATGGTCGAGATGGGTGTGGGTGAAGGCGACCGTGCGTATCCGATCGACGACGATCCGCGCTTCGCTTAGTGCCTGCGGCAGAAAGCCCATCGTCGGGTGCCAGGCGTTCGAGGACCCCGTATCGATCAGCGTGATGTCTTCGCCGTCGTCGATGGCAAAGGCGTTGACCGACAATCTGAGCGCRCCTTCGAAGAGCGGTACCTGCGACGGGAGATCGCCGTCGAAGGGCTTGTCTCCCGGCTGGCGCAGCCGCCGGACCGGCATGTCGACATAGCCGTCACGCAGCGAGGTGACGGTCAAGTCGCCGATCTTATAGGCCGTGTGATGCGGCCCGGCTGAAATTCGTTCCAATGCCTGCTCCCGGTTCAGTCGCAAAATCCGGATCGAGGTTTTCGGCTAGAGCGTTTCACCGTTTCACGGAAACGGCGAGCCGCCCTATCCCTTTGTTTTTACGCAATTCCGGACGGAAAACCGCTCACACTTTTCCTGGAATTGCTCTAGATCATCTCCAGCCCGCGCTTGCGCGTCGGCGGCGGGAAGGCGCGGTCGAGATCGGCGAGATCCTGCGCCGTCAGCTTGATGTCGAGTGCGGCGGCGTTTTGGCGCACATGCTCCTGGCGACTGGCCTTCGGGATAGCGATGACGCCTTGCTGCGCCATCACCCAGGCAAGCGCGATCTGCGCGGCGGTCGCCTTGTGCCGGGCGGCAATTGCATCGAGCCTGGYGTTGCGCGCCAGCGCGCCCTGCTCCACCGGCGAATAGGCCATCAGCGGTATGCCGCGCTCCGCGCACCACGGGGCCAGATCGAATTCGGGGCCGCGCCGGGAAAGGTTGTAGAGCACCTGATTGGTCTGGACATTGCCGCCGGACGGCAGACGGACGAGATCCTCCATCTCATCCGTGTCAAAATTGCTGACGCCCCAGTGGCGGACCTTGCCTTCGGCCTTCAGGGCCTCGAAGGCTTCAACGGTTTCGGACAGTGGCACGCTGCCCGGCCAATGCAGCAGATAGAGATCGATGCGGTCGGTGGCGAGCCGTTTCAGGCTGCTCTCGCAGGCGCGCTTCACGCCGGCGCGCGAAGCGTTGGAGGGCAGCACCTTGGAGACCAGGAAGGTCTCGTCGCGCCGCCCGGCTATGGCTTCCGCCACAACTTCCTCGGCGCCCCCGCTGGCATACATTTCGGCGGTGTCGATCAACGTGATGCCGAGATCGAGCCCGAGCTTCAGCGCCGCGACCTCATCGGCGCGGCGGCGCCGGTCCTCGCCCATCTTCCAGGTGCCCTGGCCCAGCACCGGAACGGCTTCGCCGGACGGCAGCTTGAGGGTTCTGATCGACGCGGGCATGGCTTTCTCCGTAGGATGCCGGATGGCAGCACAGCCTTGGCCGGAAATCCAGACCGAAGGCTCGTGGCTGCCTGGATTTCTGAGGCTGCCCGCCCGCAGTGGCTATTTCGCCGGATGCTTGGCAAGCCAGTCCTGCATTTCCTTAATTTCGGCCTCCTGGGCCGTGACCACGCCTTCGGCGAGCTTGCGGATTTCCGGGTCCTTGCCGTTGGCGATCACCACCTTGGCCATGTCGATGGCGCCCTGGTGATGCGGGATCATGCCGCGGACGAAGTCGACATCGGCATTGCCGGTGTATTTGATCGCCATGTCCTTGTGCATCTTCTTCATCGCCGCCTCATACCCCGTCGTGGCCGGGCTCTGGGCGCCCATCCCCATCTTGGACATGTYGTGCTTCATCTCCTCGGACGAGGCCGGCACGCTTTCGAGGAAGACGGCAAGCAGCATTCCCGCCGCCATCAAAAGCAGCACGATTTTCTTGGCCAGGGTCATTAAGGTCTCCTTTGTTGGATTTCGTATCTGGGGGCTTTGCTCAGAGTTTCAATGTTCTCAGCCGCAAGGCATTGGCGATGACCGACACCGAGGACAGGCTCATCGCCGCTGCGGCGATCATCGGCGACAGCAATGTGCCGGTGAGCGGATAGAGCACACCGGCGGCGACCGGCACGCCGAGCACGTTGTAAAGGAAGGCGAAGAACAGGTTCTGGCGGATGTTGCGGATCGTCGCCTGAGCAAGCGTGCGCGCCCTGACGATGYCGTTCAAATCGCCCTTGACCAGCGTGATGCCGGCGCTTTCGACGGCGACGTCGGCGCCGGTGCCCATGGCGATGCCGACATCGGCGGCGGCCAGCGCCGGCGCGTCGTTGACTCCGTCGCCGGCCATGGCGACGACAGCGCCTTTGCCGCGCAGCTCTTCCACCAGAGCGCTCTTGCCGTCCGGCAGCAGGCCGGCGCGGATATCGTCGATGCCGAGCCTGCCGGCGATGGCTTTTGCCGTGCGCTCATTGTCGCCGGTGGCCATGATGATCTTCAGGCCCGTGTCATGCAGCGCCCTGATCGCCTCGGCCGTCGTTGCCTTTACGGGATCGGCGACAGCGACGATGCCGGCGAAGCCGCCGTCGACGGCCACGAACATGGCCGTCTTGCCGTCGGCCTGCAGCGCCTCGGCACCGGCCGCCGACGTTCCGACGCCCAGATCCGCCATCATCGCCGCGTTTCCGAGCGCGACCTTCCGGCCCGACACCATGCCCGAAACGCCCTTGCCGGTGACGGCTTCGAAATCGGCGGCGTCGGCCAGCTTCAGACCGCGCGCGGCGGCGCCTTCGACAATCGCCTCGGCCAGCGGATGCTCCGAGCCCTTTTCGAGCGTGGCGGCAAGGCCCAGAAGATCGTTGTCCTCCATGCCCTCTGCCGCAACGACATCGGTAAGCCGCGGCTTGCCCTCGGTCAGCGTGCCGGTCTTATCGACGATCAGCGTGTCGACGGCGGCGAAGCGTTCGAGCGCCGCCGCTTCCTTGATCAGCACGCCGGCATGCGCGCCACGCCCGGTCGCCGTCATGATCGACATTGGCGTGGCGAGACCAAGCGCGCAGGGGCAGGCGATGATCAGCACCGACACCGCCGAGACGATGGCGAAGATCAGGCTCGGCGACGGACCGAGAAGCGCCCAGGCGAAGAAAGCGATGATGGCGACCAGCACGACGGCCGGAACGAAATAGAAGGACACGCGGTCGGCCAGCCCCTGGATCGGCGCGCGCGAACGCTGCGCCTTGGCGACCAGCTCGACGATGCGCGACAGCGTGGTTTCGACGCCGACCTTCTCGGCGCRCATGACCAGCGAGCCGTTCTTGTTCAGCGTGCCGCCGGTAAGATTGTCGCCCTCGGTCTTCTCGACCGGCAGCGGTTCGCCCGTGATCATCGATTCATCGATCGCCGAGCGGCCCTCCAGCACGATGCCGTCGACCGGCACGGCGTCGCCGGGGCGGATGCGGAGCTTGTCCCCGGTCTTGACATGATCGAGCGGCACGTCGTTCTCGGAGCCATCGGCGCCGATCAGACGCGCCGTCTTCGGCGCAAGGTCAAGGAGCGCGCGAATGGCCGAGCCGGTGCGCTCGCGGGCCCTCAGTTCCAACACCTGGCCGAGGAAGACCAACGCGACGATGACGGCGGCGGCCTCGAAATAGACCGGAACCGCGCCGTCATGACCGCGGAACTGATGCGGGAAGATGTCCGGGAACAGGGCGGCGACCACGCTGTAAAGATAGGCGGCGCCGACACCCAGCGAGATCAGCGTCCACATATTGGGGCTACGGTTGAGGATCGATTCCCAGCCGCGGTGGAAGAACGGAAACGCCGCCCACAGCAMCACCGGGCTTGCCAGCGCCAGCTCCGCCCAAGTCTTGGTGCGACCGTCGATGAGGTTTTCGAAGCTGAAGCCCAGCATCGGCGCCATGGCGACGATCAGGAGCGGTACGGAAAGCACCGCGCTGACCCAGAAGCGGCGCGTGAAATCGACAAGTTCCGGGTTAGGGCCTTCGTCGCCTGTCGGCACGCCCATCGGCTCCAGCGCCATGCCGCAGATCGGGCAGGAACCGGGCTTGTCGCGGATGATCTCGGGATGCATCGGGCAGGTGTATTGCGTGCCCTTCGGCATCGGCTGCGGCTCGGGCCGGCCGGCAAGATATTTTGCCGGCTCCGCCTCGAACTTGGCCTTGCAACCGGCGGAGCAGAAATAGAAACCCTGCCCTTCGTGGCGAACGAAGTGCTTCGCGCTCGCGCGATCGACATTCATGCCGCAGACCGGATCGGTGGCCGTCAGGTAGCTGTCCGGCTCGGCCTGGAATTTCGCGCGGCAGCGCTCGCTGCAGAAATGAAACGTCCGGCCGCCATGCTCGGCCGTCGGCTTGCCGGCCGCCGGATCGACCGTCATGCCGCAGACAGGATCGCGAATCACCGCTTCGGCGGCGGGCGCGGTGCTCTTTGCGGAGCAGCAGGCGCCGCCATGCGCATGATGGTGGTGATGGTCGGAATGGGTCATCGGCAGTACCTCGAAATTCTCGAATTGAGGCGGAGGTAGTCCTTCCAGTTACTGGAAGGTCAAGGGCCGGTTTCGACTTTTGCGAAAATCGGCCGGGCGATTGCGGTTTACGCTTCCGCGCGGCGGCAAATCGCGGCCGCCGCCCCCATACACAGCGCCGCGAAAACAGGCTATAGACGCCGCCGAATGGCAAAGATCTCCCTGAAACTCGACGAAATCATCGATGGCGACGCGCTGCGCCGCGACCTGACCGCGCTGACGGCGGCGACCGCCGGCGACGGTTCTGGACCGGCGGTTCGCACGGCCGTCCTGCAGCTGCTCAAAGGCAGGCTGGCGGAGGGGCGCAAGATCGCCGAGGCCATGCTCATGCAGGATGGCGGCGGCAATGCCTGCGCCGAGCGGCTCTCGCATCTGATGGATGAGCTGATCCGGGCGCTCTATGATTTCGCCGCCACCCACGTCTACCGCGTCAAGAACCGGTCGGTGGCCGAGCGCATGGCGGTCGTGGCCGTCGGCGGCTATGGCCGCGGCACGCTGGCGCCGGGCTCCGACATCGACCTGCTTTTCCTCTTGCCCTACAAGCAGACGCCGTGGGGCGAGCAGATCGTCGAATACATGCTCTACATGCTGTGGGATATGGGGCTAAAGGTCGGCCACGCCACCCGCAACATCGAGGAGTGCCTGAGGCTCTCGCGCAGCGACATCACCATCCGCACATCGATCCTGGAGGCGCGTTTCCTGTGGGGCGAACGCAAGCTCTATGACGAGCTGCTCACCCGCTTCGACCACGAAGTGGTGCGCACGACCGGGCCGGAATATGTGCAGGCCAAGCTCGCCGAGCGCGACGAGCGCCACGCCAAGGCCGGCGAAAGCCGCTACCTGGTCGAGCCCAACGTCAAGGACGGCAAAGGCGGCCTGCGCGACCTGCAGACGCTGTTCTGGATCGGCAAATATTTCTATCGCGTGCGCACCGGCGAGGAGCTCGTCGAGAAGGGCGTCTTCACCGAGGCCGAATACCGCGAGTTCCAGAAGGCCGAGGACTTTTTGTGGGCGGTGYGCTGCCACATGCATTTCCTCACCGGCAAGGCGGAGGAACGGCTGCATTTCGACATCCAGCGCGAGATCGCCGAACGGCTAGGCTATACGACGCATCCCGGCCTGTCGGCGGTCGAGCGCTTCATGAAGCACTATTTCCTCGTCGCCAAGGATGTCGGCGACCTCACCCGCATCTTCTGCGCTGCGCTCGAGGAAGAGCAGGCCAAGCATGTGCCGGGCTTCAACCGCATCTTCCTCACCTTCCAGCGGCGCAAGCGCAAGCTTGCCGGCACAAGCGATTTCATCGTCGACAATCACCGCATCAACATCGCCGACGACGRCGTCTTCGAGCGCGATCCGGTCAATCTGCTGAGGTTGTTCTGGTTCGCCGACAAGCATGGGCTGGAGTTTCATCCGGATGCRCTCAAGCTGCTCACCCGCTCGCTTGGCCTCGTCAACAAGTCGCTGCGGCGCGACGAGGAGGCCAACCGGCTGTTCCTCGACATATTGACCTCGGACCGCAACGCCGAGCTCAACCTGCGGCGCATGAACGAGGCGGGGCTGCTCGGCAGGCTGATCCCCGATTTCGGGAAGATCGTCGCCATGATGCAGTTCTCGATGTACCACCACTACACGGTGGACGAGCATCTGATCCGCTGCATCGGCGTGCTGGCCGAGATCGAGCGCGGCGACGGCGCCAAAGTGCATCCGCTGTCGCATTCGCTGATGCCGGGGCTGAGGAAGAGCCGCGAGGCGCTTTATGTCGCCGTGCTTCTGCACGACATCGCCAAAGGCCGTCCGGAGGATCATTCGGAAGCCGGCGCCCGYATTGCCCGACGCATCTGCCCGCATATGGGGTTGTCTGCAGCCGACACCGAGACCGTCGCCTGGCTGGTCGAGAATCACCTCGTGATGTCGATGATGGCGCAGACGCGCGACCTCAACGACCGCAAGACCATCGAGGATTTCGCCTCGATCGTGCAGTCGGTCGAGCGGCTGAAGCTGCTTTTGATCCTGACTGTCTGCGACATCCGGGGCGTCGGGCCTGGTGTGTGGAACGGCTGGAAGGGGCAATTGCTGCGCACGCTTTATTTCGAGACCGAACTGCTGCTCACCGGCGGCTTCTCCGAAGTCTCGCGCGCCGAGCGCACGGCGGCAGCGCGCGAGCAGCTGGCCGGGGCGCTGTCCGCCTGGCCGGCCAAGGAACGCAAGCGCTACGTCGCCCTGCACTACGAGAACTATCTGCTCACCGTCGACCTCCCCGACCAGCTTCGCCATGCCGAGTTCATCCGCGAGGCGGACGCGGCCGGCAAGAAACTCGCCACCATGGTCAAGACGCATGAGTTCGAGGCGGTGACCGAGATCACCGTGCTGGCGCCGGACCATCCGCGCCTGCTGTCTATCATCGCCGGAGCCTGTGCCGCGGCCGGCGGCAACATCGTCGACGCGCAGATCTTCACCACCTCGGACGGGCGCGCGCTCGACTCCATCCTGATCTCGAGGGAATTCGACCTTGACGAGGACGAGCGCCGCCGTGCCGAGCGCGTCGGCCGGCTGATCGAGGACGTGCTGTCCGGCAAGAGCTGGCTGCCCGAGATGATCGAGAAGCGCACCAAGCCGAAACGCGGCGCCAAGGCTTTCAGGATTCCGCCGCGCGCCGAGATCCGCAACACGCTGTCCAACCGCTTCTCGGTGATCGAGGTCGAGGGTCTCGACCGGCCGGGGCTGCTCTCCGAGATCACCGGAACGCTTTCCGACCTTTCGCTCGACATCGCCTCGGCGCATATCACCACCTTTGGCGAGAAGGTCATCGACACGTTCTACGTCACCGACCTGACCGGACAGAAGATCGACAGCCCGACGCGCACCGCCGCCATCCACAAGCGGCTGATCGATACGCTGGAAGGCAATTCGTCGGAACGCAACGGCAAGGCCAAGGCGGYGGCCGAGTGACCATCCAATTGACGCAATTTTTCTGGCAGTCATTCCCAGCATGAGCCTCGTCAAGAAATTCGCCACCGTCGCCTCCGGCACGCTGATGAGCCGCGCGCTGGGTTTCGGCCGCGAGATGCTGATGGCGGCGGCGCTCGRCACCGGGCCGGTCGCCGATGCCTTCAACGCCGCCTTCCAGTTCCCCAATACCTTCCGCCGGCTGTTCGCCGAAGGCGCCTTCAACGCCGCTTTCGTGCCGCTCTTCGCCAAGGAGATCGAGCAGCACGGCAATGAAGGCGCCAAGCGCTTCTCGGAGGAAGTGTTCGGCGTGCTGTTTTCGGCGCTTTTGGCGCTGACCATCGCGATGGAACTCGCGATGCCGCTGATCGTGCGCTACCTGGTGGCGCCGGGCTTCGCCGACATTCCGGGCAAGTTCGAGACGACCGTCACGCTTGCGACGATCATGTTCCCTTATCTCATCTGCATGTCGCTCGGCGCCATGATGGCGGGCATGCTGAACTCGCTGCGCCGCTATTTCGCGGCGGCGATCGCGCCCGCCTTCCTCAACATCATCCTGATCAGCGTGCTCGCCTATGCCTGGTATCACGGGCTCGACGCGCATGATGTCGGCTTCGGGCTGTCCTGGGGCGTGCTGGCGGCGGGCATCGTGCAGCTCGCCATCGTCTGGGTGGCGGTGCGCCATGCCGGCATCTCGATCGGCTTCCGCCGGCCGAAGATGACGCCCAACGTCAAGCGGCTGCTGATCCTGGCGCTGCCGGCGGCGATCACCGGCGGCATAACCCAGATCAACCAGCTGATCGGCACGGCGATCGCCTCGGGGCAGAACAGCGCCGTGTCCTCGCTCGCCTATGCCGACCGCATCTACCAGCTGCCGCTCGGCGTCGTCGGCGTGGCCGTCGCCATCGTGCTTTTGCCGGAACTGTCGCGGGCGCTGAAATCGGGCAATCTGATCGAGGCCGCCAATCTGCAGAACCGCTCGGTCGAGTTCACCCTGTTCATGACGTTGCCGGCGGCCGCCGCACTCTGGGTGATGTCGGAGCCGATCGTGCGGCTGGTCTATGAGCGCGGCGCCTTCGCCGCCAACCACTCGACGCCGATTGTCGCTTCCATCCTCGCGATCTTCGGCCTCGGCCTGCCGGCCTTCGTGCTGATCAAGGCTTTCACGCCGGGCTATTTCGCGCGCGAGGACACGCGCACGCCGATGATCTTCGCAGCAATCTCGGTCGGCGTGAACGTCGCCACCGCATTGACTTTGTTCCCTTCGATGGGCGCGCCGGGCATCGCGGTGGCCTCGGCCGTCGCCGGCTGGGTCAACGCGCTGATGCTGCTCGGCATGCTGATCAGGCGCGGCCATTGGGGCCGCGACATCCCGCTCTTGAAGCGTATTCCGCGGCTGGTGCTGTCGGCGGCGATCATGGCGACGGCGCTTTACTTCGCCGAACACTACTTCGCCGCCAGGCTCGGTCCCGGCTCGCCGCTGGTGGTGAAGGCGACGACGCTGTTCGCGCTGGTCGGCGGGGGTGCGGCGCTCTATTTCATCGCCGCCTTCGGCACCGGCGGCGCCGATTTCGGCATGATCCGCCGGAACGTTCGGCGCGGGTCGAAGACAACGCCGCCTGTTACGGAACAGTCTCCAGATCCGTGAGCCTGAATTCGTCTGCCGTAGAGAGCATCGGAACGGCGTAATAGCGAGCGCAAGCGTAGTGGAAACAATCCGCCATGTTCAGGCGCATGGCGTTGCTGCGAAATCGTGACGCGGCCTCAATGGATAGCGACGCTGCCTCGGGCGCCGGCGGAAGCTCGCGTAACGCAATTGCGCGTTCTTCGAGAAAGCGGCCTACAATCTCCGCACTTCTGACGACCGGTATGGCCAGCTTTTCCGGCCGAGCTAGCGCCATGGCGGCTTCCCACACGGCGATGGCGGAAGTGAACGGTGCCGATGCTTCGGTGACCGCTCGCGCGCAGCGTTCGGCTTCGACCTCGTTGCTCAGCATCGCGACGATGGCTGCTGCGTCGACAAACATCAGTCGTCGCCCGACAATTCATCGTAGACCGAGCGAGGCAGCGGCTTGCGCGCTTGCTCGCTGAGCTTGATCCCAAATTCAGCCCGCAACCGCGCCRCCGTTTCCAAAGGCGTTTCACGATTGCGGCGACGCTCCAATGCCTCCCGCATCGCAATCACGATCGCCTCGGTGAGACCGACCCCTTCGACTTTAGCGAAGGCCCGTGTCAGCCTGTCGRCTTCCTTGTTGTTGATGTTGATGGTCATGTCTACATTTCTGCGTGTAGCCAGTAGTATGTAGTTCCATCCACGGAGTGTCAATTGTGAGCTCGTCTCAATTGGCTCAATTCCAAGCTCTTGATCCCACAACCACCTTCGTTCATAAGCGCGCCGTCGAAAGACTTTCGCCGCGCGCGAAACGGCCCTCCACAAGCCATGAGGACATCATGACCGCCTTCAAGCCACTCGTCTTTTCGGGCGTCCAGCCGACCGGCAATCTGCATCTCGGCAATTATCTCGGCGCCATCAAGAAATTCGTCGCCCTACAGGAACAGTCCGACTGCATCTATTGCGTCGTCGACCTGCATTCGCTGACGGCGCAGCTCGTGCACCAGGACCTCGGCGACCRGACGCGCTCGATCACCGCAGCGTTCCTGGCCTCCGGCATCGACCCGAAGAAGCACATCGTCTTCAATCAGTCGCGGGTCATCCAGCACGCCGAGCTGGCCTGGATCTTCAACTGCGTGGCACGCATCGGCTGGATGTACCGCATGACGCAGTTCAAGGACAAGGCAGGYAAGGACCGCGAGAACGCCTCGCTCGGCCTGCTCGCCTATCCGAGCCTGATGGCCGCCGACATCCTGCTTTACCGCGCCACCCATGTGCCGGTGGGCGAGGACCAGAAGCAGCATCTGGAGCTCACCCGCGATATCGCGCAGRAATTCAACAACGACTTCTCCGAGAAGATCGCGGCGCTCGGCGTCGGCGTCGAGATGAGGATAGGCGAGGAGACGGTGAACGGCTATTTCCCGATCACCGAACCGGTCATCGGCGGCCCGGCGGCGCGCATCATGAGCCTGCGCGACGGTTCCAAGAAGATGTCGAAGTCGGACCCGTCTGACCTCTCGCGCATCAACCTGACGGACGACGCCGACACCATCTCGAAGAAGATCCGCAAGGCCAAGACCGATCCGGAGGCCTTGCCGAGCGAGATCGACGGGCTGGAAAGCCGGCCCGAGGCGGAAAACCTCGTCGGCATCTATGCCGGCCTGGCGGAGATCTCGAAGGAAGACGTGCTGAAGCAATATGGCGGCCAGCAGTTTTCCGTGTTCAAGCCGGCGCTTGCCGACCTTGCCGTGGAAAAGCTGGCGCCGATCGCTGCGGAGATGCGCCGCATCGAGGGCGACCGCGCCTATGTCGATGCCGTGCTCAAGGATGGCGGCGACCGCGCCCGCGCGATCGCCGAGGGCACGATGAAGACGGTTCGCGACATCATCGGCCTGCTGCAGGACTGATCGACAAGTAGTTGTTTCGACGCAATTCCGGACGGAAAACCGCTACACACTTTTCCTGGAATTGCTCTGGGACCATTGCCGTACCGGCCGGCGGCTTGCCGCCGGTCCGTGGCGGTGGCAGATTGCGGCTGAAACCATACCGAGCAGATAGACATGGTCTCCAAACGCCTCAGCCGCGAAGCCGGGCATCGCAGAAAATTCCTGGCGATCATCGACGACACGCCGGAATGCGAGCGCGCCGTCGCCTATGCCTCGAAGCGGGCGCAGCACACCAGCGGCGTGCTGGTACTGCTCTATGTCATCGAGCCGGACGATTTCCAGCACTGGCTGGGCGTGGAAAAGATCATGCGCGAGGAAGCAAACGCGACGGCGCGCGGGGCACTCGACGGCTACGCCAACAAGGTGCGTCAGAGCGTCGGCATCGAGCCGGAACTGGTCGTGCGCGAAGGCAAGCCGACCGAGGAGATCCACAAGCTGATCGAGGACGATCAGGACATCGCCATCCTGGTGTTGGCGGCCGGCGCCGGCAAGGAAGGCCCGGGACCGCTGGTCAGCGCGGTTGCCGGCCGCGGCGCGGCTTTCCCTATTCCAGTGACGGTGGTGCCGCAGAACCTGTCCGACGAAGAGATCGACAGTCTCGCTTAAGCCATCTCAATCGGGCGACCGCCAACCCGACCACCGCGACCCACTTCAAAACTCATGGCGGAGGCGATAAAACATTCCGCCAGCCAGCCGTTCGCAGCGACGCGTTTCGCTTGAATGTCCAGCCGATAGAGCCTATTTAGAACTATTCCAAACTATCGGCCCGCGAAGGGCCTGGAGATACCCATGTTCATCCAGACCGAATCGACGCCGAATCCGGCGACGTTGAAGTTTCTTCCCGGCAAGGAAGTGCTGCGCGAAGGCACCGCCGATTTCCGCAACGCCGAAGCCGCGGCGGAGGCCTCGCCGCTGGCCGGCCGGCTGTTCGAGATCCCGGGCGTCACCGGGGTTTTCTTCGGCTATGATTTCATCACGGTGACCAAGGACGGCCCGGACTGGCAGCATCTGAAGCCGGCGATACTCGGCGCCATCATGGAGCATTTCATGTCCGGCGCGCCGGTCATGGCTTCGGCCGCTCCGGCGAGCGAAGCCGGCGGGACCGGCGAGTTCTACGACAAGGCCGACGAGGAGCTGGTGCTGACCATCAAGGAACTGCTCGATACGCGGGTGCGTCCGGCCGTCGCGCAGGACGGCGGCGACATCACCTTCCGCGGTTTCGAGAACGGCACGGTGTTCCTGCATATGAAGGGCGCCTGCGCCGGCTGCCCGTCGTCGACGGCGACGCTGAAGCACGGCATCCAGAACCTGCTTCGTCACTTCGTTCCCGAGGTGCAGCAGGTCGAGCAAGTCGCCTGAGAGTCCGCCAGCCGCGTGGCGGCGGAGCGAGTTCTGATCCAGAACGCAGAAAACAAAAAACCGGGCCCCAACAGCCCGGTTTTTTGTTTTCAGGACGTCTTGTTGTTGCCTAGACGGTCCGCTTGCGAAACTCTTTAGTTGACCATGATCTTTTCCGAAAACCGGCTTCCACCTTTCGGGATCATGGTCCTTACATCACGATGACCTTGGCGCCGACCGACGTGCGGTCGTAGAGGTCGATAATATCCTGGTTCATCAACCGGATGCAGCCCGACGACATCGCCTTGCCGATCGAGAACCATTCCGGGCTGCCATGCAGGCGGTAGCCCATGTCACCGCCCTTGTTGAAGAGATACATGGCGCGCGCGCCGAGCGGGTTCTTCAGACCCGGCTCCATGCCGCCGGCAAATTTGGCGAGCTCGGGCTGGCGCTTGATCATCGGCGCCGGCGGCGTCCAGGTCGGCCATTCGCGCTTCAGCGCGATATGGGCGGTGCCGTGCCATTCAAAACCTTCGCGGCCGACGCCGATGCCGTAGCGCATCGCCATGCCGTCGCCTTCGATGAAGTAAAGGAACTTGTTCTGGGTATCGACGATGATGGTGCCCGGCTTCTCGGGGGAGTCATACCGCACTTCCTGGCGGTGATACCTGGCGGGGACTTTTTCGATCGGGATGCGCGGCAGCTGATAGCCGGCATCGGTCATCGCGCCATAGTTGTTGGTGAACATTTGCCCGCCGATGGTGCTRCACCCGCTGATCGCGGTCGACAGCGCAAGAGCGGCGAGGATTGCAAATGACTTCAAGCGCATGAATAGGTCCGACGCCCCGTCTCTATGGCAGCGGCACGAGTCGGCCGCTTTGCTGCCATCATTCATGCTGGCATTTCTTTTGCTTGCCAAGCGCGCACTGCCTATATGCAAGACCTTACCTGCCGGTAAGTGCCGAACTGCGGCATTTCGGCAACAGGGTTCACAGGATTGTGAAACAAAATCAATGAGGCGGCTCATAGAGCCGCCTGGAGTCCAAGGAGAGTGCCATGAATGTCGGTGATGCCGCCGAGCGTTCCGGCCTGCCGGCCAAGACCATCCGCTACTATGAGGAGATCGGCCTGATCCGCCCGGCGCGGGCCGGGAACGGCTATCGCGACTACTCCGGCGACGACGTCCATCGGCTGGCCTTCCTGCGCCGTGCGCGCAATCTCGGCTTCTCAATCGAAGATTGCAGGCAGCTGATGGCGCTCTATGAGGATCGTGGCCGCGCCAGCCACGACGTGCGCGAGATCGCCGCCGCCCATGTCAGGGCGATCGAAGAGAAGGTGCGTGAATTGCAGTCGATGCGCTCGACGCTGCAGAAGCTCATCCATGCCTGCCATGGCGATGACAGGCCGGACTGCCCGATCCTGGACGACATGGCGGGCGCGGCGGACCAAGTATCCGCCTGAAAGAAATTACCCGCCGCGATATTGCGTGGGCGAGGCGCCGAAGCGAGCCCGGAACCGCCGGTTGAAATAGGATACGTCGTTGAAGCCCGCGGCGAGCGCGATGTCGCTTACCTTCGTGGCGTCGTTGCGGATGTCCGACAGCATGGCGCATGCCTTGCGCAGCCGTAGCTCCAGCACGCGCTCGGCAAAGGTGCTGCCGCTCTCGAGCAGAAGCGTGTTGAGATATCGACGCGAAAGCCCGATCGCACGGGCCACCATCTCCGTCGACAGCGCCGGGTCGGTGAAGCGTAACTCGATCACCGCCAAAGCTTCACGCAGCCGCGCCGCGCGCAGCCCGCGGCCGATCGCGATCTCCGCGGCATCGCCCTTGGCCCCCAGCGCCAGCACGATCAGATCGGCCAGCGCCGTTCCGGCCTGCCGCGAAAGCGCCGGCTCCTCATCCACCTCCTCGGATCGAAGCAGGAAGTCGATCATGCGCTCCAGATGGCGCACGGCGGGACTTRCCGGGTCGAGCCGCGTCACCGGGCGGTCGTCGGCATGCGGCACCTGTCTCAGCAACGAGGCGCGGGGGATGKAGGCCAGGACCCATGACGTGACGCCGTCGGTGAAGCTGCGGCAGGGCTGGGCGACGTTGTAGGCGATGCCGTTGCCGAGCCGCAGCGACAGATCGCAATCGGCGACCGACCATATCTGCGGCTTGGGGCTGCGGTAGAATCCGRCGAAGATATCGTCGCGGTCGTTGGCGACATGCCGGCGCGTGCGCACATAGTATTCGGTCGTGGTCTCGAACAGGCCGACGCGAAGCTCGCCGAGGAAGCGCATCTTCGTCGCCGTCGCGAAAGGCTTGTCCTCGGCATGCCTGATCTCGGCATTGCCAAGTTGCTCCATCCACATGTCGCGCCAGAGGCGAAAGCGATCCCTGTCGCTCAGATGCGCTGGCAGGCTGGCCGACGAAAAATCGATCTTCTGCATGGATGGAAATCTGTTTGCCCCGTTCTCAGCCTAGCACGACTGTGCCAGCGGGGGTCGACCAAAAAGAAGCCAAAAGGCTCCCCAGTCCAATCCTAGAGCCACCCGGTCCAAGCTGTGATCATTTGGATCGGTGTTCGTTGYAGCCGCGCCACATTCCCAATCGATTTCAAACCGCGCCCGCCCATCCAATGCCGGAGCCCGTCCGTCCAAGACGGCAGCCGCAAAATCAGCCATGGCTGCACGTGCCAAGATCAATTTCGGGGACTTTCGCATGAGATTTTTGCACGCGGCCGGTATCGTGATCGCAAGCATGTTGCCGCCGGCGGCTTGGGCGGCCGACATGAACGCCGTGAGGCAAGCGCCGGCCCGGGACTGGAGCGGGTTCTATCTTTCCGCCGGCGGCGGGTTCGGCTGGTGGAGCGCCGACCAGTACACCGATTTCGGAGGCTTTCCTGCGCCGGGACCGTCGGTGGGGACCAGCGGCAGCGGCGGCTTCGCCACCGTAGGCGGGGGCTATGACTGGCAATTCACCCCCAATTGGGTGGCCGGCGCCTTTGCCGACGCGCAGTTCGGCGACATCAGGGGCTCGATCAAGGCGCCCTTCGAGCAATATTCTGGCACCACGAGCAACAGGCTGAACTTTGCCGCGGGGCTTCGTCTCGGCGTACTGGCCACTCCGGACGCGCTGATCTACGTGGATGGYGGCTACAGCCACGCCGAGTTCACTGGCTCCGGCCTCGACCCGGCGCCGCTCGTGCCCTTGAGCGTTGCGGGGCAACATTATGGCGGTTGGTTCGTGGGCGGCGGCGTCGAGAACACGCTCGACTTCACGGGCATCGCTTCACCGGGCTGGTCCATGAAGACCGAATACCGCTTTGCCGACTACGGCCGCAGAAGCGCGGGCATGTATGTCGAAGCCACCGGAGCCCCGGACAGCGCCATTTCCTTCAAACCGACCGTGCAGACGCTCTCGCTGTCGCTGGTCTACCGATTCAACGAGGCGGGAAACGCCAGCTTCTGAGACCGTGTCAGCGCTTCCAGAAATCGCGATGCGGGGCGAGCAATTCGTCGGCGATTTCGGGAAAGGGGCCGAAGACCTCGATCTTCTTCTGGCCGGAGGCGAAGACGGTGCGCGAGGCGAGGTTCATCGTCGGATTCTCCTCGTGATCGCCGGTGAGCGCCAGGAGGCTGGTTTCCTCGACCCCATAGACCAGGCGCCCGATATTCGCCCAGTACATCGTGCCGGCGCACATCGCGCACGGTTCGAAGGTCGAGACCAACGTGCATTGCCACAGGAACTCAGGCTCATAGGCCGCCGCGGCGCGGCGGGCGAGCTCCGTCTCGGCATGGCGCACCGTGTCGAGATTGCCCTGCCGCATCAAAACGCGATCGTCCGGCCCGATCAGCACGCAGCCGAACGGATGATGCCCATGCACCGCCGCCTCGCGCGCGACGGCGTCGGCGGACCGGAGGTGGGCAAGCATCTGATCGCGGGTCATGGGGAAATCCTCTCAGGGCGAGATTGCTGCCGAGGGGCATGGTTAGCAAGACCTAATCTTGCGTGAACCACGGCCAAGCATCCCGCTTGGCTTTACGCTCCACGCATTTCCGGTTTGGTGCTATCTTGACGATTGTGCACAATGAGATTGCCGGCCATGAGTCTCCAGGAAGACATCGGACGGGTCGAGCAGCATATCCGCGAGATCGAACAGCGGATCGAGCGCCAGCGCGCGGTCATCGCCCAGGCTGAGGAAAGCGGCCTGCCGACGGACGGCCCGAGCAACTTCCTGTGGTTCCTGAAAGAGACATTGAGCCTGAGCCGCGACCACCTGGCCAGGCTCCTGGCGGATGAATTTCGAGCGGSGGATTCGCAATAAGGGTCCCCGAAGCCCTCATATTCCACGGGCTGTCAGGAATCCGCACTGACTCGATGGCCAAGCTCAGGAGTGCATCTGGCTGAATTCATCCGCCGGTTTGGGCCAGATCACCTTAAAGCTGGCCCGCCCGAGATGGCTGTCACGGGCGGGCTGTCAGGTCATCCCCAACGGCGGCACGACAAGCAGTGTTCCAGTCCTACGGGATGCGCCGCGCTGCACAACGTGGGAGGTCAGGCAATGTTCCCCCCGTTTTGGGCCGGGTCGCGCTAGATCGTGAACTCACAAACCGGCACCGTAATCGCGCTGGAGCGCGGGACCGGCTCGTCCCCAAGGTTACCCGCGCCCAACCGGCCTTTGTCCAGCCATCGGATCACAGCAGGATCCCGTCGCCTCGCACTAGCGACGGATTTCGACCGCCGGTCTGTATAATCGCCCGCCCTTTGGCGATTATATCTTTCACAGGACGCCGCATTCATCCGCTTGTTGGGCCTGAGTCGCTAGCTGTGCCCTAGCTTCCTGAGCGGCTTGGATAAAGCGGTCCACATCACCATCGGGAATTGGAAAGACTATGCATCGCCAGCCGTATGAAAACTCATACGGCATGTCTGCGCACCATCGTCAGAACGATAAACTTTGAACGATAGCGTGAAGTCTCGAGTCTCGACGTCTTCCTGCTTTACGAGCCGTTCCGACCAGAACCGCCGCCATCCTTTTGCTATAGATTGCCAATCCAAATGGCCGCTCCCCGGTTCAAAACCCAAGGTAGAAACCTATCGCCGGGCGGTTAAGTATTGTAAAATACAATCGCAGCTAGAGGTCAAACCGCTGGTCTGCGGGTGGGTCTAAGTAGGCTTTAGCGCCCTTGCCGCTCTCGGTAGAGCATCCAGAGCGGCACGGTTACCATAGCGAACGCCATTAAGGCCAACTCGACCCAGTAAGTAAATGGGTCAAGGGCTCGCTCTATGGGGTGATCCTTGAAAGGAATCCGGCTTGTCCAAAGGGATTGGGCAACCAGCCAGGCTAGAGCAAGCTCCATAGCGATTACAACGGCTCGCATCATAAACTTATTGGGTTGCCTCATGCGCTTTTCGTATCAGCGCTCCCGGCTTTTCAAAATATATAATCGTGCGCCCATTGCGGGTTCAAACCGTGAACAAAATCTGGCATGGTGCGTCCCATGCCCATCGTTTCCCCGATTCCCCTCAACCCGTTGATCGACGGCCGCCAGTCGGAGCGGGCCATGCTGGTGCGGCGCGGCGTGCAGCGGCTGCTCACCGAAATGGGCGCGCATGTGCTGCCGGAGCTGTCTTTGGCCACCGGGCGGCGCGCCGATCTCGTCGCGCTGACCAGGCAGGGCGACATCTGGATCATCGAGATCAAATCCTCGATCGAGGATTTTCGCGTCGACCGCAAATGGYCGGACTACCGGCTGCACTCCGACCGCTTCTTCTTCGCCACCCATCCCGGCGTGCCGGCTGACATCTTTCCCGAGGAATGCGGCTTCATCCTTTCCGACGGCTACGGCGCGGAGATCCTGCGCGATGCGCCGGAGCACCGCATGGCGGCCGCGACGCGCAAGGCGCTGATGCTGCGGATCGCGCGGGCGGGCGCCGCGCGGCTCCTGGCAGCCGAGCTTGCCGGCGTCGCCGTGCCGGCGCTGGACGGCGAGAGCGAATAGGTTCTTTTCCCGAGGATTAGGTGCCGGGGTCCTTGACGTCTGGCGTGGGGCCAGGCTCGAACCTCCCCTCGCCTGCGGCCGGCAAGAATTTTCATCTCGCACCGATGATTTTCGCTCATCCCGATTGTCTTCACCTACAGGCGCGTCCGGATGGCCGGCGGCCTGGAAGAGGTGATCACATGAAACCGTTGCAAAATCAGAATGTCGTCGTCGTCGGAGGCAGCCGGGGCGTCGGCCGCGCGATCGTGGAAGCCGCGCTTGGCGCGGGAGCGACCGTGCTTGCCGTCGCCCGAGGCGCCGCCGACCTGAAGCAGCTTGCCTGGGAACGCCCGGGCTTGAAGACATTGGCCGCGGATGCGACGGCGGAAGCCGCGCCGCAGGCGGTTTTCGATGCGCTGGCGCCCGACCTGCTGGTGGTCTGCGCGGGGGCGCTCGCCGCTGCCGCGCCGATCCAGGAGCAGAGCTGGGACGTCTTCTCGGCGAACTGGGAAATGGACGTCAAGGCATCGTTCCTGTTCTGCCGCGAAGCCCTCAAGGGTCGACTCAAAGCGGGCAGCCGGGTGGTGCTGATTGCCAGCGGCGCCGCCATCACCGGCGGCCCGCCGAATTCGGGCGGCTATGCCGGCGCCAAGCGCATGCAGATATTTTTGGCCGGCCATTGCCAGAAGGAATCGGACAAGCTCGGCCTCGGCCTGCGTTTCATGGCGCTTTCGCCGGCCCGCATCATGCCGGGCACCGGGGTCGGCGATCGCGGCATCGACAGCATCGCCGCCTATATGGGCATCCGCCCGGCCGACTTCCTCGCCAGCTTGAGCGACATGCAGACGCCGGACGATGTCGGACGGGCGGTGGTCGAGCTCGCGACAGGCAAGCCGCAGGGCAGTTCCTTCACGGTAAGCGGCAGCGGCCTTGCGGCGGCGGCATGAGGCGCGCAGGATGCGGGTCGGATTCAGCGCCCCGGGGCTTCCCATGACTGATGCTGCCGGCCCTATCGAGCCTTTGGGCCGGCCGGGCCAGCCGGTGCTCGACCGGCTGGCCTTCGAGCGCCTGACCGTCGCCCACCGCCGCGCGCTCAAGCTGCATTGCTACCGGATGATGGGCTCGCTCAACGAGGCGGACGATCTCGTCCAGGAGACGTTCCTCAAGGCCTGGCGCGCGCGGTCGCAATTCGACGGGCGCGGCTCGGCGCGCGGCTGGCTTTACGCGATCGCCACCAAGAGCTGCCTCAACGCGATCAAGGCACGGTCGTCGGCTGGGCGCATTCTCGAACAGCCTGGACGGTCGCCCTCCGAAGGAGGCGCGAACGGTGGCCCGACCGCGGAGCTCGCCTGGCTGGATCCATATCCGGACGTGGAGCTCCCGGATATTGCCGACGACAGGCCTGGTCCGGAAGCGCGCTACGAGGCCCGCGAGGCCGTGCGGCTCGCTTTCGTCGCGGCGATCCAGTTGTTGCCGCCGCGGCAGCGCGCGGCCCTGCTGCTCTGCGATGTGCTCGGATGGTCCGCCATCGAGACGGCGCAGTTGCTCGGCGGATCGACGGCCTCGATCAACAGCGCCTTGCAGCGGGCCCGCGCGACGCTGGGCAATCGCCAGGTGCGCACGACGCAGCGGTCGCGACCCAGCGCGGACGAAGGCGTGCTGCTCGAACGCTATATGCAGGCCTGGCAGGCCGACAATCTCGACAGACTCGTCGACCTGCTGCGCGAGGACGCCGTCTACCACATGCCGCCATGGCGGGAATGGTACCATGGGCGCCCGGCCGTCGGCGCTTTCCTCCGAACCGTCTGGGGAAATTTTGCCGCCTATCGAGCGGTGGCCATCGGCGCCAACGCCCAGCCGGCCGTGGGGGTCTACGCGCTCGGCCGCCAGGATTCCGCCTGGCGGCCGCATTCGCTGCATGTGATCGAACCAGCCGAAGACAGAATCGCCGCGCTGACGATCTATGTCCCGCCGCTCGGCCCCGCCTTGTTCGCGGCCTTCGGCCTGCCGCCGGAGCCAGTTGCGTCCTGAGGATCAGCCCAGATCTTCTTCCGCCCCGCCGGCCGCCGGTGCCGTCAGCAGCACGGCGGCGCCGAGCAGCGCGGCAACCAGCGACCCCGCGAGGATGCCGACCTTCACCGCGTCCTGGAGCGCCGGGTCGGCGGCGAAGGCGAGCAGGCCGATGAACAGGCTCATGGTGAAGCCGATGCCGCACAGCAGCGAAATGCCCAGCATATGCAGCCAGCCGGCATTGACCGGCAGGTCGGCGAGGCCGAGCCGGATCGCCAGCGCCGAGGAGCCGAAAACGCCGACCAGCTTGCCGAGAACCAGGYCGGCGGCGACGCCCAGCGTCAGCGGTTCGACAAGGGCTGCAAGGCTCAGGCCGCCGAGCGAGACCCCGGCATTGGCAAAGCCGAAGATCGGGATGACGATGAAGGGCACGAGCTTGTGCAGGCCGTGCTCCAGCCGGTGCAGCGGCGAATGTCCCGTATCGTGGCTGATGCCGGGAGAACGCTCCAGCGGGATGGTGAGCGCCAGCGCGACGCCGGCCAACGTGGCATGCACGCCCGATTTCAGCACCAGCACCCACAAGACGACGCCGAGCAGGAGATAYGGCCAGAGTTTCATGGCCCGCATGCGGTTGAGCAGGACGAGCAAGGCAATGACCACGAAGGCGGCGGCCAGATAGGCGAACGACAGGCCGCTGGTGTAGAACAGCGCGATAATGACGACGGCGCCGAGATCGTCGATGATGGCCAGAGCGGTGAGGAAGACCTTCAGCGCGGCGGGCACGCGGCTGCCGAGCAGCGAAAGCACGCCGAGCGCAAAGGCGATGTCGGTGGCGGTGGGGATCGCCCAGCCGGAGAGCGCCGCCTGATTGTCGCGGTTGATCAGGACATAGACCAGCGCCGGCACCGCCATGCCGCCGGCGGCGGCGATGCCCGGCAGCACGCGGCGCGGCCAGGTCGAGAGCTGTCCGTCAAGCATCTCGCGCTTGATCTCCAGCCCGACCAGCAGGAAGAACACCGCCATCAGCCCGTCATTGATCCAGTGCGAGACGCTGAGCGGCCCGAGATAGGCGTGCAGGACGGCGAAATAGGTCTCGGCCAAAGGCGAGTTGGCGACGATCAATGCAAGGGCCGCGGCCACCATCAGGATGATGCCGCCGGCGGCCTCGCCGTCGAGGAACTCGCGCAGGATCGATCTCGGCCGTTGATCCAAAGCCTGCATTTCGACTCCTCGCTTCCCTTTCGGCGGCGCGATGATGCGCAAACTTCAACGGCCGGGCAAGCGCCACAATTTTGCGAACGCCGGCGCCGCCCCTCATCTGCCTGCCGGCATCTTCTCCCCGTGGAACGGGGAGAAGGGCGCTGTCGCCGGCGGTTTCRCCAATCGCCAACGTTGCAAGAAAAGCGCCAAGGCTTCGGACGGCCCCTTCTCCCCGTCACCATACGGGGAGAAGTGCCCGGCAGGGCGATGAGGGGCAGCGCCGGCCTTGGCGGTTGGCATCTTTACTGCAAGCCGGACCAAGGCCGGCCTGGAGGTGCATAACACTGCGCGCTCAGCGCTGATTAGCGCGGTGCCCGCTTTGCGAGGATCCGCTGCAGCGTGCGGCGGTGCATGTTCAGGCGGCGCGCCGTCTCGGAAACGTTGCGGTCGCACATTTCGTAGACGCGCTGGATGTRCTCCCAGCGCACGCGATCGGCCGACATCGGGTTTTCCGGCGGCGCCGCGCGCTCGCCCGAGGTGCGGGTAAGCGCGGCGAACACGTCGTCGGCATCGGCGGGCTTCGAGAGGTAGTCGACGGCGCCGAGCTTCACCGCCGTCACCGCGGTGGCGATGTTGCCGTAGCCGGTCAGGATGATGGCGCGGGCGTCGTCGCGCTTCTCGCGGATGGCGRCCACGACATCGAGGCCGTTGCCGTCGCCCAGCCGCATGTCGACCACCGCATAGRCCGGCGGATGGGCGCGCGCCTTGGCGACCGCCTCTTCCACGCTCTCCGCCGTCTCGACCACAAAGCCCCTTGTCTCCATGGCCCGGGCAAGYCGGGTGAGGAACGGCTTGTCGTCCTCGACGATGAGCAGCGAGGTGTCCTCGCCCTCGACCATTGCGCCAGTCGTTTCGTCTCCGCTCATCTTATCGGCATCCTACTGATCTGAAGCGCACCGCGCCGAACCTATTCTGGCGGGGGGCCCTTCCGATCCTTGTTTCCGGGCATGTCGTCTTCCCAAAGCCGCTGCACGGTTTTAGGCGACATGCCTCACTTTTACGCAGATACAGTCCTGCAAGAACAATGTCCAATTTTTAGAGCCGGCAACAGAGCTGCCATGCGGCAATTGCAAGGTTTAAGCACCGTCCAACCAAGATTTACGCGTTGTCGAACATGGTGGCCGAAGCCTGGTCCTGGTTGAGGAAGAGGCCGCGCGGCCAGGAAATCTGCACCACCGCGCCCTCGCCGAGCCCGCTCGAATTGCGGAAATCGATGGTGGCGCCGGAGCGCTCCAGCAAGGTCTTGGCGATGAACAAGCCCAGCCCCAGGCCGCCGCCGGCCTCCGTGCCCTGGCGCGTCGACATGTAGGGTTCGCCGATGCGATCGATGATCTCGGCCGGGAATCCCGGCCCGTCATCGGTGATGGTGAAGGTGACCGCCTCATTGTCCCAGCTCCAGCTGACGGTGAYGGACTTGCGGGCGAAATCGACGGCGTTCTCGACCAGATTGCCGAGCCCGTAGATGACGCCGGGGCTGCGCCGCCCGACCGGCTCGGGGCCGATACGCTCGCCGGGTCGCAGCCGGATCGAGATGCCGAAATCGCGATGCGGCGCCGTCACCTCCTCGATCAGCGAGGTGAGCGGCATGCGCGACAGATGCGCCTCGCCTTCCGACGAAAGGCTGGTCAGCCGCTTCAGGATCTCGCGGCAACGCTCGCTCTGCGAGCGCAGCAGCTTGACGTCCTCGCCATATTTCGGATCCTTGCCGAGCGCCTTTTCCATCTCCTTGGCGACGACGGTGATGGTGGCCAATGGCGTGCCGAGCTCATGCGCGGCGGCGGCAGCCAGCCCGTCCAGGGCCGAAAGATGCTGCTCGCGCTGCAGCACCAGTTCGGTGGCGGCCAAAGCGTTGGCGAGCAGGCGCGCTTCCGCGGCGACGCGGAAGGCATAGATGGCGGTGAAGGCGATCGAGGCGAAGACCGCCATCCACATGCCGGCGACATAGATGAAGGGCATCGGCAGCGGCGATCCCTCATACCAGGGCAGCGGCAGGTGAAAGAACACCAGCAACGTCGCGGCCACCATGACCAGCGCGCCGAGGATCGCGGTGAACCGCAGCGGCAGCGACGCGGCCGAGATGACGACCGGCACGGACAGCAGCACGCAAAACGGGTTGGTCAGRCCGCCGGTCATGTAAAGCAGGCCGGTAAGCTGGATGCCGTCGAAGGTGAGGATGGCGAAGGCCGAAAGCGGGGTGAGCCGATGCGCCGCCGGATAGCGGAAGGTGAGCCACAGATTCATCCAGGCCGACAAGGCGATCAACGCGAAGCACATCGACACCGGCAGCGGGAATTTCAGGCCATAGGCGACGACGAGCACCGCGATGCTCTGGCCGACGATGGCGAGCCAGCGCAGGCGGATCAGCGTGTTGAGCCGCAGCCGCTGGCTTTGCTGGGAATCGGGCGCGCGCAGGATGTTGATCATCGACTTACGATTATAACCGCGAGAGGGTAAGCGCTAGTAGTGCTGAAAAGGCGACCTAAGCGATTGGCAGCCGGTGCTTCATCGTTCGTGAACACTCGGGATTGACCGAGGCGCCTCGCGACTTCGTCATCCACGGGCGGAGCGACGCGAAGCGGAGCGCAGACCCGAGGATCCATTCCGTGACTTCCAAGCGTTGCCACGGTGCAGAATTCTGCTCCGCTGCATTCTACGGTCGAGGTAACGGAATGGATCCTCGGGTCTACGCGCGTCGCTTCGCTCCTTGCTCCGCCCGTGGATGACGAAGTGGCGAGGTGTTTGCCCCAATCGCAAAGGTATGCGGCTCATTGCTGTGAGCCCTATCACTACGTTCCGCGCGGCTTGGCGCGGCTGGTGGCGGCGGCCAGCAGCGGGTTTTCCGGCCAGACGTGCTTGGGGTAGCGGCCGCGCATGTCGGTGCGCACATCTGTCCAGGAGCCGCGCCAGAAGCCGGGGAGGTCGCGCGTCGTCTGGATGGGGCGGTGCGCCGGCGACAGCAGCTCCAGCGTCAGCGGCACCGTGCCGCCCGCGATCGCCGGATGACGGTCGAGGCCGAACAGCTCCTGCACGCGGATCGCCAGCACCGGCCACTCGCCGTCATAGCGGATCGGCACATGGCTGCCCGACGGCGCGTCGAAATGGGTCGGCGCCAGCACGTCGACCTTGCGCTGCAGGTCGTGCGGGACCAGCGCCATGAGCGCCGACGACAAAGTCGCCGGCTTGATGGCCGCGAAGGAGGCATCGCCGGAGAGAAAGGGCAGGAGCCAGTCGTCGAGGCCCTCGATGAGGGCCTTATCCGAAACATCGGGCCAGGGTGCGCCTAAGCCGCGATGCAGCCAGCCAAGCCGCTGGCGGAGCGTTTCCGCCTCCTTGCCGCAATCGAGCAGCGACAGGCCGTGCTCTCTCAGGGCGTCGAGAATGGCGCGGTCGGCATCGGCGCCGGACGGCGCCGGCAGCATCCGCTCGGACAGCGTGATGGCGCCGAGCCTGGCGGTCTCGCGCACGCGCACGGCGCGGCGCTCGCGGTCGAAGCTCGTCTCGCGCTTCGTCTCGATGCGATCGGCAAGGGCGGCGCGAATATCGGCTTCGCCGACCGGCGCGGCGGCGGTGATGCGGGCGTTCTGCGCCTTGCCCTGCAGGTCGGCGACGACCAGCCAAGCTTCATTGGCAAGCGGATCGGCGGCATCGACCATGGCGCCCGAGCCGTTGGCGAGCACGAAGCGGCCGCGCTCGCCGCGCGCCCTTGCCACGCGATCCGGCCAGGCATGGATCAGGAGGCCGCCGGCAGAAATCGCTTCGCCGCCCTGCCCGCCACCGGCCTGTCTGGCCAAACGTTCGGCAAGCTGCCTGGCGGCGTTGGCGCGGGGAGATTTCTCGCCACGAAACCGGATCAGACGCCGCTCCAGGTCGGCGCTGTCGCCGCCGAGGCCGCGCTCGGTGAGCAGCACGGCGAGCATGGTCGCTTCCCGCGCATGGCCGGTCTTCGCGGCCTCAGCCACCATATGYGCCAGCCGCACCGGCAGCGCCAGTTTGCGCATCGCGGCACCCGCCTCGGTCAGCCGTCCGGTATTGTCGATGGCATGCAGCGCCGTGAGCAGCACCCTCGCTTCGTTGAGCGCCGGGGCCGGCGGCGGATCGAGGAAGGAAAGGCTGGAGGGATCGGCGACGCCGAAGGCGGCGCAGTCGAGCAGCAGGCCGGACAGGTCGGCCTCGARCATTTCCGGCGGCGTGAAGGCGGGAAGCGACGCGGTCTGCTCGGCGCGCCACAGGCGCACTGCCACGCCGGGTTGGGTACGGCCAGCGCGGCCGGCGCGCTGGTCGGCCGAAGCCTTGCTGACGCGGACCGTCTCTAGCCTGGTCAGGCCGCTTGCCGGCTCGTAGCGCGGCAGGCGCGACAGGCCGGAATCGATGACGACGCGCACGCCGTCGATGGTGATCGAGGTCTCGGCGATCGAGGTCGCCAGCACCACCTTGCGGCGACCGGCCGGCGCCGGCCTGATTGCCTGATCCTGGGTCCGGTTGTCGAGCTGCCCGTAGAGCGGAACGATGTCGGTGTCGGCCGCGACATTGCCCGCGAGCCGCTCGGCGGTGCGCTCGATCTCGCGCTGTCCGGGCAGGAAGGCGAGCACGCTGCCCTGCTCGCCTGCCAGGGCCGCGCGCACGGCTTTGGCCATGGCGTCCTCGATCGCCGTTCCGGCCGGCCGTTCGTCGTAGCGGATCGCGACCGGAAAGGCCCGGCCCTCGCTTTCGATCACCGGCGCTTCCGACAAAAGCTTCGCCACGCGCGCGCCGTCGAGCGTCGCCGACATGACCAGCAGGCGCAGGTCAGGCCTCAGCGCGCCCTGCACGTCGAGCGCCAGCGCCAGGCCGAAATCGCCGTCGAGCGACCGCTCGTGGAATTCGTCGAAGATCACCGCCGAGACGCCCGGCAATTCCGGGTCGTCGAGGATCATGCGCGAGAGCACACCTTCGGTGACGACCAGGATTTTCGTCCGCGTCGAGGTCCGGTTCTCCATGCGCATGGCGTAGCCGACCGTGCCGCCGGGCTCCTCGCCGAGCAATTCGGCCATGCGGCGGGCGGCGGCACGGGCGGCCAGCCGCCGCGGCTCGAGCAGCACGATCCGGCCCTGCCCTAGCCACGGCGCGTCGAGCAGCGCCAGCGGCACCAGCGTCGTCTTGCCGGCGCCGGGCGGCGCCACCAGCACGGCGCTATTGCGCGCGGCAAGTGCAGCGGCAAGCGCCGGCAGCGCGGCTGTGACCGGAAGCTCCGGCAGGGGTCTCGTCATCATGTCGCCCGCATATCAGCGGTCGCGGTCGCCATGCAACGTATGCGCTCAAAGCCTGGTGCGCGAAAACGGGTTCCAGCGCACGGTGCCGAGCCTCACCTCCTCGCGCACCATCGTCAGCAGGCCCGAGGCGCCGACCACCGCCAGGCCGACCAGCGACAGCCAGTCGGGATATTCCTGAAAGAACAGCGCGCCGAGGATGACCGCCCAGACGATCTGCGAGTAATGCGTCGGCGCGATGCGGTTCGCGGGCGCGTATTTGACCGCGAGCAATTGCAGCAGCTGTCCGCCGGCGGTAAAAATGCCAGCCAGCACCAGCCAGACCAGTTGTCCGAGACCGGGGAGCGAGAACGACGTCGCGGCCGCGCCGACGCCGTTGAAGACAAGACCGTAGCCGACCAGCGCGCCGAGAATGGTCGTGCGCTTTTCCTGCTGGGCGAGCGAGCGCATCAAGATGACGCTGGTGGCGGCGAGGAAGGCGTTGGCGAAGGCGGCGAGATGGCCGAGATGCAATTCGCGAAAGCCTGGCCGCACCACCAGCATGACGCCGACAAAGCCGGCGACGACGGCCAGCCACCGCCAGGGGCCGACCCTTTCCTTCAGGATGACCGTCGACAGGATGGTGACCAGCAGCGGCGCCAGGAAAATCAGCGCGTAGACTTCCGCCAACGGAATGGTGGTGAAGGCAAAGACACTGAGCACGCCGGATGCGATGCCCGCCAAGGCGCGCGCCTGCACCGCCCATGGCCTTTTGGTGCGCCAGGCGTCGCGCCAGCGTTCGTCGCTCGGCTTGGTGAAGAACAGAAAACAGCCGGCAAACAGGGTCGAAAAGAAGCCGATCTCGAAGACGGTGAACTGCCCGCCCAGGCTCTTGATGACGGCGTCGCTGAACGAATAGCTTGCATAGGCGATCAAGGCGAGCAGGATTCCGTTCGGCATACCATTTCCGGGAGAGAAGACGTGAAGATACTGGCGCTGGGGGCACATCCCGACGACATCGAGATATTCATGTTCGGTACGCTGGCCGCCTATGCCGCGCAAGGCGCAGAGCTTAATTTTGCGATAGCCACCGATGGTGCCAAAGGCGGTACTGGGGACCCGGCGGCGCTCACCCGCTTGCGGCGCAAGGAAGCGGCCAAGGCGGCAGGGCTGCTCGGCGTCGAGCCGCGCTTCCTCGACTTTCCCGACGGCGAACTCGTCGCCGATGCCGYGCTTGTTTCGGCGCTGAAGGCGTTGATCCACGAGGTGAAACCCGACCTCGCCATCACCCATGCGCCCTATGATTATCATGGCGACCACCGCGCCCTTTCCGACGGCGTGCGCATCGCGGCGTCCTTCGCGGTGCCGGTGCTGCATGCCGACACACTTGGCGGCACCGGCTTTTCGCCGACGCATTATGTCGAGATCTCGCATCACTGGGACATCAAGGCGAAGGCGATCCGCGCGCACCAGTCGCAAGGTCCGGAGCACTATGTGCACAGGGCGCGCCTCCAGAACGAGTTTCGCGCCGGCCAGTGCAACGGCGCCTCCGGCGCGCTGGCGGAAGCCTTCCGCTTCGAGCCGACTTTCCCCTTCGCCGACATACGCGCGCTGTTGCCGCCGGCGCCGGCGATCCGGCCGGTGATGGCGAGCCCGGGCCCCGCCAAACCGGTCAGCTGACGGCTGCGGAACGCAGCGTCCGGCGATCATTTCCCAACGATTTCAATGACCCGTTTCGCCATGCTGCGACGCAGCAACGAATTCGCTTGCGTTGTTTAGTAAAAAGAGCATCACTAAACAAATTACTAAACATCGGCTGCGCATCTCGCGCCTTGTTTAGGCCCTCGGAGGAGCGAGGGTTGAGGGGCTCTTGAAACCGTCATCCGGACGCGTTTCGCAAATGGGAGGTAAGGCATGAAATCGACCTTGAAACTGGCGTTGGGACTGGCCTCGGCGATCTTTGCGTCGACAGCCGTCTCGAACGTCGCGCATGCGGAAGACCTGACGCTGTGCTGGGCGGCCTGGGATCCGGCCAACGCRCTCGTGGAACTGTCCAAGGACTTCACCAAGGAAACCGGCATCGGCATGAAGTTCGAGTTCGTGCCATGGACCAACTACGCCGACCGCTTCCTCAACGAGCTCAACTCGCACGGCAAGCTCTGCGACCTGATCATCGGCGACAGCCAGTGGATCGGCGGCGCGGCCGAGAACGGCCACTACGTCAAGCTGAACGACTTCTTCGACAAGGAGAAGATCAGCATGGACGACTTCGTGCCGGCGACCGTGGTCGGCTATTCGGAATGGCCGAAGAACACGCCGAACTACTGGGCCCTGCCGGCCATGGGCGACGTCGTCGGCTGGACCTATCGCAAGGACTGGTTCTCGCGGCCGGAGCTGCAGAAGGAATTCAAGGAGAAATATGGCTGRGACCTCGCCCCGCCGACCACCTTCGACCAGCTGAAGCAGATCGCCGAATTTTTCCAGAAGCGGCAGATCGACGGCAAGACGGTCTACGGGGCCTCGATCTACACCGAGCGCGGCTCGGAAGGCATCACCATGGGCGCCATGGACGTGCTCTACAGCTACGGCTTCCAGTATGAGAACCCGAAGAAGCCGTACGAGATGGAAGGCTTCGTCAATTCCGAGAAATCGGTGAAGGGGCTGGAGTTCTACAAGGCGCTCTATGATTGCTGCACGCCGCCCGGCGCTTCCAACAGCTACATGGGCGAAGGCGTCGACGCCTTCAAATCCGGCCAGGTGGCGATGCATATGAACTTCGCCTTCACCTGGCCCGGCCTGCAGAAGGACGAGAATGTCGGCGGCGACAAGATCGGTTACTTCGTCAATCCGAAGGGTCCCGACGGCGATCAGTTCGCGCAGCTCGGCGGCCAGGRCATCTCGGTGGYCTCCTATTCCGATAAGCAGGAATCGGCGCTGAAATACATCAAGTGGTTCRCCAACAAGGACGTGCAGGCCAAGTGGTGGTCGCTCGGCGGCTATTCCTGCCTGAACTCCGTCGTCAAGGATCCGAAGTTCCCGTCCAGCCAGCCCTATGCGCAGGCCTTCCTCGACTCGATGGCCATCGTGAAGGACTTCTGGGCCGAACCGAGCTACGCGCCGCTGCTGCAGGCTTCGCAGAAGCGCTTCCACGACTATGTCGTGGCCGGCCAGGGCTCGGCCAAGGACGCGCTTGACGGTCTCGTCAAGGACTGGACGCAGGTGTTCCAGGACGACGGCAAGATGTAACCGGCTCCTCCCGAGCCCAAACCGCAGCGTCCCGTGCCGCCTTGGCACGGGACGCAGTTCAGATAAATTCCATAGCCGAGACTTACCCCGTGACCGAAGCAGGACTTACCATGCTCAATCGGACTGCGGACAACGTTGCCCGGGCTACCCCGGAGCCGTTGGCCAAGAAGATCCGGGGCATCAGCGACAAGGGCCTCGCCTGGCTGTTCATCTCGCCGACGATCCTTTTGCTGTTGGCCATCAACATCTTCCCGCTGTTCTGGGCGATCTATCTTTCCTTCACCAACTACCGCGCCAACCGCCCCAACGAAGTGGTGAAGAATCTGGGGCTCTCGAACTACCAGCGAATCCTCGGCGACCAGGACATCTGGATCGCCATGCAGACGACGGCGCATTTCGTGTTCTGGACGATCCTGCTGCAGACGGTCATCGGCTTCACGCTGGCATGGCTGATCGACCGCAAGTTCCGCGGCCACGCTTTCTGGACCACCATCATCCTGGTGCCGATGATGCTGTCGCCGGCGGTGGTCGGCAATTTCTGGCGTTTCCTCTACGAGCCGCAGATCGGGCTGTTCTCCTATGTCGTCTCGTTCGTCACCGGCATTCCGCCTACGAATGTCCAGATGCTGTCCAATGTCGAGYTGGCGCCCTGGGCGATCATCATCGTCGACACCTGGATGTGGACGCCTTACGTGATGCTGATCTGCCTCGCTGGCCTGCGCTCCATTCCCGAATACATCTACGAGGCGGCCGAGGTCGACCGCGCCTCGAACTGGCGGCAGTTCTGGTYGATCACGCTGCCGATGGCGCTGCCCTTCATCATGCTCGCGGTGCTGTTCCGCGGCATCGAGAACTTCAAGATGTTCGACATGGTCAACCTGCTCACCGGCGGCGGACCAGGCTCGACCACCGAGGTCGCCTCGATCACGCTCAAGCGGCAGGCCTTCGAAAGCTGGCGCACCGGCTATTCCTCAGCCTTCGCCATCATCCTGTTCGTCGCGGTGTTCGGCCTCGCAAACATCTACGTCAAGGCGCTCAACAAGGTGAAGCAGAGATGAGCCTGACCACCGCCCATTCCGTCGTCGCGCCCTCGTCGAACGCCAAGCTGATCGCCGRCACGATCATCATCGCCTATGCGCTGATCTCGATCGTGCCGCTGTTGTGGATCTTCGCCACYAGCTTCAAGACGCCACCGGATTCGATCGCCTATCCGCCGAAGATCGTCTTCCAGCCGAGCATCGAGGGCTATTGCAACCTCTTCACCACCCGCACAAGGCAGACGCCGGAATATATCAACTCATTGGGGCCGGCGACCGGCTTCTGCGACGAGACGGTGCGCAAGCGCAACATGGTGATCGCCGGGCCGTCGAACTTCCTGCCGCGCTTCGTCAATTCGCTGATCATCGCCTTCGGCTCGACCTTCTGCGCGGTGTTTTTGGGCACGCTCTCGGCCTATGGCTTCTCGCGCTTCAAGGTGCCGCTCGCGGACGATCTCCTGTTCTTCATCCTGTCGACGCGCTTCATGCCGCCGATCGCGGTGGCGATCCCGATCTACCTGATGTATCGCGAGCTCGGCCTCTCGGACACCGCGCTCGGCATGATCCTGCTCTACACCGCGGTCAACGTCTCGCTCGCGGTCTGGCTGCTCAAGGGCTTCATCGACGAGATCCCGCGCGAATACGAGGAAGCCGCGATGATCGACGGCTATACCCGGCTGCAGGCCTTCTGGCGCACCGTGCTGCCGCAGGCGACGACCGGAATTGCCGCCACCGCCATCTTCTGCCTGATCTTCGCCTGGAACGAATATGYCTTCGCCGCACTTCTGACTTCCGGCACGGCGCAGACCGCGCCGCCCTTCATCCCGACCATCATCGGCGAAGGYGGCCAGGACTGGCCGGCGGTGGCGGCAGGCACGACCATCTTCCTGGTGCCGATCCTCGTCTTCACCATCCTGCTCCGCAAGCAATTGCTGCGCGGCATCACCTTCGGCGCGGTGCGCAAATGAGCACGATCCAGACTGCAAAACGCAAATCGCGCTGGCCCGTCTGGGCAAGGCGCGGGCTGATGGAAAACATCGCGACGGCGATCATCGCGATCGGCTTCCTGATGCTGTTCCAGCCCTTCGCGCTGGCGCTCTACACCTATTCCTTCGTCACCATGCTCGCCGGCACGGTGATGTTCATCATCGTCTCGAAATTCCCGGAATAACGATGGCCGAGATCCGTGTTCAGAACCTGAGGAAGGCCTTCGGCGCATTCGTTGCCGTGCAGGATTCCAATTTCGTCGTCGAGGACGGCGAGTTCTTCGTCATGCTCGGGCCGTCCGGCTGCGGCAAGACGACGACGCTGCGCATGATCGCCGGCCTCGAGCTGCCGACCGGCGGCAAGATCCTGCTCGGCGGCGAGGATGTCACCATGCGCCGGGCGCGCGAGCGCGACATCGCCTTCGTCTTCCAGCTCTTCGCGCTCTACCCGCATATGAATGTGCGCAAGAATATCGGCTTCCCGCTGCTGGCCCAGGGCATGCCGTCGGCCGAGATCCGCAGCCGCGTCGAGGAGACCGCGAAGCTCTTGCGCATCGATCATCTGCTCGACAAATCCGTCTCCGGCCTTGCCGGCGGCGATCGCCAGCGCGTCGCGCTCGGCCGCGCCATCGTGCGGCGGCCGAAATGTTTTCTCATGGACGAACCGCTGGGCACGCTCGACACCGAGTTCCGCGATTTGATGGTGCACGAATTGCGCGAGCTGCATAACCGCATCCACGCCACGACCGTCTATGTCACGCACGACCAGATGGAAGCGATGTCGATGGCCGACAAGATCGCGGTGATGAACCACGGCGTCATCGAGCAGTTCGRCACGCCGCGCGAGATCTACGACCGGCCGGCGACCATGTTCGTCGCCGATTTCATCGGCTCACCGCCGATGAATTTCCTCAAGTTCGGCGGCGGCCTCGCCAGGGGTGCCAAGGAGATCGTCATTCAGGGCRCCAAGGTTGCGGTGCCGGAAGTGCGCGAGGACATCGCGCCCGCYGACATGGCGCTCGGCATCCGGCCCGAGCACATCCGCTTCGACGACGCCTCCAAGCTGCGCGGCGCGATCTACGGCACCGAATATCTTGGCACCACGCAGATCGTCGCCGTCGAGACGGCCGACGGCATCATCAAGGCGCGGGTGCCGGCAGGCATCCATCTCAGCCCCGGCGAACAGGTCGGGCTGGCGCTGAGCAGCGCGCGGCTGTCGCTGTTCGACAAGGGTTCCGGCCGCGCGGTCAGGACCGCCATGCATGATCAGGAGGCGCGCCATGGCTGATGTCCGAATCCAGGGCGTGACCAAGAGTTTTGGCGAGACCGTCGCGATCGACGATCTCGACCTCGCGATCAAGGACGGCGAATTCGTCGTGCTGCTCGGGCCGACCGGCGCCGGCAAGACGACGACGCTGCGGCTGATCGCCGGGCTGGAACGGCCGGACAGCGGCACGATCCATATCGGCGGCCATGACGCGACGGCGCTGTCGCCGGCCGAGCGCGACACCGCCTTCGTCTTCCAGCAATATTCGCTCTACCCGCATCTGTCGGTGTTCGACAACCTGGCCTTCCCGCTGCGCTCGCCGGCGCGGCGGTTTCCGGAAGACGCGGTGCGCCGCCGTGTCGAGGAGGTGGCGCGCATGGTGCRCATCGACCACAAGCTCGACAACCGCTCGACCAAACTGTCGGGCGGCGAAATGCAGCGCGTCGCCATCGGCCGCGCGCTGGTGCGCAAGCCCGCGATCTACCTGATGGACGAGCCGCTGTCCTCGCTCGATGCCAAGCTGCGCGCCGATCTGAGGCTCGAGCTGAAGCGCATCCAGTCCGAGCTCGGCGCCACCATGCTCTATGTCACGCACGACCAGATCGAGGCGATGACCATGGCCGACCGCATCGGCATCCTCGCCGACGGCGTGCTGGTGCAGATCGGCACGCCGCGCGCGATCTATTCGGAGCCGGCGAACCTTCATGTCGCGGCGCGCCTCGRCCAGCCGGCGATCAACCTCTTGCCCGCCGRCCTGCTGCCGGACGGCGGCGCGCCGACCGGAACGAAAACGATCGGCGCCCGCACCGAGCATCTGGCGATCGAGAAGGCGATGAACGGCCATGCCGACGGCGTCGTCGACTGGGTCGAGCATCTCGGCGACCAGAACCACCTGCATGTCACGGTGGGGGCGAAGAAGCTGGTGACGCTGACCGATCCCGACACGCCGCTCGCAAAGGGGGACAAGGTGACGATCCGCTACATAGCGCCGCTCTATTTCGGCTCGGACGGGCAAAGGCTGATGTAGCTGTCTCGCGATTATTTACACACCGATTGACGACCGCAGATACGGACTGGACGAAATCCATGAAGCACTTTTTCAACCGCAAGGACACGATCGTCACCGAAGCCCTCGACGGCTTCCTCGCCACGGCGGGGTCGAGCGCGCTCGCCCGCCTCGACGGCTATCCCGAGATCAAGGTCGTGCTGCGCGCCGATTGGGACAAGACCAAGGTGGCCGTGGTTTCGGGCGGCGGCGCCGGGCACGAACCCTCGCATGCCGGCTTCGTCGGCGCCGGGATGCTGACCGCTGCCGTCTCCGGCGAGATTTTTGCTTCGCCGAGCGTCGAGGCTGTTCTGGCGGCGATCCGCGCCACGACGGGGCCCGCCGGCTGCCTGCTGATCGTGAAGAACTACACCGGCGACCGGCTCAATTTCGGACTGGCGGCGGAGAAGGCGCGCGCCGAGGGTCTCGCGGTCGAGATGGTGATCGTCGCCGACGACATTGCGCTGCCCGACATCGCGCAGCCGCGCGGCGTCGCCGGCACGCTGTTCGTGCACAAGATCGCCGGTCACCTTTCCGAGAGCGGCCGGGACCTGGCGTCGGTCGCAGCCGCGGCGCGCGCGGCGGCGAAGGACATCGTTTCTCTCGGCATCTCGCTTTCCTCCTGCTCGATCCCCGGACAGGCGCATGAGGAGCGCTTCGGCGCGAATGATGGCGAGCTCGGCCTTGGCATCCATGGCGAACCGGGCGTCGAGCGCATCGCGCTTCAGAGCGCCAGCGCGTTCGTTGCCATCATGGCGGAACGCCTCGCGGCGCGGCTCGATCCGCACAGCCGCTACGCCCTGCTGGTCAACAATCTTGGATCGGTGCCGCCGCTCGAAATGGCGCTGATCGCGAATGTCGCGCTGTCTTCGTCGCTGGCAAAGGCGGTGGCGCTGACAATCGGGCCCGGGCACTTGATGACCGCGCTCAACATGAACGGCTTCTCGCTGTCGCTGATCAGACTGGACGCGGCGCGCGAGGCGGCGCTGCTGGCGCCGGTCGGCCCGCATGCCTGGCTGCCGRCAAAGCCGGTTCGTCAGCCGGTCGTCGTCGCGATGGCCAAGCCGGCTGCCGGCGCAACCGCAAAGCCCGCCAGCCGCGATGCGGCCGCGGAGCGGCTGATCAAAGCCGTTTGCCAGAGGCTAATCTCCCTGGAAGAGCCCCTCAACGCGCTGGACGCCAAGGCAGGCGACGGCGACACCGGCTCGACCGTGGCGACCGGCGCGCGCAGCATTCTCGAGCGTATCGACACGCTGCCGCTCGCCGACAAGGCCGCGACCGCCGCCGCGATCGGCGACGCGCTGGGCACGTCCATGGGCGGTTCCAGCGGCGTGCTGCTGTCGATCTTCTTCACCGCCGCCGCGCAGACTTTGGGTTTTGGCGCAACTCTACCCAAGGCGCTGCTGGCCGGCCTCGACCGGATGACCTTCTATGGCGGCGCCAGGATCGGCGACCGCACCATGGTCGACGCGCTGGAGCCGGCGCTGAGGGCCCTTGACGCCAGCGGGCTGGAAGCGGCCGCCAAGGCGGCGCGGCAAGGCGCCGAGGCTACCGCCGCGATGCGCAAGGCCAAGGCCGGGCGTTCCGCCTATATCGGCAGGCAGCTCGACGTTGCGGATCCCGGCGCCTTCGCGGTGGCCGAAGTTTTCGCTGCCGTGGCGGCGCTGTTCGCCCCGGCATGAAGGACCAATGATGGCCCCGGCCGATTTCTCCAGATTGATCGCGACGGCGGCCGATACGATCGCGGCGCATGCCGAGGAACTGACGGCCCTCGACCAGGCGATCGGCGACGGCGATCACGGGCTGAACATGAAGCGCGGCTTCGAGGCCGTGCGCGCCGAGGCAGATGTTTTTGCGGCGAAACCGCTGCCCGAAGCGCTTAAGGCGGTCGGCACCAAGCTGGTGATGACCGTCGGCGGCGCCTCCGGACCCCTGTTCGGCACGTTGTTCATGGCGCTCGGCAAGGACTTGCCGGCAGCGCCCGATCGAAACGGCCTGACGACGGCTTTAGGCAAGGCGATCGAAGCGGTCGCGGCGCGCGGCAAATCGCAGCCGGGGCAAAAAACCATGCTCGACGTGCTGCAGCCGGTGTATGAGGCATTGGCGCAAGGCAAGACGGCCGCCGAGATCTCCGACGCGGCCGACAGGGCCGCCGAGGCCACGGTGCCGATGAAGGCCCTGCGCGGGCGCGCCTCCTTCCTGGGAGAGCGCTCGATCGGGCATATGGACGCCGGAGCGCGCTCGACCGCGCTTCTGGTGCGCGCAGTCGCGGAAGCGATAGAGGGCAATTGATGAGCAATGTCGGTATCGTCATCGTGTCGCATTCRCCGCTGGTTGCCGAGGGCACGGCCGACATGGTGCGCCAGATGGTGGGCGACGAAGTGCCGCTTGCATGGTGCGGCGGAAACGGCCATGGCGGGCTCGGCACCAGCGTCGAGGCGATCATGGGTGCGATCGACAAGGCCTGGTCGGAAGCGGGCGTCGCTATCCTGGTCGATCTCGGCGGCGCCGAGACCAACTCGGAGATGGCGGTCGAGATGATCGGCGAGCCGCGCTCCCACAGAATAATCGTCTGCAACGCGCCGATCGTCGAGGGCGCGGTGATGGCGGCAACCGAATCCTCCGGCGGCGCCTCGCTCAAGGAAGTGGTGGCGACGGCGCATGAATTGTCGCCGTCGTGAACGAACGGGAACCGCCTGAATGTCCGCATCCGCCGAAGCAACGGTCCTGATCACCCACGCGGTGGGGCTGCATGCGCGCCCTTCGGTGAAGTTCACCAAGCTTGCCAAGTCGTTCGCGGCCGAGGTGGAGGTGGCGGTGGCCGCCAACGGCCCCTGGTTCGACGCCAAGAGCATCGTGAAGGTAATGGCGGCAAAGGCGCCGAAAGGGACCATGCTGCATATCCGCGCCAAGGGTGACGGCGCGGCCCAGGCGGTGAAGGCGCTGGTCGACCTGGTGCAGCGTGACTTCGACGAGGACGCGGATCATGCCCGGTCCGCTTGAGGCCGATCCGACTGTCGCCAGGCCGGCAAGGAACGCGGGCCATGCGGATTGAGGGTATCCCCGCCTCTCCCGGCTACGCCGAAGGCCCGCTGTTCGATCTCGATCAGCCTCCAGCCAGCTACAAGGCGAAGTTGAGCGCCGAGGAAGAACAAGCCGCACTGGTGAGCGCAATCGGCAAGGCCGTCGGCCGGCTCACGGCGCTGATCGAAACCACCGACGGCGACGCCGCCGGCATCCTCGAATTCCACATCGCCATGCTGGAGGACGACGCATTGAGCGGTCCGGCCCTGGCGGCGATCGGCTCCGGGCAGCCGGCGGACGCCGCCTGGCGCGCGGCGCTCGACAGCGAGATCGCCGGCTATGAAGCCTCGGACCAGGACTATTTCCGCGCCCGCGCCGCCGACTTGCGCGATATCCGTGACCAGGTGCTGCGGGCGCTGAGCGAAGCCGGCGAAGCCGCGGCGCCCCCCGGCGCGATCCTCTATGGCGAGGACATCGCACCGACGCGCTTCCTGGAGGCCGATTGGAGCGAGGGCGGCGGCATCGCGCTCAAGCGCGGCAGCACCGCCAGCCATGTCGCGATGCTGGCGCGCTCGCGCGGCGTGCCGATGGTTGTCGGTCTCGGCGACGATGCTGAAACGCTCACCGGTGTCGCGCTGCTCGATGCTGAACGCGGCGGGATCATTTTTTCGCCATCGCCGGCCGAGGTCGAAACTTTCCGGCAATCCGCCGCCTCCTTCGCCGACCGCCAGGGCGCGGCGCGGACATTCCTGACCGAGCCGGCGGTCACCAAGACCGGCACCGCGGTGCGCGTCCAGGTCAACATCGCCTACCCCTCCGACGTCGACGGCATCGATGTCGCCACCTGCGACGGCGTCGGGCTGATGCGAACCGAATTCCTGTTCGGCAAGGCATTGCCGGATGAGGAGACGCAGTACCGTGCCTATCGCAAGGTRCTGGAATGGGCGGGCGACAAGCCGGTGACCATCCGCACCGTCGATGCCGGYGGCGACAAGCCGGTGCCGGGTTTCACCGTCGAGGAGACCAACCCATTCCTCGGTCTGCGCGGTATAAGGCTCTCGCTCAAGCGGCGCGATATCTTCCGCGTGCAGATACGGGCATTGCTGCGCGCCGCCATCCACGGCAATCTGAAGGTGATGTTCCCGATGATCGCCACACATGACGAGTACAGCCAAGCCGCCGCGCTATTCGCCGGAGAGCAGGCCGCGCTGACCGCGCGGGGCGTCGCGCACAAGCTTCCGCCGCTCGGCATCATGGTCGAGGTGCCGTCCGTCGCGCTGGCGCCGGAAACCTTCGCCGACGTCGCCTTCTTCTCGATCGGCTCCAACGACCTGACGCAATATGTGATGGCGGCCGCGCGCGACAATGCGGCCGTGGCGCATCTCAATTCCGTGCGCCATCCGGYTATGCTGCGGCTGATCGCTGCGATCACGGCCTTCGGACGGGAGCRAGATATTCCAGTCAGCCTATGCGGCGACGCGGGCGGYGATCCGACAACCATCCCGGCGCTRCTCGAAGCGGGCCTGCGTGACCTGTCGGTCGCCCCCGCGCAACTCGCCATGGCCAAGGCGGCCATCGCGGACGTTTCGGTGTAAGCGTATGGCCAAGGCCGCCAGGATAGCCGAAACCGGCTCGGAAGACGCGATCCGCGCCTATAAGACCATCCTTTCGCAGGTCATCGACCAACGCCCGTCAGGCATGCGTCAACGACTGGCCGATGCGCTCGGCAAGCACCGCAGCTTCGTCACGCAGATATCGAGCCCGGCCTATTCGATCCCAATCCCGTCGAAGCACCTGCCTTCCATCTTCTCGGTCTGCCATTTCAGCCAGGCCGAGCGCGACCAGTTCATGGCCGCCTATCACCAGGCGCATCCCGGCAAGGCGCCCGCGGCTTCGGGCCAGCGCAAGACACGCCATGTCTCGCTGATCGTGCCGGATTTCGGCGACGACAAACAGAACGCCGCGCTCGATCGGGCGATCAACGAATTCATCCAGAAAATAACCAGCATCGCCGGCAAGGGCAGCGGCTAGCGGAAGCATGGGAGGACAGCCATGAAGAAATTCATCAATTCGGTGGACACGATATTGGCCGAAAGCCTCGATGGTTTTGCGGCGGCTCATGCCGACATCCTCGTGCTTGGAGAGGACCGAAAATTCATCCGCCGCAGGGAGCTGAAGCCCGGCAAGGTGGCGCTGATCTCGGGCGGCGGCTCGGGCCACGAGCCCCTGCATGGCGGGCTGGTCGGCCACGGCATGCTGGACGCGGCCTGTCCGGGCCAGGTCTTCACCTCGCCGACGCCCGACCAGATGCTGGCCGCCGTTGAGGCCGTCGGCACCGGCGCCGRCTGCCTGTTCATCGTCAAGAACTACGAAGGCGATGTGATGAATTTCGATATGGCGGCCGAGATGGCGGACGGCGTGCTGCAGGTGGTGACCAATGACGACGTCGCGGTCGAGAACTCGTCCTACACGACCGGACGGCGCGGCGTCGCCGGCACGCTGGTGGTGGAAAAGATCGTCGGCGCTGCGGCCGAGCAGGGCATGGCGCTGCGCGAACTCAAGGCGCTGGGCGAGCGCGTCAACGCCGCGACACGCTCGATGGGCGTGGCGCTGACCAGCGGCACGGTGCCAGCGGCCGGCAAACCGACCTTCGAGATCGGCGACGGCGAGATGGAGTTCGGCGTCGGCATCCACGGCGAGCCCGGCCGGCGGCGCGACGCGCTGAAGAGCGCCGACGCCATCGCCGAAGAGGTCTGCGCGGCGATCGCCGGCGATTTCGGCGGCCGGACCGAAGGGCCGGCGCTGCTCTTCGTCAACGGCTTCGGCGGCACGCCGTCTATGGAGCTCTATCTGATGTACAACAGCGCCCGCAAAATGTTCGAGAAACACGGCGTGACAGTGATCCGCTCGCTCGTCGGTTCCTACGTGACCTCGCTCGACATGGCAGGATGCTCGATCACGCTCACCCTGCTCGACGACGACATGACGGCATTGTGGGACGCTCCCGTGCACACCGCGGCGCTGCGCTGGGGGATGTAGGCGTCRCTGGCTTCCCCGGTGCTTTTCTGGCAAGCATACGCGAAACCTTGCTGCTGCCTGAACGATGCTGCCCGAGCTTTCGCCTGCCCAGGAAAAACTGCTGATCAAGCTTGCGGACCCCGAGGCGCCCGCCGATTGGGGCAACGACGTTTCCGCAAGCGACCTGTTGGCGCTGCTGGCCAATGCCGAGTTCCACGGCGTGCTGCCGATCGTGCTGCGCAAGCTCCGGGAACGCGGCGACGCCGATCTGCCGAATGACGCGGGCCTGCGGCAAAAGCTTGCCGAGCTGCGCGACCAGATGACGACGGCGACCGGGCAGTCGATRCTGCTGCAATATCACGGCGACCGCGTCATGAAGGCGCTGGCGGCAAAAGGCGTTCCGGCCCGGATCGTCAAGGGGCCGGTGTTCGCGCGCAGGCTCTATCGCCAGCTTGCCGACCGTCCCTTCACCGACATCGACATCCTCGTCGACCCCGCCGGCATCGAGGCGGCCAACCGGACGATCGCCGAATGCGGCTTCGTGCTCGGCAGCGGCGAGGCCCTCTCGCACGCGCTGCAGGAATTCAAATGGCTGGAGAAAGAGAATTCCAGCCTGCTGATCGAACTGCACGGCAACCTGGTGCACGACACCGGCATGCGCAGGCGTCTGTCGCTCGGCTTTCGCGAGCTGCGGGCGATCGACAAGGGCGAGACCGACACGCCGGCGGCGCTGCTCACCATCGCCATCGTCCATGCCGCAGGCGGCCACAAGTTCCATAGGCTGCAGCTCTGCGTCGACGTGCTGCAAGGCGTGCGGGCGTTGAAATCGCCGGAAGACGAAGCGCGTCTGCTCGAGGCCGCCCGCATGACCGGGATCGAGCTGGAGCTGGCGACGGTCCTCAACGTCACCGGGCGCCTGTTCGGCGCGCCGCGCGCGATCGAGCTCGCGGACCGTATCAAGCCGGATCTGTCGATACGGCTGGCGAAATGGCTGATCACCGGCAACATGCTGCTTCGCGTCAATTCCCGCGAGAAGCTGCGCTCGCGCCTCAGCCGCGATGCCTTCCGCTGGGTGCAGAGGCTGGCGCGGCCGCGACCTTATCCCGCCTGATGGAAGCTCACTTCCGGCTAAATATCCACCGCAGCGCGGATCAGCGCCGCCGCCTCGGCCGGCCTTGCCCCAACCTCCAGCGTGAAGGTCGGCACCGCCTTCACCAGCGCCGCGATCATCGCCATGCGCCTTTTCTGCAGCGACAGCAGGCCGGTCATGCCGGTCCGCACATTGTCGGTGGCCAGAGCCACCATGGCGTCTGTCCTGGCCATCGGCAGCAGCCGGGTCTCGGCGTCGGCCGAGCGCGCGAGATGCAGGAGCGCGGCGACGGGCTTGGCGCGCACATCCTCGACCCGAATGATTTCGCCGAGGCAGTCCAGCGAAACGGACTGCTCGCCCTCGGCGTCCCACTTCTCGCCGAGGCAAGGCGCGACGAAGGGCAGCATCGCCGCCGTGTTGCGGTGGACCTTCACCCGGCGCAGCATGCCCCAGGCCGTGATGCCCTCAGCTCTTGCGTTGAGGATCATCACGTCGTCCGAGCAAAGGCCGAAACCCCGCGATGCAAGCGCCAGCGACGTCGTCGACTTGCCCGTGCCGCTTGGCGCATGGACGAGAACCAAGCCGTCCTTTCCAGGCAAGGTGAGACCCGCCGTGTGCAGCATATGCTGGCCGTCGGCGTCGAGCGCCGCGTCCAGCACCATCATCAGCAAGGTCCACTTGATCTTGCTGTCTGGATGAAGGCGGATTTCGGCCCGGCCCTCGCCGTCGCGGATCGACAGCGTCTGTTGGCCCGGGAAGACGAGATGGAAGACGCTGCCTGCGTCGATCATGCGGCAATGGCCGTCCAGCGGCACGTCGCCGTCGAAAGCCAGCTTTCCTTCGGGGTTCTCCTGCAACTCAGGCGTTTCGACGATGTCGACGCGAAAACCGGGCGGGACAGGCTCGTTTACACGCAGGGCGCCGAGCATCAGGTCGAAGCTCGGCCACAGATCGGCACGCGCGGCGGTGATGCCTATGACCTGGCCGTTGAGGTCGTAGCGGAAAGTCTGGTCGCTCAAGCGGCTGGCGCCTTCATCCTGGCGGGGTGGCGGTAGATCTCCACCATGCCGGGCTGGCTGTCGCTGACCACCGGCTTGCCGTCGAGGCAGACCCAGCAATGCGCCGACAGGCGAGGCTCGTGCATCGACCTGGCGTCGACCCCGAAACGCAGCTCCGGGTCGAAGCCGGCCATGCGCAGGAAGCGAAAACCGAGYAGACCTTCCCGAAGGCACCTGCGGTCGCGCATCAACCAGGGGCRCCGCACCGTTCGCTTGACGCGATGGACGATGTAGGTCCAGGGCAAGTCACGATAGGGCGCGGGCGACTGCAGAGGCGCCAGTCTCAACACGCCTTCGAAATCGCGCCGGCCGACCAGCACCGGCATCAGCCGGGCGCTGAGCCACAAATGGACGCGGAACAGCGCGCGCAGGACCGGTCCGTCGGCCATCATGCGCCCGGGTCGGCGAGGATGCCTTCAGCCACCAGCTCGGCGGCCAGTTCGGCCATGTCCTGGTCGAGCGTTGCCTTGTCGATCTCGAATTCGTCCGACAGCAGGTCGACGATCTGGTTAAGGTTGCGCGCGCCGTTGACCTTGTCGAGAAAAGCCTCGGTCGTGTCGTTGCAGGTATAAAGCTGGCCACTGCGCGCCAAAAGCACGACGGCGCCATCGCCGACATGCTGGACGGACGCATCGTCCGCCATCCGAAGCACCGTTTCAGAGCCGATTTCAGCCATCCGCCCGCTCCCTTCGCTGAAAGAGCAATTAGCGCGGCGCCGCGAGGCTGTCCATTGGCATGGATAGCTAAGGGGATGATCGGCCCCGCAGTCTTGCCCGTCGCGGGACGAATATTAGCGAGGTCTTGCGTTCCTGCCGTTGGGTAAGCTATGAATCCGCTGGGCTTTGGGGAGTGATCTTGTATGCGTTACAATTGGGAACGGGCTCCGACGGCGTTCGAGCGCCATCGGAAAGCGCTTGCGGCGGCCATCCTGATCGCCGRCGGCGTCGGGCTGATGYTGGYGGCGCTGCCGCTTTAAGCCGGCTTAGATCACGGAGTGACAGCGACGCCTCCGCCAGAGGCGCCGAACAGAGACGTTTGCCGGCGTTGTCGACCAAAATGCAGGAAGACATGGCCGCGACGCGCGGCTTAGTCTATGGCAGGCGGCAGAACGTTTCTTGGGAGGAAGGCGGATGGCCTCACGCTATCACGAAGTCTATGAGGGCTGGAAACGCGACCCCGTAGGGTTCTGGGCCGAAGCGGCGAAAGCGATCGACTGGTATAAGCCAGCCGACAAGGTCTTCGACCCGACGCAAGGCGTCTATGGCCGCTGGTTCATCGGCGCCACCTGCAACACCTGCCATAACGCCATCGACCGCCATGTCGCGGGCGGCCGCGCCGACCAGCTGGCGCTGATCCATGACAGCGCGATCACCGGAACGATCCGGAAATTCACCTATGCCGAATTGAAGCGCGAGGTGGTCGCGCTAGCCTCGGTGCTGAGGCATCGCGGCATCGGCAAGGGCGACCGCGTCATCATCTACATGCCGATGGTGGCTGAAGCGGCCATCGCCATGCTCGCCTCGGCCAGGCTGGGCGCCGTGCATTCGGTGGTGTTCGGCGGCTTCGCCTCGCATGAGCTCGCCACCCGCATCGACGATGCCAAKCCGAAGCTGATCATCTCCGCCTCCTGCGGGCTGGAGCCGGGACGCGTCGTCGCCTACAAGCCGCTGCTCGACAAGGCGATCGAGATGTCGAAGCACAAGCCCGACGCCTGCCTGATCCTGCAGCGCGAGCAGCTGCGCTGCGAGATGAAGGACAATTACGACTTCGACTATGCGGATGCAGTTGCCCGCGAACGGGCGGCCGGCGCCAATGTCGATTGCGTGCCGGTGCTGGCCACCGATCCGCTCTACATCATCTACACCTCMGGCACGACCGGCCAGCCGAAGGGCATCGTGCGCGACAATGGCGGCCACATGGTCGCGCTGAAGTGGACCATGGACAACGAGTTCGGCGTCAAGCCCGGCGAAGTGTTCTGGGCTGCCTCCGACGTCGGCTGGGTGGTCGRCCATTCCTACATCGYCTACGGACCGCTTCTGCATGGCTGCACCAGCGTGCTCTTCGAAGGCAAGCCGATCGGCACGCCGGACGCCGGCACCTATTGGCGGGTGATCTCCGAGCACGGCGTTGTGGCGCTGTTCACCGCGCCGACCRCCTTCCGCGCCATCAAGGGGCAGGATCCCAAGGGCGAGTTCGTGCCGAAATACGACCTGTCGAAGTTCCGCACCTTGTTCCTCGCCGGCGAGCGCGCCGATCCCGAAACGATCAAATGGGCGGARCAGAAGCTCGACCGGCCGGTCGTCGACCATTGGTGGCAGACCGAGACCGGCTCGCCGATGACGATCAATCCGGCGGGGCTGGGACTGCTGCCGGTGAAATACGGCTCGCCCGGTGTGCCGATGCCAGGCTACGACATCCGCATCCTCGACGATGCCGGCCATGAAGTCTCGCCCGGCACGCTCGGCAATGTCGTGGTCAAGCTGCCGCTGCCCGCCGGCTGCCTACCGACGCTGTGGAATGCCGATGCCCGCTTCCGCCAAGCCTATCTTGAGGAGTTCCCCGGCTACTACAAGACGGCCGATGCCGGCATGATGGACGAGGACGGCTATCTCTATGTGATGGCCCGCACCGACGACATCATCAACGTCGCCGGCCACCGTCTCTCGACCGGCGCGATGGAAGAGGTGCTGGCGGCGCATCCGGATGTCGCCGAATGCGCGGTCATCGGCATCGCCGATGCCATGAAGGGCCAGGTGCCGCTCGGTTTCGTCGTGCTCAATGCCGGCGTGTCGCGCGATACCGGCGCGATCGAAAGCGAGGTGGTGGGGCTGGTGCGCGAGCGAATCGGCCCGGTCGCCGCCTTCAAGACCGTGGTGACGATCAAGCGGCTGCCCAAGACCCGCTCGGGCAAGATCCTGCGCGGCACGATGCAGAAGATCGCCGACAGGGAGGAATGGACGATGCCGGCGACCATCGACGACCCCGTGATCCTCGACGAGATCACGGCGGCGCTGAAGGGACGCGGCATCGGCGTGTAGCAGCCCGCAGACGGCCGCGTTAACGAAGAATTCACCAGTTTGTCCTGCCCTGCAATCGCTTGTTGTGCAGCGCAGCAGTGGACCTTAAAGTTCGTTTGGGGGGCCATACCGAAAGCACGGCATGGCTCAACAAGAGACGACATTCGGCGGCGTCGACATACCGCGACGCCTTGCTACCGTCGCCGTCAACCGACCGGTAAAGCCCGGCGGCGATCCGCGCACTCTGCCGTCGCTCGGTCCCACCCTGTTCCGTCATCCGTCGACGGCCRCCGAGAGCGGTTCACCGTCTCGTGGAAACGGGGAACCGCTCGTCTGGCTGTCTGGACCGCCGGTGTGGAATTGTTCGCATTCGGCATGATATCGAGGCGCAAATCAGTGCAAGTATCCGAGCCTCAATCCGTGAGCCTGTTCCAACGATCGAAACGCCCTCGACCCGCGCCGCGCGAGCGCCTCGTCATGGACATACGCGACACGGTCGTCTACGCGATCGGCGACGTGCATGGCTGCCTTGACGAATTGCGCGCATTGGAAGGAAAGATCCAGCTCGACGCGCAGCGCTTCCGCGGCCGCAAGATCATCATCATGCTGGGCGACTATATCGACCGCGGGCCGCATTCGCGGCGCGTGATCGACCATCTGATGGCGCCGCCGCCAAAGGGCTTCCAGCGCATCTGCCTCGTGGGGAACCATGAGGTCGCGCTGCTCCTCTATCTGGACGGTCATCTCTCGCGTGAAACCTGGCTTGGCTATGGCGGCCGCGAGACCCTGTTCTCCTACGGCGTCGATCCTGACCGGCTGATAAGCCTCTACGGTTCGAGCGAACAGGCGGATGCGCGCATACGCGAGGCCATTCCCGCCAGCCATGTCGACTTCCTGCGCACGCTGCCGGCGATGGTCTGCTCAGACCAATTCGTCTTCGTGCATGCCGGCATCCGGCCCGGCATCGCGCTCGAGGCGCAGGACGAGGGCGACCTGCTCAACATCCGCGAGGAGTTCTTCCAGGCGGCGCATCGCCTCGACCGCTGGGTGGTGCATGGGCATACGATCGTCGACGCTCCGACGCTCGACGGGCGCCGGCTCGACATCGACACCGGCGCCTTTCAAACCGGACGGCTGACCGCGCTCAGGATCGTCGGTAAATACGGCCGGCTGCTGTCCTCAAACGATTAGGGCGGTTCACTCTTTTAGGCTGAACCGCCAACTCTGTCTTTCCGAACGGAAACCCGCCTCAGGCTGCCTGCTTGGGGCGCTGTTCGGATTTTTCCAGATAGTAGGTCGAATAGCGGTCGAAGAACCTTTCCGAACCACCGAGCGCGCCGTATTTGGCCAGCTTCTTCAAATCGACCTTGTTGAGCACCGCGCCGATCACCTTGTTGGCGATGTAAGGCTCGGATTCCAGCATCGAGCGAACCATGTTGCGCGGCGTGCGGCCCCACTCGGTGACCAGAACGAAGCCGTCGACCAGCGGCGCGAAGGCCTTGGYGTCGACGACGGGGCCGAGCGGCGGCAGGTCGACGATGATGTATTCGAACGTCTCCTTGGCGTTCTCGATGAAGCGCCRCATGCCGGCCGAGCCCAGAAGCTCGCTGGTGTGCGAGAACTGGCCGCGCAGCACGGCGGGAATGATCGCCAGCTTGGTCTGGCGATCGACCTTGCCGACCGACTGCCAGGTCTGGCCGTTGACCACCGCTTCCATCAGGCCCTGCTCGGCCTCCATGCCGAGGCTGCGGCTCAAGCCCGGATTGCGCAGGTCGCCGTCGATGAGCAGGGTCCTGGCGCCATTGGCGGCGAGYAGGCCGGCGAGATTCGCGGCCACCGTCGACTTGCCCTCGCCGGGCAGCACCGAAATGACGCCGATCACCCGGCTGCCGCGGTCTTCCATCACGACGTCGAAGGCGATCTTGGCGTTGCGCAGCGTCTCGGCGAACATCGAAGCCGGGGCATCGATGCTGACACGCATGCGCGCCCGTTTCTCCGCCGCGGAAAGGCTTGCCACCTTGCCGTCGGCCGGCAGGTCGTCGGCCTTGGAATCCTTGGCCTTGCCGCCGCCGATCGTCGGCAGATAGCCGAGGAACTTCAGACCCACACGGTCACGGATGTCCTCGCCCGTCCTGAAGAACCGCTCGTTGAACTCGTTGAGGCCGCCGAAGCCGGCGCCGAGCATCAGGCCGAGCACCAGCGACAGCGCCAGCACGCGCAAGGTGCGGGGGCTGGAGGCCGCGAGCGGCATCGTCGCGTCGGATATGATGCGGACCTTGCCGACCGGGAAGGACTGCTGCTGCGAGGCTTCCTCGTAACGGCTGAGGAAGGTCTGGTAGAGCGTGGTCAGCGCCTGGGCCTGCTGATCGAGCTCCTTCAGCTTCACCTGCGACTGGTTGTCGATCGAGCTCTTGCCGGCGGCCGTGGAGATCTTGTCGCGCAGCGCCTGCTCGCGCGCCTGCGCCACTTGGAAGTCGTTGCGGTAGCTTTCGGTAAGCTGCTTCAGCTGGCCGAAAATCTGCGCCAAGACGTCGGCCTTTTCCTTGGCCAGCGCGACCGCCTGCGGATGGTCCTTGCCAAAGTTGGTCTCGACGTCCTGCAGGCGCTTGGCGATGGCCAGATAGCGGGTCTTGAGCCCGATGATGACCGAGCTGCTCGGCTGGTCGGCGCCGATGGCCGAATCGTTGAAGGCGCTTTCGGAGCCGCTGTCGACGATCGCCTTGTATTGCTGGTAGCGAGCGCTGGCTCTGGCGGTATCGGCCTGGGCGACAATGAGCTGCGCATTGAGATCGGCGAGCTGTTTGTCGCTCAGCAACTGGCCGTCGCTGTTGGCGGAGAGCCCATGTTCGGCCCTGAACTTCTCGACTGCCATCGCAGCCCGCTGCGAGCTTTCGCGCAGCTCGGTGAGCCGGCCCTGCAGCCACAAGGCGGCGCGCTCGGTGGCATCGAAGCTGGCGTTGAGCTGGTCAGCCAGATAGGCATCGGCATAGGCCTTGGTAATGGCCGTGGCCAAAGCAGGGTCGGGCGCCTGGTAGCCGATGGAAATCACGTAGCTGCGGCCGTTGCGCTGCGCCAGCACCTCGCTCTGCAGCTTCAACACGGCATAATCGTGCGTCGCCGTTTTGATCATGGCCTGGCGCGTCGCCTCGTCGACATTCTCAATGCCGGGGATGTCGCCCGCCGAGCTGCCGCGGAAATATCCGACCACGCCGCGCAGGAAGCCGATGCCCTTGGCCAGCGCCGATTGGGGCGGGTTCATGAACGCGTCGTTCTGATCGAGCTTCAGCTTGTCRACCACCACCGACGCCAGGCGTGCGGAGGTGAGAATCTCGACCTGGCTGAGAAAGGAAGCGTCGGTCTGAACGGTTTGTGACGCGGCCGAGATGTCGTCGACGACCTTGTTCAGGCCCTCGTCGACCAGGACGCTCGCCACGGACATATATTGCTTGGGCGTGGTCTGCAGATAGATCACGCCCAGGAACAGGCCGATGACGGCGCAGGCCGCTACGACCTTGGCCTGTCGGGCGGCCATGCCGAGYAGACGCTCGACATCGATGAAGTCTTCGCCCTTTTCCTGATCGGCACCGGGCAACGGCACCCTCTTGTCGAGAGGGAATTTGGCATAGTTCATGTTCGGTCCAATTCCAGGTTGCAGGCGCTATCGGCCTTGGTAGATCGGCGTCGTGACCAGAAAAGACCGCGCAACGTTGTTGCCAGGATGCGCCGGGCCGGAAGGCCCGGGCGCTGGAGTGGCTGTCGCGCCATCGCGAAACCGCATATGCACCCGAAAGATGGGCATTATGCGGCTACTTCCCGGCGCTCATGCGACCGGACAAATTGCTGCAGCATCTCGAAGACAGGGCCCTTCATGTCGTCGCGCGCCAAGGCGAAGGCGATGGTGGCCTCGATGAAGCCCTCCTTGGAGCCGCAGTCGAACATGCGGCCGTCGAAAGGCTGGGCGTAGAAAGGCTGGCTCTGAGCCAGGCGCACCATGGCGTCGGTGAGCTGGATTTCATTGCCGGCGCCGCGTTGCTGGTTGCCGAGCAGGGCGAAGATCTCCGGCTGCAGGACGTAGCGGCCGTTGATGTAGAAATTCGACGGCGCGTTGGCGGGCGCCGGCTTTTCGACCATCGCCGTGACCTTGAAGCCGGAGCCGACCTCGTCGCCGCGGCCGACAATGCCGTATTTGCTGGTTTCAGCCGGGTCGCAGCGCTCCACGGCAATCACATTGCCGCCGGTGCGCTGGTAAAGGTCGACCGTCTCGGCAAGGCAGCCGCGCGCGCCGAAGGACACCATGTCGGGAAGCAGCAGCGCGAACGGCTCGTTGCCGATCACGTCGCGCGCGCACCATACGGCGTGGCCGAGGCCCTGCGGCGACTGCTGGCGGATGAAGGAGGTGGCGCCGGCGACGGGCAGCAGGCTTTCCAGCGATTCGAGCTGCGCCTTCTTGCCGGTCTGCTCCAGCGTGCCGATCAGTTCAGGGTGCAGGTCGAAATAGTCCTCGATGACCGCCTTGTTGCGGCCGGTGACGAAGACGATGTGCTCGATGCCGGCCTCGAACGCCTCGTCGACGGCATATTGCACGACGGGCTTGTCGACGACGGGCAGCATTTCCTTCGGCATCGACTTGGTCGCCGGCAGGAACCGCGTTCCGAGCCCCGCCACCGGGATGACTGCCTTCCTGACTTTCTGCATCTGGTCTTCCTTCTGAGAGAAAAAGGTTTCTACCTGTCGCCGGCTATCAGATCGCCCRCATGCTTTATCTCCCCACCCCCGCGGCGAACCTGCGCCGCAACCCTTCTGAGCCGGACCGCGATCGGCATGCTCAAATGCCCGATCGCGGCCGGATCCCTGAGCGCCGCGCCGATCGCCTTGAGCGGCGCGCGCGCCTTGATGTGCTGAACCAGGGACAGAAACGACGACGCCTTGCGCAGGCTGCGGCCGCGCCTGGCGAAGGCCGCCTTCGCGCTGCTGTCCATGGGATATGCCACCGCGAAGGCGGCATCGGCGCGCGTCATCGCCTCGACGTGATGCAGTTCGAGCACCCGCGAGATCGAGCCGGTGCGGATGTGATAGACATAGCCGACGGTCGGCTCGACGACGCAACGGCCGCCGCTGGCCAGCGCGCTGGCCAGAAGAATATAGTCCTCGCCGATGCGCAGCTTCTCGTCGTAGCGCAGCCTGTTGTCGTCGAGAAAGCGGCGCTGGAAGATCGGCTTGAGATAGCCGAGATTGAAGCGCGATTCGAAAATCAGATTGCCGTCGATGTAGTCGGCGAGCGAGATTTCGCGCAGGCCTTCGAGATAGCCGGCCGGAAACATGGTGTCGTCGGGGGTGCCGTCCTCGCGCACGACCTGGACATTGTCGACCGCAATTTGGGCACCCGCTGCTTCAGCGCGGGAGATCATCATGGCCAGGCGGTCGGGAAGAACCGCATCGTCGGAATCGAGCACCGCCACCCAGCGGCCCCTGGCCAGGTCGAGGCCGGCATTGCGGGCGCCGCCCGGACCACGATTGGCCGGCAGCGCCACCACCTTGACGATGTCTTGCGGATAGGCGCGCGCCACATCCAGCGTGCCGTCGCGCGACTGGTCGTCGACGACGATGACCTCGACGGTGACGCCAAGCTGCGCGATCGCGCCGGCGATGGCGCGGTCGAGAGTGGCCTCCGCATTATAGGCGGCGATGACGAAGCTGACGTCAGGCTGCACGCTTGTTCCCTTGTTCTGGCGACGTGAGGCCGTATTGGCGGATTTCGCGGACGCCGACCAAACCGCTGACGACGCCAACGTGCATAATGCCGCGCAGCACGCTGCGGTTCCGTCGCACCGGGCTGATCGCGGTCAAAATCGCCATGCCGAAGCAGTAGGCGGCCTTGGCCGAAGCGAGCCCTACCTGGCCGGCGCGACGCAAACCGCCGGCGCCGCGCCCGATCAGATGGCCATGCGTCTGGCCGAAGCGGAAACGGCGGCGGCGCAGCCAGTCGAACGCGGCCCTGGCGCGCGGCACGACCTCGTCGACGAAGGCATCGGGCGCAAAGGCGATGCGGCCGCCGGCCTTGACCATGGCATCGAAGAATTCGGTATCCTCGCCGCCGGTCTGGCCGCGCGCCAGGCTGAAGCGACGGCCGCGCAAGCTCGCATCGGTCATCGCGAGCAGGACGTTGCAGGTGTAGCCGGTGCGGATCTCGCCGCGCACCCAGACCGGCAAGGTGGAATGGAAATCGCCCTTCCGCATCCAGTCCGGCGCGTCATGGCGGTAATGCGCCCGCACCGGACCGAGCACCGCCGCCGCGCCCGTCGCGTCGACCGCCGCCATCAACTCGACCAGCCAGGAGGGCGACGCCGTCTCGTCGTCGTCGATGAAGGCGACGAAGTCCGACACGCTGGCGTCGAGGCACGCGTTGCGGGCGATCGAGATGTTGCGCGCCGGCGCGTGGCGATAACGGATCGGCAGCTTCAGCTCGTCGGCCAATGCCTTCACCAGCTTCTGCGCGCTGGGCTCATCGTCATTGTCGGCAATGATGATGCCGATCTCCAAACCCTCAGGCCTCTCCAGCGCGGCGACGGAGCGCAGCGTGTCGGCCAGCTCCGGCCGGCGGAAGGTGCAGATGCAGATGTCGATCGAGCGCCCGGCCATCACGCCACCTCGCGCTGCGAGCGGCGCATCAAAAGCTGCTGCCAGAAGCCGACGGACCAGCCGAAATGCATGACCATCGCCGAGACGCCGGCGAGCGCTATGCTGGCGTTGCGTTGGCGTATCGCCGTCACCAGCCCGTAGCCGAGGCACACCGCCGCCCACAAAAGGAACGGCACCGCCGCCAGCCAGTGGACGAAGGAGAACAGGGCAAGCAGCACCACAGGCGCAACCAGCAGCGGAATCATCTGCCGGACCTTCGGCACCATGCGGTGCTTCAGCACGTTCCTGGCGCGGCCGCGGCCATAGCCGAGATACTGGAAATAGAGGCTCTTCAGCGTCGAGCGCGGATAATAGACCATCTGCGTCCTGCCGCTCATCCAGATGCGGTAACCTGCCTGGCGCAGGCGATAATCGAGCTCGGCGTCCTCGTTGTGGCTGAAGCTCTCGTCGTAACCGCCGACATGCCTGAAGGCGGCGATGCGCATCAGCGCGTGGTGGCCGTGGTCGACCCACTCGCCCTCGGACATATGYCGGTGCTTCGAGCCGCCGGTGYCGAGCTTGGAATTCTGCGCCGCCGCGACCGCTTTCTGCACGGCGCCGGTGCCGGCGGTCAGCATCGAAACGACGACCGAATCGGCGCCGGTGGCAAGCGCTTCCTCGACCAGCCGGTCGCAGTAATCGTCCGGATAGCCGCCATGCGCATCGATGCGGATGAGGTAATCGGCGCCCTCGCCGAGGCTCGCCACCGCGAGATTGATGGCGGCGCTCTGGAGGCGCTTCGGATTGGCGAGCAGGATGACGCGGGGATCCTTCGCCACGATCTTCTCGACGATGGCTTGCGTGCCGTCGGCGCTGCCGCCGTCGGCGACGACGATGCGGCCGCCGAGCCGTGCCGCCGCCGGCCGCAACTGGTCGAGCAGGCCGCCGATATGAGCTGCCTCGTTGAGGCAGGGAATGACGATCAGGATCGACGCCTGCGTCACGGGTTCTTGCGCGTCCCCTGCCATCACGCCRCCGCCTCCGTCGTTGCAAAATTTGAAGGCATCGTGGCGAGGCCGCTCAGCTTTTTGACGAAAGCCGCGCAATCGCTGCGGTCGTAGCTCCAAGTCCTCGGATTGCGCGCCAGCACCCGCGACTTCAGGTCGCGATATCGAACCTGATCCATCCGGCCGAGCACCGCCCCGACGCTTTCGGGCGTCGCTTCGGGCAGAAGCACGCCGATATCCCGCTGCTTCAGGAACCTTCCGGTTTCGGTGTCTGCCATCGAGATCGGCACCGCGCCGAAACGGCAGCCCTCATAGAGGCGGTTGGGAAGCAGCCATTCGGAATTCTGGCCGGCTTCAAAGAAATCGATCGCCCAAGAGAAGTGCACCTGCCCGTAGATTGACGCCATGTCCTCCGGGTTGCGGTAAGGCCCCTCGAACGAAAGCCAGGGCTCGGCCTCGACGAAGCCATGAAAGTCCGGGAACTCGGACAGCGCCGGACGGCCCCTGAGCACGACCTCGAAACGCCCCGCCTGGCGGCGGGTGAAATCGGCCAGCAACTCCAGCGAGCGGCGGCAGCGCAGCGCGCCGAACCAGCCGATGCGCCAAGGCGGCGACGCCGGACTGTCGTCCTCGAGGGACCGCGCGGCGACACCGGATGCCGTCTCGAAATATTTGTTCTCGATCAGCTCGACGGGTGCGACGATCTGCCCGAACGGCTCGAAATAATTGGCGATGAAGGCCGGCGAGCTCGTCACCAGAAGCTTCACGTCGCGGGCGAGACGACGCTCGGCGCCGCGCAACGTCCTGCCGACTAAATCGTCGCGCAGCACCAGACGGTGAATGTCCAGGCACTCATAGACGATCGGCACGTTTGCCCCAAGAGCAGCATTGGCGCGGCGGGCCAGCGCCAGCATTTCGAGATTGCGTGCGATGATGAGATCGGGCGTGGGCATGGCGCCCAGCTTCGCGCCGATCGACATGGCTGCCTTGGCGACCGCGCCGAGGCGTTGCGCGAATCGGCCGTCGCGCGTCGCGCCGAGGTCGACAGGCTCGATGCCTTCGATCTCGGCGACCGGGCTGGTGGTGCGGCGGAAGCCCGCCAGGGTGACCCCGGCGCCGCCTGCCTTGAGCATCTGAACCCTCCGGCRCACCGCCGGGTCGGATACGTCATGCACAAGGTACAAGACATGCAGCATGTAACTCGACCGCTGTTGGGCCCACCCATCGGCGATGCTAGTACAGCTTTTGCTGCATCGCAACATTTTTGGTGCGACGAAGCAAACGCCTGCACATTTTTTGTTGCACTGCAAAAATGATACGATACTCTGGCCCTGCTTGGCGTCGATCTGGATTCCTCATTGGCTGCCAGCGTGGCGCACCACGCCAGGATCGCGACGCGGATCGCGTGGCAACACTTCGGCAAAACATGCCGTTTTAACCGCCGCTGGCCTGGCGACGGACGCGAAACGAGGTTTCCCCATGAAAGTCGTGATCGAAAACACGGTGTGTCTGAACACGGGCGATGCCGCGATCCTCTTGGCTATCCGCCATATTCTCAGATCGATCGCCGGCGGCGATGTGCAGTTCCTGGTTTTCGACAGTCAGCCCGACGTCGCGGCCAGGCTTTACCCGAAGAAAGATTACCCGGATCTCGAATTCCACAAGCTGTTGTCGGAATCCCTATTCAAGGATCAGCGTGGCGGCGGGATCAAGGGCCGGCTCAAGTMAATCTACAATCGGGGAGTCTGGCGCGCCTTGCGTCGCTTCGCGCAAACCGGCGCCGCCGGCAGCGTTTTCYTCAGCCAGGACGACCGCCGCGGCCTTGAAGCCTATGCGAACGCCGACCTGGTGGTGACGACAGGCGGAACCTATCTCGTCGAGAATTACGATCTTGAAAAGCGCCTCAATCAATTCCGCATCGACGCGATGTTGGGAAAGGACCCAATCTTCTTCACGCAGTCGCTCGGCCCGTTCAAGAAAAGCTACAATCGCCAGGAACTGGGCCCGATCTTTGACCGGGCTCCGCTCATCCTGCTGCGTGACGAGCGATCCCGAAACCACATACTGGACCTGGTGAAGGACCCGGGCAAATGCCATGTGGTCGCCGATGCCGTGTTTGCCCTGGCGGATTCCGACAGGATCAAGAAACTTCTCGGCACCGCGCCGGCGCCGACGGGCCRTGTCGCCATTTCCGTTCGCCACTGGAGCTTCGTCAGCGACGGTGAGGATGGCATGCGCCGCTATCTCGATTCGATCCGGGAGATCGCCACAATTCTTGTCAGAGACCACGCCAAAGAGGTGACCTTCGTCTCAACCTGCCAGGGCGTGCCGGAATATGCCCATGACGACGCCAAGACTGCGAGGGCGGTCGTGGGCGGACTCGACCCGGAGATCGCCAAACACGTCAATGTCGACGCCGCATTTCATACGCCCGACCAACTGATGTCGCTGGTGAAGGATTGCRACTTCGTCGTCGCGACGCGCATGCATATGATGATCATGTCGCTTTGCGTCGGCACGCCTGTGCTGCCGATCRCCTATGAATTCAAGACGAAGGAAGTCGCCAAGCGCATCGGCGTCGCCGACCTTCTGCTCGACATCGATACTGTGACGCCGTCKGAAGCAGCCGAAAAACTCGGCAGATTCATCGGCAATCTGGACCACTATCGGYGGGCAAGCCTCGAGGCGGTTCTAGATGAGCATGCGTCGGCAATGTCGGCAACGAGGCAGTTGTCGTCCGTGATAGGCAGCCGCTCACCCAATGTTGCCGGCAACGTTGGCAAGAGTGGCGAGCAGCACCCTGCGCGACTGCGGAACAGCAAGCATGAGGRCCAGGGCGAACCCGTAATTTAGGGCGATCGCCGCAAGGATCGCGAGCAGGTCCGACTGATTGGTCAGCAACGCCGGCAGCGACAGGTACGAGAGCCAGGCGAGCAGCGACGAGACGATGAAGAGCCCCTGTATGCCCAGGAAATCGCCGGCTGTCACCGGGCCGACACGATGGATCATGGCGGCAAGCACCGGGACGCGCAGCACATAACCGCTGATGGCATAGGCGGCCGCGACGCCRATCGCCCCCCAATGCAGGCCGACGATGAACGAGGCGACCGTCGTCAGCGACGAATAGATGCCCCAATGGAACATCGTCTTCGTCTTGCCCTGGCAGATGAATATCCACCCCGTGGTGCTCGATACGGACTGCATCAGGCCGGCGATGCCCAGCCAGGCGAAAATCGGCGCCACAGCCATCCAACGCTCGCCGAAGAGAAGCCTGACCACCTGCTCCGAAGTCAGCGTCAGCGTCGCAATGCCGGGCATGGTGATGACGGCCAGCAGCCAGTTTGTACGGACGTAGATGTCTCGAAAGCGCTGCTTGTCCTCATGGATGYGGCTGAGAAGCGGCACCATGATACGCGTCAGCGGCTGGTTGATGTTCTKCAGCGGAAAGAGGAGCAGCTTGTAGGCGCGATCATAGTAGCCCAGTTCGACCGCGCCGGAATATTTTCCGATGAGGATGTTGTCGAGGTTGCGGGAGAGAAAATTGACAAGGTTGAAGCCCGTGAGGTTCGCGCCGAACCTGAATATGTCGCCGTCGATCTTCAGATTCGGCCAGGACGGCACCCAGCGCGTCACCAACCAGCCGGCAGCCAGCGCTACGACGGCTGAAACAGCCGGCCCCAAAACCAGCGACCAATAGCCAAGCCCGCAATACGCCGCGGTTGCGGTGGCGAGCAGGCCGACGGCCGCGGTGATTGTGTCGTTGAGCGCAAGCTGGCCGAATTGCAGATGGCGGTTCATCAGGGCAAGCGGCACGGCGGCAAGACTGCCAAAAAGCAGCGGCACGGCGGAAGCAAGTGTTATTCCCCACATTCGCTGGTCRCCGTAGAAGGCGGCAATGGCGGGGGCCAGGCAAGCCACGACCGCCCCGGCGCACAGGCCGACAACCGCGCTCAGCCAGAAGACCTGRTTGAGTTGCCGCTGATCGATCTCCTTGCGCTGGATGACCGCCTGCTGGAGGCCGAGATCCTGGAGCAGGCCGACAAACGCCACGATCGGTCCCACGGAAGCCACCAGGCCGAAATCCTCGGGAACAAGCAGCCGGGCAAGGATGACGACCGAAAGGAACTGGATCGCTATCTTGAAGCCTTGGGCGCCAGCCGTGACCAGGCCGCCGCGCAAGGCAACGCGACCGAATTGAGGGGGCGGCGGGTTGGCGTTCATGTGACGGATCCGGTCTCCCCCAGCCGCGCGACGATCCGCGCAAAGCGTTCGTTCAAGATATCAGCATTGAAATCCGCCTCGACCTTCCGTCGGGCGGCAAGCGCTATCGGCTCGCACAGGCCCGGGTTCTCGGCGATCCAGGCGAGCTTGCCGGYAAGCGCAGCGACGTCCCGTTCGGGTACGAGGAAGCCTGTCTTGTGATCCTCGATCAGCTCKGGAATCCCCGAATGATAGGTGCTGACAGCGATCAGGCCGCCGGCCATCGCCTCCATGAGCGCAACGGGGATTCCTTCCAGATCGCCGTCCCGCCCGGCGACGCTTGGCAGAAGGAAGACATCCGCCTCACGCAGACGCTGCTTCACCTCGTCATGCGGACGCGGTCCGAGGAAAGTCACCCTGTCGGCAATACCGAGGTCGATGGCAGTGCGCTTCAACTGCTCCAACAATTCCCCGCCGCCGATCACCGAATAGATCCAGTCGCGATGCGGCAGGCGGGCGAGCGCGCGAAGCGCATATTCGGTCCCTTTTTTCTCGGTCAGCCGGCACACCGAGATGAAGGACAGCGTACGTCCCTGCCAGGAGCGCCAGCGATATTCGATCTCGCCAGGGCGAACGCCCATGTGGTGGACCGCGACCTGCGCCGGCTCGGCGCCGGCATCGATCAGGGCCTGGYGGAAGAACGCATTCACAGGCAGTTGGAGAGCCCCTTGTTCAAAAACGGGCCTGTAGTAGCCGAGTGCGTTGTCATGCATCGGCCTGCCGACATCTGTGCCGTGGAAAATGGTCACCAAAGGCGCGGAAATCCTGCGCCGCTTCATGATGCGGGCGACGCGCAGGCCGTTATGGCCAAAATGCGCCACGATCACATCGACGTTTCGCAGCTTGTGCGCGTTAGCCAAGTCGATGAAGGTCGAAAGCTTGTCCCAAAACCTGCCGRACCATTTCCTGAGCAACGAGCGGTAGCGACTGAGGCCACCCCACCAGGAAACGACGGGCCCGGGCAATGTCCGCCAAYGTGCATCGTCCACGTTGCTGTCCTTGCCAAAGGCCATCTCGTTGCAGACGACACTGACTTCCATCTCTCTCTCGAGGCATCCGGCAATCTGATCGAGCACGAATGTCTCGGACAGGGTGGGAAACTTGTCGACTACGAAACAGATCCTCATCGRCAGGGTGTTCTCGCCCGGATCAGGCTGGAAACGTCGCCGGYAAAGCCTGACACATGCGGCATGAACTTTGACTCCTGTCGGCACAACCTAGTATGAGCAATGCTGCGTCGCAACAATTTTGGTGCAGCGCARCAAATCAACTTTGTCTTCCAGCTCGCCAAACTACGCAGCGCGGCGAACGCCTTGCCGGGCCGCCCTTTCGAGCAGATCGAGAAACACCACCAATTGCCGCGCGGGATCGAGCTCCGGGCGTTTGGAGAAGGCGAGTGCCGCGGCCGAAAGCCGGTCGTATTCCTGGCGATCGTTCCACAGGCGCCTTACCGCCGCGGCCCAGTCGGCGAGCGGCGCGTCATAGTCGAGCACCACGCCCCCCGGACCGATCGCCTCGGGCAAGCCGCCGCGCCGCGATCCGACGACAGGGATGCCGCTGCAATGCGCCTCGGACGCGACTCGGCCCCAGGCCTCCTCCCATTTGCTCGGCGCAAGCAGGATCCTGGTACGRCCATAGACCGTCTTCATGTCGTTGGTGCGGTTTTCGAGCGTGACGTTGCCGAGCGGCGCGATGGTCTTCTCGACACGGGCGCGATGGTCGTCGTCCAGCTTCCAGCTCTCAACGAAGAGGAAGGGGATCTCCGGACAGGCGGCCGCAATCCTCACAGCCAGATCGAACCCCTTTTCCTCGTAGGGATTGATCATGGTGACGAATTCGCCGGTGGTGTGCGTGCAATAGAGGGCGTCGTTGATGGTCGGCGGAAGCACGACGGACTCGATGCCGAATTTTTCCTTGTAGACGCGCGCGGTGAACTCCGAATTGGCGATGTAAAGCGCCGAACCGAGTTCGCGCGGATCGCCGGCGAGCTCGTGAAACTCGACATTGTGCAGATAGACGACCAGCGGCACGCTTTCGGCAAGGAGCGCCTTTCCGAGCAGGACGGATTTGTGGCACTGCACGACGGCGACATCGGGCCTGGTTTTCCTGACGGCGAAGCCGGCCGCCTCCCAGGGGAACCAGGCGCGCAACACCGGATAGCCGGGAAAATTGTCGACGACCGCGGGCTGCCGCAACAGCTTCATCTTGGCGCGTGCCTTGAAGCCGAACATGCCGTCGCCGAACAGCGAGGCGAGGACCGATGCCTGGTGGCCATGCTCGATCAGCTGTTCGACCAGATGATGGGTGTTGGATTGCACGCCGCCGGTGAACTCGGGAATGTATCCATTGCCGCTTGCAAAAAGCACTTTCATCGGTTGGCYCCTAATTCGGTCCAGCGTTGTCCGGCGGCGCTCGATTGCAGGTCGTCAGCTTGCACTGCGTRGCAACGGAAGCTTCGACGTCATTGCCCGGCAGAGGCGGCTGACCGAGCCTGAAAGAGACAGCGTCGAGTACTCCCGCAAGAGCTTCGATGCAGGAACGAATTTTCCCGCCTTCAAATCGCGGGCGAGAAAATGCGGGAAGGAGTGCATGTATTCCCTGACGATGTCGGCCTTCAGCGGACCTGGCTTCCATRCCTTCACAGCCGAGACGAATTCGTCGGCGGGGGCGGTGGCCAAGCCCGTGTCATAGGCTTCGAAGGTGCGCCGCACGATGGCGYGTTCCTTGTCGCTGAGCGACGTCTTTCCGGCTCGCTCGGCAAGCTGGGCGTAGCGGCGGATGTCCGCGGCCGCATGATGCCATAGCCCCTTCCTCGCCATGATGCTCGAGCGCTGCAGCACCGCCTGCATTTCGAGATCGGCCGTTTTCGGCAAGGCCTGTTCCGGGCGATCGAGATATTCGTGGAGATCGACCGACTTGTAGATCTCTTCCATGATCACGCGGTCGTACGAGCCCCAGGCCTTTATCCGGTCGGTGTAGGAAATCACCACCTTGGTGCTGCCGCGGACCATGTCGTGCTGGCGCTGGAAGAACATCAGGCCGTCGACCCGGATCGCCTTGAACCGGCGAGCGAGCCTCAACATCATCTCATAGTCCTGCGACCGGACCAGGGTCTCGTTGAAGCCTCCCACCTCGTCATAGCATTCGCGGCGCACCAGGAGACCGGGTTGGTGGACGTGGCAATATTCGAGGTGGGAGGGGAAGAAATTGTCCGGGGTGACGTGGCCGAAGGCGACGATCTCGTAATCCTGCTCCTCGATCTGGGCCGAGCGCTGGAAGCGCGCATATTCGCCAAAGGCGAAATCGGCGTCCGGTTCCCGCTCGAAGGCGGCGAGAAACCGTTCCAGCGCCGTCGGATGCGCGACGTCGTCGTCGTCGAATATCCAGACGAAATCGCCCGTGCAGTGCTTCAGGGCGAAATTCAGCGCCGTCGACTTGCCGCCGTTTTCCTTGCGGTGATATTCCACCGGGGCCGCGAACGAGGCGGCGACCGCACCAGTATTATCGGTCGAACCGTCGTCCACGATCAGGATTTGATCCGGCACCACAGTCTGCCGCAGCAGGCTGCCAATGCATTCGGGCAGGAACTTCTCCCGATTGAAGGTGGGGACGATGACGGTGACTGTGGGTCTCTGCCGCGAAGCCATTGGTGACCTCATTATTTTATTGCCGATGCGCCGTTCGYCGGCGTTGTGTCGCGGACGTGGCGACGACAATTGTCCTCGAGGCAGGCAGCCATCGTCATGCCGCCATCCTGCCGATCGAGAAATATTCGATGCCGTAGCGCGCGATCACCTTGGGATCGTAGAGATTGCGGCCGTCGAAGATGACCGGCGTCGTCAGCGCATCCTTGAGCGCGTCGAAGGACGGCGCGCGGAAGCTCTTCCATTCGGTGCAAATCAGCAGCGCGTCGGCGCCGCGAAGTGCCGCCTCCTTGGTGCCGCACAAAAGCAGATCCTCGCGCAGGCCGTAGATCGCCTGGCACTCCTGCATCGCCTCGGGATCGTAGGCCTGCACCTTGGCGCCGGCCGCCCATAGCGCTTCCATCAGCGTGCGCGACGGCGCCTCGCGCATGTCGTCGGTGTTGGGCTTGAAGGCCARCCCCCAGACGGCAAACGTCTTGCCCCTGAGAGCGCCCTTGAAATAATGGTTGACCTTGTCGAACAGGACCGACTTCTGCGCATTGTTGCGCTCCTCGACGGCGCGCAGCAATTTGGCGTCGAACTTGACGCCCTCGGCGGTCTTGATCAGCGCGCGCACATCCTTCGGGAAGCAGGAGCCGCCATAGCCGAGACCGGGATAGATGAAGTGGTAGCCGATGCGCGGATCCGAGCCGATGCCMTTGCGCACCTCCTCGATGTCGGCACCCAGCTGCTCGGCGAGATTGGCCATCTCGTTCATGAAGCTGATCTTGGTCGCCAGCATGCAATTGRCTGCGTATTTGGTGAATTCGGCGCTGCGCACATCCATCACGATCATCTTCTCGTGATTGCGGTTGAAGGGCGCGTAGAGCTCGCGCATCACCATCTCGGTGTCCTCGCTGGAGGTGCCGACGATGATGCGGTCCGGCTTCATGCAGTCGGCGACCGCCGAGCCTTCCTTGAGGAATTCGGGGTTCGAGGCGACATCGAAGGCGAGGTCCTCGCGGCCGCGCTTCTTCAGCGTCTCGGCGATCCTGGCCTTCACCTTTTCGCAAGTGCCGACCGGCACGGTCGACTTGCCGACGACGATCTTGGGGCTGTCCATCTCGCGGCCGATGGTCTCGGCGACGGCGAGCACATATTTCAGATCGGCCGAGCCATCCTCGCCGGGCGGCGTGCCGACCGCGATCATCTGGATCTGGCCATGCCTGACCGCCGCTGCCGCGTCCGTGGTGAAGCGGATGCGGCCGGCCGCGTGGTTTTCCTTGACGAGGCTTTCGAGGCCCGGTTCGAAAATCGGGATCAAACCCTGGTTGAGCCGCTCCACCTTCTTCTCGTCGATATCGACGCACACCACCTCGTGTCCGACCTCGGCAAGCACAGCGGCCTGGACGAGACCGACGTAACCAATCCCAAACACCGTCAAATTCATTTTGGTTCTATTCCTGTCAAAGGCCGGGCCGCAAAAGCGGTCCGGCCGGTTCAGATGTCCCCAGGTCCAACGGCCTAGTTGCTGTTACTTATGCTGCATGCCAGCGATTCCGGAAACTGGCATGGCTGGCCCAGGGCGGTGAAAGCGACGCGCTTGACCTGCATGGTCACCTTGCTGCCTGGATCGGTGAAGGCGCCCATCCAGTTGGTCAGCTTGTCGCTGCCCCAGAGGCTGAAGAGATCTTCTGCGAATGCCTCGGCAGCTCGTCCGGGTTGGTCACTTCATGGACGAGCTTGCCGTTGACGTACCAGCGCAGCCGGTCCTTTTCCCAGACAAAGCCGTAATCGTTGAAGCCCTTGTCGGCGCCGCCCTCGACGTCGACCAGCTTGCCGTTCTTCGGCTTGCCCTGGATGTAGCTGTTGACCTGCACTTTCGATGGATCCTTGGTAAGGACCTCGAAGTCGATCTCGTCCCAGGGCTGTTTGTCCTGCGGGCCGATATAGGAGAAGAAGGCGGCGTTGAGGCCGGAGCCGGTGCCGGTCTTCATGCGCGCCTCGTAGACGCCGTAGCCGAAGCGCTGCTTGGTCTGGATCYCGGCACAGGCGAAATCTCGGTCCTTCAGCTTGCGCTTTTCGAAGCCCAGCGACAGCACGCCGTCGGAAAGCCGCACGAGATCCTTCGACCAGGTGCAGTTCTGATGGGCGCCATTGGTCCAGCCGTCCGAGACGAACCAGCGGGACTGGTTGAAATTCGAGAAATTGTCGACGAAGGATGGTGCGCTTTGYAGCTCTTGCTGCGCCTCTTGCGCATGCGCGGGGTGCAGGCTTGCCGCAAGGGCCACCGTAGCCGCAACCAGGGCTCCGACGAAGCCTAGCCTCAGGCTGGTCAATCCGCTCCCTGGCGCATGCGACATCGCGCAAGCCGCCATGGTGGAGATGTTGTCCGGATCTGYGTTCATAACAAACTCACCTTGTGTTGTCCGCCCAACCCAAGTCATCCTCGGTTCGCATGAGCGAGCCGCTTCTGATCCTCCGCCCTTTGAACTCCTCTAATGTCTCGTACCGATGACGGCGCCTAACACGTCATCAACCTCTTGCCGTCGCCTGCGCAGCAAGCCGATTGGAACCATCCTCGACGATCGCGTCGAGCGAATGGCGCAGTTCCTTCATCAAACCTTTCTGGCGAGCGAGCTCCGCAATGCGCCGCTCGCAGTTCAGGATCGAACTGGTCATCGCGCTGACATCCGATCCCTTGCTGGCCGACGCCGAACCGTTCTCCATCGCCTCGACCAGAAAGGCCGCGTTGGCGGCCGTCGACTTGTAACGGTTCTCCAGCCCGGTTTTCTCCGCCTCGATCTCCGCCGCGATCTGGTCGAACAGCTTCGCCAGCCGGTCGAAACGCTGAAGATCGGTCTGCCGGTCGCGCGCCGGATCGCGGGATCTGAAGCCAAAAATCGAAGCCATCCTATCGGCCTTTCGAAATTGCTGCATTGCAACATAGACTGCCATTCCAGCAGCGACTAGGCAACATCATAGTTTTGCGAATGCGGATTTTTTGAGGGGCCGCAGCTTCCGGGACGATGCGGGATCACTCGTTTGCCGCATTGGTTGCCGCCATCAGGAAGCGCATCGGCGGTATTTGCTGCCGCGCAACAATCCCGGTGCGGCGGAACAGCGCGTCGAGCTTGTCGGTGGCGACGCCGCGCACGATCGGGATCAGATTCGACTGGCTGGCGAAGGCGTAAGCCGCGGCCGACGCCAGCCCGCGCTCGGCTTTCACGTCAAGGAAGTTGCGTAGCCGGTATTTGTCGCGGACATGGCGCTCGTGGCGCCGCAACGCGGCCTTCGAGCGCTCGGGAAGGCTGTCGATCTCGAGCAGCGCCAGATCGGCATCGGCAAGACGCTTCAAATCCTGCGTCCGGTGGCGACCGCTCAGCGAATCGGCGCGCACGATCGCGCCATAGCCGCAGGACTTGATGACCTTGAAGCGAGCGCCGCAGGCGACAGCGCGCGCGTAGAGCTCGTAGTCCTCGCCAAGCCTGAGGTTCTCGTCGTAGCTCAGCCCATGCCGCTCGAGGAAGGCCCGGCTGATCACCGGCTTGAGGAAGCCCAGTTCGCCGCGCCGCACACGGCGGCGGGAGATGTTGCCGTCGATGAAGCGCTCGAAATCGAGAAATTCCGGCTCGGCCGCGAAAGGCGGCGCGGCGACCTTGGCGAGGTCGGGCGCGGCATCGTCGCGGATCAGCATGATGTTGTCGGCGGCGAAATCCCAGTCGGTGCTGGCGAAAAGCCGGCGAAAGCGGCCTTCCAGGAAGAAATCGTCGGCGTCGAGAATACTGATGAAAGGCGATCTGGAGGCCCGGACGGCGGCGTTGCGCGCCGCGGAAGGACCGCGATTGACGTCGAAGCGGATGACGGCAAGCCGGCCGCTGCCGTCGTCGGCGGCCAAAGCCACATCCCGGGTGTCGTCGGTGGAGGCGTCGTCGACCACGATGACTTCGGCCACTTCCGGCTCGCGCAGCGCCGAAGCAATGGCGGCGGGAATCGTTCGCGCCGCATTGCGCGCGGCGATGATGACGCAGACCCCCAAGGTCGCCATAGGGTTCGCCACTGGGGTCGTCACAGGCGTCGTCACGGGCATGGGCTCACCTTTCGCTTGCATGATTGGCCGCCCCGCCAACGATTTTGATCATTTCGCTCCGTGCCGGCTCGACCATGGCCGGGCGCTCGAAGATACGCCGGCTGAGGTCGGCCGAGGCCGCCCAGCCGGCTTCCGCCAGGTAACGGACCGGCTCGCGACCGCAGAGCTCCCACAGCACATGGCGGCGCTGCGGCCAGCGCAGCGACGCGAGCCACGGCGCCATGACCATGTGGAAGAGGTCGGCGTTGTCGATGCGGGCCAGAATGCGGGTGGCGCGATCCGAAAGCAGCGTGCCGTCGCCGCCGAGCAACACGTCGGCCGCGCGCAATCCCAAGAGCAGTGTGTCCGCCAGGCCCTGTCCGGCTGCGTGGTCGAGCACCCTCTGCTGCTCGGCTTCGTTCAGCCGGCTGGCGCTGGCCCTGACGTCGCAGACATAGCCGGCGCAGGGTTCGCGGTTGAAAAAGGCCTTGGCGACGCTGATCGAGGACAATAGCAGCGTGTCGGCCGCCGAGATCACCGGCATGATGACACCGGCCACCTCGACTCCGCGCTTGYGACGAAGAAAGCCGTCGATGTCGCGCGGGCTCGGCGAGCCCGGCTGCTGCAGCCGGTGATGGAGGTCGACCGTCGAGGCCCTCGCGCCATCGTCGCGAACCATGTGCTGCTCGCCGAGGAAGCGAACCCACCAGACGGAACGGGATTTGCCGGCAATCTCGTAGCCGATCGCCCGCAACGCCTCGCGGGCTTGCCCAAAGCGCGCCGGCGAAACCAGTATGTCGACATCGCCCGATGGCTTCATGAAATGATCGCCATAGAGCAGATGCTGCTGGAGCGGCCCCTTGAGGAAGACGAAATCGACCCGGCTCTCGCGCAGCGCGCGACCGATGGCTATCGAGTCGCCGATGCAGGCGGCGTTCATCGACATCGTGCGTCGACGATAGCCATCGAGCCATCCAGCCAACTCTGCGGGCACAGCATCTGCGGGCCTACGCTTGAGCGCCTTGAGCAGGAACACGGCGACCTTGTTCAGCCTGGCGATATCGGCGACATTGGTCGCCGAGACTGGGGTCGCCGAGATTGGGGAGGCTGAGACTGTCGATGCGGGCAGATCGGCCCGGCCATCGGTGGTGTTGGCTCCTGGCGCGAAAAACAGCCTCAGGCAGGCCTGCACATAGGCGACTTCGTCGGCGCAGCCGGCGGCGCGCAGCCTTTCATAGGAGCCATCCTGCACCGCCATGCCCGATGTCGTTCTCCGCAAAATGCCGCCCGAGGCGCTTATACCGCAACTGCGAAGAAAAGCATCGGAAAAATTAACGCCATCATCCCAGATCCGGACTGAACCGCCTCACGACTGCAACCTCAGCGTTTAAAACTGCTGCGCGCTCAATCACTTTTGAAGACAACTCCGGAGACGTTCCAGCAGGCCGGAATGCGGCGAATTTTTGCAGGAATTTCTTCGCAGGTGCGAGATGCCTTCCTCGCCTTAAAAAATATCATAAATAAATCAAATGCTTATTTGAACAGCGAAGACCCGCGGTTGAATTTCTGAATGGGCAGGGTCTACGATGACGGGGCTTACGCCTTGAYCACCAACGAAGGCGAGCGCAACCAAGAATTGATTAACGCTTGGTAAATCAGGCTTGACTCATGGATGGTGYCGTGCAGCAATCGCATTGCAGCATAGCCATATGCTGGCGGCATTCTGCAGYCGCTTCCAGTCCTTAATTGGAGAGTAAAATGGAACAGAATGTTGAAAAGCATGAGTATGAAACCCCCAGCCTGACGGTTCACGGTTCGATTGAAACGATCACGCAGGGCGGTGCTGGCACGACGGCGCTTGACGCGAGCTTTCCCGCGCACACGCCGGTCGGCGAGCTGACCTTCTCTTAAAGCTTACAGGCATCCGGATGTCTAAGTTGGGGCTCCGGATGCTCTCCAACAGGTGAGCCGGGGGGCTTTTGCCCCCCGGCTTCCTGCCGAGGATCGCCGGCAACCGATCCACGGCGAAAGGCCCTAGGGCGCGGTGGCCAGCAACGAGGTTTTAGGATGGACTGGAACCCCTCGGACCATGACCGCGTGGTCGCGACCGGCGAGGCGGTCGCATGTGAATTCGGCGCCGGACTGGCGCTGCTCCACCTCAAATCCAATGTCTATTACAGCCTGAACGGCGTCGGCGCCTTCATCTGGGAGCAGATCCAGGAGCCGCGATCGATCCTCGATATCCGCGGCGCCGTGCTCGCGCGCTACAATGTCGATGCCGAGCGCTGCAAGGCCGATGTCGAGGGCTTGCTCAAGGGGCTGAGCGAAGCAGGGCTTGCGAGGCTCCACCGTGAGGAACTGGTCTAGGCTCCGCTCGCTGAGCGGCCGGGAGATGCTGTTTCTGGCACGCTGCCTGATGGTGGTGAGCGCGGTGCGGCTTGCGCTGACGCTGTCTTCCTACAACCGTGTCCGCGGCGCGGTCACGCGGCTGGACGCCAGGCGTGACGCCGGCATCGCCGATCTGCGGCGGGTCGCCTGGGGCGTTGCGGCCGCGGCGCGGCTCGTGCCGGGCGCCACTTGCCTCACCCAGGCGCTGGCCGGGCAATATCTGCTCGCCCGCCAAGGCAACGCCTCGAAGATCAGCATCGGCATCGAGAAAGGGACCGGCAGCACGCTCAAGGCGCATGCCTGGCTGATGAGCGGCAACCACATCGTGCTCGGCGGCACGATCAAGGGATTTGCCCATCTTGTCGACCATGGGTCGTGAGCGATGAGCGGCGTCGCCGGACTCGTGCATGGCGACAATGGCCGGCCCGCCGGGGCCGGCGATATCCAAGAGATGCTTTCGCGCATGCGCCACCGCGCCCGCGACGGCAGCTCGTGGTGGACCGAGGGCAGCGTGGCGCTCGGCCACGCCTGGCTCGACACGACCGGTGAGGACGGCCCCGGCCCGATGACGATGGCCGGGGGCAAGCTCGCCATCACCGCCGACTGCCGGCTGGACAATCGCGACGAGCTTCTGGCCCGGCTCGGCCTGCGCGACCGGTCGATCGCCGACGCAGTGCTCATCATGCGCGCCTACCTCAAATGGGGCGAAGCCTGCCCGACCTATCTGCAGGGCGATTTCGCCTTCGCGATATGGGACGGCGAGCGCCGGGCGCTGTTTTGCGCGCGCGACCATTTCGGCGTCAAACCTTTCTACTATCATTCGACCGGCAAACGCTTTGCGTTCGCCTCGGAGATCGGACCGATCCTGGCGCTGGACGGCGTCGGCAGGCGCCTCAGCGAGCACCAGATTTCCGGCTTCCTCGCCGGTCTGCCGGACGATACGCAGGCCACGCCCTATGCCGAGATCTTCCGCCTGCCGGCACGGCACAGCATGACGGTCGCGGACCGCCAGGTGACGCTGCGGCGCTACTGGCAGATCGAGCCGTCGCAACGGCCGCCGCGTTCGGACGTGGCCGAGGAATTCAAGCATCTCTTCGCGCAATCGGTGGAGAACCGGATGCGCGGCACGCCGGCCGTCGGCGCCATGCTGAGCGGCGGGCTCGATTCCYCCTCGATCGCTTGCGTTGCCGGTCTTCGCGCGGCGGCGCAGCGCAATCCGAAGCTCAAGACCTTCTCGCTGGTCTTCGGCAAGGGCTCGCCGATGGACGAAAAGCCGTTCATCGATGCAGTCCTCGCCGACAATCYGCTCGATGCCACGCTGATATCGGTGGGCAATTACGCGCCCTTCGCCGAATTCGAGCGCATCCTGGAGGAGCAGGAAGGCACGTTCCTGGCGCCCGGCCTGTCGCTGACGCGCGACCTTTACMGCACCGCCGGCGCAAAGGGCGTCAAAGTGCTTCTCGACGGGCATGGCGGCGACGAGGTCGTCTCGCAGGGCCATGGACACCTTCATGAACTCGCCAATGCCGGCAGGTGGCTGGAGCTGTGGCGCGAGCTGCGCAGCGCCGCAAACACCTATGGCGAGGGCATGCTCTCGCTCTATTTCAAGTTCCTGACCATCTACGGACCGGCCTGGCGGATCGTCCGGATGAGGTCGATGGCCAGACGCATCGTCGGCAAGGCGCGGCGCAGGCCGGCGCAAGCGGCGCGCGCCGCCTGGACGGGCCTGGTCAACCCGGAGCTTGCCAGGCGCACCGATCTTGCCGAGCGTTTCCATCGCAGCGGCCACATGCCGACAGCCGTCAGCGCCAGCGAAGCGCTGACGCATCGCTGGCTTCTGTCTACCGGACTGGTGCCGCACGCCTTCGAAGTGCTCGACAAGGCCGCAGCCAATTTCGGCGTGGAGCCTCGTTATCCGTTCTGGGACAAGCCGCTCATCGAATTCTGCCTGGCATTGCCCGGCGAGGAAAAGCTCAAGGACGGCTTCGGCCGCCATGTGCTGCGCCGGGCCATGCAAGGCGTTCTGCCGCCGGCGGTGCAGTGGCGGCGCGACAAGATCGATTTCACCGCCAACCTGGTCAAAGGCATGCTCGGCAATCATCGCGAGCTTCTGGACAGGCTGCTGATTTCGGACAGCGAGCGGATCGCGCCCTATGTCAACCTGCCTGAAGTGAACGCGGTCTACGAGCGCCTGCTCAGCCAACCCGAGCAGGCGACGCTGCCGGACGTCCAGCATGTCTGGCGCTCGGTGTCGCTGTCGCTGTGGTTGCGGCAAGTCCAAGGAAGCCCTGCATGAACTTTTCGATCGCTTCCCTTGAGCGGCAGGAGCCCGCCGCTGAAACAGCGGCGCCGGCGGGACGTGTGCACCATTTCTACAGGGCCTACGGGCTGATCGTGAGCTCGGAAGTGAGCTTGCCGGAACTGGAACCGACGGCGCCGACGACGCCCGACCTGGAGATCGCGGTCGGGCCGGTCGATTTTCCGGACGGTGCATCGCCGGGCGCCACGGCGTTCCGTTTCGAGCCGACGCGCCAATATCTTTCATGGCAGGCGGTCGRCACCTTCATGATCAGCGGCGCCAGCCGGATCGATGTCGATCCTGCGCCGGGGGTCGACGACCCGCTGCTTGCCTTTCCGCTGCTYGGGCCGGTGATGGCGCTCGCCCTGCATCGGCGCGGGTTGCTCGTCCTGCATGCCAGCGCCATTGCCGTCGGCGGCAAGAGCGTGATCTTCATGGGCGACAAGGGCGCCGGCAAATCGACGACGGCGGGCGCGATGATCCGCGCCGGCCATCGGCTGCTCACCGACGACGTCGTGGCGCTGGATTTGTCCGATCCCGAGCGGCCGATGATCCTGCCCGGATTTCCGCAGCTCAAGCTCGCCGCGGATGCAGCCGGCGCCATCCGCCTCGAGCAGGCGGAGGTGCGCCCGCAGGTGCATCCGCAAATCGACAAGGCGCAGCATCGGCTGCGCGACGGATTTGCCGCCGAAGCAGTGCCGGTGTCGCGCCTCTATGTGCTCGAGCGCGGCGCGCGAGCGGCGATCTCGCCGCTGACCGGGGGCGCCGCGCTGCCGGCGATCATCAAATTCTCCTATGTCACGCGGTTCGGCCGCCAGGCGCTGCCGGGCGACCTTGCCGCCGCGCATCTGCGCCAATGCGCGCGGGTTGCCGGGCAAATCGGCGTCAGCCGCCTCGAAGTGCCGGCCGGATTAGCCCGGATCGACGAAGCGGTTGCCGCGATCGAAGCCGACCTGGCGTCCGGGACAAGGTGAGCCAGGGCATGGGCTGGTCCTCGAAGCTTCGCCTGTCGTTTTTCCGTGATGTCGCGGGCTTCGGCGCCATGATGGCGCATGTCGGCGGGCGGCGCACGGCGACGGCGCTTGCCTTCCTGATCCTGGGGAGCCTCACGGAGGGCATGTCGATCCTGCTGCTCGTCCCGCTGCTGCGCCTGATCGGCAAGGCCGAGCAGGATTACGCGGTGCGGGTGCCGGAGGCGTTGCGTTGGCTTGTGCCCGGCGGAACGCTGTCGCTCGCCACCGTGCTCTCACTGCTCGTCGCGCTGGTGGCGCTGCAAGCGATTTTCAACCGCTTCAAGTCGGTCTACATGGCGCGGCTGCTCTACGACTTCGTCAACCAGGTGCGCATGAACCTGTTCGAGAGCGTCGGCAGGGCGCGCTGGGGCGTCTTCACGCGTATCCGCAGCTCCGACCTCGACCATGCGCTGAACGGCGACGTCGACCGGGTGCAGGTGGCGGCCTTCTCGCWGCTGATGCTCACCCAGGCCACRCTGCTTCTCACCGGCTATCTCGTGGTCTCGCTGTTCATCTCGCCGGTGATGACGTCCTTCGCCATCCTCGTCGGCCTGGTGCTGCTGATCGCCCTGCAGCCGTTCCGGGCGCGCGCCAGCGCCTATGGCCGCACGCTGACCGGCAACCGCCAGGACCAGTACCGCACGGTCTCCGAGTTCCTCGGCGGCATCAAGGTCGCCAAGAGCCTGAATGTCGAGGCAAGCTACTTTGYCGAGCTCGGCGCGACGCTGGACAGGATGAAGGCCGACAACATCGCCTTCGTCCGCAACTCTTCGCTCGGCACCGCGCTGTTGCAGGTCACGAGCGTGATCGGGCTCAGCCTCTTCATCTATATCGCGCTGGTCGGCTTCCATCTGTCGCTGGCCGAGATCGTCGTGCTGCTCCTGGTCTTCATGCGCGTCGCGCCGCGCTTCATGGACATGCAGCTTCAGACCCAGCAGGTGCTGATCAACCTGCCGGCCTACGCTTCGATGCAAAGCCTCCAGGCTCGCTTCGAGGCAGAACGCGAGACGGGAGAGAGCGCGGCCGAACAGGGCGCGAAACTCTCGCTCGAGACGGGCCTCAACATCCGCGATGTCTCCTTCACCTATGGCGAAGGAGACGGGAAACCGGTGGTCGGCGATATCACCTTCGGCCTGCCGRCCGGCAAGGTGACGGCGCTGATCGGCCCTTCCGGTTCCGGCAAGAGCACGATTGCCGACATGCTGCTTGGCCTGCTCGAGCCCACCGAGGGACGCATCCTGGCTGACGGCGTGGAGATCACTGCGCAAAATCGCAGGGCCTGGCGCGATCAGGTCGCCTATGTGCCGCAGGACGTGTTCCTGCTGCACGACACGATCGCCGCCAATCTGCGCCTTGCAGCACCCGGGGCGAGCGAGGACGAGCTCTGGGCGGCGCTGCGCAACGCCCATGCGGCCGATTTCGTGGAGCGGCTGGCATTGCGGCTCGAGACGGTGGTGGGCGACCGCGGTGTCCGGCTCTCCGGCGGCGAGCGGCAGCGCGTCGCCCTGGCGCGAGCGCTGCTGCGCAAGCCCTCGCTGCTTATCCTCGACGAGGCGACGAGCGCGCTCGACTGGCAGAATCAGTCGCTGATCGCCCAATCGATCGAGGYGCTGCGCGGCGAAATGACGATTTTGACCATCGCGCACCGACCATCGATGATCGCCTTCGCCGACTGGGTCGTGGCCATCGAGAACGGGCGCATCGTCGAGGTCGGACAATATCGGCGGCTGAAGGCAAAAGCCGGCAGCCGTCTTGCGAGGATGCTGTCGGGCGAGCAGGCCGAGCGCGGCACCGCGCCTCCGGTCGAGGCCGGACCGGTCCCGACGCCGGTCGAACGATCAGTGGAGGCTGCGCCTGGCGCTTAGCTTTTCGCCTTCGGCGACCTTGTTCAGGATCGTGCCGCGGTCCGCCTCGCGGGCTTTGTCGGCCGATGTCGGCGTGGCCCTGCCGATCATGGCGAAGACCAGAAGGAAATAGCCCGCCTGGATGATCACGGCGCAAACGATGGCACGCAACAGGATGGTGCCCRCCGATGCGCCGTCGAAATACGACCAGCCGATGACGATCGCGAGCGCGAATATCATGCCGATGATGAATTTTGGCAGAGACATGTTCGCCGGCCCTTCAACCGAGWCGAGCATGCAGAAGCTGTGACTTACCCACCCGCGTAACTCCCCGTTGCGCCAAAGAGTTCTTTCTGGCTGCCCAATCCGGCCGGTTGCTTCCGGCCTTCCTTACCCATGCAGACAATGACAGGAACAATTTGCGACTCTATTAAGGYGGGCCGGTTGGAGCAAGGCCCGGCAGGTATGGTTTCCAAGGATTTTACGAGATCGACTCCACCATGCTGCGTCGCACACTCTGGCTCCGGCAGCTATTCAATGCACCGCCTGTCGCTTCAGTAAAACCTACCACTTTGATTAGTATTTTAGCTGAATAACTTACCGTTGCGAGTGCTCCCAGCGACATGCAACCGCATTTCTTCTGCAGCAAAGAATGCACTGTCCAAAAATGGCCCAAAAGGTGGACTACATTTTCCTGGTTTGCTCTCACCTTGTCATAAACATGCCACAAAGGTGAAAATTTGGGCAGGGCAGGTTTATTATTTAGTCAATTCATGACGTGAACATTTCAGCGCGATGGGAAATTGTGTGTTGCGCTGCAGCATTTTTTTGATATCTTGCCGTAAACCATCCGTTCAACGTATGGAGCTTCTGCATGAGGGACGTCGCCAAGTCGGCTAATGCGGGTTTTGCGCAGGTCGGCGTTGATTTTCCACCCCCCATCGGCGGTCTGCTCAAACGCAGTTTCGATATCGTCGGTTCCCTGTCCGGGCTGGTTCTGCTCAGCCCGCTTTTCCTGATGGTCGCCCTGCTGGTCAAGCTTTCGGACAACGGTCCGATCTTCTATGGCCACAAGCGGATCGGTCGTGGCGGCAGGATTTTCTCCTGCCTCAAATTCCGCACCATGGTGACGGACGGCGAGCGCGTGCTCGCCGCCTATCTGGCCGCCAATCCGGAAGCCAACGCCGAATGGATCGCGACGCGCAAGCTGAAGAACGATCCGCGCGTCACCCGCGTCGGCCAGGTGCTTCGCAAGCTCAGCCTCGACGAGCTGCCGCAGATCCTCAACATCCTGCAGGGCGACATGAGCCTTGTCGGCCCGCGCCCGGTCGTACGCGACGAACTGGAGATCTATGGCAGYGCCGCGGTCTATTACCTGAAGTCGCGCCCGGGTCTCACCGGCCTGTGGCAGGTGAGCGGCCGCAACGACGTATCCTACGACACACGCGTCGCCTTCGACCGCCACTATGTCGAGAACTGGTCGATGTTCCAGGACATTCGCATCATCTTCAAGACGGTTCCTGCCGTGTGGATGTCGCGCGGCAGCTATTGACCGACGGGGCTGCCCCGCCAGATTAGGGGCAGGCATCCGGCAGTGATCTCATCGGGCGGATGGGGCCAAAGCGGATCGGAAACGTTCATTTGACAAAAGACCTCTTCGGACTGTCTTTCGCCTRCAGTCTCATATCCCGGACACCGGCCCGCGTCGCGGGCTTCTTGCTTGCGGCGTCGCTGGCCATGCCGCAATTGGCTGCCGCCGGCGATTATCAGCTTGGCCCTCTGGACAAGCTCAACATCCGCGTCGCCGAATGGCAGACGGTCGACGGCACGTTCCGCGACTGGTCGGCCATCAACGGCGAGTATTCGATCGGCCCGGGCGGAACRCTCTCGGTGCCGTTCGTCGGCGACATGGAGGCCRCCGGCAAGACGACGGCGGAGATCGCTTCGGCGATCGGACTCGCGCTGCAGCGTAAGCTGGCGCTACCCGACAAGCCGGAAGCTTCAGTCCAGATGGCGCAGTTCCGGCCGTTCTACATTTCGGGCGAAGTCCAAAATCCCGGCCAGTTTCCCTTCGTGCCCGATCTGACCGTGCTCAAGGCAGTCAGCATTGCCGGCGGCATAAGGCGCAATGCCGACTATGGTCCGCAGATCGAAAAGGATCTGATCACCGCCAAGGGCAGCTATGACATCTATGACGACCAGCGCTTGCGGCTGATGGTCAAGCGAGCCCGCATCGACGCCGACCTGGCCGGGAAAACGACCTTCGAGGTGCCTCAGGAAATCCAGGGTGATTCGAGATTGYCGACCATCGTCGCCGACGAAACGGCCATCCTGGTTTCCGACCAGAAGTCGCTGAAGCTGAAGCTTGATGCGCTCGACCAGTTGAAGGGTGTTCTGCAGTCGGAAATCGAATCGCTGCAAAAGAAGATCGCCAACCAGCAGAAGCAGGTCGACCTGGCGGAGCAGCAGGCAAACAGCATCGGTCCGCTGGCGCAAAAGGGCCTGATTGCCAATGCGCGATTGCTTTCCTCGCAGCAGACGGTCACCGACCTGCAGGGCAAGATCCYCGATTATGAGACGGCTATCCTCACCGCCAAGCAGTCGATCAGCAAGGCGGAGCAGGACGCCATCGATGCCMGTAACACACTGAGTTCGAGCCTCACTGCCGACCGGCAGCAAACGGAGGCGAACCTGAACGAGGCAGCCTTGAGGGTCGGCATGCAGAAGGGCCTGATCGCCCAGGCGTCGGATCCGGCAACGACTGCGGCCCTCACCGGCAGTCAAGAACCGCCCCTGCTCTATTCGCTGGTGCGCGTTGCCGACGGCAAGACGAGCGAGATCGAAGCCAAGGAAGACACGCCTGTGCTGCCGGGCGACGTGATCAAGGTGAAGCTGGCGCCGACGGCCAGCCAGTAGCGCCGCCGGCCACGGCTTGCACGCGGCGAACCGAGCAACGGAGGCGGGAGGAACAAGTCAGGCTCGTTCGCGCGCAACGCGGGCGGGCGATCTGTTTTGGACCGCTTGAAGGCATAACATGCAGCCCGCAGCTCCGCGTCATGTGTATCTCAATCTCGACGCCATCCGCGGAGTGGCGGCGATCAGCGTCATGCTCTACCACTTCTCGCCGTTCCTGGCCGACGGTAGGGTRCTGCCGTCGAGCTATCTCGCCGTCGATCTGTTCTTCCTGCTGAGCGGCTTCGTCATCGCGCATGCCTATGACCGCAAGATCGAGAACGGCATGGGCTTCGGCACGTTCGTGGCCATCCGCCTGATCCGGCTCTATCCGCTCTATCTCGCCGGCACGCTGCTCGGCTTCTTCTACCTGCTGGTCAAGAACAGGCTGATGCCGGTCGAATACATGCCGCTGTCCGAGATCGGCATGCGGCTGACGACCGGCATGTTCTTCATCCCGCTGGTCAGCGATGCCTATCACACGATCTTCCCGCTCAATCCGGCTTCGTGGTCGCTGTTTTTCGAGCTCATCGTCAACATCGCCTATGTCGCGGTCTTCGTGCTCCTGTCGCGGCGCGTGCTGACGGGCATCGTCGCCRTCAGCCTCGTGCTGCTCGTCGTCGCCTCGATCTTCGCCGGCACGCTGGATTTCGGCATGACCGGCAATACCATCCTCAGCGGACTGCCACGCGTCACCTTCTCGTTCTTCCTCGGCGTGCTGCTCTGCCGCTCGATGGCGCGCTGGCAAGGCAGTCTCGGCTTCCTGCGGCACGGCTTGTGGGTCGAGGGCGCGATCCTGCTCACGCTCGCCGTCTTCGCCATCGCACCTGGCGGCGGCGCGCGCGTTGCCTACGACCTCGCGGCGATCGTCATCGTCTTCCCGATCATGGTGATGACCGGCGCGGTGGCGCCGACCGCGCCGCTTCTGTCCGGCTTCTATGGCTGGCTCGGGCGGATTTCCTATCCGATCTACATCATCCACACGCCGATGCTGATGATCATCGCCGGAGCCGGCAAGGCCTTCTCGATCGATCCTTTCGCGCATCATCCCTGGTTCGGCATCGTGATGGCGGCCTCGGTCATCGTCATCGCCGACATCGCCACGCGCATCTATGAYGAGCCGGTGCGGCGCTTCCTGCAGCGGCAGATGCAGCGCGCGCGAGCCGTGGCTTAGACCGGCTCACTGAAGAAGGGCTCAACGGACAGATCCGGCATGAAGATTCCGAAATCCATTCTGATCGATCCCGACCGCAACGAGACCTACGGCGCCTTCGCCGTCGCGGTTTCCATGGTCGCTTTCGCCTACTCGCCCAATTTCGGTCAGATCCTGATCCTCGCCTATTACGCCGTCTGGCTGCCGCTGCTCTTCGTCGATTACCGGCGCTTTACCTGGAGGCTTTCCAGCGCCTGGCTGCCGATACTGCTTGCGGCCTATGTCTGCTTCTCGGTGTTCTGGTCCCAGGCGGCGGGCATCAGCGCGCGCGCGGCAGTGCAATATTCCTCGCATATCGTCTGCGCCTATGTCGCGGCGCGCACCATCAGCGTGCGCACGCTGGTGGTCGGCTCGCTGATCGGCATCTTCATTGTCCTGCTCTATTCCCTGAAGGTCGGCGCCTACGCGCTCGACACGATCGACGGCACGGTCAATTTCGTCGGCGCCTTCGGCTCCAAGAACCAGATCGGCTTCTTCTCCTCGCTCGGCATCTTCTTCTGCCTTGCCTTCCTGGTCTTCTACCGGCGCAACTGGCTGGGCTTCGTCTGGACCGCGCCGATCATGCTTCTGTCGGTCTATATGCTTGCCATCGCCCATTCGGCGACGTCGGTTGCCTCGCTGCCGRCGGTGATCGGCATCGTGATGCTGCTCACCATGACCAAGGTTTTGTCGCTGCGTTATCGCCGCGTGCTGTTCATCGTCGGCGCCGGCGCGCTGGTGAYGGGCGTGGTGGCGGCGCTCAACCTCGGCCTGCTGGATTTCGTGCTCGGCCTCTTCGGCAAGGATTCGACGCTCACCGGCCGCACCTATCTCTGGGAACAGGGCTGGGAAGCGGCRCAGCAGCATCCGCTGCTCGGCTATGGCTATGCCGCCTATTGGGTGCAGGGCTTTGYCGATCCGGAACGGCTGTGGGCGGAATTCTACATCTCGACCCGCTCCGGCTTCCACTTCCACAACACCTATGTCGAGACACTGGTCGAGATTGGCTTCATCGGCGTCACCTTGCTGGCGCTGGTCATCCTGCGCTCTTTCTACGGCCATGTGTCGAAGGTTGTGTTCGGCGACTGGAACGCCGATTCGGTGGTGCTTGCCGGCGCGATCGGGCTGATGCTGATCCGCTCCTTCTTCGAGGTCGAAATGCTSGGCCCCTACTTCATGGCGTCGTTTATCGTCTATTATGGCCTGTTCACGCTGACCCCGTTGCCGGCTTTCCGGCGCCGCAGGGCGGTCGTCCCAACCGAGGACGAGAGACCTGCCAATGGCCGTGTGCCGGCGCCGGTCTGATCAGAGCGACGAAGCCGCCGAGCGTGCGACGGCGGCCTGGATCAACCGGTCGGCCAGGATCGCCAGGAAGGCAATCGACAGGCCGGCGATCAGGCCCATGCCGGCATCGGCCTTGCCAAGCGCGACATAGACCGCCTGGCCAAGATCGCGCGTGCCGACAAGGGCGGCGATGGCCAGCATCGACAGCGCCGCCATGATGGTCTGGTTGAGGCCGAGCATGACGACCGGCAAGGCGAGCGGCAGCTTGGCCTGCAGCAGCGTCTGCAGCGGCGTCGCGCCCATCTGCTCGACCGCCTCGACCACATCGGCGCGCACATGCCGCAGTCCGTGCTCGACATAGCGGATCGGCGGCACGATGGCGTAGAGCATGATGGCGATCAGCGCGGTGAACTCGCCGACCTTGAAGAACATCAGCGCCGGGATGAGGAAGACGAATTGCGGCATGGTCTGCAATGCATCGCAGATCGGCTTCAGGACCTGCGAGACGCGGTCGCTATGCGCCGCCCATGTGCCGAGCGCGCCGCCGACCAGAAGGCAAAGCAGGACCGCCAGCGTGCAGAGATAGAGCGACTGCACCAGCTGCGGCCACAGACCGTTGACCAGGATCAGCCCGAAGCCCGCCACCGCGAAGAGGCCGAGCCGCGGCCCGCCCACCTGACCGGCAAGCAAGGCGACGGCAAGGATGAAGACCGGCCAAGGCAGATCGAGAAAGCCGGTGTAGAGGACGAGGCCGGCGGCCAGCACCGCGGCCGCCGCCTGCCRGCCGAGACGGCGCGCAGCCAGCACGGCCATGGCCAGCACCAGGACGGCATAGGCGGCCAGCGCCGATGGCGGCAGCGAGAAGCCCCACATGACCGGCGTCGCCGAGCCGGAAATGCCGACGCGCATCGGCAGCAACAGGCAATAGAGCACCGCATTGCGCGCGCCGTTGAAGAACCAGGCATAGTCACGCACCAGTCCCAGCAGCCACTCGTTGACGGTGCCCATCTGCATGCGCAGCCCGGTTTGCGGCAGAAGCGTCGCATCAGGCACGGCCAACCGGATGACCACTGCAAGAGCCAGCGCGACCGCCAGCGACAGCACCAGCCGGCGCGGCGTCATCCAGCGCATGGCGCGCGTTGGGCCGGTCTCCGGCGCCCTGGCGAAGCCGATGGTGAGACGGTCGATGAGGATGGCGAGCAACGCGATCACCAGGCCTGAGAGGATGCTCTGGCCGAACTCGGCCTTGCGCATCGACGAAAGGACCTCCCAGCCGATGTCCTCGAAGCCGCCGATGATGGCGGCGACGATGACCATCGACAGCGCCGCCATCGTCGTCTGGTTGAAGCCGACGAGAAGCTGCGRCAGCGCCGTCGGCACCTCGACCTGCCAGAATTGCTGGCGGCGCGTGCAGCCGCTCATCAGGCCGGCCTCGCTGATCGCCGCCGGCACGCGATCCAATCCGAGCATGGTGTTGCGCACCATCGGCGGCGTCGCGTAGATCGCCGAGGCGATCAGCCCGACCACCGGGCCGAAGCCAAACAGAAGCAGGAGCGGGATGAGATAGGCGAAGGCCGGCACCGTCTGCATGAGATCGAGCGCGCCGTTGAGCACCGGACGCCAACGCGGGCGGGCATGGCCGAGAACGCCAAGCAGGAAGCCGAGCACGATCGAGATCGGCACCGCCAGCAGCACCAGCGCCAGCGTGTTCATGCTCTGCGGCCAGTAGCCGGCGAGCAGGATATAGGCGAGCGTGGCGAGCGCGAAGATGGCCAGCCGTTCGCCGCTCGACTTCAGCGCAAGGGCGGCGACAGCCAGCATCACCGCCGGCCAGGGCAGCCAGGCGAGCGCCAGCCGCGCGCCGCGCATCGGCGCATCGAGCAGAGCGGAGAGCGCGCGGAAACCCGGCTGGATGACGGCGACCACCACGTCGGTCACGGCATTGATGTATGTAGCCAGCGGCAGCGTCCATTCCTTTGGGAAATTGACCAGCCAGGGAAGTTCGGTTTTGAGCAGCAGGCAAAGCACCGTCAGYACGGCCAGCGCGCACCAGGGAAGAAGGGCCGGCGCGATGGCGAACCTTTGCGGGGATGGTGCGATCGCGGCCGGCGCCGTCATGAACTTTTGCGCCTCGCCTGCTCGCGCTCCATCACGGCGAGCACGGCGCCGGCGCTGAGCACCGCCGGCGGGCTGTCGCCGGCGCCCGGCACTGTGAACGCCGCCACGCCGGAGGCGAGCTGCGGGATCAGCGCTTCGAGGCTGGTGTCGGCGGCGACGCTGCGCTCAGGCAGCACCGCGCCATTGGCGGGCGCGGCGATGTCGCCAGCCGTGATGACGCGCAACAGCGGCATGTCCTCAGTGAACTGCGCGACATAGTCGTCGGCCGGGTTGAGCACGATATCGGCCGGGCGGCCGATCTGCACGATCTTGCCGGCCCGCATGATCGCCAGCCGGTCGGCGAGGCGGAAGGCCTCGGCGATATCGTGGGTGATGAAGATGATGGTCTTCTTCAGCATGCGCTGCAGGCGCAGGAACTCGTCCTGCATCTGCTTGCGGATCAGCGGGTCGAGCGYCGAGAACGGCTCGTCGAGAAACCAGAGCTCCGGCCCCACCGCGAGCGAACGGGCGATGCCGACGCGCTGCTGCTGGCCGCCGGAGAGCTGATGCGGGAAGGACGCCTCGCGCCCTTCAAGCCCGACCAGGGCGATCATCTCGCGGGCACGGGCCTCGCGCTCCTTCGCCGRCTTGCCCTGGATCTTCAGCGGGAAGGCGACGTTTCCCAACACGTTCAGATGCGGCAGCAGGCCGAAATTCTGGAACACCATGCCCATGGCGTGGCGGCGCAGCTCGATGAGCTCCTTGCCGCTGGCGGCGAGCAGATTCCTGCCGTCGAGCAGGACCTCGCCGGCGCTGGGCTCGACCAGGCGCGACAGGCAGCGCACCAGGGTCGACTTGCCGGAGCCGGACAGGCCCATAATGACGAAGATCTCGCCGGTCGCCACCTCGAAGCTGGCATCGACGACGGCCGGCAGATGCGCCTCGGCGCGCAGGCGTTCGGCCAGCGCGTCGGGATCGATGATATAGCCGCGCGAGTCGAAGTAATAGGCCGGGCGCCGGCCGTAGACCTTCCAGACATTTCGGCAGGCAAGCTTTATCGGACGCGCGGCCGTGTTCATCCTTAACCACCCGTGCCGATCGCCCGCCCGGCTCCGCGCAGCGCGGAAGCCGGCCTATGGTGCCCTCAGCCCTTGCCAAGCACATCGGCGAATTATCCCTTGGCGGCGTCGAGCCAAGGTTTCCACACCGTCTCGTTCTTGTCGATCCATTCCTTGACGACGGCGTCGAGATCCTTGCCCTGCTTGTCGACGGCCAGCATCATCTTCTGCTGCTCGGTCGCATCCATCTTGAAGGCCTTGAGGAAGGCGTAAGCCGCCGGCCATTTGGCGCCGAAACCCGACCAGACGATCTTGTCGACATCGGGAGGGGTGATGCAGTGCTCGTTGGTCTGCTCCTTGCAGGGCGGCATCGTCACCCAACCGACATCGTTCTCGGCCAGCGCGTAATGCGGGCCCCAGAACATCATGATCAGCGGCGTCTTGGCGGCTTCTGCTGCTTCCAATTCGGCGACCAGCGCGCCTTCGGAGCCCGACGGAACGGCGGTGTAAGGCATATTGTTGTCGGCGAGGATGGTCGCCGCGCGCGAACCCCAATCGGCTGGATAATCGAGAAAGCGGCCGTTGGGTGCCGTCTCGGGCGTCGCCAATGCCTGCACGCATTCGGGCTTGTTCAGCGCATTCCAGTCCGGCAGGCCGGGGCAGACCTTCTCCATGAATTTCGGATAGATCCAGCCTTCCTGGGTCTTCAGGTCGAGCTTGCCGATGTCCTCGATCTGCTTGGCGRCCAGCACCTTCGGATAGATGTCGCCGACATTGTTCAACCAGATCTCGACCGAGGCGCTGAGCGAGCCATCGGCCAGGCCCGAAAATTGCRGGAAATTGCCGGCGGTGACGTATTCGACCTTATAGCCGAGCTTCTCCAGGAGCTGCCCGGCGATGTGCGTGGAGACATGTGCGCCGGTCCATTCCAGCATGGCGAGCTTGATCGGCTCGTCCTTGGCGCCGAGATCGGCGCTGTACGCCGCGCTCCCTCCGGCAAGCATCAGCGCGAGGCCAATTCCGGCTGTTTGCAAGACATTTCTTATCATCATGTCAGTTCCCCTGTTGGTTGATGGTCCTTCCGTCATGCCGGCCTCCTCCCACGAGACCGGTATCCATCACCCCTGCCGATGCTACCATAAGGCTCCGCCGGTGATCTGGATGTTTTCCATGGTGATCCCCTTGGCCAGGTCCGAGCAGAGGAAGACCGCGAGCGCCGCGATTTCTTCCGGCTGCATCATACGCCCCTGCGGGTTGCCCTTCCTGAATTCGTCCATCAGGTCCTCGGCGCTGCGGCCCTTGCCTTCGCGCTCTACGACCTGCGCCACGTTGCGGCGCATCAGCTCGGTTTCGACCCAGGTCGGGCTGATCATGACGCAGGTGACGCCGTGTGCCGCGCCTTCGAGCGCGACGCACCGGGTCAGGCCGAGCAGGCCGGCCTTGGAGGCGCAATAAGCTGGATTGTCCTTCCAGCCGACGGAAGCGGCGGTCGAGCCGATGTTGACGATGCGGCCCCAGCCGCGCTCGATCATGCCGGGCAGGACCGCGCGGGTCGTACGGAACGCCCCGGTGAGATTGGTGTCGACGATCTTGTCCCAGAGCTCGTCGGAATGGCCGCAGACCGGCTGCTCGGCCGTGGTACCCGCGGCGTTGACGAGGATGTCGGCCGGGCCGACCGCCGCCTGGGCTTCCGCAAAGAAGAGGTTGGTGAGCGCGCTGTCGCGCACGTCGAGATGGGTGGCATGCACCTTGGTGCCGTGGGCAGCCAGCGCCGACTTCACGCGCTCGATCTCGTCGGCGCCGGGATAGTAGGCGGCGTCTGCCCTGCCCGCCTGCGGCGGCGCCACATAGGAGCCGACGGCGACGTTGGCGCCGGCCTTGGCGAGCGCCGTGGCGATGGCAAAGCCCATGCCGGAAAAGCCGCCGGTGACGATGGCGCTGCGGCCGGTGAGGTTGGTCATCGCAAGCGGTCTCCGGGTTCACACTGCAAGATAGCCACCGTCGACCACCATTTCGGAGCCGGTGACGAATTTCGATTCGTCCGAGGCGAGGTAGAGGACCATGTAGGCGATGTCGTTCGGCTCGCCGAGAAAGCCGATCGGGTGCCGCGACAGCGCCTTGGCCTTCTCCTGCTCGAGCGTGCCGAGGTCGCGCAAATAGGTCTCGGTCTGCGGCGTCCAGATGTAGCCCGGATGGATGGAATTGCAGCGGATGCCGTAGCGCTGCTCGGCGCAATGCACCGCAACCGCCTTGGTCAAGGTGYGCACGCCGCCCTTGGAGGCGCAGTAGGCGGCCAAGTCCGCCTCGCCGATGATGCCGTCGATGGAGGAGAGATTGATGATCGATCCGCCGCCGGATTTCTTCATCAGCTTGACGCCTTCCTGGCAGCCCAGGAAGACGCCGTCGAGATTGACAGCCATGGTGCGCCGCCATTCGGCTAAAGTCGTGTCCTCGACGTTTTTGGCGATCGCGATGCCAGCATTGTTGACCAGCACGTCGAGCCGCCCGAAGCGCCGCTCGATCGCCGCCATGACGGCCGGCCAGTCCTCGGGTTTCGACACATCATGGCGCAGTGCCAATGCCTCGCCACCGGCCTTGACGATCTCCGCCGCCGTGTTGGCCGCGAGGCCTTCATCGATGTCGCTGACGACGAGCCTGGCGCCTTCCGACGCCAGCAGAAGCGACGACGCACGGMCGAGGCCGAGCCCGGCCCCGGTAACGAGCGCCACCTTGCCTGCGACGCGGCCCATTGCGGCATCAGCCTCCCTTGTTCAACGGCTCCAGCGGCTTGCCCAGCCAGTCACGATAGAGACCTTCGAGATCGGGCTCGAAATCATGCACGATCGGATAGCCGGGGGCGGCCGCTTCGACCTCATGCAGCGTGCCGCATTGCGGGCAGATGAATTCGCGGATTTCCATCCACTCCGGATCCGGCAAGTCGCTGTTGGGGTAGATCTCGCGCAGCGTCTCCTCGGTGTCGCGCACGATGATCGCGGCCTTCAGCTTCCAGTTCTTGCGGTAGTCGCCGAAGGAGTGGCCGCATTCGCATTTCGTCACCCGCTCGTCGCCGCTCTGGCAGATGAAGAGATGGTCTCCGACCGGGAGCAGGATCGGGTCCTTCCAGCCGACGCGATCCTGCAGCACCGCGACATATTTGAAGAAACGGTCGTCGTCCTTGTAGGCGCTCATGATGCACCGCGTCTGCGGYCAGGGCAGCGTGCCGGCAACCAGATCGGCGATGACTTCCTTGCTGTATGAGGTCATGGTCCTTACTCCACGCCGAAGGTCGATTTGGCATCGACATCCCAGAAGGTCGAAAAGTCCCTGGTGAAGCGCGGCGACAGCTTGATGGCGCTGGCGTACATCTTCTTCACCTCGGGCGCGAAATCGGCGGCTTTCACGCGTTCGCGCTCCTTGGCGATCCATTCCGAGACCGGTTTTGCACGCGCCAGGCGCTTGGCCCGCATCTCGGCGCGGTGGCGCTTGGTGGCTTCGAGATTGGCGACCGGAAAACCTTCCTCGTCCTCGTCGAGCACGATGCCGAAGATGCCCTCGGCTGCTTCCTTGGTCAGAAAACCGTTCTCGACGTCCCAGGCGGTCTTGATCGGATCGCGCTCCAGCACGTCACCGTAACCGCCGCCGCCATTGTAGGAATGGGTGAAGACATCGCCGGTCTTATGCGGCGCGGTGATGTAAGGGCCTTCCAGCGTCACATGATCGCCTTCGAGCCGCACTTCCAGCTCCGAGCGGTACGGATTGGTGCCGGTGTGATGGGCGAGCGGCGCGCCGTTTTCGGCCAGCTCGAAGATGTTCGAATCGCGCACGGCGCGGTGCTTCTGGCAGGTCGGCGCYGGATAGCCGCCGCACAGGCCGCCATTGTCGAAGACCCGCGAGGAGTGCTCGGACGTCACCAGCCGCAAATGATCGGTCTTCGAGACCAGCCACGTCGACAGGAAGGAACAGCCGCCGCGATATTTGCCGGCGCCGCCGGAATTGGGAACGATCGACCTGCCGATATAGAGCATCGGCATGTTCTGTTCCCAGATCTCGATATTGCCCATGTCGGATTCCGGGTTCCAGCCGACATAGGCGGTGTCGAGCCCGTCCTTGATCGCCAGCGCACCGGAGCCGGCGGCGGCRCATTCGAAATGCGCCATGCCGAAAGGCGTGCCGTACTGGCTCTCGCCGCCCATCTCGATCATCGGGCTGTTGACCTGGCCGACAAAGGCCTCCTCGACGAAGCCGCGCGCGATGAAGGAGCGCGACAAGAGCCGCTGGAAGACGCCGTAGGCGGGCAGCAGCAGCGCCCAGGATGTGGCCGTCGCCACCATCTCGTTGTCGGGGTTGGTCCAGGTGCCATGCGGCAGCTTCAATTCGGTCGCCATCCAGGCGCCGTCATTGACCAGGCCCTCGAAATTCATGTGCTGGGTCAGCGTCACGAACATGCCGCCGTCCATGCCGGCCGGCGTGCAGTTCATCGAATGGTACCCCCAAGGCTGCGTGCCCTCGAAGTCCATGACGATCTTGCCGTCGGACGTGATCTCCATCTCGATCGGAATGTTGTAGAGCCAGTTGGGGTCGCCGAGCGGCTGGTAGCCCGGCTTGCCGGCGGTGAYGTGGCCGTAGAAGGTGTGGCCGCGATAGATGCCGGGCACGGTGAGCTGGCGGGTGCGGGCGAGCTGGGCGCGGCGACCTTCCTCGATGAACTCCTTCGACACCTGCATCCAGTAATCGAGGCCGATCTCGTCGATCAGCGCCTTGACGCTTTCGCGCATGTCGATGCAGGAGGCGACCTYGGCCTTCTCGTCCAGCACCCAGTAGATCGGCATGCGGAGATTGCGCTCGCAACGGATGACGTAGTCGCGCCTGAGCTCGTCGTTCTCACCGACCTTCTCGGCACAAACGAACAGGCCTTCGGTGAAGCGCTCCTGCGCCAGCGCCACGTCGCCGCCCGGCGTGATGYCGCCGGCCTCCAGCTCGTGACAGACGGCGCCGGCCCAGCCGACGAGCTTGCCCGAATGGAAGATCGGCACCACGTCCATCACGTCCGGCACCTGCACGGTGCCGATGAAGGCGTCATTGTTGGCGAAGATATCGCCGTCGCGGATCTGCGGGTTTTCCTCGTAGCCGTTGCGGATCATCCATTTGATGAAGCGGCTCATCGTGTGGACATGCACCATGATGCCATTGGAGAGCGCAATCGCGTCGCCCTCCGGCGTGTAGATGGCGACGACCATCTCGCCGACCTCGCGCACGCCGGGCGAGGCGGAGATACGCCGCGCCATTTCGCGGGCCGACACGCAATAGGCACGCAATTTGGTGTGCAGCGTCTCGAACTTCAGCGGATCCTGGTTGCRCAGCTCGAGCTCGGTGATGCCGTCATAGCAACCGGTCTCGTCCATCAGCCGTTCGGATTCGATCAGCCTTTCGCGGATGCGCAGCGCAGAGGCGGGTTTGTCCAGCATGGCGTTCGCCCTTCTCAAGCGTGGGTGTAGTRCAGCAGCGTCCATTCATCGACATGGACGCGGTCCTGCGGGTGGACGACGAGAGTGGTCGCCGGATGTTCGATGATGGCCGGGCCGATAACCTCGTGGCCGGGCTGGAGCAGATCCATCTCGTAGAGATTGGCCTTGTGCCAGCGGCCGCCGATATAGGCCTCGCGCACCCCCTTATGGGCCGACGCGGGGTCGGATTTGCCCAGCGGCCRCTTGACCAGCATCGGCTTGACCTTGTCGGCGGTCGCGATCAAGCCCAGCTCGKTGATCGAGAAGCCGGCCTCGCCATAGCGCGACACACGGTGATTGACCTTGGCRTAGACCGCCTCGAACTCGGCGATGACCTTGCGCATGTCGTCGGCCGAACGAACCGCCGACAGCGGCGCCATCACCTCGACGTCCTCGAGCTGGCCGGTGTAGCGCATCATCAGGAACGGCACGGTCTTGATCTTTGAGAGCGCATGGCCGTCGGCGACCATTTCTTCGACCGCGGCCTTCGTCAGGTCGTTCCACACGCCGGTAACCTTCGCCCCGAAAGCCTGCAATTCGTCATCGCTGGCGCGCGCGCCGATGTCGATCTGTGTCGACACCGAATGCCGGCGCATGAAATCGGCAGTGGTGCAGCCGAAGGCCGAGAAGGCGGCGGCGAACTGGAAGGTGATGATGTCCTTGAAGCCGATGCCTTTGGAGCAGCCGGCGAGGTGCAGCGGGCCGGAGCCGCCATAGGAGAGCAGCGTGAACTCCGATGGATGGATGCCCTGGCCGGAGATGACGCGGCGCAGCGCATTGTTGGCGTCGGCCTCCAGCATGTCGATCATGCCTTCGGCAGCTTCTTCGACACCGACGCCGAGCACGCGGGCGCATTTCTCCTCGAAGGCTTTCCTTGCTTTTTCGACCTGCAGCACGACCTTGCCGCCAAGGAAGTAATGCGGGTTCAAGCGGCCGAGGATGGCGTCGCAGTCGGCGATCGTCGGCTCGGCGCCGCCMTTGGCGAAGCAGATCGGGCCGGGATCGGAGCCGGCGCTTTCCGGCCCKAGCGATACCTTTTTGGTCAGCGGATCGACCTTGAGGATCATGCCGGCGCCGGCGCCGATGGTGTCGAGATGCAGCGTCGGGACGTTGAGCTTGAAGCGGTCCATCAGCGGCTCGTTCTCGATCCGCGTCTGGCCGCGCGTGATGACGCCCATGTCGAACGAGGTGCCGCCCATATCCGAGCAGATCAGCGAGTCGTTGCCGATCAGCTTGCCGACATAGGCCGCGCCCAGGATGCCGCCGATCGGACCGGAGATCATCGTCTCGTGCAGGCGCGGATGGTCGATGGACGTCAGGCCGCCGAAGGAAAGCAGCGTCTGCACGCCATATCTGAAGCCATATTTCTTCGAGACGTCCTCGATGCCCTTGAGCTGCCTGCGGCCGCGTGAGGTGGCATAGGCTTCGATCAGCACCGAGTTCAGCCGCGACTGCTCGCGGATGACCGGGCGCACTTCGTGGCTGGTGTAGACCAGGATGTCGGCGCCGGCGGCGGCGATCTCCTCGCGGCAGATCTCGGCGATGCGTTTCTCATGCGCCGGATTGACATGGGAGAAGATGGTCATGATGCAGATCGCCTCGACCTTGTCGGCGATCAGCTTCTTTGCGGCAGCGTGCACCTCGTGCTCGTAGAGCGGCAGGATGACGTCGCCGAACTGGTCGATGCGCTCGGTGACGCCATGGGTGCGGCGGCGCGGCACCAGCGGATCGGGATGATGGTGGGTCACCGCGTGCAGGCGGTCGGCATAGGAATAGTCGGCCCAGGCCTGCAGGCCGCGGCCCATCAGGATCATGTCCTCGAGGCCCTTGGTGGTGATCAGCCCGAGCTTGCGGCCGGTGCGCGACAGAAGCGTGTTGAGCATGCCGGTGCCGGAATAGAGCACCACGTTGACGCCCGAAAACAGATCCTGAAGCGAGATGCCCCAGGCATCCGCCGCGTCCTCGGCCGAAGCGAGGAAGCCCTCGGCCTCGTTCTTCGGCGTGGTCGCCGACTTGCCGATCTTGAAGTGACCGTCCTGATCGACAAGGATCGTGTCGGTCATGGTGCCGCCGGCGTCGATGCCGATGACGATTGGGTTGGTGGTGATCTGGTCCACGGGTCGCTTTCCCTTGCCGAGAGTGACCGCAGGCTAGATTCCCGAAGCCGGATCGCGCCATATGCCTAAAGACACAATGACGCTTGGGCCGGGTTCGCCGAGAAAAGGGCATGCGCATGGGCAATATCTGGGCGCCGCTGGCAAAAGCGATCGCCRCCACCGGCACCGACCGGCATGTCGACTGCCTGATCGACCTGATCGGCGCCGACATCGCGCATGACCTGGTGACGGTGACGCGCTATTCGGCGACCAAGACGCCGGAATTCGTCAAGCACCGGCGCTTCTCCGACGAGATGGTGCGGCGCTATCTCGACAATTACTACGTCTTCGACCCGTTCTATGCGTCGTGGCGCAGCGAGCGCCGGCTGGGCATCATGCCGCTGAAGGRCCTGGCCGACGAGGAGGCCAAGCGCGGCCAGTACATAGCCGGCTTCCTGGCGCAGTCCGAAATCTGCGACGAGGTCGGCATCCTGCTCGCCGACGGCGGCGACTGGTGCCTCGGCATCTTCCTCGACCGCTCGACCGTGTCGTTCAAGGACGGCGAGATCGCGCTGCTGACCGAGCGGCTGCCGGTGTTCGAAGCGCTGCATGCGCTGGACATCAAAGCGCGCGGCTCAGACTTTTCACGCACCTCGGCGCCGAGCGGTCCAGGCGCTTCGCCGCAGCAGAAGCCCAGAATTCCGGAAAGCCTGTGKCCGGAACTCTCATTGCGCGAGCGCGAGCTGGTGGAACTCATCCTCGCCGGCCATCCAACCGCCAACATCGCCGAGCGGCTCGGCATCACCGTCGGCACGGTGAAGAACCACCGCCGGCGAATCTATGAAAAGCTCGACATCACCACCGAGCGGGAACTGTTCCTGCAATTCTTCCAGCACCGAATGGACGGCTAGCCCGCAAAATAACGCGTCGGGCCGGGATGAATTGCTTGACGACGGCGCTGTTGGCTAACGAAGATCGGCCGTGGGTTCGATACGGGCAAGCTGGCGCATGCAGCCTGAGGTGCTGACCGATTATGCTTTGAGGCTGCGGGAGCGCGRCTACATATGCCTTCCGCTTCGCGYCGGCGGCAAGCATCTCGACCTTGCGGCGATGGAGTATGATCCGCTGCATCTGCAGACGCTGCGCAAGGACCTGAAGGAACTGGCTTTCAATTCCATCACCTTCCAGCTGGCGCAGAAGCCGCCGGACGGTAGCGACATTGCAAGCTGGTTTCGCGGCTTTGCCGGCAATGTCGGCATATTGGGGGGATTCTCCAACCTGATGATCCTCGATTTCGACAGCGATGCCGGCTACCGTGCCTGGCGCGCCGATCACATGGCAATTGYGAACGGCACGCCGATAGCAAAGTCGCCGAGCGGATTTCACGTCTATCTGAGAACGCGGGAACCGATGGTCTCCTCCAGCTTGCATTTCGGCCTGCGACGGGTCGGCCACGTCAAGGCGCTCGGYGGTTATGTGGTGGGCTCTCCTTCGGTGCTCAGGGACGGTTCTTCCTACCGCTGGCTCGAAAACCAATCGCCATTCGACATCGAGCCGCAGCTCGTCGATGGCCTTGGCAGTCTTTCGCTGCGGCCGGTGTCACTGCTCAAGCACCACTACGACCGCCTGCTCAAGCGCGGCTTCTTCGAACGGCAATGAGCGGTTGAGCGCATGGCGGCCGACATAACCGTCGTCATCCCGGCAAGGAATGCGGCCGCGACGCTGGACGCGGCGCTCGGCAGCCTGACCGCCGACAGGGCGGTCATCCGCGAGATCCTGCTGATAGACGACAGCTCGGATGACTGCACGGCCAAGGCGGCGACGGAGAGTGCTCGCCGCCATGGCTTGCCGCTGGATGTGGTGAGCGTTCGCCTGGGCAGCGCGGGCGCCGCGCGCAATGTCGGAATCGAGCGGACGAGCGGCACATCCATCTTCTTTCTCGATGCCGATGACGAGGTGATGCCCGGCAGCCTGTCGCTGCTGGGATCGGCGCTCGCAAGCCGGCCTGGCGCCGGCCTCGCCGTCGGGGCCAGCATACGGCGCGCGAAAGGCCGGCCGGACAAGCTCAAGACCCCGCATGGCTATGGCCCTGACAAACGGCAGAACACGCGCCGATACCTGCGCAACGAGCTGTGGCCGATCGCCATGGGAAGCGCGCTGGTTGCCGGTTGGGCGACAGCCGGCATCCGCTTTCCGGAAACGATCGGGCTCGACGAGGACACCTGCTACTGGGCGGCGCTGCTGGCGCGCGCCGAAATCGTTGCCATCGACACGCCGGTGCTTCTCTATCACCATGACGAGGAACGTATGGCGCGCCGTTTCATCACCGCGCCGCGCAAGACGTTCCTCACCATAGCGCGCGAACTCAACGGCCTCGCGGCCGCCGGCGTCGAGCGGGACGCGTTGCAATGGCGAAAGGCCTGGATAGCGCAGCGCATCGCCCGCCAGCTTATCAAGCACGGGATGTTGGCGGACGCCGCCRGCATGATGCGCGCGGTCAAGGGCCATCGAGAACTTGGCCGGAGCTGGAAAGCGGCCCAATACCTGGCCAGGATCCGGTTCGGGCGGCTGGCCGGGATCAGGCCGGATACATCCACCGGCTTGGCGGCGCCACGGCGCACGCTGATCGTCAGCTTCGATCCGGCCTACCCGCCCGCCTCCGGCGCCGACCTCAGGACTTTCGGCAATGCCGTCGCGGCCGCCGAAATCGGTCCCGTCCGTCTTGCCTCGGTCAGACCTGCCGGCTCGACGCAGCCACCAGGCCGCGACATCCGCACGGTCTCACTGACCACGGAAGCCGAAAGGCTGTCGCATTCGCTCGGCTGGCGACGCATCAAGGGCGAGAACAGGATTCCGCGGCCGGCGCTCGCCCGTCTCAGAGCCCTGGTGCGCGCGTTCCGCCCGGACACGATCGTCGTCGAGAGCATTCCGCTGTTCAAGCTGCTGCAGCCTCTGCGGCCGTTGACCGGTCAGCTCATTCTCGACATGCACAATGTCGAATCCGATCTCGCCACCCAGACGCCCGGCGATGCCGCGTCGGCCGTGTCGCCCGAGATAAGGCAGTTGGAGCGGAGGGCGGCGGCGATCGTCGATCGCATCTGGGTCTGTTCGAAGCTGGACCGCGAGCGGCTCAAGGCGATAACCACGCATGAAACGCCGGTCGATATCGTGCCGAATGGCATYCCCCGCGCCAAAGAGATGTCTGAGACGCTACCGCCACCACCCGRCACAGCCGATGGATTTCCGGTGATCCTCTTTGTCGGCCATCTCGGCTATCATCCCAACGTCGATGCCGCYGAACGCCTGGCGCGCATCATCCTGCCGCGGGTCCGGGAGGCGTTGCCAGACGCGCGGCTCGTCCTTGCCGGCCGTYCGCCCGATCCAGCCGTCCAGGCCCTGTCGGAACTCGACGGCGTCGTCCTGATCGAAAACCCCGATGATATCGGACCCCTGCTGTCGGCAGCGCATCTCTGCATCGTTCCGCTCAGGACCGGGGGAGGCACGCRCATCAAGATCCTAGAAGCGATGGCCGCGGGTGTTCCGGTGATCGCGACGCCGCTCGCGGCGGAAGGGCTCGACCTCACCAGCGGCGCGGACTTGCTCCTGTCCGACACCGACGAAGGACTTGCCGACCTGGCGGTCRCACTCTGTTCCGACCCCGCTCGCATGGCCAGGCTGCGCGTCCGCGCCCATGGCACCGCATGGTCCCGCTTCGGACCTCAGGCGATCCGCGACGCCGTTCGCCATGGCCTGGGGCTGGAGGGCGCCAGCCGATGAACCGCTGCACAACGAGTCTTCGATGATCCCCAAGATCCTGCACCAGACCTGGAAGACCGACGACATCCCCGCCCGGTTCCAGGCTTATGTCGAGAGCTGGAAGCGGCACCATCCGGACTGGACGATGATGTTCTGGAACGACCGGCGGTTGCTCGAGTTCGTCGCCCGGCATTATCCCGACTTCCTGCCGACCTTTTGCAGTTACGAACGGGGTGTGCTGAGGGCGGATGCCGGACGGTATATGCTTCTGCACCATTTCGGCGGCGTCTATGCCGATATCGACTGCGAATGCGTGGCCTCGTTCGATCCGCTGGCCAGCGAGGACCGGATCGTGGTCTGCAAGGAACCGGACACGCATGCGCGAGTGCAGGCCGATTTCCRCCGATTGCYCTATCTTCTGTTCAACGGCACGATCGCCAGCCCGCCCGGACATCCCTTCTGGCTTCACCTCCTGTCCTTCCTGCCGGGGCTGGCCCACGCCAAGGAGGCCATCGACGCGACAGGCCCCTGTGTGATGACTTCGGCGCAGCTCAGCTACGGTGACCAATCCGCCTTCGCCATCCACCCTTCGGCGTTGTTCGCGCCGGTGGACTCGGCCGGACGCAATGGCGGCAACGAGACGCCTACCCTTTCCATCCACCATTGGGCCGGCACATGGTGGACACGCGCCCCGGCGCCGGGATGGCGAGACAAGATCCGCACGCGGGTCTACCGGTCCTGGCACCATCTGACGCGCGGCGCCTATCTGAGCGAAGCAGCCGCCAGGGAGGGCGTGGACCCGGCGGCCGTCGCCGCGCCTGCCCCGTCAGGCGGCAACGTCGCCATTCTGGTGCCGCTGCGCGACGCGGCGGATCATATCCAGCCGTTTCTCGATGCCGTCTCCGCACTCGATTACCCAAAGGACAGGATCAAGCTGGTCTTTTGCGAGGGCGACAGCACGGACGGAAGCTGGGAGCGATTGCAGCAAGCCGTGGCGCCGCTGACCGGCAACTATCGTGACGTGGTTCTGCTGCAGAGACAGACAGGCGTCCGGGTCGATCGAACCAAGCGCGCCAAGCGACGCCTGCAGCGCGCAAGGCGCGGCGCCATCGCGAAGGTGCGCAACCACCTGATCGACCACGGCCTCAACCCGGATGACGATTGGGCGTTGTGGGTCGATATCGATGTATGGCGGTTTCCCGGCGACATCCTGAGCCGGCTTATGGAAGGCGGGCATCGCATCGTGGTTCCCAACTGCGTCAAGATCGCCGGCGGCGGCAGCTTCGACCTCAACAGCTTCATCAGCGTGGGCAAGGAGAAGGATTATCGCTACTATCGCGAGATATACGGCGGCATCCATCAACCCCCGGCGTATTCCTACAACCGCCTTCATCTCAGCGACGTCAGGCATCTCGACAGCATCGGACTGGACGGCGTCGGCGGGACGATGCTGCTGGTCGACGCGACATTGCATCGCGGCGGGCTCCGCTTTCCGGAAATCCCCTATCGCGACCTGATCGAGACGGAGGCCTTTGGCGTGCTCGCCAACGATCTGGGGATCCGRCCGATCGGCCTGCCGAGACTCGAGATCCTGCACGTGCCGTGGTGAGACGGGCCTACGGTGCGTCGCTCAGTCGTGCAGGTCCCTTGAAATCGCCGGCCCGATCGTGAAGCCGGAGAATGTCACCTCGAAACCTTCGCGTTGCGGCGAGCAGCACATCATGCCGACATCGACCGCTTTCGAGGTCGGGAAATAGGCCAGCCGAACCGGCTTCCAGTGGCCATCCGAGGCGTCGAGATACTGGATGCGGATCGCCTCGGCGTGGCGGGTCAGGCGGATCCTGACGCCGTCCTTGCCGGCGGCGATGGCGACCAGCGACCAGTCGGAGGTGTCGTTGGTGACGACGACGGAGAAATAGGCCAAGCCGTCGGTGTATTCGATGCCGGCCTTGATCCAGTGCGTTTCGCTGAGGCGCAGCATCAGCCCCGCCTGGTCGTAAAGCACCTTGTAGTCGCCCTTGACGGTGACCTCGGCGCTGAAATCACCCTCGACGGGACGGTGGAGGAAATGGCCGTTGTCGCGCCAGAAGCCGTAGAAGGTCTCGCGCCAGAAGTCGGTCTCCTTGCCCGTTCGGACGGTGAGCGTGCCGTCGCCGACCGTGTGGTGCGGCGGCGGGTTGAGCCATGTCATGTCGGCCACGTTCATCGAGCTCCTCCCGGATTGGATTAGAGCAATTCCAGGAAAAGTGTGAGCGGTTTTCCGCCCGGAATTGCGTCAAAACAAAGAGATAGAGTGGTTCGCCGTTTCCGTGAAACGGTGAACCACTCTAGCCGGCGAATGTATAGGCCGTCTTCACCGTGGTGTAGAACTCCATCGCGTAGCGGCCCTGCTCGCGCGGACCGTAGCTCGAGCCCTTGCGGCCGCCGAACGGCACGTGGAAGTCGACACCCGCCGTCGGCAGATTGACCATCACCATGCCGGCTTCGGAATTACGCTTGAAATGCGTCGCGTGCTTCAAGCTGGTCGTGCAGATGCCCGAGGTCAGGCCGAACGGCGTGTCGTTGGCGACAGCCAGCGCCTCGTCGTAGTCCTTGACGCGGATGACGTTGGCGACCGGTCCAAAGATCTCCTCGCGCGAGATGCGCATGGCATTGGTCGAGCCGACAAACAGCGCCGGCTGCAGATAGAATCCCGGCGTGCCGCGCTCCAGCCGGTCGCCRCCGAAGGYGAGTTCGGCGCCTTCCTGGCGGCCGATGGCGATGTAGTCCTCGTCCTGCTTGAGCTGCGTCTGGTCGACGACCGGGCCGATCTGGGTCTTGGCGTCCAGYGCATCGCCGATGACGAGCTTGTCCAGCCRCTCCTTCACCGCATTGACGAAACGGTCGTGAATGCCGTCGGTGACGATGAGACGCGAGGACGCCGTGCAGCGCTGTCCGGTCGAGAAATAGGCGCCGTTGACGGCGCAATCGACGGCGACGGCGAGATCGGCGTCATCGAGCACGACGAGCGGGTTTTTGCCGCCCATCTCTAGCTGGAACTTGCGCATATGCTCAACACTGGCCGCGGCGACGCGCTTGCCCGTGCCGACCGAGCCCGTGAAGGAGATGGCGTTGACGTCAGGGCTGTCGAGCATCGCCTGGCCGACAACCGAGCCCTTGCCCATGACGAGGTTGAGCACGCCCTTGGGCAGGCCGGCGCGGTGCAGGATGTCGACGATGGTCCAGGCGCTTTCGGGCACGAGCTCCGCCGGCTTGAAGACGATCGTGTTGCCGTAGGYGAGCGCCGGCGCAATCTTCCAGGCGGGAATGGCGATGGGGAAATTCCAAGGCGTGATGATGYCGACGACGCCGACGCCTTCGCGGGTCATCTCGACGCCGACGCCCGGCCGCACGCTCGGCACCATCTCGCCCGACAGGCGCAGCGTCTCGCCGGCGAAGAAATCGAAGATCTGCGCCGCACGGATCGTCTCGCCGACGCCCTCGGCCAATGTCTTGCCTTCTTCACGCGCGAGCGAGCGGCCGATCTCGTCCTTGCGCGCCATGATCTCGTCGGAGGTCTTCTTCAGCACGGCGTGGCGGGCCAGCGGGCCGGAGCGCGACCAGGCCGGAAAAGCGGCCTTGGCGGCCGCGATCGCCTGCTTTGCCTCTTCCGGCCCCGCCGAAGCGTATTCGCCGACGACGTCGTTGGTGTTCGAGGGGTTGATGTTGCGCGAGCCGGCCTCGCCAAGCCACTCGCCGTCGATCAGGTTCTTGYGGAGCACGGTCATCTTGTTTTTTCCTTCGAGATTGGTCGCGGCGGCCTTCGGCCGGGTCAATTGTCAGACAAATGATATAGCTATTGGCCAGCAGGAGGTCTACCCGCGATCTTAACCTAGAGCCGGATCGCGTCAGGTCGAGAACGACCAGAACAGGCAGGCGAGCGTGACCGCGCCAAAGACGACGAAGAACAGGCTTCTGAGCAGGACATTGCGGCGAAGCTCGTTCATGGTGAGGTGCGCCGCCACGATCACTGCCACGAACAGGAAGCGCCAGTTGAAGAGCGCCCAAAGCACCTCATGCTGGCCGAAGGCCCATCTGGCGACGAGCGAGCCGACGATGGTCGCGAAGAGCATGATCGTCGCCCAGAAGATCGCGTCGGCGGCATGGGTCAGCACGATGCCGGCGGCGCGGATCGGCAGGATCATCATCAGCATGGCGCCGAAGAAATAGACGGCGGCGATCGCCAGGAAGGAGCCGGCGTCGGCGATGCCGTCGAGGCGCTTCACGCCATAGGCGCCGTAGGGATAGCCGTGCCTCGCCACGGCCAATGACAGCGCCATCAGTAAGGCGCTCAGAACCGTGATCAGTGCGAACGTGCCAAGGGCCTTGCTCATGCCGTTTCCTGTCGAGACGAATCAACAGGAGTCTAGCAATCAAAGCCGCAATTCACCTCTCGATATTCTCGAAAGCGCCGATGCCTTGGGCGATCAGATTGGTCGCCATGACCAGCGAGACGATCGCGCCCGAGTTGAAGACCACGACCCACCATTTTCCGCCGGTGAGGAAGCCGTAGCCTTCGGCGATCGCCAGGCCCCAGTCGGCCGAAGGCGGCTGGATGCCGAGGCCGAGGAAGCTCAGCGTGGCGATCGAGAAGAAGGCGTAGCCCAGCCGGGTGACGAGATCGATGAGGATCGTCTCCCTGATGTTGGGCAGGATCTCCAGCACCATGATGGCGAAAGCATTCTCGCCGCCTAGGCGGGCCGCGCTGACATATTCGCGCTCCTTCTGCTCGCGCACCGCGGCGCGCACGGTTCTGGCCACCAGAGGCGCATAGGCGATGGCGATCACCAGGATAACCGTGAGGTTCGATGGCCCCAGCGCCACCAGCGTCATGGTGACGAGCACGATGAAGGGAAAGGCCATCAGCGTGTCGAGCAGCCGCGCGCCGATCGCGTCGACCAGGCCATCGAAATAGCCGAGCACCAGGCCGATGATGGTGCCGGCGGCAACACCGCCAAGCGTGGCCAGCGGCGCCACCAGCAGGATATCGCGCGATCCGACGATGATGCGGGACAGCACGTCGCGGCCAAGATGGTCGGTGCCGAACCAGTGCGCGGCGTCCGGCGGCGTCAGCGTGGCGAGGAAATCCTCGGCATAAGGATCATAGGGAACCAGCCGGTCGCCGAACAGGGCGCAAGCGATCCAGAAAGCGAGGATGAGCGATCCCATGATGACGGACGCGGGAAGGCCGCGAACGGCGCGGCTCAGCCTGCCGGCGACCCGCAAGACAACGGGCGCGTGCGACGGTGCCGGGAATTCCAAAAGGTCCATCATGGCGACGCCCGCCGCCGCTGCCGCGGGTCGARCAGCGCCTGGACGAGATCGCCTATCGCGGCGGACAGGACGAAGATCGTCGCCATCACCAGCACGCCCGCTTCCAGCATCGGGAAATCGCGCGACTTGGCGGCATTGAGCACGAGGTTGCCGAGGCCCTGGATGCCGAACAACGCCTCGATCACCACCAGCCCGCCGAGCATGTAGCCGCTCTGCGTGGCAAGCACCGCGATGGTCGGCGTCAGCGCATTGGGCAGCACGTGGCGGAGAATGACCTGCCGACGATCCAGCCCTTTCAACGTGGCGGTGCGCGTATAGTCGGCGGCAAGCGCCTCGATGACGCCGGCCCGCGTCATGCGCGCCAGATAGCCGGCGAGGTTGAGCACCAGCGGCAGCGCCGGCAGGATGAGATAGTAGCCGCTCGTCCAGAGGCCCGCGCCATCGGGCGCGGCACCCGTGATCGGCAGCCAGTTCAGCCACAGGCCGAAGACCAGGAGCAGGAGCAGGCCGGACACGAAATCCGGAACGATGCCGAAGGAGACGCCGGCGAGCACGATCAGYCGGTCGATCAGTCGTCCCCGGTTGAGGCCGGCGACAATGCCCGCGCCGACGCCGAGCGGCACGAGAAACAAAAGGATGATGCCGGCAAGTGCGGCCGAGCGGCCGAGGCTTGCCAGCACGAAGGGGCCGACCGGCGCGCGCATCGACAGCGACGTGCCGAAATCGCCGGTGAGCGCCGCGCTGAACCAGCGCCAGTATTGGACGAGCACCGGCTGATCGGCGCCGAGCTGTCTGTTCAGCGCGGCGACAGCTTGCGCGTCGGCGAAGGGACCGAGCATGACGCGCGCGACATCGCCGGGCAGGACCTGCCCGGCGAGGAAAACCAGCGCGCTGACCAGCCACAGCGTCAGCAGGAGCGAGGCCGCGCGCGCCGACAAGGTGCGGCCGGTCAGCATCCGGCATCCCGCCTGGTTTGGCGTTTCCGCGTCATGCCTGGACGAAGGAAACGCGGTCGAGCAGGAGATGCGAGATCGCGGTGAAGCGCACGCCCTCCACTTTCGCGCTGGAGATGCGGCTGTATTGCGAGAAGTAGCTGATGATCTCCGGCGTCTCGTCGAGCAACAGGGCCTGGATCTTGCCGGCCGCGATGCGCTGCGCCTGAAGGTCACGCGCCTTGCCGTATTCGACCAGCAAGGCGTCATAATCYGCATTCTTGAAATGCGCGGCGTTCCACGCGCCGTCGCTCTTCAGCGTCGCGTTGAGGAAGATGTCGGGCGTGCCGCGATGGCCGAAATCGGTGATGCCGAGATTGGAGTCGAGCCAGGGCGAGCTGCCGAAGGTCGCCGATCCGTAATAGGCGTCCTGCGGCAGCACATTGAGCTTGACGTCGATGCCGGCCTTCTTGGCGAAGTTCTGGATGATGACGGCGTAGTCGGGGRTGTCGTAGGCGCGCTCGGTGGTCAGCGTCACCTCGAAGCCGTTGGGCACGCCGGCTTCGGCGAGYAGCCGCTTGGCCTCGGCGATGTCCTGCTTGYGCTGCGGCACGGACGGATCGGCCGAGGGGAAGATCGGAGCGAACGGCGTGTCGTTACCGGCGATGGCGCGACCCTTGAGCAGCCCCTTCACGATGGCCTCGCGGTCGAGGGTGAGCGCCAACGCGCGGCGGACGCGCTTGTCGGTGAACGGCGCCTGGTCGGTCCTGAGATGCACGGCGTCATGCGAGCTCGCCTGCACGCTCAAAAGCTTGAAGTTGGGATTGCCCTCGATCGCCAATTCCAGGCGCGTGGTGCTCGGGATGACGTCGAGCTGGCCTGCCTGCAGCGCGACGACCTGTGCCTGTTCGTCGTCGAAGAATTTGATCTCGACGCGATCGGGCAGCGCCTTGTCGCCCCAATAGTCGGGATTGCGCACGAAGCTGGCGCCCTGCTTGGGACGGAAGGATTCGAGCTTGAACGGCCCGGTGCCGTTGAAATTCTTCTCGAAGTCGCCGGCATAGTCGRCCGGCAGGATCACGGCGTTGTAGACGTCGGACGAGACATAGAAGGGGAAATTCGAGTTCGACTGGTCGAGATCGAAGGCGACCGTCTCGTCGTCGACAATCTTGGCGCCGCCCTTGGACAGGATGCCMTTATAGGCAGAGAGCGCCGACGAGCCGCTGTTTGGATCGACCAGACGCTCGAAGCTCGCCACCACATCCTTGGCGGTGACGGTGCGGCCGTCATGGAATTTCACGCCGGGCCGCAGCTTGAAGGTCCAGCGCTTGGCCGTCTCGTCGGCTTCCCAGGACAAAGCGAGCTTCGGCTGCAGCCCGTCCTTGGGATCGTCGAGGATCAGGTATTCGCCGACCTGACTGAGCACCCCGATGCTGGCCGGATCGGTGACCGTGACCGGATCGATCGCCTTGGTCGGCTGGCCGAGCCCGACGCGGACGGTGCCGCCGGCGACAGCCGCGCGGGCCCGGGAGAAACCGAGGCCTTGCGAAGCGGCGAAGCCGGTCAGGCCGATGAGGGCTGCATATTTCAGCAGGTCGCGGCGCTTGAGATAGCCTTTGGCATATTCGTCGACGGCGACGTTCCAGATGTCGCCGGACAGGTTGCGAAGGGCGTCGATTTCGTTGCGTTTGGTCATTTTTGCCTCTGTGAAAATCGCGGTTTGAAATGAAGTGGAGGCGACGGAGCCGGGTCAGACCGGCTGGCCGTCGAGATGGATGCGGTCGACTGCTTGCGGATAGAAGGCGATCAGCCCCTTGATCTTCGGCATTTCGGCGATCGGATCGCGGTAGCTCCAGGCGATGTCCTCGCGCAAAGAGCCGTCCTTGAGCACGCCGGACCAGTAGGAGGCRATGCCCTTGTAGGGACATCGGGTCCTGGTCAACGAGGCCCTCAGCCGGTCGAGGCGGACATCCTCGAGCGGCAGATAAAACCGCGTCGGCAGGTGCGTTTCGARGAGCAGCACGGGACGCCGGCTGTCGGCGATCGGCTCGCCGTCGAACCAGATCTCGACATGGCTGGAGCTTTGCAGCACGTCGATGCGCGCATAGGGATCGCGGGCATGGACGAAGACCTCTTCGTCCTCCTCGAACCACTGGTCCACGAGGTTCCAGGTGAAGGCGACGCGGCCGGCGAGCGGCGCGAGGTTCTCATCCGGYGGCGCCGTGAACGACCAGGCGGCATCGGCGGCGCGCCTGTCGCCCGTTTCGATATCCCAGTATTTCRTCTCGCCGCCGATCGGATGCTGCTGGCCTTGCTTCGACGGCTTCAGCACCGACTGGTCGATCGCCGCCAGCGGGAAGAAATAAATCGGCAGGAAATGGTTGGAGCGCAGAACCATGACGTTGCGGCTGTCGGCGATAATGCGGCCGGCGAACTTGACGCGGATGCGCTTGGGGCTGTGCAGGACGTTGATCAGTTGCGGCGCGGTGGCTTCGCGCGGCTGCAGTCTCGGTGCGGCGGTCATGACAGCTCTCCCTCAGGACACGGCGCGCTGGTTGGCGCGCTGCTCGGCGAAGCGGTTGGCGGGGCGGGCGAGGCCGAAGCGGTCGCGCAGCGTTCCGGGCGCGTATTCGGTCGGGAAGACGCCGCGGCGCTGTAGTTCGGGCACGACCTGCTCGGCGAAATTGATCCAGTCCTCCGGCAGCAGCGGGAACATCAGGTTGAAGCCGTCGGCGGCGCCCGCCTCGAACCAGTCCTGGAGCTGGTCGGCGATCTGTTTCGGCGTGCCGGCGACGGTCGGCACCGAGCCGCTGTTGGCGAGTTTGCGGGCGATCTCGCGCAGGGTCAGGTTCTGCGTCGCCCACTGCCTGACGCGATTGAGCGAGGTGCGCCCGCCATTGAAGGTGCTTTCGTCCGGAAGCTGCGGCAGCGGGCCGTCCGGCGGATAGGCCGAAAGATCGATGCCGCTCCAGCTCGACAGGAGATCGATGCCGACGCGATCGGGGAGCAGCGTCTGCAGGTACTCCTGCCTGTCGCGCGCCTCGGCCTCGGACGCCGCGACGATCGGCAGGATGCCCGGCAGGATCTTGAAGCTTTCCGGCCGCCGACCGTGACGGGCGAGCCGCTCGTTGATGTTCTCGCGGTACCGGATTCCGTCTTCCCTGGTGCTGTAGATGGCGAAATGGGCATCGGCGTGGGCAGCCGCAAAATTCTTGCCGTCCTCGGACGAGCCGGCCTGGACGATCAGCGGATGGCCCTGTGGCGGGCGCGAGACGTTGAGCGGCCCGCGCACCTTGAAATGCGCGCCGCGATGGTCGAGCACATGGACCTTGTCCGGATCGGCGAAATAGCCGGTTTCCTTGTCGAACAGCAGAGCTTCATCCTCCCAGCTGTCCCACAGCCCCTTGACGATATCGAGGAATTCGGCCGCGCGCTGGTAGCGGAAGGCATGCTCGATATTGCCGTCGCGGCCGAAATTGCGCGCCTCCTCGTCCATGGCCGAGGTGACGACGTTCCACGACGCCCTGCCCCCGCTGATATGGTCGAGCGAGGCGAACAGGCGGGCCACATTGTAGGGCTCGCTGTAGGAGCTCGACGCGGTTGTGATGAGACCGATATGCTTGGTTACGCCGGCCAGCGCGGAAAGCAGCGTCAGCGGCTCGAGGCGGGCATTGGCGTAATGCGCGACGCCGCTCTTCACAGAATCCCAGATCGATACGTGGTCGGCGACGAAGATCGTGTCGATCCCGGCGCGCTCGGCGGCCTGGACGAGCTCTCGATAGTAGTCGAAGCCAAGCACTTCCCGGCCGGGCGCGCGCGGGTGCCGCCACGACATGCGGTGATCGCCCTGGGGGTTGAAGAAGAACGCGCTCAGGATCAGTTGATTTCGCGCCATGCCGGCCTCCTTGCAGCTTCGCGAGAGAGCCGGCGTTGCATCGGCAGCGCCGTTGAAATCTCTCGATCAGGTGAAAGGCTAGATTGCGCTTGTCGTTAATTCGAGTAATTTTATAGAGATAATGTACTAAATGAGCGGAAGCGATTGCCCTTGATTAGGGTACCGGCAGAAAGCGATTTCGAGGTCTTGATGTCCCCTTCAGTGCTGAACGTGGAGAAACTTTCCATCGCCTATGGCGGGAAAAGAGGATGGCAATCCGCCGTCAATGGTGTCTCGCTCTCCATAGGCCAGGGCGAAGCGTTGGGGTTGGTCGGCGAGTCAGGTTCGGGCAAGAGCTCCGTGGCTTTGGCCATATTGCGCTATCTGCCGGGCAATGCCCGGCTGGCGGCCTCGGCGCTGGAGTTCCAGGGTCGGGAAATACGCGGCCTCTCCGGCGAGGAGCTGCGCGGCCTGAGAGGCGATCGTATCGCGGCGGTCTACCARCATCCAGGGGCCGCGCTCAGCCCGGCCATGACGATCGGCCGACAGATCGGCGAGACGATCATGCGCCATCGTCCGGTCCGCCATGAGGAGGCGCGTTGGCGCTCGGCTGAGTTGCTCCGGCGTGTGCGGGTCGCCAATCCCGAGCGGGTGCTCGACCTCTACCCGCATGAGCTTTCCGGCGRCATGCAGCAGCGCGCCAACATCGCGATTGCCATCGCGCTCGACCCGGCGCTGCTGGTATTGGACGAACCGACGACAGCGCTCGACGCCAGCGTGCAGTCGGAAGTGATCGCGATCCTCGACGATCTGCGCCGCGACCACAAGACCAGCATCCTTTTGATCAGCCATGACATCAACCTGATCCGCCGCTCCTGCGACCGCGTTGCGGTGATGYAGTCGGGCGCCGTGGTCGAGAGCGGCGGCGCCGAGAAGGTTTTCGAGAATCCCGCCCATGCCTATACCAAGGCGCTGATCGCCTCGATCCCGGCGCTCAATTTCACCAAGCGCGACGGCCGGCTGGCAGAGATCGGCGCGGCAAGCCACATCCAGCCGGCCGCTCGCCAAACCGGCCCGGATCCGGAACGCCGGACCGCTATTGCCTGCAAGAGCGTCAGTCATTCATTCGGTTCGCAGCCGGTGCTGCACAATGTCGAGTTCCGCATCGGACAAGGCGAGACCTTCGGCCTGATCGGTGAATCCGGCTCGGGCAAGTCGACGCTGGCAAGGATCGTCACCGGCCTGCAGACACCCAGCCAAGGATCGGTCGAGCTGTTCGGCAAGACCGTCGCGCCGCGCGCCGAGAGACGGGCGCGGCGCGAACGGCGCGACTTGCAGATGGTTTTCCAGTCGCCCGACCGCACGCTCAATCCGCGCCATCGGATCGGGCGGATCATCAGCCGGTCACTGCGGCGGCTTGCTGGCCTTGGCCGCAGAGATGCGAAGAACCGCGTCGCCGAGCTGCTACGTTCCGTCAGGCTGACCGACACGACCGTGGAACAGAAGCCGCGCTCGCTCTCCGGCGGCCAGCGGCAGAGGGCGGCGATCGCGCGCGCCTTCGCCGGCGCGCCGAAAGTGGTGGTGCTGGACGAACCGACCTCGGCGCTCGACGTGTCGGTGCAGGCGACGGTGCTCAACCTGCTCAACGACCTCCAGCGCGACCAGGACACGACCTATCTGTTCATCAGCCACGACCTCAGGGTCGTGCGCTACATGGCCGACCGGATAGGCGTGCTTTATCGCGGCCGGCTGATCGAGACCGGCTCATCGGAACAGGTTTTTCGCGGACCCAACCACCCTTATACGAAGCTGCTTTTGGCGGCGTCTTCGGACGAGGCGCCGGCAGTTTCGGTCCAAGCGGCCGCAGAGACAGCGCATGGCGGGTGCGCGTTCGCCGATCGTTGTCCTCTTGCCTTGGCCGGTTGCCGGGAAGCGGAGCCGGCTGCCGCCGATGTGGGCGACGGCCATCTGATCGCCTGCTGGCGAACGGATGCACTGCTGGCCAGCTAGCCGATCCGATTTCCACTTTTCGGATCGAAGAGATGCAGCGCCGCCGGATCGGCGGCGAGACGGATCGTGTCGCCCGGCCTCACGTCGCTGCGGCCCATGACGAAGACGCAGATCTGCTGATTGGCCAGCCTGACATAGAACTGCGTCGACAGGCCGAGCGGCTCGACGACCTCGACCTCGGCCTTCAGCGCGCCGTCGTCCACCAGCCGGATATGCTCGGGCCGCAATCCTACGGTGAGCGCATCGCCGTCCTTCAGCGGCAGGCCGTCCGGCAATCTGAGCTTCTGGCCGTCCGCCAGCACGGCATCGACCTTGCCGCCCTTGGCGACCTTAGCCGGCAAGAAATTCATGCCGGGCGAGCCGATGAAGCCGGCGACGAAGGTGTTGGCTGGYCGGTCGTAAAGTTCGAGCGGACGGCCAACCTGCTGGACATAGCCGTCATGCATGACGACGATGCGGTCTGCCATGGTCATGGCCTCGACCTGGTCGTGCGTGACATAGACGGACGTGGTCCTGAGCTGCTGGTGCAGCGCCTTGATCTCGGCGCGCATATGGACGCGCAATTTGGCGTCCAGGTTGGAGAGCGGCTCGTCGAACAGGAAGACTTTCGGGTCGYGCACGATGGCGCGGCCCATGGCGACGCGCTGGCGCTGGCCGCCGGAAAGCTGCCTCGGCAAGCGGCCGAGATAGGAGTCGAGGCCGAGGCGCTTGGYGGCGGCGCCGACGCGGTCGTCGATCGTCGTCTTCTCCGCCTTCTTCAGCATCAGGCTGAAGCCCATGTTGGAGGAGACATCCATATGCGGGTAGAGCGCGTAGGACTGGAACACCATGGCGATGTCGCGGTCCTTCGGCGCGACGTCGTTGACCAGGCGCTCGCCGATATGGATCTCACCGCCGGTGACCTCTTCGAGGCCGGCGATCATGCGCAAGAGCGTGGACTTGCCGCAGCCGGACGGGCCGACCAGCACGACGAACTCGCCATCGGCGATCTCGAGATCGACGCCGTGCAGGATGCGCAGCGCGCCATAATCCTTCTCGACGTTTTGCAGCGTGACGGAAGCCATCTTTTATCCTTTGACCGCGCCGGCGGTGAGGCCGGTGACGAGATAGCGTTGCAGGAAGGCGAAGAAGACGCAGACCGGGATCAGCGCCAGGATGGAAGCCGCCATCATCTGCCCCCAGTCGACGGCGAACTTGCCGATGAAGGTGAGCAGGCCGACGGCGAAGGTCTTCTGCTCGTCGCTGGAGATCAGCATCAGCGCGAACAGCAATTCGCTCCAGGCGGCGGTGAAGACGAAGCCGAGCGTCGCGCCCATGCCCGGAAGGGTGAGCGGTACGATCACGCGGCGCATCGCCTCAGCGCGCGTGCATCCGTCGATCATCGCCGCTTCCTCCAGGTCCTTCGGGATGCCGTCGAAGAAGGACTGCATCAGGAAGGTGGCGAAGGCGGTGTTGAAGGCGGTGTAGATGATGATCAGGCCGATCAGGCTGTTGGTCAGGCCGAGATCGCCCATGATGCGGTAGATCGGCGGGATGACCATGACCAGYGGAAAGGTCTGGGTCAGCAGCAACAGGATCGCCAGCGTCGCCTTGCCGCGGAAGGTGAAGCGCGACATGGCATAGCCGGCGAGCGTGGCGATGACGGTGACGAACGCTGCCGTCGACACCGAGACGATGACGCTGTTGAGGAAGTAGCGCGGGAAGTCGGAGGCTTCGAGCACAGTGGCGAAGTTCTTGAGCGTGGTTTCAGACGGCCAGAAGGTGATGCCTTCGGAATAGAGCAGGCGTTCGGGCGTCACCGATATCTTCAGCGTCCAGAAGATCGGGAACAGCGCGAAGATCACGTAAGCTGCGATTGCCGCGTAGAGTCCRATGCCGCCGAAAATGCGCGAGGAGGTGGAGCGACCGGCGATCATCAGACGTGCCTCACCAGCGTGCGGCGGATGGCGATCAGGCCGATGGCATAGGCAATGAGCAACACCAGAAGCAGCACCGCAACGGCCGAAGCGTAGCCTTTGTCGAGCGACTTGAAGGCGCTGACATAGATGTAGACCGGCACCGTGCTGGTCGAGCCGGCAGGCCCGCCCTCCGTCATGACGAAGATCAGGTCGGCGAAAGTGGCGATCCAGATGGTGCGCAGCATGACGGTGATGACGATGGTCGGCGCCAGGAAAGGTAGCGTCACCTTGGTGAAGCGCTGCCAGGGCGAGGCGCCGTCGATGGCCGCCGCCTCATGCAGTTCGGACGGGATYGACTTCAGCGCGGYGAGCAGCGTGATGGYGAAGAACGGGATGCCGAACCAGATGTTGGCGACGATCGGTCCCCACATGGCGGTGGCGGGATCGGAGAGCACATTGGTCGGCTCGGCTTTCAAGCCCAGYGCGAAGAGCCAGTGCGGCAACGGCCCGATGATCGGGTTGAACAGCCAGGCCCAGGTAAGGCCCGAGAGAAAGGACGGCACTGCCCAAGRCAGGAACACCACCGCCTGCACGACCTTGCGGCCGTAGAAGGGCTTGTCGAGGAGCAGCGCCAGACCGAGGCCGAGGAAGAACTGGAAGAACAGGCTGGCGACCGTCCACCACAGCGTGTTGATCAGCGCCTGGCCGARCACCTGGTCGGAGAGCATCGCCTGGTACTGGGCGAGGCCGACATATTGCGACTTGAAGGCCGAGAATTTGCGGAAGGAGTAGCTGATGCCGATGATGAGCGGCACCAGAAGCACCAGGACCAGCAGGACGATAGCCGGCGAAAGATAGAGCCAAGGCTCGATCGCGGCCTTGCTCAGCCGCCGCTTGCGCGGCCGGGCGGCGGATCGGATTTCGGACACTGCGTAGGTCATACGGTGCTCGCGTTGGGGAATGGGGACCGACATTGGCGACAGCGCCCTTCTCCCCGTTTACGGGGAGAAGATGCCGGCAGGCAGATGAGGGGCGGCGCGAACTTACGAAGGTCTGGCGCTGCCCCTCATCCGGTCCTTCGGACCACCTTCTCCCCGTAAACGGGGAGAAGGAAGAGGCCTGCGCTTACTTCTTGTTCTTGGCCAGCCAGTCCTGCTGTTCCTTGGTCAGGAACTTGGCCCATTCGTCGGCCACGTCCTTGGCCGGCTTCTGGCCGAGCAGCACTTCCTGGAAGTTCTTGATGGCCACCTGGTCGACGAAGTTGCCGAGGTTCTCCAGATGGGTCGGCGGCGTCACCATTTCATATTTCGAGCTGTCGCTGAGCTCGGTGAACCAGCCCTTGAACTGCTCGGTCTTGAAATGCGCGTCCTGGTCGGCGCCGTTGTGGATCGGGATGACGCCGACTTCCTTGGCCCATTCCAGATTGTCCTTGGGCGACAGAAGGGTGGCCATCAGCTTCCAGGCTTCGTCCTTGTGCTGGGAATTGGCGAACATCGCCCAGYCRRCATAGCCCAGCGTCGGATAGGACTTGCCGCTCGGGCCCACCGGAAGCGGCGCGACCGCGAAGTCGTCGGCGCTCATCTTGTCGGCGATGCCGAGCAGCGCGTCCGGATCCTGGTTGAGCATGGCGCAGGTGCCGGAATAGAAGCCGGTGACCGTTTCGTTGAAGCCCYAGCTCACGGCGTCCTTCGGCGCCAGGCCGTCCTTGTACATGTCGGCCAGCATCTGCAGGCCCTTGATCGAGCCCGCGTCATTTATGGTCGAGACACCGTCGTCGGTGAAATAGCCGCCCTTGCCGTCGGCGATGTTCATGAACATGTGCATGCCGTTGAAGGCGCCGGGGCCGCCGCGCAGGCAGTAGCCGTATTTGCCGGGGATGGCCGAGATCTTCTTGGAGAAGGAGACGAACTCGTCGAGGTTTTCCGGCGGCCGGTCGAGGCCGGCTTCCTTGAACAGCTTCTTGTTCCAGAACAGCGCGTTCACATAATAGCCGTAGGGGATCATGAACTGCGTGTTGTTGACGGTCGAGCCGAACTGYTTGGCGCGGTCGCCGAGCGTCTTTGCGTCAGGCCACTTGGCCATGAACGGACCAAGATCCTCGAGCTGGCCGTTGTTGGCGTAGAGGCCCATCCAGCGCTCCGGCATCTCGACCACATCGGGCGTGTCGCCGGCCTGCACCATGGTCAGGAACTTTTCGAAGGCCTGGCCCCAGGGCAGCGAGACCACCTCCACCTTGATGCCCGGATTGGCGCTCTCGAATTCGGCGATCTGCTTCTTCAGGAATTCGGTGCGCGGCGGGCTGGTGATGACCTCGACCAGCTTGATGGTGGTGTCGGCCAGCGCGCCGCTGGCGGAAATCGCCAGGCCGGCGACGGCGGCAAGCATGAAGGTCAGTCTTTTCATGTTCAGGACTCCCATTTTGAACACTCGTTATTTTTTTGACTTGTCGAAGGCTTTACTTTTGTCGAAGGCTTGGGCGATATCGGCCCAGAGGTCTTCGACATTTTCCAATCCGACATTGAAGCGGATGGTTCGGGGGCTGACGCCGAAGCGCGCCATCGAATTGATGCCCGGCGTCTGCTCGAGCGAGGCCTTTGCCGGCACGACCAGGCTTTCATGGCCACCCCAGCTGACGCCGATGCGAAAATATTTCAGCGCATCGACGAAGGCCGGGATATCGACATCCTCGGTGACCTCGAAGGAGAACAGCCCGGCATAGCCGGCTAATGTCCTCTTGCCGGGATGGTTGGAATAGGCTGGGTGGTTGACGCGCTCGACCTTGCCATGCGCCTTCAACCGCTCGGCGAGGACAAGCCCGCTCTTCATGTGGTGCGGCAGCCGCAGCGGCAGCGTGCGCAGGCCGCGCAGCAGGAGCCAGCCTTCGAAGGGCGACAGCTTGCCGCCAAGCTGGGAATAGGTCTGCTCGTTGATGTGCTTGATGTGGGCGGCCGAACCCGCAACCACGCCGGCGACGGTGTCGCTGTGGCCGCTCAGATATTTCGAGGCCGAATGCAGCACCAGGTCGACGCCATGCGAGATCGGCTTCTGGAAGACGGGGGTGGCCCAGGAATTGTCGATCGTGGTGACGATGCCCTGCTCCTTTGCCAGCCGCGTCAGATGCTCCAGGTCCTGCAGCTCGAACATCATCGAGGTCGGGCTTTCGAGATAGAGCAGCTTGGCGCCGGGAAGAGCGGCGGCAACCGCGTCGGGATCGGCGCCGTCGACATAGTCGACCTTGATGTGCAACCGCGGGAACAGGCGCTCGAACAGGCGGTAGGCGTCGCCATAGCAGTTGCGCACGGCGACCATGCGCTCGCCGGCGCCGACAAAGGCAAGTACGGTGCTGCTGATCGCGGCCATGCCGCTGGAAAAGCCGCGCGCGGCTTCCGCGCCCTCAAGCGCAGCGACCCGCGCCTCGAACTCCATCACCGTCGGATTGTCGCCACGCGAGTAGATCGGCTGCTTTCTCCGGCCGGCAAAGGTATCGGCCATGTCGGCGTAACTGGCGAAGGTGAACAGCGAGGTCTGGTAGATCGGCGGCACCACCGCGCCGCCGGGGAACGGATCGTCATGCGCCAGAAGCGTCGCCGCCTCGCCGAGATAGTCGCTGGCCAGGGAGGCCGGATCGAAAGTGTTGGGCTGCTCGTTCATCTGCGGTCCGAAAGTTTGAGGTTGGCGGCGCCGCGCTTCAGATCGTCCTCGACGGTGGCGATGAGCTTCAGCGCCTCGGCGCGGGCGCCGTCCGGATCATGCGCGGCGATGCGGTCGAAGATGGTGCGGTGATAGGGGAAGCTGGCATGGCCGAAATCGCGCACGCCGAGYGGATGCTCCCAGAAGCGGTGGAACAGCTCGTGCATGGCGCTGATGATCTGCTCGAAGAGCGGATTGCCCGAGGCGCGGTAGACGGCCTGGTGGAATTCCCAGTCCTCCTCCGAGGACATGCCGGCGCGGGTGCGGAAGGCATCTTCCATGATGTCGAGCTTGCGCTCGATCTCGGCGATCTCGGCCTTGCCGGCGCGGATGGCGCAAAGGGCCGCCGCCTCGGCCTCCAGCGCGCGGCGGATCTCCAGCGTGCGCATCAGGCCGGCGAAATCGTTGCCGCCCGCCAATGTCAGCGGCATGTGCAGCATGTCGGGCGAGACAGCGGCCTTGAGATAGGTGCCCGAGCCCTGCCGCCGCTCGACAAGGCCGAGGCCTTCCCAGCGCGTCAGCGCCTCGCGCACCGTGTTGCGGCTGACCTTGAGGCGTTCGGCCAGGATGCGCTCGGTCGGCAGCTTCTCGCCCGGGCCCAGAGCTTCCTGCCGCACGAAGCCCGCCAAGGCCTTCAGCACCGCGTCGTCGCGGGCCGTGGTCTGGATGGGGGGCAGGAAATCGGTCACGCAGGTTGAGCCCGAAGTGGTTCAATGGTCCAACCAATTTCTGCACAGGCGGAAAGATGAGTCAACAGTCGAAATGGTAACGACCGAACGGCGGAGGGACCCGCCATCCGGCCTGTCGTTCAGGCGCCGATGCGTGCCGGCTTGGCCGACGCCCGCTCTTCGCGCCAGCGCGCGAACATTTCCTCGCGAACCCGCCGCGAACCCGAAAGCCGATCCTTTGCCTCCGCCAGGACGGCCGGCGAAKCCCCGGCGGGCGTGCCGGAGCGGAAGGGCGGCGCCGGGGCATATTCGAGCGAGAGCTGCACGATTTCGGCTTCCGCTTGACCGAGCAGCCTTGCGACCAGCGCCAGGCCGAAATCGATCCCCGAGGTGACGCCGCCGGCGGTGATCAGCTTGCCGTCCTCGACGATGCGCGCATCGACCGGGATCGCACCGAATTCTTCCAGGAAATCATGCGCATACCAGTGCGTGGTCGCCCGCTTGCCCTTGAGCAATCCGGCCGCGCCAAGCACCAGGGCGCCGCTGCACACCGAGGTGATGTAGCGCGCCTCAACCGCGCGCTCCCAGACGAAATCGAGAACCGCCTTGTCCTCCAGCAGCGCGTTGACGCCGCCACCGCCTGGAATGCACAGCACGTCGAGCGGCGGGCAATCGTCGAAGGTCGCCGTCGGCGTAAGCGACAGCCGCGTCGAGGACGTCACCGGATTGCGATTCTTCCAGATCAGTTCCACCTCGGCGCTTTTGACCGTCGCCATGACCTCATAAGGCCCGGTGAGGTCGAGCTGCTGGACGTTGGGGAAGACGAGAATGCCGAAACGAAGGGACATGGGGAATCTCCGCGAGTTGACTTCTGGCAATGTAAGGCATCATGCTTTGGCGCGATTGCCATTGATCCCTCGTTTCAGGCCAAAGCCATGCGCCGCATCGAAATCCTCGCCTATCCCGACATCCAGCTCCTCGATGTCAGCGGACCGCTGCAGGTTTTCGCCAGCGCCAACGACTTCAAGATGCAGGCCGGCGGAGCGCCCGCCTATGAGGTCGCCGTCGTCGCCRCTTCGCCGCGGATCAGGACATCGTCCGGCCTGGTGCTGGAGGCAGCGGCGCTGCCGGCACACGGGACCGAGATCGACACGGTGATCGTGCCCGGCGGCTGGGGCGTCAACGCGGCATGCGAGGAGGCTGAACTGGTGGATTGGATCATCGGCCGTTCGCGCGATGCGACGCGGACCGCCTCCGTCTGCAGCGGCGCCATGCTGCTGGCCGAGGCCGGTCTGCTCGACGGCCGCCGCGCGGTGACCCATTGGGRACGCTGCGCGGAGTTCGCCAAGCGCTTTCCYGCGGTTCGGCTCGACCCCGACCCGATCTTCCTTCGCGACGGCAATGTCTGGACCTCCGCCGGCGTGACGGCGGGCATCGACCTGGCGCTGTCCTTCGTCGAGGCCGACCTCGGCCGGCGCACGGCGCTGGCGGTGGCGCGCGAGCTGGTCGTCTTCCTGAAACGTCCCGGCGGCCAGGCGCAGTTCAGCGAGACCCTCAAGCTGCAGCAAGGCGACGGGCGCTTCGACCGGCTGCATGGCTGGATCCTGGACAATCTGAGCGGAGACCTGTCGCTGGAGCAACTGGCCGACCGCGCGAATATGAGCCGGCGCAGTTTCTCGCGGCATTATCAGGAGGCGACGGGGCGCACACCCGCCCGCGCCGTCGAGGAGATCCGGATCGAGGCGGCGCGGCGGATGCTGGAGCGGGGGCAGACCGTCAGCCAGACAGCGCGGCGCTGCGGCTTCGGCTCGGAAGAAACGATGCGGCGCGGCTTTCTACGTGTGCTGGGCACCAACCCGCGCGACTATCGCGAGCGCTTCTGATCGATTGCCGCGTGCGCCGAAGCGATCCGCAACGGATCGATCCCGATATCGGCCATCGTCAGCCCTTGATGCCGGTCGCGGCGATGCCGCGCACGAAGTGCCGCTGCAAGGCGAGGAAGAAGATCGCCGTCGGCAGCGTCGCCACGACGGCCGAAGCCATCAGCACGCTCTGCTTCATCGACATGCCGGCGCCGCCGACCAGCGTGGCCAGCCCGACCGGTAGCGTGCGGGTCTCGTCGGAATTGGTGGCGATCAGCGGCCAGAAGAAATTGTTCCAGCTGGCGACGAAGGTGAAGATCGCGACGGTGGCAAGTCCCGGCTTGGTCAGCGGCAACAGGATGCGCCAGAAAAAGCCGAAACGGCCGCAGCCATCCATGATGGCGGCATCCTCCAGCTCCCGCGGCACGGCCTGGAAGAACTGGGTCAGCAGGAAGACGCCGAAGGCATTGGCGGAAGCCGGCACGGTGAGGCTGAAGACGCTGTCGACAAGGCCGTAGCTGTTGAGGCCCAGGAACAGCGGCACGAAGAGGAGTTCATAGGGCAAAAGGAAGGTCGCGAAGATCACGCCCATGATGACGCGGCGGCCGGGGAATTGCATGCGGGCCAGCGGATAGGCGGCCAAGGCATCGACGGCCAGGGTCAGCACGGTGGTCAGGATGCCGACGACGGCCGAGTTGCGGAACCAGGTCAGCATGGGGAAGCGCTGGAACAGCGCGCCATAGGCTTCCAGYGTCGGCGCGTCTGGAATCCATGSCGGCGGATAGGCATAGATCTCGCTCTCGGGCTTGATCGAAGTGACCAGCATCCACAGGATCGGCGCGCCCCAGAGCGCCGTCACGACGATCATCAGCACATAGGCGAGCGTGYGCCCGCCAAGCGATTTTCCGRCACGGTTGGAGCGCTGGTCCTGCATCAGATCGCCTTCATCAGCTTCATCTGGGCCAGCGAGAAGACGAGCGTGATCAGGAGCAGCACCACGCCCGCGGCGGCGGCCGGGCCCATTTCGAAATTCTGAAACGCGGTGAGGTAGATATATTGCACGATGACGAAGGTGCTCGCCTCCGGCCCGCCCTGCGTCATCACATAGGCCTGGCCGAAGACGCGCCAGCCATTGATGATGGTGAGCGCGGTGACCAGCGCCATGGCCGGCCGCAGCAAGGGCAAGGTGATGTAGACGAAGCGCTGCCACGGRCCGGCGCCGTCGAGCGTGGCGGCATCATGCAATTCCTCGGAAATGTCCTGCAGCGCCGCCAGGAAGATGATCATGTTGGTGTTGACGGTCCACCAGATGGTGGTGATGGCCAGCGCCGGCATCGACCAGTGCGGGTCCTTGAGCCAGGCGATCGGCTCGATGCCGATGGTGGTGAGATAGTAATTGACGAGGCCGGTGCCCTTGTCGAACAGCCAGCCCCAGAGGATGCCGACCGTCGAGACCATGACGACATAGGGCAGGAACACCACCGTCCTCACGAAGGCGGTGCCCTTGAGCTTCTGGTCGAGCAGCATGRCCAGAGCCAGGCCGARCACGACCATCGGGATCGCCGTCAGGAAGACGAAATAGAAGGTGTTGCTGATCGCGGTCAGGAACAGCGGATCGGCGAAGATCTGCCGGTAATTGTCCAGCCCGATGAATTCCGGCGTGCCGAGGATGTCCCAGCGCATGAAGCTGATGCCGATGGCGGCGAGCGTCGGCAACAGCATGAAGGCGATGAACAACGCCAGATAGGGCGACAGGAACAGATAGGCGGCAAGCGTCATGCCGCTGCGCACCGCCCCTCCTTCCTGCGCCGCTGCGCGGCGGGCCCTGGAGCGGCCCGCCGGTTGTGACGCCAGCGATGCCATCAGCCCTTCTTCAGCTGCGCGTCGAGACCTTCCTTCATCGCCTTCAAGGCGTCGGGCACCGACTTCGAGCCGCTGAGAGCTGCCTGCAGATTGGTGACCAGCGGCGTCGGCTTGTCGAAGGAGAAGACCGACAGGTATTGCGGGATCAGCGGCTCGTAGACGATGTTGGGCAGGTCGTCGACGAAGGACTTGAAGTATTTGTACTGCTCGGTGCCGGTGAAGGCCGCGCTTTCACGCACCGCCTTGCTCTGCGGGATGATGCCGACAGTGGTGGCCGGGGCGGCAAAGTTGTCGAAGAACCACTTCATGAAGGTGCCGTCGGCGGCGAGCTTGTCGTCGCTTTTCTGYTTCGACACGGCCATGCAGTGCGAGTTCGCCCATACCGCAGGCTTGGCGCCGAAAACAGGCAGCTGCGCGGTCATGAAATTCATCTTCTGCGCCATGCGCAGATTGACCTCCCAGGGGCCGATGAACTTCATGGCGACCTGCTTCGAGGCGAAGGCGTCCTCGCCCTTGTTGCCGCCGACCTCGGGGTTGGTCACGCCATGCACGTTGATCAGGTCGACGAGATATTGCAACGCCTTCTGCGAGGCCTCGCTATCGACCGCGGCCAGACCCTTGTCGTCAAGGAAGGTGCCGCCATTCTGGTACATCAGGCTGAACCAGATCCAGCGCGCCGTCGCCCAGGTGTTTGGCAATTCGAAGCCATAGCGGGTGATCTTGCCGCTGCCGTCCTTGACGGTCAGTTTCTTTGCCCATTCGAGGAATTCCTCGCCGGTCTTCGGCGGCTTGGCCGGATCGAGCCCCGCCTCCTGCACCATATCGACATTGTAGTAGAAGCCGAGCGGATGCACATCGAGCGGCGCGGCATAGACCTTGCCGTCGAAGGTCACGCCTGTGCGGCCGGCGTCCGGAACCTGCGACAGGTCGAGGCCGGATGAGGCGACGACGTCGTCGATCGGGCGGATGACCTTGCGCGTGGCGAATTCCGGCAGCTCGGTGATGTGGAAGAGCACCAGGTCCGGCGCGCGGCCGCCCGCCGAGGAGACCACCCATTTGGAGAAAAGCGTATMCCAATCGTAGCCGGTCGGCTCGACGGTGAYGCCCTTGCCGCCCTTGTTGAAGGTGTCGATGACGCCGTTGAGCGCGGTGGTGTTGTCGGCGCCGGTCCAGCCATGCCAGAGCGTGACCTTTTCGTCCGCTGCGAAGGCGTCGCGCGGCAGCGCACCGGCTAGTGCTGCGCTTGCGCCGAGCGCGAGCGCCTGGCGACGCGTCAGCAGGAACTTCTCGATAACATCAGTCGCCATGGTTTCCTCCCATTATGGCTTGTGTGTCAGGGGTGGTGAAGCACGCTCAGGCCGCCATCCGCGACGAGGCAGGCGGCGTTGATGAAGGGGCATTCGTCGGAGACGAGAAAGACCGCCGCCATGGCGATCTCTTCCGGCGTGGCGATCCGCCCGCCCGGATGCAACGCCAGCGTCTTGGAGCGCGCGGCCTCGGGATCTTCAAAACTGTTCCAGTAATCGATGACCTTCTGGGTAGCGACATAGCCCGGCGCCAGCGCGTTCACGCGCACATTGTTGCCGGCATATTCGATCGCCAGCGATTTGGTCAGGCCGAGCAGAGCATGCTTGGYGACGGGATAGGGGAAAGTGTGCGGGATAATGGTGAAGGCGTGCGTGGAAGCGATGTTGAGGATCACGCCGCCGCCCTGTCCGATCATTCCCGGCAGYGCCGCCTTGGCGCAGTGCCAGGCGCCTTTCACATTGACGTCGAGATTGCGCGTCCAGTCGTCCTCGGTGGCCTCGAGCGGCGTCGAGAAGACATTGACGCCGGCATTGTTGATGACGGCGTTGATCGGGCCGATGGCCTTTGCCGCTGCCTGCATCGCGGCCTCGATTGCCTTGGCGTCGGCGATATCGGCCGCGGCATGCGCGACCTTGCCCAAACGTCCGGCGCTTTCGGCGAGCAGCTCCGCGTCGCGGTCGACCAGGAACAGCTCGGCCTTCTCGCGCAGGCAGGCCTCGGCGATGGCGTAGCCGATGCCTTGCGCCGCGCCGGTGAGGAAGATGCGTTTTCCCTCGAGCCGTGCCATCAGCGCCGCCCCAATGCCGAGGAGCGCAGATTGTCGAGCAGGACCGCCAGAAGCAGGATCACGCCGCGCACGATGTATTGGTAGAAGGCCGGGATGTTGAGCAGGTTCATGGCGTTCTCGGCGATGCCCATGATCAGCACGCCGACGATGACGCCCGACATCGTGGCCCTGCCGCCGGCCAGCGAGACGCCGCCGAGGACGCAGGCCGAGATCACCGACAGCTCCAAGCCCACCGCGGCGTTGGGTTGGCCGGAGGTGATGCGCGAGGCAAGCAGGATGCCGGCGATGCCGCAGACCACGCCCTGCAGCGTGAAGATCCAGATGCGCGTCCGGTCGACATTGACGCCGGCGAGGCGCGAGGCTTCCGGATTGCCGCCGATGGCCAGCGTGTTCTTGCCGAAGACGGTGCTGTTGAGCACGAAGCCGAAAACGGCGAAGAGCACCGCCAGCACCCAGATCGGCGTCGGGATGCCGAGCAGCTTCGACAGAGCCAGCTGGTAGAAATCCGGGCTGTTGATGCCGACGGCGCGGCCGTCGGACGAGATCAGCGCGAAGCCGCGCACGATCTGCATGGTGGCCAAGGTGGTGATCAGGGCGTTGATGCGGAACTTGGCGATGACGACGCCGTTGACCCAGCCGACGACGGCGCCGCAGGCGATGGCAGCGATGAGGCCAAGCAGGATCGAGCCGGTGTAGTTGGATGCCATCACCGCGACCATGCCGGCAAAGGCGACGATGGAGCCGACCGACAGGTCGAAATCGCGCGCCGCGAGGCAGAACATCATCGTGCAGGCGACGATGCCGACGGTGACCACGGACTGCAGCAGGCCAAGCATGTTGCGGTCGGTGAGARAGTTCGGCACCAGCAGCGACACCAGCGCGAAGGCGACGATGAAGATGACGACGAGGCCTTGTTCGCCGAGCAGGACCTTCTTCAATCGATCGGTCATTACAAATCCTCAGGATGCGATCGCGTCGGGGGTTTTCTTGTCGGGCAAAGCGGCGGCCAGGATCGCTTTTTCGGCGAACTGGCCGCGCGTAAGCTCGGCGCTGATGCGCCCGCCGCACATCACCAGGATGCGGTCGCAGATACCCATCACTTCCGGCAGCTCGGAGGAGACGACGATGATCGCCATGCCGTCCTCGGCGAGCTGGTAGAGCAGCTCGTAGATCTCCGACTTGGCGCCGACATCGATGCCGCGCGTCGGCTCATCGACGATGAGCACGCGTATGTCCTGCTCCGACAGCCCGCGGCCGAGGATGACCTTCTGCTGGTTGCCGCCGGACAGGTTGACGATGTCCTGCTTGCGCGAGGGCGTGCGCACCTTGAGCTTCTTGATGAAGGTTTCGGCCGTCGCGATCTCGCTGGCGCGGCTCAACACGCCGAAGCGCGTGTGATGGCGCCTGGAGGAGATGTTGATGTTCTCCTCGATCGAACGGCCCTGGATGATGCCGTCATGCTTGCGGTCTTCCGAGCAGAGCACGATGCCGGCCCGGATCGCGTCATGCGGGCTGGCGGCGGCAACCGTCTTGCCGTCGACCGCGATCGTGCCGCCCGAGCGCGAGTCGGCGCCGAAGACCAACCGCATCAGCTCGGAACGGCCGGCGCCGATGAGGCCGAAGAAGCCGACGATCTCGCCGGCGCGGGCTTCGAAGCTCGCCGGCGTCCGTAACCTGGCGCCGCTCAAGCCATCGACCTTGAGGCGAACCTCTCCCGCCTTGCGCGGACGAAAGCCCCAGATGTCGGAAATCTCGCGGCCGACCATCTCGGCCACGACCTGATCGCGCGTCACGCCTTTGAGCGATTGATGATGCGCGGCGAGCTTGCCGTCGCGCAGCACCGTCAGGCTGTCGCAGAGCCGGAAGACCTCGTCGAGGCGGTGCGAGACATAGATGATGACCTTGCCCTCGCCGCGCAGCCGGTCGATCAGCTTAAACAGAATCCCGCTTTCGCGCGAGGATAGCGACGAGGTCGGCTCGTCGAGCGCGATGACGCGGGCGTCGAGCATCACCGCCTTGGCGATCTCCACCATCTGGCGTTCGCCGATCGACAGCGTCTTGACCTTGCGGCGCATGTCGATGTCGATGCCGGCCGATTTCAGCTTGGCGCCGACATCGTCGAGCATGCGGCGGCGGGCGATGACGCCTCCGCTCGCCGGAAACCGGCCGAGGCTGAGATTCTCGGCGACGGTCAGCTCGGGGACCAGCTGCAATTCCTGATGGACGACGATGACGCCATTGTCGAAGGCGTCTCTGGTCGAGGCATAGGCCTGGACCTTGCCGTCGATGCTTATTGCGCCGGCATCGGCATGCTGGTCGCCGGACAGGATCTTGATGAGCGTCGATTTGCCGGCGCCGTTCTCGCCCATCAGCCCGTGCACGGCGCCCTTTTCGACGTCGAACGACACATCCGACAAGGCTTTGACGCCCGGATAGGTCTTGGTGATGTTGGAGAATTCGAGAAAGGACACGGGGCCTCGATCCTTCTTGAGCGTGCCAAGCGGCGGCGGCATCAAGCCGCCGCCGCTTGTACAGGGAGGACTATTCGATGCCGAGCTCCTTGCGCACCTTCTGGTAGTCGTCGCGCTTGGCCAGCGCACCGGCGGTCAACGTCAGCTTGGCCGGCTCCTTGTTGTTGGCGATCCAGTCATACATGTTCAGCGCCGTTTCGTAGCCGTGGCGCTTGGGCGAGATGATCACCGTGCCGACGAAGCCGGTGGCGGTGGGCTTCTTGAACTCGTTGATCGCCGATTCCGCGCCGCCGATGCCGACGCCGATCATGCCGTCGGCCGGAATGCCGACGCTTTCGGACGCCCGCACGGCGCCGAGCACCGCCTCGTCATTGAGGCCGAAGGCGATCCACTTCTTGATGCCGGCGTGGGCATTGAGCACCACGGTCGCGGCATTGAGCGCGGCTTCAGTGTCGGTCTTGGCCTGCGGCGCGTCGAAGATGTTCTCGGCCTTGAAGCCGGCGGCCTTCAGCACCGAGATCGCGCCCTCGACGCGGTCGACGGCGGTCGGCAGCTGGTCGTAGGAAACGCGGATCGCGCCGACCTCGTCCATCTTCCAGCCGCGCGCCTTCATCTCGTCGATGATGGCCTGACCCACCGCCTCGCCGATCTTGGTGGCGGAGATGCCCATATGCGGCACATCTTCCAGCGGCTTGCCGTCGGCGCCGACGAGACGGTCATCGACCGTCATGAGCTTGAGATTGTTGGCGGCGGCCTTGGCGACGATGCCCGGGCCGAGCTTCACGTCCGGCGTGCAGACGACGAAGCCCTGCGCTCCTTGAGCGCCCAGATTGTCGATCGCCGACATCAGCTTCTCGCCGTCCTCGGCGCCGATCTTGACGAGTGTAAAACCCTTTTCCTTGGCGGCCTGGTCGGCGAACTTCCATTCATCCTGGAACCAGGGCTCCTCCGGCTGTTTGACGATGAAGCCGATCTTGGTGTCCTGAGCGTAGGCCGACGCGATCGTGGTGACCGACAAGACGGCGAGAGCACCCGCGACGAGCGCGGTTTTCAAAAGTCGCATGATTACCTCCCAGCAAACGGCCGGGCGCTCAGCCCGGATTGGTCGTGTGTAGTCAATTTTATCATACCCGTCAATTGATCTGGTATGATAAATGAGATAGGTAGTCCGATAAGTAGTCGCTGGCGCAAATCACTCGCATCCGCTAAGGCCGGACCAATTGCGCGCAAACCGAAGGGTTCGCTGCCTTGGAGGAGGGGCTGAGGTGAACGAGACACCGAAGAAGGCTGACGAAGACACGGAAACGCGCGAGACGGYGCGTCGTCCGCGCGTCATGCCCGACGTGACCAAGGCGATCGCCTCCGATATCTTCTCCGGACGCTATCCGGCCGGCTCGTCGCTGCCGACCGAGAACGATCTCGGCATCGAATACGGCGTCAGCCGCACCGTCATCCGCGAAGCGCTGAAAGTGCTGGCGGCCAAGGGGCTGGTGCTGTCCCGGCCACGCGTCGGCACGGTCGTGTGCGACCAGGACAACTGGAACATCATCGATCCGCAGGTGCTGGCCTGGCATGCGCCGCATGCGCTGGACGACAAGCTGTTCGACGCGATCCTGGAAACCCGCCGCGCCATCGAGCCGCTGGTCGCGGAACTCGCGGCGACGCGCGCGACACTGCAGGAAATCGCCGACCTCGAAGCGGCCTGGCAGGGCATGGCCGGCGCCGGCGAAGACCTGACGCAGTTCTCGCGCTCCGACATCGTCTTCCACCAGATCGTCTATGGCGCGAGCCACAACCCGATTTTCCGCCAGATCGGCAAGCTGATTGACACGGCGCTGCTGTTTTCGCTGGAAGCCACCGCGACGATCTCTCCGGTCCGGCGCAGAGAAGCGGCGGCGGCGCATGGCGAGGTGGTCGAGGCGCTGCGCATGCGCGACGCTGTCGCCGCGCGAAACGCGGCCGACAAGATCCTGGATCTCGCCGCACGCGACCTCGTCAGCGCCAAGAAACTGAAAAACAACTGAGACCGGCCGACCGCATGAAGATCACCGCTCTGACCACCTATATCGTTCCGCCGCGCTGGCTGTTCCTCAAGGTGGWGACCGACGCCGGCATCAGCGGCTGGGGCGAGCCGGTGGTCGAAGGCAAGGCGCTGACCGTCGAAGCCGCGGTCAAGGAACTGGCCGACTATCTGATCGGCAAGGATCCGCGCCTGATCGAGGACCATTGGACCGTCATGCATCGCGGCGGCTTCTATCGCGGCGGGCCGATCCTGATGAGCGCGATCGCCGGTATCGACCAGGCGCTGTGGGACATCAAGGGCAAGGCGCTCGGCGTGCYGGTGCATGAATTGCTCGGCGRCAAGCTGCGCGAGACGATCAAGGTCTATTCCTGGATCGGCGGCGACCGGCCGGCGGAAGTGGCCGCCGGTGCCAAGGATGTGGTGGCGCGCGGCTTCCAGGCGCTCAAGATGAACGGCACCGAGGAACTGCAGATCGTCGACAGCCACGACAGGATAGACGCCGCGGTCGAGCGGGTCGCCATGGTGCGCGAGGCCGTTGGCCCGAATATCGGCATCGCCGTCGATTTCCACGGCCGCGTGCACCGGCCGATGGCGCGCATCCTGGTCAAGGAACTGGAGCCCTACCGGCTGATGTTCATCGAGGAGCCGGTGCTCAGCGAAAACCGCGAGGCGCTGAAGGAGATCGCCGCGCTCGGCTCGACGCCGATCGCGCTCGGCGAACGGCTCTACAGCCGCTGGGACTTCAAGCCGGTGTTCGAGGAAGCGGTCGTCGACATCATCCAGCCCGACCTGTCGCATGCCGGCGGCATCACCGAATGCCGCAAGATCGCGGCGATGGCGGAAGCCTATGACGTCGCTGTGGCGCCGCATTGTCCGCTCGGGCCCATCGCGCTGGCCGCATGCCTGCAGCTCGACGCCGTGAGCTACAATTGCTTCATCCAGGAGCAGAGCCTCGGCATCCACTACAATGCCGGCAACGACCTGCTCGACTACGCCGCCAACAAAGATGTCTTCCGCTACCAGGACGGCTATGTCGCAATACCCGACGGACCCGGTTTGGGCGTCGAGATCGACGAGGATCATGTGAAGGAGCGCGCCAGGGAAGGACATCGCTGGCGCAACCSGGTCTGGCGCCACAAGGACGGTTCGTTTGCCGAGTGGTAAGCCGGTGAATTTTTCGTCACGCAATGGTTTATAGGGCCGCCGCCGCGGGTGCGATCGCTGCGAGGCCGGCTTCGGTCAGCGCGTAGATGCCGCGCTCGGCACGGGCGAACCAGCCATAGTAATTATGCTGCAGGATGCTCGCCGCGCGGGGCGAAAGCGCCTTGAGGTCGCGCGGCCGCTTGGGGCCGTCGGCCATGGCGGCGGCGCAGGCCAGCGCTTCCTGCCGGTAGGCGGTCATGATCGGCTTCTTGCGCGTGCTTCCGCCGATGGACGGATCGCCCTTGCGGCGGTGATGCTCCTCGACCAGACGCGAGCGCCGCCTGGGATCGCGGCGCGGCGGCAAGGCGGCCGGACTGAGCAGCAGCTCCACCTCGCCCTTCTTGCCGACGCCCAACAGGCCGAAGCCGAGACGGCGGCAGAGCGCGCGAAAACGGCGGTCGTGCTCGCGGCCCTTGCCGCGCGCCGACATATAGGCGGCGAGCCATACCTCGTCRCAGGCCGCCGCGCGGTCGACGGCTTGGAGAACAAGCTCGAGGTTGAATTGCAGCTTCAGCTCGCAGATGACGACAACCGGCGGCTCGCCGGCGCGCACGCCGACCACGTCGCAGCCGCCGATCTCGCCCTTGACGGCAAAATCCATGCTCTCGAGGAACCGCTTCACCGGCTCGTAGAGGGAGGTTTCCTGCATGCGGCAGGCATAGCCGATTCGCGGCCGGTCGGCCCAGCGGCACCATTGCGGTCAGGGCACCGATGTCAGGCGCGATGCAGGTAATCCTCGATCGACTGGGCCTTCATCTCGATCGAAAAGCCCGGCGCCTGGGGCGGCATGTAGGCGGCGTCGCGGATCACGCAGGGTTCGAGGAAGTGCTCGTGCAGGTGGTCGACGTATTCGATGACGCGCCCGTCCTTGCTGCCCGACACCGCGACATAGTCGATCATCGACAGGTGCTGGACATATTCGCACAAGCCGACGCYGCCGGCATGCGGCCAGACCGGCAGGCCGAACTTGGCGGCGATCAGAAGCACCGCCAGCACTTCGTTGAGACCGCCCATGCGGCAGGAATCGATCTGCACCACGTCGATCGCGCCGCCGACGATGAACTGCTTGAACATAATGYGGTTCTGGCACATCTCGCCGGTCGCGACCTTGATCGGCGCGACAGCCTTGCGGATCCTGGCGTGGCCGGCGACGTCGTCCGGGCTGGTCGGCTCCTCGATGAAGAAGGGTTTCGCAAAGGCGAGGTCCTTCAGCCAGTCGATCGCCTGGTCGACCTCCCAGACCTGGTTGGCGTCGATCATCAGGTAACGGTCCGGGCCGAYGACCTCGCGAGCGATCCTCAAGCGACGGACGTCGTCGGCGCGGTCGCGGCCGACCTTGAGCTTGACGTGGTTGAAGCCATCGTCGACCGCTTCCTGGCAAAGGCGCCTGAGCTTGTCGTCGGGATAGCCGAGCCAACCGGCCGAGGTGGTGTAGCAGGCATAGCCTTCGCGCTCGAGCGTGGCGATGCGCTCGGCCTTGCCGGCCTCGGCTTTTTTCAGGATCGCCAGCGCCTCGGCCGGCGTGATGGCATCCGTGAGGTAGCGGAAGTCGACGATCCTGACGATCTCTTCCGGGCTCATCTCAGCGACCAGGCGCCAGACCGGCTTGCCGGCTTCCTTGGCCCACAGGTCCCACACCGCGTTGACCACCGCGCCGACCGCAAGATGCATGGCGCCCTTGTCGGGGCCGATCCAGCGCAACTGGCTGTCGCCGGTCACATGGTGCCAGAAGCGRCCGGGATCCTCTTTCACCCAGTCGAGATCGAGCCCGACGACGAGATGGCGCAGCGCCTCGATCGCCGCGCAGCAGATTTCGTTGCCGCGGCCGATGGTGAAGGTGAGGCCATGGCCTTTCAGCGACGGGCGATCCGTGTCGAGGATGACATAGGCCGCCGAATAGTCCGGATCGGGATTCATCGCGTCGGAGCCGTCGAGGCTTTGCGATGTCGGGAAGCGGAGGTCGAAGGTTCTGAGGTCCGTGATTTTCGTCATTCTCTGCCTCGTGACTGAATTGCCACCAGCCTCCCCCGCTTAGATCGACCAGCCGCCGTCGATATTATAGGCCTGCCCGGTCGTGTAGGTGGCGCCGGCGAGATAGACGGCAAGGTCGGCGATTTCCTCCGGCGTGCCGATCCTGCCCATCGGCTGGCGGGCGATGAAGGCGGCGCGGGCCGCCTCATAGTCGCCCTGCGCCTGCATGCGGCCCTGAAGCGAGGGGCTCTCTACCGTGCCCGGGCAGATGGCGTTGCAGCGTATGCCCTTGGCGACATAATCCGCGGCAATCGATTTGGTCAGGCCGATGACGGCGGCCTTGGTCACGCCGTAAGCAAAACGGTTTGGCACCCCTTTTGGCGCGCCGGCTACGGAGGCCATGTTGATGATCGAGCCGTCGCCGCGCTCCAGCATGCCGGGCAGCACGGCGCGGATGGTGCGGATCATGGCGCGCACATTGAGGTTGAAGGCGAAGTCGAGATCCTCGTCCTTCATCTCCAGGATGGAGCCGGCATGGACGAAGCCGGCGCAGTTGAACAGCACRTCGACTTGGCCGATCTCGGCGAAGGCGGATTTCAYAGCCCCGTCGTTCAGCACGTCGAGCTTGCGCGTCGTGATGCCGGGCGTCCTGGCGAGCTCGGCCAGGGCCGTCTCGTTGATGTCGGTGGCGTGGACGATGGCGCCCGCCTTGGCGAAAGCCAGCGCGCTTGCCCGTCCGATGCCCTGCGCGGCCGCCGTGACGACCACGACCTTGCCTGTGATGTCAGCCATGTTCTTGTCTCCGTGTTCAGCCGGGCCGTCGCTCGACGATGTAGATGTGATCCGCCGCCAACACGACCTCGTCGCGCTGATTTAGAACTTCGACGCGCTCGATGACGCGACCCGATCCGGGCCGTTTCGGGTCATCCTCCTTGACGGCGATCGTCGTGCGCGTGCGGATCGTGTCGCCGATGAAGACCGGCTTGATGAAGCGCAGCCGGTCATAGCCATAGGAGAAGGCGACCGGGTTGATGACGCTCGCCGTCAGCCCGACGCCGACCGAGAAGACCAGCGTGCCATGCGCGATGCGCTGGCCGAAGGGCGTCGTCTTCATGAACTCGGCGTCCATGTGATGCGGAAAGAAATCACCGGTGTGGCCGGCATGGACGACGAAGTCGGTCTCGGTGATGGTGCGGCCGCTGGTGAGGCGCGACGAGCCGATCTCGTAATCCTCGAAATAGGTGGTCTGTTCCATGTCCTGCCTTACGGCTTTGCGGCCAGCGGCGTCGCAGGCGCGGCACTCGATTTATAGGCGGCTTCCACCAGAGCCATGGTGTGCCAGGYGTCCTCGACGGAGCTGATCAGCTCGCTGTCCTCGCCGGACGCGAAGCGCTGGACGTTGGCCATGCGGCCGACGAAGGCATCGGGGAACCACTCGCCGGCGAGCGGAACGGTGACCCACTCCGAGCCGCCTTTCGGATGGATTTCCAGAATGTCCGGCTCGCCGCGCGGATAGTCGAGATTGAGRCCGAGTTTGACATAGGCAGCACCCTCTGTGCCGCAGATGCGGAACTCGCAGGCCTGGTAGCGGCGGCCGAATTTGTGGTCGTGGTTGATCGACAGCCCACAGCGCACCGTGTCGCCATAGTCGAGGATGGCGCTGGTGCGGGTCTGCGCGACCTTGTGGTTGGGATGGCCGAGCGTCTTGGCATGCACGCCGAGCGGATTGCCGAGGAGCTGGCGGATCAGGTCGAGATAGTGGATCGAGTGCATGGCGATCTCGACGCGCGGCGCCTTGAGCAGGAATTCCCAAAGCTGCCAGGGTGTGTCGAGCGCCAGAAGCGCGTCGAAATCGACGACCTCGCCCAGCCATCCACGGGCGATGGCATCCTTCAGCGCCAGCATCATCGGCGCGAAGCGGAGCTGGAAATTGACCGCCGCCTTGAGTTGCTTGGCGCGGCAGATTTCCAGGATCTCGGTCGCCTCGCCGAGATAATTGCCCATCGGCTTCTGGATCAGCGCCACCGCGCCATCGGGCAGCGCCTTCAGCACCTCGGCATGCCGGCCCGGCGGCGTCGCGAGATCGAAGATTGCGTCCTTCACCGCCGCTGCCTCTTCGACCGAACGGAATGCCGTGACGCCCCATGTCTCGGCAAGTTTTTGCGCCTTGGCCTGGTCCGGATCGTAGAGGCCGGCAACCGGAAATCCAGCCTTCTTGTAGGCGGGAAAATGGGCGTCGCCGACGATCGAGCCGGCGCCGAAAGTGACGATCGGACGCGGCTTCGAGGGCTTGGGCCAGGACTGTACCAGTGATGCCGGATCGAAGGCGTCAGTCATGATGGAAGACCTCGTCCATCGTCGCCCACCACTCACCTTGCTTGCGCGTTTCCAGCGGCTCCTGGCAGGGCATGCAGACAGACCACCATTCCTGCGTCTTCGGATCGGCGGCCATCTTGGCCATGTCGGCGGCGTAGTCGCTGCCGTGATACTCGAAATAGGAGAACAGCAGGTTCTCCGGCCGCTTTAGGTAGATCGAATAGTTCTTGATGTTGCAGGCCGAGATCATGGTCAGCACGTCCGGCCAGACGGCGGCGTGAAGGCGGACATATTCCTCGACCTTCTCGGGCTTCAGCCCGAGCACCATTCCCATGCGCTGCATATCCGCCTCCCTATTTCACGATCGCCGTGGTGAATTCGGCGATGCTTCTTGCCTTGACCGCGTCCCAGTCCCAGTCGATGCCGATGCCGGGCTCGCTGGGCGCCAGCGCATGGCCATTCTCGATGCGCATCTTGGCGCCCGTCAACTCGTCGAGCTGCGGAATATACTCGACATATTTGCCGTTCTGGATGGCGCAGACCAGGCTGACATGCAACTCCATCAGGAAATGYGGGCAGACCGGCATGTCGAAGGCTTCCGCCGCATGYGCGACTTTCAGCCATGGCGTGATGCCGCCGATGCGGCCGACATCGACCYGGATGATGCTGGCGCCGCCCTTCTGCATGTACTCGCGGAAATGCCTGATCGAATAGAGCGACTCGCCGACCGCGATCGGCGTCGCGGTCGAATTCGACAGCCGCACATGGCCGTCTATGTCGTCGGCCGGCAGCGGCTCCTCGATCCAGGCGAGATCGAGCTCGCGCAGCCGCTCGGCGCGGCGGATCGCTTCGTCGACGGAAAAGCCCTGGTTGCAGTCGGTCATGATCTCATAGCCGTCGCCGAGCGCCTTGCGCACCGCCGACAGCCGCGAAAAATCCTCCGAGCCATGCGGCTTGCCGATCTTGACCTTCGAGCCGGTAAAGCCCTTGGCCTTCGCTTCCAGCGCATCGTCGACCAGTGCCTGCGTCTCGATATGCAGCCAGCCGCCCTCTGTCGTATAGAGCGGACAGCGGTCCTTGGCGCCGCCGGCGAGCTTCCAGAGCGGCAGGTTCTGTTTTCTTGCCCGCAAATCCCAAAGCGCCGTATCGATCGCGGCGAGCGCGATCGCGGTCATAGCGCCGATCGTGGTGGCGTGGGTGGCGAATTCGAGCTCGTGCCAGATCGCCTCGATCTGGTCGGCGTCGCGRCCGATCRGGMGCGGCGCGAGATGGTCGGCGAGAAGCCGCATCACCGAGGAACCGCCGGTGCCGATCGTGTAGCTGTAGCCGGTGCCGGTCGCGCCGTCGGAATCAGTGATGGTGACGATCGGCGTCTCCTGGCTGACGAAGCTCTGGATGGCGTCGGTACGCTTGACCTTCGGCACGAGGTCGACCATGCGCAGTTCGATTTTCTCGATTTTCGCCATGTTCAGCTCCTCAGCGACTTGCCGGTTTCGGCGGAAAACAGATGCGCGCGGCTCAAGTCGAAGCTCATGCCGATCCTGTCGCCGGCTTTCAGCGGTTTCGGATTGAGCATGCGCGAAACCCAGTCGGCGCCGTTGAACTCGGCGAAGACCAGCGTTTCGTTGCCGAGCGGCTCGGTGATGCTGACCGGCAGCTCGACCCGGTGGACCTCGGTTTCGCCGCCGGAACTCAAGCCATGGCCGGTGGGATAGAAATCATCCGGGCGGATGCCGAACACGACCTTGTCGCCGGCAGCCGTCTTCGACTTGAACTGTCCGGGCAGCGGCAGGCTGTCGCCGCCGCCGAAGACCAGCTTGCCGTCGCTGACCGTCGCCTCGTGCAGGTTCATCGGCGGCGAGCCGATGAAGCCGGCGACGAAGCGGGTGGCGGGACGGCTGAACACCTCGTCCGGCGTGCCGACCTGCTCGATATGGCCTGAGCGCATGATGACGATGCGGTCGGCGAGCGTCATCGCCTCGACCTGGTCGTGAGTGACGTAGATGACCGTCGACTTCACCTTGGCGTGCAGCTTCTTGATCTCGGTGCGCATCTGCGTGCGCAGCTTGGCATCGAGGTTGGAGAGCGGCTCGTCGAACAGGAACACATCCGGATCGCGCACGATGGCGCGGCCCATGGCGACGCGCTGGCGCTGGCCGCCGGAAAGCTGCGAGGGGCGGCGTTCGAGCAGTTCGTCGAGACCAAGGATGGTGGAAGCCTCCGCCACCCGCCGATCCATGTCGTCCTTGGCCGCTCCCGCGATCTTGAGCGAGAAGCCGAGATTCTCGCGCACCGTCATATGCGGGTAGAGCGCGTAGGACTGGAACACCATGGAGATGTTGCGCGAGCGTGGCGGCAGGTCGTTGACCGTGCGCCCGCCGATGTCGATGTTGCCGCCGCTGATATCCTCCAGCCCCGCGATCATGCGCAACGTCGTCGACTTGCCGCAGCCGGACGGGCCGACCAGCGCGATGAATTCGCGGTCGGCGATCTCGAGATCGATGCCATGCACGATCTCCATGTTGCCGTAGCGCTTGGTGAGCTTTTTCAGCGAAACCGTTGCCATGCAGTTCAACCTTTCACCGCGCCGGAGGTCAGGCCGCCGACGAGGTGTTTCTGGACAATGTAGGTGAGGGTCAGCGCCGGGATGATCATCACCACGGCCAGCGCGCACATGCCGCGCCAGTCGATGGTGAACTCGGYCGTGTAGTCGAGCAGCCCGACGGGCAGCGTCTTGGAGTTGACGGAGCGAGTCAGTTGCGAAGCCAGCGCRAACTCGTTCCAGCAGGTGAGGAAGGCGAAGATCGCCGCCGAGGCGATGCCGGGACGCGCCAGCGGGAATTCGACCTGCCAGAAGGCCTGCCAGCGCGTGCARCCGTCGATCTGCGCGGCCTCAGCCAAGTCCTTCGGCACCTGGCGGAAGAAGCYGTCGATCAGCCAGATGGTGAAAGGCACGTTGAGCGCGACATAGGCGAGGATCATGCCGATATGGGTGTCGATGATGCCCAGCCGCACATAGAGGAAGAACAGCGGCAGCGACAGCGCGATGCCGGGCACGGTGCGCGTCAGCATCAGGCCGAGGAACATGCCCGACTTGCCGCGAAAGCGGTAGCGCGCGAAGGCGTAGCCGCCGGCCATGCCGATCGCCACCGCGATCACCGTCGAGGTGACCGAGATGATCAACGAATTGCGGAAATAGTCGAGCACCGGAATGCCGCCTTTGCCGATGCCGCTGAACATGGCGATGTAAGCGTCGAAAGACAGTTCCTGCGGAATCCAGACCGGCGGCTTCGCCATGATCTCGACCGTGGGCCTGAGCGACGACAGCACGATCCAGATACCCGGCAGGCAGATGACGAGCATGGCGAGGAACAGGCCGACGCGGTGCGCGACGGTCAGCGCGCGGCGCGTGAGGCGGGCGGAGGCGTTCTCGTCCATTCTCACCACTCCGCGCCGATCTGCGCGCGCGCCGCGGCGAGCTTGTTGTAGAAATAGACGGTGAAGGCGATGGACAGCAGGATCGAGAAATAGGCCATGGCGTTGGCGAGGCCCATGCGGGCGTCGCTGTAGGCGGTGCGCCCCACCAGCGTCCACAACAGCTCGGTGCGGCCGGCAGGCCCGCCATCGGTCATGATCTTGACGATGTCATAGGCGCGCGCGACGTCGAGCGAGCGGATCGTCATGGCGATGTAGGCGAAGGGCATGACGAAGGGCCAGGTCACATAGCGAAAGGTCTGCCAGGGCGTGCAGCCGTCGACGCGCRCCGCCTCGATCGGCTCCTTGGGCATGGCGAGCAGTCCGGCCAGGATCAGGATGGCGAAGATCGAGGTCGACGACCAGATCTCGGCGATCGAGATGGCGATGAAGGCGAGATGGCCTTCGATCAGCCACGGGATGGCATCCTGCGTGATGCCCAGCGACTGCAGCGCGTTGTTCACCAGGCCGATATTGTCGTTGAACATGAATTTGAACTGGAAGCCAACCAGGATCGGCGAGAACATCATCGGGAACATCATCAGCGTGCGCAGGATGCGCTGGCCGCGCGTCGCCTTCTCGACCAGCATGGCCAGGCCGAGGCCGAGCAGCATTTCGAGGTTGAGCGCGATGGTGAGCAGCAAGACGGTGCGGCCGAAGGCCCACCAGAAATCCGCATTGGACAGGATCGAGAGATAGTTCCTGAAGCCGACGAAGACGAAGAAGGTCTCAGGCCGCGTCAGGCGAAACGGCGTGAAGCTGGAATAGAGCGACAGGATCAACGGCAGCACCACGACCGCCGCCAGCACGATGATGGCCGGGAGCAGCAGCAGGAACGGCGCGGATGGCTTGAAGCCCTTCATCAGGATCCTGTGAGGTTTTGCATCAAACTTCGTTCCGCCATGGGCAAAGCCCGGCCGGAACGGAAAGGCCGGTAGCGGCAAGTCGCCTCCCCCATTTCGCGACGGGGGAGGCGGCCTTGAAAGCTATCGTCAGAGCTTGCCGGCGTCCTGGAGGATCTGCGTCGCCTTGGCGGYGGCCTCGTCCAGGGCCTGCTTGGACGTCTTGTCGCCAAGGATCGCCGCCTGCAGCTCGGGGTAGACGGCGTTCGAGATCTCGATCCACTCAGGCGTCTGCGGCACGGCGAAGGCGTGCTTGGCTTCCTCCTGGAAGGCGGCGAGGACCTCCTTCTTGTAAGGATCGTTCTCGGCCTGCTTCAGGTCCCAGTCCCAGACCGCGGTGCGGGTGGGCAGCGGGCCGGCGGCGGCTTCCAGCTTCTGGCTGTCCTCATTGGTCAGCCACCAGACGAGCGAGGCCGCGGCTTCCTTGTTGGCGCAGTTCTCGGTCACCGAGAAGCCGTGGAAACCCGACCAGCCGGTACGCACCCCGGCAGACCCCTTGGGCGCGACCTTGACGCCGACATTGCCGGCGACCTTCGACGACTTCGGGTCGTTGAAGAAGCCGGCCCAGCCCGGCCAGTCGAGGTTGATCGCCACGGTGCCGGAGGCGAAGCCCTGGCCGAGATCGTCCCAGAGATAGTTGGTGGTGCCGGCCGGCACGGCCTTGGCCTTGTAGAGGTTGACGAACCAGTCGAGCGCGCGGATGCCGGCCTCGGAGTTGAAGACGGGCTTGCCGTCCTTGTCGAGGTATTCGCCGCCCTCGGCGATCACCATCTCATAGAAACGGCCGTTGATCGCCTCTTCCTTGCCGGCGAACTGCGTGCCGTAGAAATTCGGCGGATTGGCGAAGAACTCGGCCTGGTCGGTGACCTCTTTCCAGGTATCCGGCGGCGCGAGGTCATAGCCGTATTTGGCCTTGAACTTGGTCTTGTTGTCGRCGTTCTCGTAGAGGCTCTTCTGGTAGTAGAGCGCCGAGACGTCGAACTGGGCGCGCGGCAGCATCTCCAGCTTGCCGTCGATGGTCGCGGCCTTGATGGTCGACGGCACGAAAGCGTCGATCTCTTCCTTTGGAAGCAGCTTGCTGAGGTCGGTGTACAGGCTCGTATATTGCGGCGCGAAGGACGAATGGTTCCAGCCGACGCACCAGTTGGTGCTGCCCGAGGCGATGTCGGACTTCAGTTCCTTGTCGATGTCGAAGCCGTTCTTCTTGGTCAGGATGTTGACCTTGGCGCCGGTCGCCTTCTCCCATTCGGGGATGCGCTCGTAGAGCYTTTCATACTGCTGGCCGCCGATCAGCTTCACGTCGATCGTCACGCCCGGAAATTTGCCGGGCAGATCGGCCGAAAAAGCGGTGCCGCTCAGCAACAGGCCAGCCAGGCCGGCGGAAATGCCTAGAACCAGTCTCGTCATGTTCTCCTCCCATGGGCTCGCAGCGACAGCGCGCCGACTGCGCGACCGATCGCTTAAGCTTCATTCATATGCAAATAGCATTTTCATTCCCGGGTCAAGGCGATTATGCTTTCAGGCGAATGAAGTTCATGCATATATGCAGAGCGAAATTCACTGGAGGGGCTGGTGGCCGAAGAAGAAGATGGGGACCGCTACCGCGCGCCGGCGCTGGACAAGGGACTGGACATTCTCGAATTGCTGTCGAGCGTGGACGGCGGGCTGACGCAGGCGGAGATCGCCAAGCGGCTCGACCGCAGCCCGAACGAGTTCTACCGCATGCTCGACCGCCTGGTGCGGCGTGGCTATGTCACCAAAATCGACGGCGACCGCTATTCGCTGACGCTCAAGCTTTTCGGCCTCGCGCAACTGCACGCGCCAGTGCGGCGGCTGGTGTCCTACGCGACGCCGATCATGCGGGAACTGGCCGAGACGTCATGGCAGGCCAACCAGTTGGTGGTGTTCGACCGCGGCGCCGCCGTGGTCATCGCCCAGCAGGAAGCGCCGCGCTACTGGGGCATCTCGATCCGCGTCGGCTCGCATATCAGCCTGTTCGACACCGGCTCCGGCCATGTGCTGCTCGCCTTTCRCTCCCCGGAAGAGCGCAAGATGATGATCGCCGAGYACCTGCAGAGCAACGAACAGTTCGCGCTGACGCCGGAGTTCTTCGCCCGCCTCGACCAAGTGCGCGACCGCGGCTACGAGATGATGGCATCGTTGCAGACCGCCGGCGTCTACAATCTCTCGACGCCGGTGCTCGGACCCGACGGCAGGGCCATCGCGGCGCTGACCATCCCCTACATCACGCTGGTCAACGCCCCCAAGGCGCCGGACATCACGCTGACGATTCGGCATCTGCAGGGCGCCGCCGCAAGGCTGTCGCAGCTTGCCGGATCCGACGTGCCGCAATCGTCGTAATTTCTTATTTGAATAATGGATTTTTCGGCGAGATAGTGGCTTAGAGCAGGATGAACCCAAAGCAGCCGGTCATCCCGCTCTAAGGTTTTGCTTTTTGCAGCATGATCCTGTCCAAAAAGTCTGCAACTTTCGGGATCATTCTTCAGGGCCACGGAGGAGACGCCGCCATGATCATCGACACGCATCTGCATCTGGTCGACCAGAGCGCGCTTCGCTATCCATGGCTGGCCGGCGCGCCGGCGTTGAACCGCAATTTCCCCTATGAGGAATACGCCGCCGACGCGCGGCGCTCAGGTGTCGAAGGCGTCCTGCATATGGAGGTCGATGTCGATCCTGCCGACATCGCCGCCGAGACTGCCTATGTGAAGTCGGTCGCCGGTCGTCCAGGTAGCCTGCTTCGTGGAGCGATCGCCGCCTGCCGGCCGGAGGAGGCCGGTTTCGAGGCCTATCTGGAAACGGTCAAGGCCGAGCCGTTCGTCAAGGGTTTCCGCCGCGTGCTGCATGTCGTGCCCGACGATGTCTCGGAAGGGGCGCTGTTTCGCCAGAACATCAAACGGCTGGCCGGCACCGGCCTTACCTTCGACCTGGTGGTATTGCCGCATCAGATCCCGAAGGCGATGGCGCTTGCCGATCTCGCGCCCGACGTCCAGTTCGTCCTCGATCATTGCGGCGTGCCCGACATCAAGGGCAATGCCGAGCATCCGTGGCGCGAGCATATGGAAGCCATCGCCAAGCGTCCGAATGTCGTCGGCAAGATCTCTGGCGTCGTCGCCTATGCCGACCCGGCGACTTGGACGGTCGAGACGCTCAGGCCCTATGTCGAGCACACGATAAGTTCGTTCGGCTGGGACCGGGTGATCTGGGGCAGCGACTGGCCGGTCTGTACGCTGGGCGGCGGGCTGACGACGTGGATTGCCGCGACGCATGCGCTGCTGGCCGGCGCGAGCGAGTCGGAACGGGCGCGCCTGTTTTCGGGCAATGCGCGCCGGCTATGGCGGTTAGGGTAGTTAAATCGTCGTGCGGACGTGGCGCTCGCGACCGTAGAGTGAGACGAGCAGCAGGATGACAAGGCCGAGCGCGGCCTGCACCGTCGACGGGCGGAAGCCGAGGCCGATCAGCAGCGTGTTGATTTCGGTGAGCACCAGGACGCCGGCGATGGTGCCGAGATAGCTGCCGCGGCCGCCGACAAGCGCCGCGCCGCCCACCACGACGGCAGCGATCGTCTGGAAGAGATAGGGCTGGCCGACATCGCCATAGGCCGAGCCGGTGAAGCCGAGCAAAAGCACGCCGGCAACCGCCGCGAAGAACGCGCTCGCCGCATAGGTGACGATCCACATGCGCAGCGGATCGATCAGCGCCAGAGGTGCTGCCTCCGGGTTGCTGCCGACCGCATAGAGGCGGCGCCCGTAGGGCGTGCGGGCGAGCAGCAGCACGATCAGCGCCGTCAGCACCACGAGGCATGGCACCAGCAAGGGCACGGGCAAGGGACCGACCGATCCGCCGATCGAGACGAAGCTGGACACGGCTTCCGGCGCCGAGCCTGACGGAAAACCGCCCGTCCACAACAGCACGGCGCCCTGGACGACCATGCCGATGCCGAGCGTGACGATCAGCGGATGGATGTTGAGCCCGCGCGAGATCAGCCCGTTGAGCACGCCGATCACGATGGCAAGGATGCCGACGAGACCGCAGACCAGGGCGAAGTTCCAGCCTTGGCCGTAAAGCTGYGCCGCCACGACATTGGCGAAGCCGATGACGAAGGGGATGGAAAGATCGATGCCGCCGATGATGACGACCAGCGTCTGGCCGATCGAAGCCACCGCCAGCAGCGAGGCGATGACCAGCAGCGCGCGGATGGCGAAGGGCGCCGAATAGCCGGGGATGAGCAGCGTGCCGACGATCTGCAAAAGCAGCGCCATCAGGAAGGCGCCGGCGATGCGGGCGTTGGTGGACTGGAACCAGTTGCTTGTCATCYCGTCAGCCTTTCCGCCTCGACAGCCGCTCCTGCACCGCCGTCAGCACCACGGCGATAACGAGGATCAGGCCATAGGCGATCTGCAGCACATAGGTTGAGACGTTGAAGGTGGTGAGCAGGCTCTGCAGCAGAAAGATGTCGATGGCGCCGATCGCGGCGCCGCCAAGCCCGCCGCGCCCGCCGGCGAGGCTGACGCCGCCGAGGGCCACCGCGGCAATCGCGATCAGTGTATAGGTCGGGCCGATATTGGGGTCGGCCGAGCCGATCAGTGAAGTGAGCATCAGCCCGGCGGCGGCGGCGAAGATCCCGGTCAGGACATAGGCGATGAGCCGCACCTTGGTCACCGGCACGCCGGCCGTGTAGGCGGCGCGGTCGTCGCTGCCGACGGCCATCAGCAGGTCGTGATAGGGTGTCCGGCGTATGAGCAGCCAGCATAGGCCGATCAGCGCCAGCGGCACGATCGAGAGCGGCCCCGCCATGGCCTTCAGCCAGTCCGGCGCTGGGCCGATCGGCGCCGGCAGGATGGTGAGCGTGATGCCGGTCAGGATCAGGTAGGTGCCGAGCGTCGCCACGATCGGCTGGATGCGGACGATGGTGGCAAGCACGCCGTTCGCGGCGCCGACCGCCGCCCCTACCAGCAGCGCTGCCGGAACGATGATCCACGGCGACGTGATGCCGAGGTTGAGGAACAGAAGCTGGATGAGAGCGTTGACGAAACCCATCAGCGGGCCGACGGAGATGTCGATGCCGCCGCGCCCCGCAAGGATGACCGGCGCCGAGGCGACGGCCGCGCCGATCAGCGGTGCGGCCAGCCCGAGCAGCGTGCCCCAGGACGACGGCTGGAAGCGCGCCGGATTGAGCGCGACGTTGAGCACGAGCAGCACAACGAGCATCACGACGGCAAAGCTGACGCCGCGCAATTTGCGAAGGACCGGGCTCATGCGGCGCGTCCGAACATGGCGGCGATCACCGTGTCGGTGGTCATTTCCGCGCCCGAGAACTCGGCCGACACGCGCTGCTCGYGGAACACCAGCACGCGGTGGCAGAGAAGCAATATCTCCTCGATCTCGCTGGACAGGATCACCAGCGCCATGCCCTCGGCGGCGAGGCCGCGGAAGACGTCGTAGAGAACATGTCGTGTCGCCACGTCGACGCCGCGCGTCGGATCGTTGAGCAGAAGGAAATTCGGTTCCAGCGCGAGGGCCCGGGCGAGCAGCACCTTCTGCTGGTTGCCGCCGGACAGCGTGGTTATGGCTGCGTCGGGGCGCGGCGCGACGATGCTGAGTTTTTGCCGGTAAGCCTCGTAGCGCCGGCGCCGTGCCGCGAAGGAGAGAAGGCCGAAGCGGCGGTCATTCGACACGGTGGAGATGGCGAAATTGTCGAGCACCGACTGTGTCGGGAAAATGCCGGTCGAGCGGCGGTCGCGCGGCAGATAGGCGATGCCGCCGGCAACGGCCTTGCGGAAGCTGGTGATCGATCCTGCCTTGCCGGCGACGGCGATCTCGCCGGCAACCGGCCGCTCGAGCCCGGCCAGCGCGCGCAGGAAACGTTCCTGGCCGTGGCCGTCGAGACCGGCAAGACCGACGATCTCGCCCGGCGCGATGGTCTGGCTGATCGGATCGACGCCGGGAGCGATGACAAGCTCACGCACATGAAGAGAATTTGCCTCAGCCATGCGCCAACTCCGCGGCCGTTTGCGGCGCCATCGCCGCCAGAAGCTCGGCCGGCGTCGAGGCGCCGCGCTCCTCGGTCTTCACCACGCGGCCGGCGCGCAGGATGGAAATGCGATCGGACAAAGCCATCACCTCATCCATGCGGTGCGTGATGAACAGGATCAGCGTGCCAGCGCCAGCCATTGCGCGCATCAGCGCGAAGACCGATTCGCGATCGGCGAAGTCGAGCGCCGCCGTCACCTCGTCGAGGATCAGGACACGCGGGTTGCGGATGACCGCGCGGGCGAGCACGACAAGCTGCCTTGCGGCAAGCGGCAGCTCGCCGCATGGCCGGTCGAGATCGATCGGCGTCACCGCGAAGCGGCTAAGCGCGGCTTGCGCCCGGGCGCGCCGCTCGYCGCGCGGCACACCTCGTCGCCACAGGCCGTCGAGGCCAAGCAGGATGTTGTCGACCACCGAACGATCGGGCGCGACCAGCACCTCCTGGAAAACGGTGGCGAAGCCGGCCGCCTGGAAAGCGGCGGGCTGCGCGCCGGAAAACGGCCTGCCGTCGAGCAGGATCGCGCCGTCATCCGACTGCACGATTCCGGACAACAGCTTCACCAGCGTGCTCTTGCCCGAGCCGTTTTCGCCCAGGATCGTATGGATCGTGCCGGGACGGAAGGCGATCGACGCCTCCGCCAGCGCGACGGTTTCGCCATAGCGTTTGGAAACGCCTTGGACCTCAAGCATTTTTCTTCCCGGATCGGAGAAGCCGGCGCTTCAAGAATAACCGGCTTCGCGTGACATCACTTGGCGCAGGCGTCCGGCACCTTGGAATAATCCCAGCCCTTGGTCGGCGCGGGATTGGCGAAATAGGCGTCGAGCACGTCCTCCGGCATCGGGTCCGTCGGCGGCACCGGAAAGACCGAAACGGCGTCCGGCGTCATGCAGTCCTTGTACCATTTGTCGAGCTCGGCGGCATGCACCGRCGGGATCGGAATCAGCAGCGTGTTGAGCTTCGGCTTCTGGCCGTCGAGCATGCGCTCGCCGACGCGAAACAGCGTCTGCGCCGTCCAGYCCGGCAGCACGGCATGGCCCTCGAAGCGGTACTTGTCGGGWTTGGCCTTCCAGTAGCCGAGCGCATCGCCGGTGATCGAGCCGGTGATCAGCGGCGCCGGGCGGCCGGCTTCGGCGAAGGCCTCGGCCACGACGCRGCTTTCGCTGCCTGTCGTCCACACCGCGTCGATCGGCGCCGGATTGGTGGCGATCGCCTGCAGCACCACCGTCTTGGTGACGTTGGCCGTCCAGTTGCCGTTGACGGTGCGCGCGACCTTGAGGCCGTTGTTCTCAGCGAGCGCCTTGTCGGCGCCCTGCTTTTCCTGGACCACGATCGGATGTCCGGCGATGCCTTCGACGACCAGCACGCTGGCATCGGGCTTTGCCTTGCCGATCGCCGTCATCATGTCATAGCCCCAGCGGGCATAGTTGGAATCGACATTGATGGCATTGGGGCTGGTGACGGAGCCGGCCGCCGTGATGAAGGGGATGYCCGCCTTGGCCGCGGCATCCACGGCGTCGTCGAGCGCCGTCGCCGAGCCCGGGATCGAGGTGATGATCGAGCATTTCTTGTAGATGAAGGCGCGGATCTGATTGATCTGTTGGCTCGGGTCGTTGTTCGAATCCGACACTTCGAAGCTCGACACCGTGCCGTCGGCGATGAGGCCGTCGACCAGCCGCTTCAGTTCCTTGGTGACCGACACGCGCCACGGATTGCCCTGGTAGCTTTCCGAATGGCACCACTTCCACGGCTTCGGCGGCGGGGTGAAATTGTCCCAGGCCGAGGGCAGCACCTTCTGCGGCGCGCCGTCATATTGCGCCTTCAGCACATCCGGCAGCCCGTCGATCACCGACTTCACGTCGGCGGCATGGGCGGCGAACGGGATCGAGACTAAGGCGGTTGCGGCGAGCAGGCCGCGTATCAGGCTGGTCATTTTTTCCTCCCTTGGTGCACTGGAACTAGCCGGCGGCGGCCGGCGCGAAACTTTCCCTGAACAGGCGATTGATGTCGGCGACGACTTGGCCGGCGTCCTGCCGACCGGTAAGACCTTCATTGATCCGATCGGAGGCCTGCTGCTGGAACGCCATGTAGCCGTCATGGCGCGGTCGGACCCAGGCGCCTTCGAGCGTCGCCCGCGTGGCGCGATAGAAGTCTCCGGTCGCGGCGTTGACGGCGTCATCCTCCCAGGCCGCGGCATGGCCGGGCTGGCCGCCGGCGGCAGCGTAAGGCCCGCGCTGCACGTCGCCGCTGGCGATCCAGTAGGCGAAGTCGATTGCCGCCTCGCGCGCGGCGGAAAAGGCGGAGACGGCAATGCCGGTGCCGCCGAGCGCCGAGCCGAGCGGGCCGTTGCCGCCGGCGACCGGCATGTCGGCGAAGGCGAGGCGGTGCGGCCGGAAGCCCGCCACCGCATAGGGAACATAGCCGTAGATCAGCGGCGCGCAGGCGATGCGCGAACCGGGCTCGGCCATTTTCTCGAACACGGCGATCGGATCCATCGTCACGCATGCGGGATCGACGAGCGCCGCGATCTCCCGCAGCATCTCGAAAGCGGTTTCGCCGGTCTCGCCATCGACAAGGTCGGCAGAACCGTCGACCGTGCAGGGYCGGCCGAGATCGGCGGCAAGGGTGTAGAAGCACATCAGCGAATGCGGCGACCTGAGCGGCAAGAGCACCCGGCCCCGCTCGGCAAGCGCCAGCACTTCGGTCCAGATCGTGGGCGCTGCCTCGATCAGATCAGGCCGCCAGGCTTGAACCTGGGTCGCGGCATCGATCGGGAAAGCCCATTGCCGCTCCTGCCATGTGTAGCTCGGATAGGATTTGCCGACGCTTCCCCTGGCCAGCGCCTCGCGCTCCGCCTCGCGTCCGGGGACATCGAGCGGCGTCAGGCATTTCTCGGCGGTGATCTGGCCGACATGCGGGTGGTCGATGACGATCAGATCATAGGCGCGGGCGAGCTCCTCCACCGGGAAGGACTCGAAATCCTGCAGCGAGCGCTTTTCCCATTCGATCGAGACGCCGGTCTTTTCCTGCCAAAGCGCCGAGCACGCCACCATCGGGTCGTAGCCGCGCGGATGGCTCCAGGTCATGCCTTTCAAGGAAAYGCCGCTCACAGGCCGAACTCCTCGCGGATCTTCTCACTGTGCTCGCCGATGCGCGGGGCAGCGTGATCCACCTTGGCGCGCGCGCCGTCGACGCGCAGCGGCGAACGTGTGGTGAGGATCGAGACATTGTCCTCGCGCGTCACGGTCTGCAGCATGTCGAGCGTCTTGAAGCCGTCGCTCTCCATCAGCTCCGGCCATGTCAGCACCTTGGCGCACCAGACGTCGGCGGGCTCGAGCACGGCCAGCCATTCGTCGATGGTCTTCTCGGCGATGYGCCTGGCGATGATCGCCTTGATCTCGTCGCGGGCGGTGAACCAGGTCGCGGGCTTGTCGCGGAACGGATCGAGCTCGGGCAGTTCGAGCAGATCGGCAATCTTTGGGATCGGCGTCATGGCGATCGCCAGATAGCCGTCCTTGGTCGGATAGACGCCGTAAGGCGCCGAGAGATAGGCATGCGCGCTGCGGAAGGACGAGCGCTTGGGCAGGCGGCGGCCGTCATTGAGATGCGTGGTCAGCACCTCGAACTGGAAATCGACCAGCGCCTCGAGCAGGCTGGTTTCGACATGGCCGCCCTGACCGGTGATGCCGCGCCGGACCAGCTTGGCGAGGATACCCTGCGCGCAGGCCGCGCCTGCCAGCATGTCGGCGATGGCCAGGCCGAACGGCACCGGCCCCTGCTCCTCGTCGCCGTTCAGCCACATGACGCCGGAACGCGCCTGGGCGAGCAGGTCCTGCCCAGGGCGCTTCACCCAGGGGCCGTCCTCGCCATAGCCGCTGATCGAGGCGTAGACCAGCCGCGGATTGATCGTGCTGACATGCTCGTAGTCGAGGCCGAGCCGCTCGATAACGCCCGGCCTGAAGTTCTGGACGAGCACGTCGGCCTTGGCGATCAGCGCGCGCAGCATGGCGAGATCGGCGTCGTTCTTGAGGTCGACGGCGAGGCTCTCCTTGCCGCGGTTGATGGCGTGGAAAATGGTTGAATCRCCGCCGATCTCAGTGTCGCTGAGATAGAGCCGGCGCGAGAGGTCCCCGCCGTCAGGCCGCTCGATCTTGATGACGCGCGCGCCGAGGTCGRGCAGGCGCAGCGAGCAGTAGGGGCCCGACAGGAACTGGCTCATGTCGACGACGACGAGGCCGGTCAGCGGAAGTTCTTTGTCAGCGGCCACGGTTCACTTCTCTGTCTTGCCGACGAAATCGGCCGGGTTCTTGTATTTCACCGTCTGCAGATGCTCGCAGTAGAGCACGAGCTCTCCTTCACCCTTGAAGACTTCATAGCTGGCGCGGATCAGGCCCATATCCTGGTAGCGCGGCTTTTTGTCGAGGTTGGTGCGGATCGAATAGATGGTGTCCCCGATGAAGACCGGCTTGATGAAGCGAAGCTTGTCGTAGCCATAGGAAAAGGCGTTGAGGCAGTTGGTGGCGACGAGGCCGAGCCCAGCCGAAAACACGAAGGCGCCGGCCACCAGCCGCCGGCCGAAGATGCCTTCCCTCTCGGCGAACATCTGGTCCTGCACGTAAGGATGGATATCCAGCACCAGCGTATTGAACATATGGCTTTCGCCCTCGGAGATGGTGYGGCGGAGCGAACGGATTTTGTGGCCGGGCTGCCAATCCTCGTAGAACCAGTTCTCCGAATTCCAGACAGGGATCTCCGCATGCGCCTCAGGCATGTCGGCAGGATGCGTCGAGGCGACACCGACGGTCGGCGAGAACGCGCYCATGRTCCTCTCCGGGAGCTTYCGTCGCGGCCTGCAAGGCGGTTCCGGGCACGATGCCGGATGGCGAGACGCATAATCGCTTTCCTCCCGTCAATTTTCTTTTGTGAATAATATTTTCACATATGGGATTGCCTTGCAAGCGATGATCGGCGAAATTTTTGGAAAGCCGGCAGAGGCGGAAGAGCCGCCGGAGGTGGGAGGAAGATCGATGCAAAGCGCCTGTCTTGTCTTTGTCGGCAGCCTCAACCGCGAGGCGCCCTATTTCCAGGGCGCGCGCGGCGTCGGCCTCGGCGTCTATGCCTTCGACGAGGCGACGCTCGCCGTGCAGAAGCTGGCCGAGACCAATGAGGTCGACAATCCGACCTTCCTGTCGGTGACGCCGGATGGCTCCCGCATCTATGCCAATTCGGAAGTCTTCGCCTGGCGCGAGGGAACGGTCACGGCCTATCGCCTCGAGCGCGCCACCAATTCGCTTGCCTATATCAACAAGCAGCCCTCGCTCGGCAGCATCACCGCGCACAACGCGATCACCCGCGACGGCAGCAAGCTGCTGGTGGCGAATTACGGCATGGGCAGCGGCGGGCCCGACAAGGYGGTCTCAGTGTTCGGTTTTGCGGCCGATGGCGGACTGACCGCGCCGCTGGCGAGCGTGGCGCATTCCGGCACCGGCCCCAACGCCGAGCGGCAGGAGCGGTCGCATGCGCACAGCGTCACCGAGACCATCCAGGGCGGCGTCGCCATCGTTGCCGATCTCGGCATCGACCAGTTGGTCTCCTACCGCATCGAGACCGACGGCGCGCTGGTGAAGCTCGCCTCCTCGGCGCTCACGCCCGGCGCCGGGCCGCGTCACGTCGCGCTGCATCCGAACGGCCGCTTCGTCTTCGTCATGAACGAGCTGGACTCGACGGTGGTGTCGCTGGCGCTCGATCAATCCTCGGGTCGGCTGGAGCTCATCGACACCAAGCCGGCGATTCCCGGCGAGGCGCGCGCGCACAATCACTGCGCCGACATCCAGATCTCGCCCGACGGCCGCTTCCTCTACGGCTCCAACAGAGGCCATGACAGCGTCGCCATCTTCGCCGTCGACCAGCAATCGGGAAAGCTCCAAACGGTCGATTTCACGCCCTGCGGCGGCGCGACGCCGCGCAACCTGGCGCTGACACCGTCCGGCAAGCATCTGTTTTCAGCCAACCAGAATGCCGACCGCATCTCGATCTTCGCCCGCGACGAGCAGAGCGGCCGGCTGGCCGATACCGGCCACGCCATCGAGATCGGGACGCCGATGTGCGTGCGGATCACGYGGGACCCGCTCCAATCCTAGCAGCTCGCGTTGCTCACTGGCTGACCCGGGCGAACGAGCCGGTATAGGTCTGGCCGGCAAGCGCGTAGGTGAGGTTGAGYGTTCCCGGCGACGGCATCGTGGCGGTGATGTCCGCGCCGTTCGGCAGGCGCCCGAGCTTCAACGTATTGCCGGAAATCCTGCCGGAGCCGTCGGCGACGCCCGGCTTGTTGTCGGCAAGGTCGCCCCATGCGTAGCTCGCCGTCACCTGCCCGCCCGAGGACACGGTCAGCACCGCGAGCTTGCCGTCATACATGCCGTTGAGCTGTCCGGCCCATATGCCGGAGAATGCGGCGTATCTGGCCGGAACGCCCTTGCCGGGCGGGACGACAGCGACCGTCTGATCCAGCACCGCCGAATTCGGCGAGGCCKGGGCGGGAGCAGCGGCCGGAGCAGGTTGCGGGTCGGCAACAGGTTGCGAGTTAGCAACAGGCTGCGTGTCCGGAGTCGATTGGCAAGCAACAAGCGCTAATAACGCGACGCCAAGCGTGAGCCAGAGACTGTTTGGGGCCAATCGGAATCGAACCGACGACTTATCGAATGTCATTCACAGGAGCCTTCTTGCAAGACGATGGAGACTACCAAGCGCGCCTTCGACCCCACAAGACCGGATGGGCCGTTTTCCAGATATTGACGTAGAGTCAGCGGGCTTCGATTTTCGTCCGCGGCCGGGCCCAGTTGCTGCAACGGCGGCACCCATTCATCGGCGCCAATGAACCTCGCCGGTGCTTGCCGAGCGGACGTGAGGTCACCTCCGGTTTCGCTCCTGTCATCCTGGCCACTTCTGGGAAAGCAAAGCCATTTACATCGATTGCAAAAAGCGTTTTAAGATTCATTGGGGGGAATTTRCATGCGGGCTATCGTTCGGCTAATGCCGAAGCCAGGAACATCCGTATTCATCTGTGGATGTGGCCATACCGGGTCGAGCCTCTTGGCCCGCATACTGGCAACGCATCCAGATATATTCAGCCTGCCCTATGAAACAGGCGCCTTCGCTTGGGAAAACGGATGGCCGAAATGGCATAGGGTGGTCATCACTCTTGCAAAGGTCGCCGCGTCCGGACGCAACATCTGGGTTGAGAAGAGCCCTGGCCATGTAAATTACACCGAGGAGATTCGGCGAACCATGCCGGGCGCGCGGTTTATCATCTCGACACGCGACGGGCGGGACGTGGTGGCATCGCTCAACAAGCGATATGACGACCCGGAAAAGTCTTTTGCAAGGTGGGTGCGGGACACTGCAGCGTCCAAAAGCTGCATCGAGCGCGGCGACAGCCTCGTTTGGCGATACGAGGACTTCATCTCAAACCCACCGGACTCCCTTCGGTCCGTGTGCGACTTCATCGGCGTGACGTTCCGCCCAGAGATGTTGGACTATCACGAAAAGCCGGTGATCTGGGGTCGCCAGCGATCTGTGAGAACGGAACATTCCTTGCGGCGATGGTCGCAAGTTAACCAGCCGATCACCGATTACAGGGGCATCTGGCGAACCAACCTTCCTCAGGGGATGGAAGAGCGGTTCGCCACAGGCGAGGCCCGCGAGTTGATGACTTTCTTCGGCTACGGCCATTAGAAACGTGGAACCGCCGGCCGGGAGAAGCGGGGCGCCGTCGCTCACGACCCGCAGAAACCAATCAGACCGAYCGGGCCTGACGAATCAGCGGGTCATTCGAAGCGCTGTGCCGGATCGACAAACAGCGACGATCGCCAACAGCTTGCCTCCAGTAGGCGGCGACTGTGGACAGGAAGCGTCATTCCTGTCCACGCCCCCAATTGTTTTGGTGGATTGTTGCCTCCTGCTCCGGAAAGAACAGTCGAGCAAGAATCGTATCGCCGCCAAACCCGCCGGATTTCGAGATGATCGCGGTTCCGTCCCATGCGCCCGCGACCATCCGGCTCATCGCAACGCCTGGCTCGTGGAGCCCCTCGCAGAGAAGATGGGAGGCAGCGCAAATGCGGACCAGCAGCCGCAAGGTCCATCCGCCCGTCACCAGCACGGCCCGCGGGCGCGGCGTGGCGGCCACCAGCCGTTCGAGTGAACGCTCGATCATGGCGCGTGCCTCCGGAACCGAGACCACATTGGAGGGGGCGACCAGYACGACCGGCGGTTCGATCTGCATGGCACTGCCGCCGTCCATCACCAACGTCCGCAATCTGGGAGCCGCCGAGATCTGGCTCAGCGTCGCCGGATGGTTGGTACCGCAAATCGCCAGATCGAGCGCCGGCGGCCGCAAACCGGGAGGAGTCCGCCCAGCGAGCACCGAGGCCAGTCCGYCGGTGCCGATATAGAGATCGTCGTCGCCCGTCCCGAACGCAGCGACAGCATCCGCAAGCTCGGCGTCGCTGGAAGCATCGGCGACAACAAATCCGCCCGGCGCAGCGCCTTTGCCCAGCATCGCGGCCGGGATGCCTTGGCGCGACAATGCATCGACCAGGGCCGGCCCGACCTGCTGCGCCTTGCGGTCCGGCGAGAGCACAAGCTGCCGCCCGTCGACCGTTACCCTGCCCATTGCCGGAAATGYGGGAGCAAGAAGGGCCCGGCTGAACCGTCCGGCGCGAAAGGCGGCGGCGGCCTCCGCGATCGGGTGGYCGCGCATGACGCTGTCGATCTTCTTGAACGACAGCACGCCTCGTTCGCGGCCGGCGAAAATATCGGCGACACGCCCAGAAGCCGCCGCCTCGTCGAGATCGCGTGTATCGAGGTCGATCGCATTGCCGCCGGAAATGGCGGGCGGCGGATCGAACCAGACTTGGATCGGATTTTCGGGCGTGGCGAAATAGCCGGCCGCGTCGAGCGCGCCGGTGATGTCGTCCGCGACGATCAGGACATCCTGGCCGACGCCGCGCCCGATCGGGCCAAGCTTCACGCCGCCTTCTCCGCGGTCAGCGACAAGGCGTAGTCGATCGCCTCGATGAGGCTGCTTTCGCGGGCGATGCCGCGGCCGGCTATGTCGAAGGCGGTGCCGTGATCGACGGAGGTCCGCACGATCGGCAGGCCGAGCGTGATGTTGACCCCGCTCAGGCCGAGCCATTTCCCCGTTTGCGGGTCGATCTGGAAGCCGAGCAGCTTCACCGGAATATGACCCTGGTCGTGATACATGGCCACGACCGCGTCATAGGCGCCGCCGCGCATCTTCACGAAAACGGTGTCACCCGGGACGGGACCATGAACATCATGGCCGCGCGCCCGGTAGTCGGCGACGATCGGCTCCGTGACGCGGATATCGTGGGTGCCGAAAATGCCGCCTTCGCCGGCATGCGGATTGAGCGCCGCGATCGCGACGCGGGGGGCGGCGATCCCCAGATGCTTCAAGGCTTCGATCGTCAGGTCGAGCACCCGGCGCATACGCGGCTCCGTCGCCCGCTTCGGCACATCTTCGAGCGCGATATGCGTGGTGACATGGCTGACGCGGAAGGACCCGTGCGCGAGCATCATCGCGCTGTCACGCGCCCCGGTCAGCGCCGCCAGCAGCTCGGTATGGCCCGGGAACCGATGACCGGCCAGGTGCAGCGATTCCTTATTGAGCGGCGCGGTGACGATGGCCGACGCCTCGCCCGCCATCGTGCGGCGCACGCCCTCGGCGACGGCCTTGTAGGCCTGGCTGCCGCCTTCCGCCGACACCTGGCCGATCGCGACGGCGGAGCCCTCGATCGGCCAGACGCCGAGCGGCTCGTCCGCTTGCGCGACGGCGGGCAACGGCAAGTCGAGCGACCGGGCCACTTCGCCCAACGCCGCCAGCGACCCGATGAGGCGCAGCCGAAAGGCGCCGGTCTCGAGTTGCGGCGCGAAATGCCGACCGGCCTTGAGCGCGATCTCGGGTCCGACGCCCGCCGGATCGCCGACGGTGATGGCAATGGTTGCGGTCATTCGGTTCTCTCCAGGGGCCGTACGGGCGTTGAAGACACAATCACGCCAAAGGCCGCCCGCCGTCGACCGGAATGATAACGCCCGTCGCAAAGCGAAGCTGCGCCGCGGCCGCCAGAACCGCCTCGGCGACGTCGTCGGGCGTGCCCAATCGCCCGAGCGGCGTCCGGCTCGCCTGTTCATCGCGCCAGGATTCGTCGCGGCCCTTGATGAAATCGGTGTCGACGACGCCTGGTGAAACGGAGACGACCCTGATTTTCGGCGCGAGCGCGCGCGCCAGCGACTTGGTCAAATTGTCGACCGCGGCCTTGGACGCGCAATAGGCGATATTGCTGCCCATGGCGGTGACGCCCGCGATCGACGAGATGTTGAMGACAATGCCGTTGCCGGTGCGGTCGAGCAGCGGCCGCATCGCCCGCGTCGCAGCGATGACGCCGCGTACGTTGACGCTGAGGATGCGGTCGATCAAAGCGTCATCCAGGCTATCGAGGTCCGGATGCGGCACGAAGCGGGTTATGCCGGCGCAATTGACCAGGATGTCCAGCCGGCCGAACCTTTGCCCGATCTGGCCGGCCAGCCGCGCAAGGCAGCCGCTGTCGGTGACGGCCGCCTCGGCGACCATGTGATCGCCGGGCGCCAGCGTCGAGACCAGCGCTTCGGCCGCCTGGCGCGAGCTGTTGTAGCCGACGACGACCGAGGCACCTTCCTGCGCGAGCCTGGACACGATCTGCGCCCCGATTCCGCCGGTCGCTCCGGTCACCAGGGCAACCTTGTCTTGCAGCATTGCCGCCATGACGGTCTCCGTGTCAGACGCCGGTGCGTCGCTTGTGGGCGACCAGCGCCATGAGATTGCGGTCGCGCCAGGCGCTGCGCTCGCTCAAGTCGGATGCCGGCAGCTTCGCGCGGCGCTCGGCTTCGGCCTTGGCGATAAGCGCTTCGGACCACGGAGCCGGGTCGCGCCTTGCCAGCGCGATCGCATGGTAGAGCGGCCCCAGGCGCCGCGCRTAATCCGCGATCCCGCCCGGCGCGTTGAGGTCGATCGTCTCGAACGGACCCATGAAGGACCAGCGGTAGCCGAGCCCGTGCGACACGGTCAGGTCGATGTCGGCGGCGCTTGCGACGCCCTCCTCCAGCAAGGCCCAGGCCTCGTTGAGCAACGCCCCCTGGAGCCGGTTGAGGACAAAGCCGTCGACCTCCTTGCGCACGACGATGGCGGCCTGGCCCACCTGCTCCATTTGCGCCCGCAGCCACGGCACGATGCCGGCGTCGGTCCATGGCGCCGGAACAAGTTCGACCAGCGGGATCAGATGCKGAGGGTTGACGGGATGCGCGACGAGGAAGCGGGCCCGGTTGACGCATCCCTCCGTGAAAGCCGAGGCCGGAATGCCCGAGCTCGAGCTGCCCACGACCGCGTCCGGCCGCATCGCCCGGTCGATTTCGAGGCAGACGGCCTGCTTGACATCGCGCCGTTCGAGCACCGACTCCTGGATATAGTCGGCGCCGGCGACCGCAGCCTCCAGCGTGTCGACCACGCGCAACCGCCGCAGGACCAGATCGATGGYGTCGACCAGCCCGGCTTCCCGCATGTCGGCGAGACTGGCGCGGATGCTCTCGATCACCGCCGCGCGGATATCGGCGCTGCCATCGTAGATGGCCACGTCGTGCCCCGCCCGGGCGAAGACGATCGCCCAGCCGCGGCCGACAAGCCCCGCCCCGACGATGGCGACCTTGCGGATTACATCCATTACTGCACCCGCGATTTCTCGCCGTCCGCGAGGCAGATTTCAGTGATGCGCAGGCCATCCTTGGTGATGCGCGACGGGAAGCGGTCCTTCAGCCGTTCTTCGTGGATGGGAATGACGCGGCGCGCCTCGTAATTCACCTGCTTCATCATCTCCTCGGTCGCCAGCACGAGATTGGTCTGGCTGCCGACCGCAAGYCCAACCGGCACATAGAGCGTCTCGATATCGACGGCGGCTCCCGAGCCCTCGATATTGTCGAAGACATAGACCAGATCGCCCGCCAGCACCCAGGTGTCTTCCTTGCCGTTGCGCACGGTGACCCACATCGAACCATAGGTGTGGCTGTCGAAGGCGGGATTGAGATCGACATTCGGCAGCACGTCCTGCTTGGCGCCATCGAGCGTCACCAGCCGCTTCTGCCGGGCAAGGTCGACGCCGCGCACGATATCGCCCGGATCGACGGCGACGTTCATCCAGCGCATGCGGTCCGGCAACGACATCGCCCAGACCCATTTCGCGATCTCCTTCTCCTGGATGTAGAAGGTTGCCTTGGGGAAGTCCTCGACATTGCCGAAATGGTCGAAATGGGCGTGCGTGATGAAGACCGTGTCGACGTCCTTCGGCGCCAGGCCGATCTCGCCGAGGACGGTCTCGGGCGAATGCCAGTTCTCGACACCGAACTTGTCGCCGAGATGCTTGCCGTAATCCTTGTTGTTGTAGCCGACATCGACCATGGCGACGTGGCCGTTGCCCTTGATCAGCGCATAACAATAGGGAAGCTTGACGTAGCCCTGGTTGTGGGCGCCGTAGAGCACGCCACTCTTGTGGTAGTTGGTGACGTAGCTGTACTCAAGCACCCAGATCGAATATTGGCCCATCGTTTCCTCCCTGATGTCGCCAGCGCTGCGCACAACTGCAGCAGGCGTGATTGAAGTCGACCGGCGTCATGCCGGCGCGTGGTTCCGACGCCGCCTGCAGCCAGGCATAGGCGTGCTTGATCCTGTCTCCCGCCCGGTCGAGATGCTGCTGCCAGTCGCGCTGCAGCCGGGCCAGACCGAAATCCTCGAGCACTTCGCCGAGCGTCGCATGCGCGGTCGCAAGGCGGTCGAGATGACCCTCCAGGCCGCTCGGCGCCTRCAAGGCGCGAAGCCGCTGCTCGACCTCGGCCCAGCGTTCGCGTGCCGYCGGGATATCCGGCAGGTCGAGCACGTCGCGGCGGCCGCCGGCCTCGGCCAGGACCAGCAGGCCGGCGACCTGTCCGATCAGCCGGCGCAAGCCGTCATAGACGGGGCGGCAGGCGACCACGTAGCGGACGACGACCTCGTCGGCTGCAGGATCGTTCTCGACGGCCTGCCTGGTTTCCCCGCCTTCGACGTCCGACGGCGGCGACGCAATCACCTCGCAATCGTAGCGGTGGACGGTGACCGCGCGCTCGAAGAACAGTTTCCCCGACATCTCAGCCATGATGCCTCCGGCGCGTCGTCGCGCGCTCGATCACGGAGCCCGGCGGAATCATCTGCACGACCGGCTCCTTGCCGGCATTCGTGCCAAGCTCCTTGGCCAGCGAGACCGTCGCCTCCAGCATCTTTTCGATGGGCTGCTGGACCGTCGTCAGCCCATGCGAGGRCCAGTGAGCCATCTCGATGTCGTCGAAGCCGACGATCGAGATGTCGTCCGGCACGCCGAGGCCGAGCTCTCGCCGCACGCCGTCGAGAAAGCCGATGGCGAGAATATCGTTGGCGCAGAACACGCCGTCGGGCATCTCCTTGAGGTCGCGCAGCTTGCGGGCAGCCTCGTAGCCGGCGTGGTAGCTGAACTGCCCCGCCTCGATGACCACGGGCGCGGCAAGGCCCCGTTCGACCGCGCGCTCGCTGAAGCCGCGGTGACGGGCGACATTGGTCGAGGCATCCGCCAGCGCGGCGATATAGGCCAGGCGCCGGTGGCCGGTGTCGACCAGATAATCGGCAATGCTGCGGCCACCGAGGATGTTGTCGCAGGAGATGCCGAAGGCGTGGTCGTCGGCCGACAGCCGGTTGAAGAAGATCACCGGCGTGCCGGCCTTGCGGCATTCCTGCGCGGCTTCCGAGGACAAGGTCGCCGCGAGGATGATGGCGAGGTCGGGCTGGTAATTGAGGAGAAGGCGCAGCGCCTGGTCGACCTCGCCCGACTGGTCGGCCGCGACCAGCATCACGTTCATGTCGATGGCGCGCAGCTCGGTGGTGAGCCGGGTCAGCACTTCCGGATAGAACGGGTTGGTGATGTCGGCCACGACCACGCCGACGATGCGCGTCTTCTTGGTGATGAGACTGCGCGCGAAAGGATTCGGCGAATAGCCGATCTCCCGGGCGCGGTTCAGCACCACGTCCCGCGTGTCCTTGGCGATCACGGCATCGGCGTGAAAAGCCCTGGAGACGGTCGAAACAGACATGCCCAGATCGCGCGCCAGATCCTTTACGGTCACGCGGGGCTTGCTGTTCTTGTTGCGGGCGACGATCGACATGAAAACTCCGTTGGCGCGCGGCCTTAGGCCTCGTTGYGACCTCCGTAGCGGCGGACCCGGATGTTGGCCTGCTCGGCATGCCCGTAGAATCCCTCGAGGACACACAGGCGCGAACAGTATTCGCCGATCATGGCGCTCGCTTCGTCGGTCAGGACGCGCTGATAGGTGCAGGTCTTGATGAACTTGCCAACCCACAAACCGCCGGTGTAGCGGGCCGCCTTCTTGGTGGGCAGCGTATGGTTGGTGCCGATGACCTTGTCGCCATAGGCGACATTGGTGCGCGGCCCCAGGAACAGCGCGCCGTAGTTGCGCATGTTGTTCAGGAAGTAGTCCGGATCGCGCGTCATCACCTGCACGTGCTCGGAGGCGATCCGGTCGGCTTCCGTGACCATCTCCTCGTAGGAATCGCACACGATCACCTCGCCATAGTCGGCCCAGGCCTTGGCGGCTATCTCGGCCGTCGGCAGGGTGTTCAGCTGGCGCTCGACCTCCGCCATGGTGTCGCGGGCGAGCTTTTCCGAATTGGTCAGAAGCACCGCCGGGCTCGTCGGGCCGTGCTCGGCCTGGCCGAGCAGGTCGGTCGCGCAGATCTCGCCGTCGACGCTGTCGTCGGYGACCACCAGCGTTTCGGTCGGACCGGCGAACAGGTCGATGCCGATGCGGCCGTAGAGCTGGCGCTTGGCTTCGGCGACAAAGGCGTTGCCGGGGCCGACGAGCATGTCGACGCGGCCGATGGTCTCGGTTCCGAGCGCCATGGCGCCGACGGCCTGGATGCCGCCCAGAACGTAGATCTCGTCGGCGCCGCCCATATGCATGGCGGCGACGATGGCCGGATGGGGCCCGCCCTGGAACGGCGGCGCGCAGGCGATGATCTTCTTCACGCCRGCGACCCTCGCGGTGACCACGCTCATATGCGCGGAGGCGACCATCGGATATTTGCCGCCCGGCACGTAGCAGCCGACCGTCTCGACTGGGATGTTCTTATGGCCAAGCACGACCCCCGGCAGCGTTTCGACCTCGAGATCCTGCAGGCAGGCGCGCTGCTTCTCGGCGAAATTGCGCACCTGCGCCTGGGCGAAACGAATGTCCTCCAGATCCCTCGCCGAGACCTTGGCGATGGCCTTTTCTATGTCGCTGTCGCTCASCCGGAAGCTTGCCGGCGACCACTTGTCGAAACGCTCCGACAATTCCCGGACGGCGGCGTCGCCCCGTTTCTCGATATCGGCGAGGATCGTCTCGACGGTCGTGCGGACAACCGCGTCGCCCTGGGCGACGGCTTCGGGATCCCTGCCCCGCTTCAGAAAGGTCGGCATTTTCTCATCCTTGTCTTGGGTGGGATGGACGGCAGGATGCCGTCCATCTGTCGCATTGCTGATCGTCAGGGCTTAACCGTCGGCTCGATCTTGGTGAGCTTGTATTCGTCGGCCGGGGCCTTGCAGGACGAGCAGTTGATGCCGGGCGCGTCGGGCGCCTGCTTCACATCCGCCGGCAGCGGCTGGATGGTCGCTCCGGGCGTCGGCTTGCCTTCCAGCGCCGACTGCAGCGACAGTTCCGGCAGAAGCTCGGGATTGAAGACCTCGGTGACGAAGGAAGACGGCACCTTGTCGGTCGGGAAGACATTGCAGCCGTCGGCGAAGGTATCGCCCTTGCAAGGCTTGACCTGATCGGCAGGCACCCACGGCAGCGGGTACTCGATGTTCATCGGCTTCAGCTCGCGCTTCTTGGTCAGGATCTCCATCATCAGCTTGAAGGCGTAGCCGGAAGTGGCGGGCGGCGAGCCGGCCGAGACGCCCTTGAGGCCCATGCCCTGCATCTTCGGATCGGCCAGGCCGAGGCGGAAGCCATCGGAGTTCTCGCCGGTCATCGGCACCAGCTTGTTGCCCTTGTCGAGCTGCGCCTGGATGGCGCCGTATTCGCCGGCCTGGGCCCAGATGCCGTCGACGTCCGGATGCGCGGCGAGCGCCTTGGCCGTCTCCTGCTGCGTGGTGCGGTCATCCCAGTAGGAATAGTATTCGGCGACCACCTTGATGCCGGGATACTGGCTGAAGATGTGCATGGCGCCGTCGGTGTGGCGCTTGTCCACCGAGTTGCCCGGAACGCCGCGGCTGAGGAAGATGTTGCCCTTGCCGCCGAGGATGTTGACCAGCGCCTGGGCGGTGTTCTCGCCGAAGCCAGCGGTGATGTAGCTGACATTGTACGCGCAGGGCTCGGTGACCGTCGCGTCATACATGAAGAAGAGCACGCCCTTCTGGCAACCGCGATGGATGGTGCGGTTCAGCGCCGTCGACGAGATCGGGAAGCTGATGATGCCGTCGGCGCCATCCTGGATCATGCTTTCATAGGCGGAGATCTGCGCCTGCGGATCCGTGCCCGAGATCACCTCCTTCAGTTCCACCGTCTTGTCGTAGGGCGGCGTCTGCGCCAGCGCCTTGACGATGTTCGYGGCCTCCGACTGCCACGAGTTGCCGCTGTAGCTCAGCGACAGGTAGACCTTGAGCTTCTTGTCCTGCGCTTCGGCATGATCGACGACCGTCGCGACGCCCGCGGTCGTGGCAAGCGTCAGCGACGCGGCCAGTCCCAGTCTTTTCAACAGCTTCATTTCCRTCAACCTCCCTTTGGAATTTGGCCCTTTCAGGTGCCGGACCAGAGCTTGTGAGAACGTTCTCACAATTGGACAAAAATCATTGGCATGCGGGCGCATGGTCATTTTCCTCGCGTCAGCATCCGGTTTCCGATGTGGGTCAGGAACTCGCCGCGCAGCACCAGCAGCGCTCCGACGATGATTCMACCCTCGATGATGGTGCGCCATCCTTCACTCAGCCCGATGGCGGAGATCATGGTGCCCAGCGTGGTCAAAAGGATCGCGCCGCCGACCGTACCGATGAAGGTTCCGCTGCCGCCGAGGATCGAGGAGCCGCCGATCACGACCGCGGCGATCGAGGGCAGCATGTAGCTGTCGCCCATCCTGAGCGTCGCGCCGTTCGAATAGCCGACCAGCATCATGCCGACGAAGCCGGCGCAGGCGGCGCTGACCGCATAGGGCACGAGTTCGAGCCGGTTGACGCCGACGCCGGCGATAAGTGCTGCGTTCCTGTTGGTGCCGAGCGCGCGAAGCCGGCGTCCGAGCGCGGTGAAGTTCTGCAGGAGCCAGCCGAACAGGATGAAAGCGAGGGTGAAGTAGATGACCACCGGCACGCCGAGGAACCATGCCTTCATCAGCCACAGGAGGGCCGATGGCGAACCGCCGCGCGGCGTGCCGCTGGTATAGCCGAGCGCGACCGAGGCGACGACGATCGAGGTCGCCATCGTCATGATGAAGGGCGGCACCTTCAACCAGACGATGYCGATGCCGCTGACCGCGCCGACCAGGGCGCAGATGGCGAGGATTGCCGGCAACATGTACCAGACGCCGGCATCGCCCGTGCCAACCCAGGTCGTGGTCAGCACGCCGCCAAGCGTGATGAGGGCCGGGATGGAGAGGTCCAGTCCGCCGATCAGGATGACGAGGCCCTGCCCGAAGGACAGGATGATCAGGAACGAGGCGAGGATCAGCACCGTGAGCACCTGGCTCCAGGAGCCGAGCGCCGGACTGATGAAGCGCGAGCAGACAATGAGCACGATGCTCAAGCCGAACACGACGAGCGTGTTCACCGTTTCCCGGTCGAGCTTCTGCCTGCCGCGCTGGTCGGAAGAGGCCTCGGATGGCATCGCTATGTCCTTGTGCGCGTTCACCGGGCGTCGTCCTTCCTGAGCAGGCGCGCCACGGTGTTGCCGAAGACGATCGCGAGCACCAGCACGAAGCCCTGGAAGATGCCGGTGTAAAAAGACGACACGCCGCCCGAGAACAGCACCTTCTGCAGAAGCATGAGCGTGCCGGCGCCGAGGATCGAGCCGACGAGGCTGCCGCGGCCGCCGCTGAGCGGCGTGCCGCCGAGCGCCACGGCGGCAAAGGTGAGCATCAGGAACGGCGTGCCCGCAGTCGGATTGCCGGTGGCGGTCTGGGCGCTCAGCATGAAGCCGGCGACGCCATAGAGGATGCCGGCGCCGACGAAGGCGGTGATGCGAACGCCCGAGACGGCGACGCCGGAGAAACGGGCCGACTGCTCGTCGGCGCCGATGGCATAAAGGCCGATGCCGGTGTTGGTCCGCCGGAAGGCCAGCCACAGCACGATGGCGGCGACCAGGAACAGGCCGGCGATCGGGACGACGCCGAAGAGCGTGTCGGTCAGGGTGTAGGTGACGAAGTCGGCGACCATGCCGCCGGGCGCGTCGAGAATGACCAGCGCCAGCCCCTGGCAGACGATCATGGTGCCCAGCGTCGCCGCGATGGTCTGTAGCCCGAGCCTGGCGACCAGAATGCCGTTGATCATGCCGACGACGGCGCCGATGGCGCAGCACATCAAGAGGCTGACCAGCGCTCCGCCGGGGCCGTCGAGCGGATAGACGGCCATCAGCACGTTGGTCAGCGAGACGACGCCCGCGACGGACAGGTCGAAGCCGCGACTGATGACGACCAGCGTCTCGCCCGCCGCAGCCAGCGCCAGCGGCGTCGAATTGTTGACGAGGTCGGTGAATGTGTAGACCGAGAGCGCATCGGGCTGCCAGAACGCATAAAGAGCGTAGAGCAGCACATAGATCAGCGCGACGATGCCGGTGCCGCTGATGACGGCGCGCCAGAAGGGCGAACGGCGGGGCGCCGGATTTGCAGCGATCGCGCTCATGCCGCCACTCCCGTCTTCGCGCCGCGGGCGTGGCCGATCAGCGCGCCGACAATCGTCTGCTCGTCGATGGCGTCGCCTTGGTACCCGGCGAAGATACGGCCGCCATAGAGCACGATGCAGCGATGCGCGAGGTGGACGAGTTCCGGCAACTCGGATGAATAGAAGAGCACGGAGCCGCCATCGGCGGCGAATTTGCGGATCGCCTCGTAGATCGACTGCTTGGTTCCGACGTCGACGCCGCGCGTCGGATCGAAGAGCAGCAGCGTGCGCGCGCCGGTCATGATGACGCGCGCCAGCAGCGCCTTCTGCTGGTTGCCGCCGGACAACTCGTCGATCTTGAAATGCAGATAGCGTTCCTGCAGGTCGACCACGGCCGCCGTTTCGCGTGCGGCGCGACGCTCGCCGGCCGGCCAGACGATGCCGCCGCGCGCGATGCGGGAGATGATCGGCAGCACCATGTTGCTGGCCGTGGTGAGGCCGGCGAGGATGCCTTCCGACTTGCGGTCCTCGGGCAGGTAGGCGAGGCCGTTGCCGAAATGGAGCGCGGCGCCCGGGCTGGAGATCTGGGCGCGCACGCCGTCGATCTCGACGCTTCCGCCCCTGGCCTTGGCAAGTCCGATCAGCGTCCTGAACAAATCGCGCTGGCCCTGCCCTTCGAGCGCGGCGATGCCGACGATCTCGCCCTGCCTGACATCGAACGACACGTCGCTCAGGATGCCGCCCGAGAGGCCCTTGACGCCGAGCGCGACGGGCGCAGCCTCACYGGTTTTGGGCAGCGCATTGATCGTCTCACGCGCGCTGCGGCCGACCATCATCTCGAAGATGTTCTCGTCCGAGGCGCCCGAAAGCTCGACGGTGCCGATGCTGCGGCCGTTGCGCAGGATGGTGGCGCGCGAGCACAAGGTGCGCACTTCGCCGAGGCGATGGGAAATGTAGAGGATGGCGGTCTRCAGGGTTTTTTGCCGGCGCACGAGCTCGAACAGCCATTCGACGTCGGCCAGTGCCGCCGTCGGCTCGTCGAGGATCAGCAATTTCGCGGCATGGGTGAAGGCGCGGAYGATTTCGAGCCGTTGACGGTCCGACAGCGAGAGCACGCCCACCGGCGTGTCGGGATCGAAATGCGCGAGACCATAATCGCTGAGGATCCTGYCGGCGGCGGCCATGGCCGAGCGATGCGACGCGAGGCCGAGCATGCCCCTTGGCATTTTCGGCAGCATCAGATTCTCGGCGATGCTGAGATTGGGCAGCAGGCTGAGCTCCTGGAAAGCCGTCGCCACGCCTTGCATGCGCGCATCGACGATGCCGTGCGGCGTGTAGGGCGAGCCTAAGATCGACATTGATCCGCTGTCCGGCTTCACCACGCCGCTGAGGATCTTCACCAGCGTCGACTTGCCGGCGCCGTTCTCGCCCAGCAGCGCATGGACCTCGCCCGGGCGCAGATCGATGGAAACGGAATCGAGCGCCACGGTCGGCCCGTAGGACTTCGCGATCTTGGCGATGCGGACGGCTAGCCGGGTCTCGTCGGTGCTCATACCTCCTCCCAAGGTAAGGTCGCAGCTGCAGGTGAGAACGTTCTCTGAGAACGTTCTCACCGTTTCACACGAAGCCATGTTCGTTGTCAACGGGGAATCCATCACAGGAATGTTAGAGCCGTTTCAGGCGAACGCGCTCGCGAGACGGACACTCCGTCTATCGAGCCGACGTGCCGTCGGCTATTACCCGTTGCCCCGAAAATGCAGCCGGTAAAATCCTCGAGACCTCCAGTTCCGCGTCGACGGCTTCCACGCCGACCTGCCGGTATCTTCGCCGGACACGACCTGCGTCGTATCCGTCCGCGCAGCCCTTTCCGGGGACGATAGCTTCGCTTGCGAACATCCGTCGAGGCTGGAACCCCCGCGGATGCCCCGCGTTCCCATGAAAACCAGCAGCGATTGCGCTCCACCGATCCGAGGAAGGATCGTCCGTGAATTCCTTCGGGAAGAACGCGATAGAGCACGGAGTTCCAACCATGGCTTTCACGCTTGAGAGTCCAGCCTTTGAAAACGGGCAGACCATTCCCGAGCCCTATGTCCGCAACGGCGGCAACTTGTCTCCTCCGCTGCAGTGGAAGAACGCGCCGGCCGGCACCAGAAGCTTCCTGCTTGTCGTCGAGGACCCCGACGCGCCACGCGGCCTGTTTCGCCATTGGGCGGTCTATGACATCGCCGCCGGGCGGGATCGCCTGCCGGAGGGCACCGCCGGGCCGGAAAGCTTCAGCCAAGGCGTGAACGACTTCGGCAATGCTCATTACGACGGCCCCCAGCCGCCGAAAGGCCATGGCGTCCATCACTATCACTTCCGCCTTTCAGCCCTCGACGTGGAGACGCTGGAAACCGRCGGAGAAACTGGAATAGCCGATCTTCTGGCCCATGCGGGGCCGCGTACGATCGCCACCGCCGACCTCGTCGGCACATATGAAAGCCGCTGATGCGCAAGCTGAAGCGGCTTTCGGCGTTCGCTCATGCCCCGTTCGCATAGGGAGAAAAACAATGCCGGACAAGAAAACCATTGAAAAGGCGCGCAAGGACAAGCGCGAAGGCAAATCGGCAAGCACGCAGGCCGGCGAATTCGTTCACGAAGAAATCGACAAAGTCCGCCAAGGCAAGCACGGCGCCCGCTCCACCAAGCAGGCGATAGCCATCGGCCTTTCGGAGGCGCGTCGCGCGGGTGTCGACCTGCCGCCCCCCAAGAAAGGCGACGTGAAGGAAACCACGCGCAAGAGCGCCAAATACGCTTACGAGGCAGGCCAGGGCGAACGCAAGCCGAAGCGCCAGCCGAAGGTCTCGAAGGCGGTGTCGAAAGTGCTCGAGGACGAGCCGAAAAGCACCGTCTCCCGCAAGGCCCTGTCGCGACAGACCAAGAGCGCCGCATCCAGCCGCACGGCCGCAGAGCGATCGGCGGCGGCCAGGAAAGCCGCGCAGACCAAAGGCGCTGCCGGACGATCGGCAGCGGCGCGCAAGGCAGCCAGAACCCGCGCCGAGCGCGGTTAGCCGCAGTTGCAGGACGAGGAGCGGACCAGTTGACCGGGTTCCTGCGTCAGGCTGCACCGGCCACAAGATGCCTTCGCGTCAAGGCCCGTCATACGGGCTGGGGCGCCGCTCAGCGTGAACAGCGGTGACTTCGGCTATACGAAACTTCGATCAAGAAGGACTGTTTGGTGGAGCCAATCGGAATCGAACCGACGACCTCTTGAATGCCATTCAAGCGCTCTCCCAACTGAGCTATGGCCCCACTCCCGGCAGTCAGCCGGCGCCGTTTCCGGCGAAGAGATCCGGCACGGTTGGGACCGCGCCGTTGTTTAGTGYTGGCGGCTTCTAGCGCCGCCTTCGGTCAAGATCAAGCCTTGAAAGACCGCTTTTTYGTCACAGGCGAAAATGGCCGGCAAACAATCAGAATCAGACCTCGTCCTCGTCGTCGCCGACGCCGATCATGTCGGAGACGTCGTCGTCTTCTTCTTCTTCGTCGGCAAGGAAGGTGTCGTCGTCATCGTCGCCGAGATCGACATCGTCATCCTCATCGTCGCCGAGATCGGGAAGATCGTCGCCGCCGCCCTTGGCCTCGTCATCGGCTTCTTCGAGCGAGACGACTTCGGCGCCTTCTTCCTCGTCGCCGTCCAGTTCCTTGTCGGCGACTTCCTCATCTTCCTCGAGGGCGGAAATCTTGCCTTCGTCGAAATAGGAGCGCGGATAGCTCTTGCCGGTGTAGGGCGAAACGATCGGGTCCTTGTTCAGGTCGTAGAATTTCCGACCCGTTTCGGGGTCGACACGCTTGGTGCCAAGTTCAGCTTTTGCCACAGCAGGCCTCGTCAAAAAAAGAATGGTCCCCATAACCGCAGTTTTCCGCGCTGTCAAAGCCAAAAGACATGTGCGCGAAACCCGCTTTTCAAAGGCTTGCGCCAAGGGGATGACCATTGCCGCGCGCCGTGATACGAGACCGCCGCACCATGACGAACCGGGCCGGCCAGCCGGCATTTCATTTGGACGACAAAATGTCTCATTCCGCCGCCGCTAAACCAGCCACGGCCCGCAAATCCCCTGCCCTTGCCGGCACCGCGCGCGTGCCGGGCGACAAATCGATCTCGCACCGCTCCTTCATGTTCGGCGGCCTTGCCTCCGGCGAGACGCGCATCACCGGCCTGCTCGAAGGCGAGGACGTGATGCGCACCGGGGCCGCCATGAAGGCGATGGGCGCACATATCGAAAAGAAGGACGGCGAATGGGTGATCCGCGGCACCGGCAACGGCGCGCTGCTGCAACCGGAAGGCCCGCTCGATTTCGGCAATGCCGGCACCGGCTCGCGCCTCACCATGGGCCTCGTCGGCACCTATGACATGGAGACCACCTTCATTGGCGACGCCTCGCTCTCCGGCCGGCCGATGGGCCGCGTGCTCGACCCGCTGCGCCAGATGGGCGTGCAGGTGCTGAAGGCGGCGCCGGGCGACCGCATGCCGATCACGCTGCGCGGCCCGAAGCACGCCGCGCCGATCACCTATCGCGTGCCGATGGCGTCGGCCCAGGTGAAGTCGGCGGTCCTGCTTGCCGGCTTGAACACGCCGGGCATCACCACGGTGATCGAACCAGTGATGACGCGCGATCATACCGAAAAGATGCTGAAAGGTTTTGGCGCCAACCTGACCGTCGAGACCGATGAGCGCGGCGTGCGCCACATCTTCATCGAGGGCCAGGGCAAGCTCACCGGGCAGACGATCGCCGTGCCGGGCGATCCCTCCTCCGCCGGCTTCCCGCTGGTCGCGGCGCTGATCGTGCCGGGCTCGGATGTTACAATCGAGAACGTGCTGATGAACCCGACCCGCACCGGGCTGCTGCTGACGCTGCAGGAAATGGGCGGGCGTATCGACATCCTCAACCCGCGCAATGCCGGCGGCGAGGACGTGGCGGACCTGCGTGTGCGTTATTCAGAGCTGAAAGGCGTGGTGGTGCCGCCCGAGCGGGCGCCGTCGATGATCGACGAGTACCCGGTGCTGGCCGTGGCCGCGAGCTTCGCCGAGGGCGAGACGTTGATGCAGGGGCTGGAGGAATTGCGCGTCAAGGAATCCGACCGGCTCGCGGCGGTCGCCAACGGGCTCAAGCTCAACGGCGTCGACTGCACCGAGGGCGAGGCTTCGCTCGCCGTGCGCGGCAAGCCCGGCGGCAAGGGCCTGGGCGCTCATCCGAACGGCCAGGACACAGTGGTGAAGACGCATCTCGATCACCGCATCGCCATGAGTTTTCTGGTTATGGGGCTGGCGACGGAAAAGCCGGTGACCATCGACGACGCCAACATGATCGCGACGAGCTTTCCGGAGTTCATGGGGCTGATGAAGGGGCTGGGCGCGGAGATCGAGTGATTGTCGATGGGTTGGAGCCGAACTGAGATGCTGGCGGGACAGCACCCCTCTCTGTCCTGCCGGACATCTCCCCCGCAAGGGGGGAGATCAGCCGGCACGCGGGCTTTCGCCAATCGCCAACGTCGCAGGATTGAGCAGGGCGCGGCAACCGCCAATCTCCCCCCTTGCGGGGGAGATGTCCGGCAGGACAGAGGGGGGTGTGAAGGAACGCGGCGCTCGCTCCTTTCGGCAAAGGCGAACTGCCAATGACCCACACCTTCACCATCGCCATCGACGGACCCGCAGGCGCGGGCAAGGGCACGCTTGCCCGGCGGCTCTCCGACCACTATCGCCTGAACCTGCTCGACACCGGCCTCACCTACCGCGCCGTGGCCCACAAGCTGCTGGAACTCGGCCTGCCGCTCGACAATGTCTCGGCGGCGGAAACCGCGGCGCGCCAGGTCGACCTCTCGAACCTCGACCGCACTGTGCTTTCTGCACATGCGGTTGGCGAAGCGGCTTCGAAGGTCGCGGTCATTCCCACGGTGCGGCGCATCCTGGTCGAGAAGCAGCGGGCCTTTGCCAAGGCGCCGCCGGGTGCCGTGCTCGACGGCCGCGACATCGGCACGGTCGTGTGCCCGGACGCCGACATCAAGCTCTATGTCACAGCGAGCGCCGAGGTGCGTGCCCGGCGCCGGCTGGCCGAGATCGAGAGCATGGGCGGCAGCGCCGACCTCGCCACCATCCTCGCCGACATCGAGCGGCGCGACGAACGCGACATGGGCCGCGCCGACTCGCCGTTGAAGCCGGCGGCGGACGCGCACTTGCTTGATACCAGCGAAATGGCTATAGAGGCCGCGTTTCTGGCGGCGATGGCGATCGTTGACGAGGCCCTTGCCAAGAGAAACAAGGCCTGATCAGGCGTTTTCGGTTGCCGTCGGCGGCGAAAATACCCATATCGGGCATGAACCAGCCTGCCARCATTCTTCATGCGCCGGACTTGCCGCTCCGATAGCGGCCAAGGGCTCTTCAGCCCGGAACGCCGGCAGGCTCACGCAACGCTAACCCACGGCGCCCGCTCCGCCAGCGCGCGGAGCATTCCAGGAGAAACAATGTCAGTAGCTAATCCGTCTCGCGACGATTTCGCGAGCATGCTCGAAGAATCATTCACCGCCGGCCATTCCGGCGAGGGCCAGGTTGTCCGGGGCACGATCACCGCGATCGAAAAGGACATGGCCATCATCGACGTCGGCCTCAAGGTCGAAGGCCGCGTGCCGCTGAAGGAATTCGGCGCCAAGGGCAAGGACTCCTCCCTCAAGGTCGGCGACACCGTCGAAGTCTATGTCGAGCGCATCGAGAACGCGCTTGGCGAAGCCATGCTGTCGCGCGAGAAGGCTCGCCGCGAGGAGAGCTGGGTGCGCCTCGAAGAGAAGTTCACCAAGGGTGAGCGCGTCGAAGGCGTCATCTTCAACCAGGTCAAGGGCGGCTTCACCGTCGACCTCGACGGCGCCGTGGCGTTCCTGCCGCGCAGCCAGGTCGATATCCGCCCGATCCGCGACGTCACCCCGCTGATGCACAACCCGCAGCCCTTCGAGATCCTCAAGATGGATCGCCGCCGCGGCAACATCGTGGTGTCGCGCCGCACCGTGCTCGAGGAGAGCCGCGCCGAACAGCGTTCGGAAATCGTGCAGAACCTCGAGGAAGGCCAGGTGGTCGAAGGCGTGGTCAAGAACATCACCGATTACGGTGCGTTCGTCGACCTTGGCGGCATCGACGGCCTGCTGCATGTCACCGACATGGCATGGCGCCGCGTCAACCATCCGACCGAGATCCTCAACATCGGCCAGACGGTCAAGGTGCAGATCATCCRCATCAACCAGGAAACCCACCGCATYTCGCTCGGCATGAAGCAGCTCGAGTCGGATCCGTGGTCGGATATCGGCACCAAGTTCCCGATCGGCAAGAAGATCAAGGGCACCGTCACCAACATCACCGACTACGGCGCGTTCGTCGAGCTGGAGCCGGGCATCGAGGGCCTCATCCACGTTTCGGAAATGTCGTGGACGAAGAAGAACGTGCACCCCGGCAAGATCCTGTCGACAACGCAGGAAGTCGACGTGGTGGTGCTCGAGGTCGATCCGGCCAAGCGCCGCATCTCGCTCGGTCTCAAGCAGACGCTGGAGAACCCGTGGGAAGCCTTCGCGCGCAACCATCCGGTCGGCAGCCAGGTCGAGGGCGAGGTCAAGAACAAGACCGAGTTCGGCCTGTTCATCGGCCTGGAAGGCGACGTGGACGGCATGGTGCACCTCTCCGACCTCGACTGGACCCGTCCGGGCGAGCAGGTCATCGAAGAGTACAATCGCGGCGACATGGTCAAGGCGCAGGTGCTCGACGTCGACATCGAGAAGGAGCGCATCTCGCTCGGCATCAAGCAGTTGGCCCGTGACACGGTCGGCGAAGCGGCCAACAGCGGCGAGCTGCGCAAGAACGCCGTCGTCACCTGCGAGGTCATCGGCGTGAAGGATGGCGGTCTGGACGTGCGGCTGGTCGACAGCGGCATCGAGACCTTCATCAAGCGTTCCGACCTCTCGCGCGACCGCGACGAGCAGCGCCCCGAGCGCTTCACCGTCGGCCAGAAGGTCGACGCCCGTGTCATCGCCTTCGACAAGAAGACCCGCAAGCTGCAGGTCTCGATCAAGGCGCTGGAAATCGCCGAGGAGAAGGAAGCGGTCGCCCAGTACGGCTCGACCGACTCCGGCGCGTCGCTCGGCGACATCCTGGGCGCGGCGCTGAAGAAGCAGGGCAATTAAGCCAAGCCTCTTCCAGCCGAACAACAAAAACCCCGCCGGAGCGATCCGGCGGGGTTTTTCTTTGTCGGGATATCAGAGCAATTCCAGGAAAGTGTCAGCGGTTTTCCGTCCGGAATTGCGTAAGATAAGAGATAGCCGTCAGGCGCGGCCGTAGAGCGGAACCAGCGTGCCGCTCATGGCCTGGTTGGCAGGCGAGGCGAGGTAGGCGATCGCTTCGGCCGCGGCCTCGAGGCTGACCCATTTGCTGAAATCGGCGTCCGGCATGCTGTCGCGATTGGCCTGCGTGTCGAGCGTCGAGGGGGCCACCGCATTGACCAGGATGCCCTTGTGCTTCAACTCCTCGGCCATCGCCACGGTCATGGCCGCGACCGCCGCCTTGCTCGCCGTATAGGCGACCATGCCCGAACCCTTGCGCGGTTCCAGYGCCGCCCGCGCGGTGACGTTGAYGACGCGGCCGGCGGTGTTGGACGCCAGCATCGAGCGCACCGCGGCGCGGCTGCACAGGAAGGCCGTGCGAGCGTTGGTGTCCATCATCTCGGCGAAGGAAGCCGACTCGATCTTCTCGACCGGCGCCATGGTGAAGCCGCCGGCAAGATGGATAGAGGCCCAGAGCTCGGGCACCTGATGGTAGAAAGCTTCGACCTTGGCCGAATCCGACAGGTCGACATTGTGCGCCAGATGCACGCTGGCATGAGCCGCGTAAGGAAAATGCGGCGGGGCCGCCGCGTGGGCATTGGGCACGTGGCAGATCGCGCCTTGCTCCAGCAACCTGCCGACAACCGCGCCGCCGAGCGCCCCAGTGCCGCCCGTCACCACGACATGCCTGCCATTCAGCGTTTCCGTCATACTTAGACCGCTCCTGTCATTTTTTTATGATTATATCTTGGGTTATGCCGCCCCAGGCTCGAACGTCGCGCCTTTCGCGCTGTCACTCAATTGAAATATCGACATGGCTGGCGCAGCGTCTTTGCATGCGTCGGACCACGGCGGGCGACGCCAATTGCCGGGCAGCGCATGGTCCAAACAACGGTCAGTCGACGGCGATTTCGATGACGCGCGGCTTGGCGGCCGCGCGCGCGCGCTTCAGCGCCTCGGCAAGACCGCCAACCCCGGTCAAGCGCTCGGCCCCGATGCCGTAGGCCTCGGCGAGCTTGCAGAAATCCGGCGGTGCCGGCGACACGCCGACCGGCTCGACGCCGACATCGAGCATCGAGGTCTCGATCTCGCGATAGCCGCGATTGTTCCAGACGACGAAGATCACCGGCGTTTCGGCATCGAGCGCGGCGCCGATCTCCGGCAGGGTGAACTGGAAGCCGCCGTCGCCGGTGAGGCACACCACGGGCGCTTGCGGAACGGCGAGTGCCGCGCCGATCGCCGCCGGCGGACCGTAGCCCAGCGCACCGAAACCGGTCGCGGCGTTGAACCAGCCGCCGGGACGGTCGTGGTCGTAATAGAGGTTGGCGGCGTAGATCGGCTGGGTCGAGTCGCCGACGATGATGGCGCTCGGCAGCGCGTCGCGGATCATCTCCACGGCATGAACCTGCGCCAGGTACTCGGGCTTCAGCTCGGCCCGCGCTGCCTTCCGCGCGGCGGCCGCGCGGGCTTCGCCGTCTTTGGCTGCAGGATGACCCGGCCCGATTGCCGTGAGCAAAGCCTCGATGCCTTCGGCGCAATCGGCCTGGATGCCTACCGTCAGCGGCCGGCGCGCGATCTGGTCGGCGCCGATATCGATGCGGATCAGGTTCCTGGGCAGCACGAAGCCGCCGTCGCCATAGCCGTCATAGTCGGTCGGGCCGAATTCGGTGCCGGCCGCGATCACCAGATCGGCGTCCGCCATCAGCGCGCGCACCGCCTTCAGGCTGGGGCTGGCCGGCACGCAGAGCGGGTGGCCGTGCAGCAGGCCGCGCGCGTTGGCCGTCTCGACCACGGGAGCGCCAAGCGTCTCGGCCAGACGCCGCAGCGCCGCGTCGGCCTTCCTGGCGCCGCCGCCGGCAAGGATCAGCGGCCGGCGCGCCGCCGTGATGAGCTTCGCCCCTTCGGCGATCGCCGCAGGGGCCGGAGCGGGCGGCGCGGCGTTGCTCAGCGCCGCCGCTATGCCGTCGGCGGGCTTGACCATGACATCGGTGGGAATCTCGATATGGACCGGGCCCGGGCGTGACGAGGAGAAAACCGTGAAGGCGCGGGCGAGAGCGCCCGGCAGTTGCCCGGCCTCGCTGATGCGTTCGGAAGACAGCGCGACCTTTTCCATCATACCACGCTGGTCGGGCAGCTCATGCAGGAAGCCCAGCCCCTTGCCCAGCGTATCGGTGGCGTTGACGCCGGAGATCACCAGCATCGGCACTGAATCGGCGCGCGCCTGACCCATGGCGGTGATGGTGTTGGTCAGCCCCGGCCCGGTGATGACGAAGGCGACGCCGGGCCGGCCGCCGGCGCGCGCATAGCCGTCGGCCATGAAGCCGGCTCCCTGCTCGTGGCGCGGCGTGACATGGCGGATCTTCGAGCGCGCCAGGCCGCGATAGAGCTCGACGGTATGCACGCCCGGAATGCCGAAGACAGTGTCGACGCCATGCGCCTCGAGCAGGGTGATCAGCGCTTCGCCGACGGTGGTCATTGATCTTCTCCCCTTTCCTGCACGAGGCCGAGCTCGGCCTCGACGGCCTTGATGCCGATCGCCGCCAATTCGCCGGGCGAGAACATCTCGCCGGCCAGGCAGCCTTCGATCCAGAGCCCGTCGATGATCGCGTTGATGGCGATGGCATGATGGCGCAGCTCGGCCGCGTCCGGCTTGCGCCGCTCGGCGGCGAGCACCTCGGCCACGACGGCTTCCACCTCGTTGCGAAAGCCGAGATAGCCTTCGCGATGGGCGCGGGCGAGCGTCGGATCCGCGCCGGCGCGGCCGATGAAGGTCGCCCAGAGCGAGAACACCCGCTGGTCGATGATCGGCGCATTGAGATTGGCGGTGACGAAGGCGGCAAGGCGCTGGCGCGGCGAGGCATCTTCCATGGCCAATGCCGCTTTCGCCTGCTCGGTCATGCGGCTCATCAATGCTGCATAGGCCTCCTGCAGCAAATCCTCCTTGCCGGGRAAATAGTGCCGGATCAGCCCGGCGGTGACGCCGGCGCGCAAGGCGATGGTGCGCACGGTGGCGCCCTCGAGGCCGTGTTCGGCCACGCTGTCCAGGGTGGCATCGATCAGGTCCTGCCGCCGCCGCTCCTCACCCTCGCGGCGGAACTTGCGGCGCGCATTCATTGGCGCAGGATCGGCCGCGTCAGGCATGTCGGGCCGCCTTCGCAGGCGATACAGAGCGCATCCGCCTCGAAGATTTCGACCGTGCAGCCGGCGGCTTCCATGGCAGCTTTGGTCCTGGGAAAGCCAGCCACGGCGATGACCTTGCGCGGGCTGGTCGGCAGCACGTTCAGGCTGAGGCCATTGGAGGCGGCGAACTCTTGCGGGTCGCCTTCGACCAGGCGGATGCCGCGCCCCTTCAGCATCTGGTAGAACGGGGCCGGCAACAGCGGCGAATAGACCAGCGCAAGGTCGTCGGCCAACGGGCTGATCACCGACATCAGATGCAGGCATGCCTCTTCGCCCTGCCACAGCGGCAGATCGAAACCGTAGACGGAAATGCCGAGCGGCGTCAGCAGGTTGGCAACCTGCTGGATGCCTTCCTGGTTGGTGCGCACGCCGCGCCCGATCGCCAGCGTGCGGGCATCCAGCCATACACAGTCGCCGCCTTCGACCTGGCCGGGCGCCTCGACGCGGCCGAGGATCGGAATGCCCAGGGTTCTGTAGGTTTCCTCATGCAGCGAGGGCTCCTTGGCGCGCAAGGGCTTGCCCATGGACAGGATCAGCGCGCCACGGTCGGTCATCAACGACGGGTCATGCGTGAACACCGAATCCGAAAGGCCGTCGGCCTTGTCCTCGATCCATTCGATCTCGGCGCCGGAAGCCGCCACGAGATCGGCAAGGAGCGCATGCTGCGCGGCAGCTTTCGCCGGGTTGAACCCCGGGCCATAGTGCCATTGAGCCCTGTCGGCGTCGCGCATGGCGTTGGCCGCCGAACGCATCAGCACGCGCCGCAGCGGCGCCGCCATGGACTGTGATCCGAAAGCGCTCATCGATGCCCTTCTAAGATGAAAAAAAGCGAAAAAATTTCATGAGAGGCTATTTATACACTTGCACAACAACGCCGCAAGTGCCGTAATGAGCGGGATTGACGGGCTCGCGCTGTCGAGTCCATGCTGAAGCTCGGAGCGGGTATTACAGCGTATGTTGGTTAGCCGGATGGACGTTCGACGAACTGCCTTCGAGGTCGCCCGGTGAGCGTGGCGGACGCTGCAGCCATCCAATCCGGCAAGGCGCAAAGCGGCRCCGCCGAAGCCATCCATGTCGAGAACCTGCATAAGAAGTTCGGCCAGTTGCACGTGCTGAAGGGCGTTTCGCTGTCGGCGCGCGACGGCGAGGTGGTCGCCATCATCGGCGGCTCCGGCTCCGGCAAGTCGACGCTGCTGCGCTGCATCAACTGCCTGGAAAATCCGACCAGCGGCATCATTCGCGTCAATGGCGAGGAGATCAAGCTCAAGGCCGACAGCCATGGCCACACCGTTCCGGCCGACCGCAGGCAGATCGAGYGGATCCGCTCGAGGCTCGGCATGGTGTTCCAGAATTTCAACCTGTGGAGCCACATGACGCTGATCGAGAACGTCATCGAGGTTCCGGTGCATGTGCTGGGCGTCAAGCGCGACGAGGCGATCGCCCAGGCCGAGAAGCTGCTCGCCCGCGTCGGGCTGGCGGACAAGCGCGACGTCTATCCGGCCTTCCTGTCCGGCGGGCAGCAGCAGCGCGCCGCGATCGCCCGGGCGCTGGCGATCAACCCGCGCGTCATGCTGTTCGACGAGCCGACCTCCGCGCTCGATCCGGAACTGGTCGGCGAAGTGCTGAAAGTGATCGGCGACCTGGCGCGCGAGGGGCGCACCATGGTGCTGGTGACGCATGAAATGAAGTTCGCCCGCGAGGTCGCGACGCATGTCGTCTATCTCTACAACGGGCTGGTCGAGGAGGAGGGTCCGCCGGAACAGCTGTTCGGCGCGCCCAAATCCGAAAGGCTCAAACAATTCCTCCGCAATGTCGGCTAGGCGCCGGCATCACGCGGAGCGAAAAACCGGGAACAACAACAAACTGGGAGTCCTGACATGAAGACTGTTCTCAAGACATTCGCGGCGGCGCTGCTTCTCGGCGTCGCGGCGATGGGTGGCGTGGCCAAGGCCGAGCAGGTCAAGATCGGCGTCGCCGCCGAGCCCTACCCGCCGTTCACCTCGCCCGACGCCACCGGCAAGTGGGTGGGCTGGGAGATCGACTTCGTCGACGCCGTCTGCGCCGAAGAGAAGCTCGACTGCGTCATCACGCCGGTCGCCTGGGACGGCATCATCCCGGCGCTGACCACCAAGAAGATCGACGCCATCGTCTCCTCGATGTCGATCACCGACGAGCGCAAGAAGACGATCGACTTCTCGGACAAGTACTACAACACCCCGACCGCGATCATCGGGCCGAAGGACCAGAAATTCGGCGCCACGCCGGACGACCTCAAGGGCAAGGTGATCGGCGTCCAGGTGTCGACCGTGCATGCCGTCTACGCCAAGAAGCACTTCACCGGCGCGCAGGAAATCAAGGAATACCAGACGCAGGACGAAGCCAACAACGATCTGGCCGCCGGCCGTATCGACGCGGTGCAGGCCGACTCGATCGCGCTCGGCGAATTCCTGAAAACCGACCAGGGCAAGGCCTGCTGCGACCTGAAGGGCATGGTGGCCCCGGACGACGAAGTGCTTGGACCGGGCGTCGGCGCCGGCATCCGCAAGGAAGACACCGCGCTCAAGGAAAAGTTCAACGCCGGCATCAAGGCGATCCGCGCCAACGGCAAATATGACGAGATCTCGAAGAAGTATTTCGACTTCGACATCTATGGCGGCGCCACACAGTCGAACTGAGCCCTCTCGCGAATGAGTGTGGGCATGGCGCCAACGCCATGCCCAACCTTGCCACGCATGCAAGTCGCTGACCCGATGATCGGCGGCTAGAGCAATTCCAGGAAAAGTGTGAGYGGTTTCCGTCCGGAATTGCGTGAGAACAAAGAGATAGAGTGGTTCGCCGTTTCCGTGAACGGTGAAACTCTCTAGCCCAGCAATCCGGGGGCGAAGCTGATCGACGCCTTTCTTCCGGCCTCCGCGGCCGGCATCATGGAACTCCTGTCACCCGTGGCGCCCGGCTGGGGCGGCACGCTGCTGGTCGGGCTGCTGCATTCGATCGAGATCGCCGTGGGCGCCACCTGCCTCGGACTCATGATCGGCACCGCCGGCGCCTTCGGCAAGCTCTATGGCGGCCCGGTGACGCGCGACCTTCTGGCCGTCTACACCACGGTGGTCCGCGCGGTGCCGGAACTGGTGCTGATCCTGCTGCTTTATTATGCCGGCACCGACCTCATCAACCAGGTGCTGACGGCGATGGGCTACAGCCGCGTCGACATCAGCGGGCTCGCGGCCGGCATTTTCGTGCTGGGTTTCGTCCAGGGCGCCTATTCGACCGAAGTCATCCGCGGCGCCATCCTCGCCATCCCGCAAGGCCAGATCGAGGCTGCCCGAGCCTACGGCATGCCGCCCGGCCTGATGCTGCGGCGTATAACGCTGCCGGCCATGCTGCCCTTCGCCATTCCCGGCCTTGCCAATCTGTGGCTGATCGCCACCAAGGACACCGCGCTGCTTGCCGTCGTCGGCTTCTTCGAACTGACGCTGGCGACGCGCCAGGCGGCCGGCGTCACCAAGGCCTATCTGCTCTTCTATCTCGCGGCYGGCGCGCTCTATCTCGCGCTCACGCTGTTCTCGAACCTGATCATCGGCCGCGTCGAGGCCTGGTCGCGGCGCGGCATGCCCTCCGTCAAGGAGGCGCGCTGATGACGGCCGAAGCCACCGCGATCAACATGGCGGCGCGCGCCTCAATCTGGCTCAAGCCGCACCGCATCGTGCTCATCCTGATCGCCTTGGCGCTGGTGCTCTGCGCAGCCTTCTTCATGCGCTGGGACTGGCTGCCRCAATATTGGGAAATGGGCCTGATAGGCATCTGGCGGGCGCTCTGGATCCTCGCCGTCACCTGCGCGCTGGGCTTTGCGCTTGCCGTGYCGCTCGGCCTCGCCCAAGCCGGCGGACCGATCTGGTTCTCGGCGCCGGCAAAGGCCTTCTGCACCATCATCCGGGGGACGCCGCTGCTCCTGCAGCTCTGGCTGCTCTATTACGGTCTCGGCTCGATCTTCCCGCAATATCCGTGGATCCGCGAATCCTGGCTGTGGCCATATCTCAGGCAGGCCTGGCCCTATGCCGTGGTGGCACTGACCTTTTCCTTCGCGGGCTATGAGGGCGAGGTGATGCGCGGCGCCTTTGCCGGCGTGCCGAGAGGCCAGCTCGAGGCCGCCCGCGCCTTCGGCATGAGCCGTTGGAAAATCTTCCGCCGCATCTGGCTGCCGCAAGCCTTCTACCGGGCGTTGCCGACGCTGACGGGCGAGACGGTGCTGCAGCTGAAGTCGACACCGCTGGTGGCGACGATCAGCGTCATCGACATCTTCGCCGTCTCCTCCAAGGTGCGCCAGGACACCTATCTGACCTACGAGCCTTTGCTGCTTCTGGCGCTGATCTATATGACCATCACGGGCATCCTGGTCTTCGTCTTCAGCCGGATCGAGGCGCGGATTCCGGTCAAAATCGGTTAGCGAATAGAGAGTAGCGAATAGCGAGTAGTTCCTTTATCYCCCCTACTCGCTATTCCCTATTCGCTACTTGCTGCAGGGCAACTCTGATGCAACTCACCCTCGACCAGGCAACAGGCCTATGCCGGATGGCGGCGCTCGGCGCCGGCGCCAATGAGGAGGCGGCACAGTCGCTGACCGCTTCCATCATCGCGGCCGAGGCCGAAGGCCTGTCGACGGTCGGGCTATCGCATTTCATCGACTATCTGGAGGCACTCGAAGCCGGCCGCATCGACGGCAATGCCGATCCGGTGATCACCAGGCCGGCGCTCGCCGTCTATCTTTCGGATGCGGGCGGCGGGCTTGCCCATACCGGTTTCGACCGCACGATCGATGACCTGGTCAAGGCGGCGAAACTGTTCGGCGTCTCGATCTTCTCGCAGAAGAACGCCTATACTTGCGGCGCGCTCGGCTATTTCACCGGGCGGCTGGCCGAACAGGGGCTGGTGTCCTTCGCCGCCACCAACGGGCCGGCGGTGCTGGCCGGCTCAGGCTCGGTCAAGCCGGTCTATTGCACCAATCCGATGTCCTTTGCCTCGCCCGCCGCCGACGGACCGCCGCTGGTCATCGACCAGTCGTCGAGCGCGACCGCCTTCGTCAACATCCGCAAGGCGGCCGAGGACGGCAAGAAGATACCCGAAGGCTGGGCGCTGGACGCCAGCGGCAACCCGACCACCGATCCGGCGGCGGCGATGAAGGGCGCGATGCTTGCCTTTGGCGGCCAGCGCGGCGCCAACATCGCCCTTATGGTCGAGGTGCTGGCCGCGGGCATTTCCGGCGCCAACTGGTCGCTCGACGCGCCATGGTTCACCGGCGGGCCGGACAGCCCCGGAACCGGCCTTTTCGTCCTGGCCATAGAGCCAAAACTGCTCGACCCGGATTYCGAGCAGCGCATGAAGGACCAGCTCGACCGGCTGCGGCGGCGCTATGGCGTGCATATTCCCGGACGCTCCCGCGCCGAGGCCGCCGAGAAGGCAAAGGCGCGCGGCATCACCACGTCCAGGGCGGTCGTGCAGCGCATTTCGGAATTCGCCGAGCGTTATTCGGCCTGATTTTTCCCGCGCGATTGAACCTTTTCCCGACCTGACGCGACGCATCCGCGGCACCCCACGCCGCGAGCCGCCTTGGTTGGCTTCGTCCGGCTCGCGGTTGGCGGCGCCGCGCCGGGCGTTCAGGGCGGGGCGGGCGTGCTTGCTTCACGCCACCTTGATACCGTCTCAGGTCAGGCCGCCTCGTTGGACCCTGCTTCGGCGTGGACACTGCCCGGAAAACCCCGCTTCGGCGGGGTTTTCTGCGTTTGTTCGTCAGCCACTCGAAATTCAATGGTTAACTTTTGTTAACTTGACTTGCCCGGAGCCGTCGGGCGTCTGCCTGTATTGCCACAAACAGGAGCTACGATGTCCGCGACCACCGACCGCGCAAATCTGATCATTCCGGCGCTTGGCCGTCTCTATTCGGCATTGCATGCCGCCGGCGAAACCCTGCTGCGCGCTGTCGCCGGCGGCTTCCTGGCCATCCACGGCTCGCAAAAGATCGTCAATCCGTTCGGCGCCACGGAGATGGTCGAGGGGCTGGGCTTCTATCCCGGCGCGTTCTGGTCGCCGCTGCTCGCCTGCACCGAATTCTTCGGCGGCATCCTGATCGCCCTCGGCCTCTTCACCCGTCCTGCCGCTTTCGCCGGCCTGATCGTGCTTCTTGTCACCGTGTGGTTCCATTGGGTGACCATGGGGGAGGGTTTTTCAGGCGCCGAAAAATCGCTGCTTTGGGCGGCGATCCTCGCCTTCTTCGTCATCCGCGGCGGCAATCGGCATTCGGTCGACGCTCGCATCGGCCGGGCTTTCTGAGCCGCCTGAACCTCGATGCGAAACAAGGCAATGGCGACCTCCGGTCGCTCTTTGCCTTTGGCGAGAAACGGATTAAGAAACGGCTTCAGCCAAGCACGCGCGCGGAGCCAATCATGACCGAAATCCTGCAGACCCCCAAGCTCGTTGTCGTCTTCGGCGGCTCGGGCTTCGTCGGTCGCCATGTCGTGCGGGCGCTCGCCAAGCGCGGCTATCGCATCCGGGTTGCCTGCCGGCGGCCCGACCTTGCCGGCCATGTGCAGCCGCTCGGCAATGTCGGCCAGATCCAGCCGGTGCAGGCCAATGTGCGCGTGCGCTGGTCGGTCGACCGCGCCGTGCAGGGCGCCGACCATGTCGTCAACCTGGTCGCCATCCTGCATGAGACCGGCCGCCAGAAATTCGGCGCCGTGCACGATTTCGGCGCGCGCGCTGTCGCCGAGGCGGCACGCTCGGTCGGCGCCGGCCTCACCCAGATCTCGGCGCTCGGCGCCGATCTCAATTCGCCTTCGGCCTACGCACGCACCAAGGCGCTCGGCGAGAAAGCAGTGTTCGAGACGGTTCCCGATGCCGTCATCTTCCGGCCGTCGATCAATTTCGGACCGGAGGACCGCTTCTTCAACCGCTTCGCCGGCATGGCGCGCCTCTCACCCGTCCTGCCTCTGATCGGCGGCGGACAGAACAAGCTGCAGCCGGTCTATGTCGGCGACGTCGCCGAAGCGATCGCGCGCTCGGTCGACGGCGAGGTCAAGGGCGGCCAGATCTACGAGCTCGGCGGCCCGCAGGTGCTGACCTTCAAGGAATGCATGGAGGAGCTGCTCGCGGTCATCGACCGCAGGCGCCTGCTGGTGCCGGTGCCGTGGTGGGTGGCGAACATCCAGGCGTCGATCCTTCAGCTGCTGCCCAATCCGCTCCTGACCAGGGACCAGGTGCTGCAGCTGCGCGAGCACAACGTGGTCTCGGACGGAGCCGCCAAGGCCGGCAGGACGCTTGCCGGGCTGGGCATCCAGCCGCAGGCGATCGCCACCATCCTGCCCAGCTATCTCTGGCGCTTCCGCGCCGCCGGCCAGTTCCAGCAGCGCCGGCCGATCGCCGACCGTTAGAAGATTCTGAGTTTTGATACATGTCGTTATCCCAGAACCGCTGCACACTTCTGGGCGACATGCATTGATTACGCCCGCCGGGAGACCTGCATCGGCAGGCCGCCCTGCGGCTGCGTGGTGAGCTTCTGCACCGGCCATGGCCGCGTCTCGGACGTCGCGTCGAAGCGGAAGCGCGACAACAGGATCGCCAGCGCGATGATCGCCTCCTGCATGGCGAAGCTGGCGCCGATGCAGACACGCGGGCCGGCGCCGAAGGGCAGGTACTGGAAGCGGTCGATCCTGTCGCGGTTTTCCGGATGGAAGCGTTCGGGCAGGAAAGCGTCCGGCCTGTCCCATAGTTTGCGGTGGCGATGCACGACCCAGGGCATCACCAGCACGGCGGCGTATTTCGGAATGTAGAGACCGTTCCAGGTCTCCGGCTCGATCGGCTCGCGGTTGATCGAGGGCGCCGGCGGGTAGAGCCGCAGCGCTTCCTCGAACGCGGCGCGGGTAAGCGGCATGGCATCCAGCCACTTCGTCGGATCGGGCTCGCGCGCCAGCACGGCGTCGATCTCCTGCTCGACCTTGTCGCGCTCCCAGGGCGCTTCGGCCAGGCAATAGATCGTCCAGCCCAGCGCCCGCGCGGTCGTCTCATGGCCGGCGCCGATGAAGGTGATGATGTTGTCCTCGACCTCGGCGCGGGTCAGCCCATCCGGCCCCTCAGCGCGCAGCAGAAGCGTGAGGAAATCCTGCGGCACGCCACCCGGATCGCGCTTCATCCGCTCTTCGCRCATCCTCACCGTGCCGGCGACGATGTCGCGGAAATAGGCCATGGTCTTGCGRCCGCGTATGCGGGTCAGGCGCGGCAGCCATTCCGGCGCGCGCAGAAGGTCGAGCGGATCGACGCGGCCCATGGTCTCGAACAGGCGGTCGATCTCCGTGGCGAAACTGCCCTGCTCGCCGGCGATCTCCCCGGAGAACAGCGTCTCGGCCAGGATGTCATAGGTGAGCAGCGTCATGTCGTGRGCGACATCGGTCGTACCGCCGGCCTCGTAGCGGGTGACGAACTCCAGCGTGCGCTTCAGCATCGGCTCGGCGAAACCGAAGATGTGGCGCGGCGTAAATACCGGCRCCATCGCCTTGCGCGATCGCTTCCAGACCTCGCCCTCGGCGGTCAGCAGCCCGTCGCGCAGGATCGGGCGCAGGATCAGCTGGCGCACCGTCGCCATCTTGTAGTTTTTGGCATTATCGATCAGCACATGGCGGATCAGACCAGGATCGTTGGCGATCACCAGCGGGCCGCCGATGCCGGTCACCGAGATCCAGGGCTCGTTGTAGGTGTGCTCGCCCCACAGCTCGAGCGGATTGCGGTAGACGATGCGCATCATCTCCAGCGTCGAAGGCGGCTTTGTGCGCGGCGTAGGCGCCGGCGGCACGAAGGGGGCGGGCTTGGTGTCCATGAAGCATGCTCCGCTGTCAGCGCCGAATGTAGTGCCCGACGAGACCGGCGTCCATGTGGCCGGACGGCAGCGCGCGGTCGCCACATGTCGCCGGAATGTGACCGACATCAGCCGGTAGCTGCTTGTTGCCGGCGGAACCTTACGTTAGTCACCAACGGATACCGCCAAGCAAGGAGTTCCCCGTGAAGCATCGTCTGGACATCATCATCGGCAGCACGCGGCCGGGACGCGCCGGGCCGATTTTCGGCGAATGGCTGGAAGGCTTCGCGCGCGAGCACGGCAAGTTCGAGCCGGTGCTGACCGACATCGCGGCGTTCAACCTGCCGATGCTCGACGAGCCRCACCATCCGCGCCTGCGTAAATACGAGAACGACCACACCAAGGCCTGGTCGAAGGCGATCGATGCCGCCGACGCCTTCGTGTTCGTCGCCCCGGAGTATAACTATTTCGTGGCGCCGGCGATCGTGAACGCGATCGACTATCTGGTCCATGAATGGCGCTACAAGCCGGCCGCGATCTTCAGCTATGGCGGCGTGTCCGGCGGCCTGCGCGCGGCRCAATCGCTGAAGCCGCTRCTCACCTCCGTCGGCGTCATGCCGATCCCCGAAGGCGTGGCGCTGCCGGCCTATGCGACGCTGCTCGACCAGGACCGCGCCTTTCACCCGAGCGAGCAGGTGCAGGGAGGCGCCAAGACCATGCTCGACGAACTGTCCCGCTGGAGCGAGGCGCTGAAGGCATTGCGGGCCGCCGCATAGGCACGGAATCCTCCTCGACTGCACTTGCGAGGCCGCGTTTCGGCGCGGCTTTCGCGATCGAATCCCCGCCTCAACAGGCCAGCATCTCGCGCCGGCGTGGARAGACCGCTCGCCAAGCCGGCAAAATGGCCGCAAACCTTGGAAAAGCAACCGTTTGCGCCTATATCTAGGACATCAAAACGGCGCGATTCGCGGCCATTTTTCCGCGCCGGACCATCGACATCAATCAGACAGGTATTCATGAGCGACCAGACCGAAAGCGCCATTGGCGTGGAAGCCGAGTACGGCGCCGATTCCATTAAGGTTTTGAAGGGGTTGGATGCTGTCCGCAAGCGTCCGGGCATGTATATCGGCGACACCGATGACGGCTCGGGCCTGCATCACATGGTCTATGAGGTGGTGGACAACGCCATCGACGAGGCRCTGGCCGGCCACGCCGACCTCGTCTCGGTGACGCTCAACCCCGACGGTTCGGTGACAGTCATCGACAATGGCCGCGGGATTCCGACCGATATCCACCCCTCGGAGGGCGTTTCGGYGGCCGAAGTGATCATGACGCAGCTRCATGCCGGCGGCAAATTCGACCAGAACTCTTATAAGGTCTCCGGCGGCCTGCACGGCGTTGGCGTCTCGGTGGTCAACGCGCTTTCCGCCTGGCTAAGGCTCAAGATCCGCCGCAACGGCGAAATCTTCGAGATGAGCTTCACGCATGGCAATGCCGACGCGCCRCTTAAGGTCACCGGCACCTATGTGCAGGACAAGCAGCCCGGCACCTATGAGGGCCGTAGCGGCAGCGAGATCACCTTCTTCCCGTCGGCCGAGACCTTCAGCATGATCGAATTCGATTTCGGCACGCTGGAGCATCGCCTGCGCGAGCTTGCCTTCCTCAATTCCGGCGTGCGCATCATCCTGACCGACGCGCGCCATGCCGATCTCGTGCGCCATGAATTGCACTATGACGGCGGCCTGGAAGAGTTCGTCAAATATCTCGACCGGGTGAAGAAGCCGCTGATCGAGGCGCCGATCRCCATCCGCGCCGAGCGCGACGGCATCACCGTCGAAGTCGCGATGTGGTGGAACGACAGCTACCACGAGAACGTGCTGGCCTTCACCAACAACATCCCGCAGCGCGACGGCGGCACGCATCTGGCGGGCTTCCGCGCGGCGCTGACCAGGCAGATCACCGGCTATGGCGAATCGTCGGGTCAGACCAAGAAGGAAARGGTCTCGCTGACCGGCGACGACTGCCGCGAAGGCCTGACCGCGGTGCTCTCGGTCAAGGTGCCGGACCCGAAATTCTCCTCGCAGACCAAGGACAAGCTGGTCTCCTCCGAGGTGCGTCCGGTGGTGGAGAGCCTGGTCAACGAGGCGCTGGGCACCTGGCTCGAAGAGCATCCGAGCGAAGGCAGGGTCGTGGTCGAGAAGGTGATCCAGGCGGCCGCCGCGCGCGAGGCCGCGCGCAAGGCGCGCGACATCACGCGCAAGAGCACGCTCGGCGTCACCTCGCTGCCCGGCAAGCTCGCGGACTGYCAGGAGCGCGATCCGGCGAAGTCGGAAATCTTCATCGTCGAGGGTGACTCGGCCGGTGGCTCAGCCAAGGGCGGACGCTCGCGCCAGAACCAGGCGATCCTGCCGCTGCGCGGCAAGATCCTGAACGTGGAGCGCGCCCGCTTCGACCGCATGCTCTCCTCCGACATGATCGGCACGCTGATCACCGCGCTCGGCACCTCGATCGGCAAGGACGAATTCAACGCCGACAAGCTGCGCTACCACAAGATCATCCTGATGACCGACGCCGACGTCGACGGCGCCCACATCCGCACGCTCTTGCTCACCTTCTTCTTCCGGCAGATGYCGGAGCTGATCGAACGCGGCCATCTCTACATCGCCCAGCCGCCGCTTTACAAAGTGACACGGGGCAAGAGCTCGCAATATCTCAAGGACGAGAGCGCCTATGAGGAATACCTGATCGAGTCAGGACTGGACGAGGCTTCGCTGGTGCTTGCCTCCGGCGAGGTGCGGGTCGGGCWGGACCTGCGCGCCTCCGTCGACGACGCGCTGGCGGTGCGCCAGCTGATCAACGGGCTRCATACRCGCTACAACCGCGACGTCGTCGAACAGGCCGCAATCGCCGGCGCGCTCAACGCCGACGTGCTTGCCGATCTCGGCCGCGCCACCGCGATGGCCGAGCGTGTCGCGAAGCGGCTGGACATGATCGCAGAGGAGACCGAGCGCGGCTGGACCGGACGGCTTTCGACTTCCAATGACAGCTCGGGCGGCTATGTCTTCGAGCGCACCGTGCGCGGCGTGAAGGATGTGGTGCAGCTCGATGCCGGATTGATCAATTCGGCCGATGCGCGCCAGCTCGACCGCTATGCGCCGCGGCTTTCGGAAGTCTATGGCGAACAGCCCAGCTTGCGCCGCAAGGAAGCCTCGGAGCTGCTTTCGGGGCCGTTGGCGCTGCTCAACGCGGTGTTCGCTTCCGGCCGCAAGGGCCTCACCATGCAGCGCTACAAGGGCCTCGGCGAGATGAATGCCGAGCAGCTGTGGGAAACCACGCTGGACCCGAATGTGCGCTCGCTGCTGCAAGTCAAGGTCAACGACGCGACCGACGCCGACTCGCTGTTCTCGCGACTGATGGGCGACGAGGTGGAGCCGCGGCGCGAGTTCATCCAGGACAACGCGCTGTCGGTGGCTAACCTGGATATCTGAGCGCGGCCTGGCCGACAGTTTCCGCAAATAAAAAAGCCCGCATCGAGCGGGCTTTTCTATTGCAGGAACTGGGGCTGGATCAGTGATCCATCGCCTTGACGATTTCCTCGGTCATCTTCTTGGCGTCGCCGAGCAGCATCATGGTGCCGTCCTTGTAGAACAGCGTGTTGTCGATGCCGGCATAGCCGGAGCCGAGCGAGCGCTTGACGAAGAGGCAGGTGCGGGCCTTGTCGACGTCGAGGATCGGCATGCCGTAGATCGGCGAGGACTTGTCGTCGCGCGCGGACGGGTTGGTGACGTCGTTGGCGCCGATGACATAGGCGACGTCGGCCTGCGCGAATTCGGAGTTGATGTCCTCGAGCTCGAACACTTCATCGTAAGGGACGTTCGCCTCCGCCAAAAGGACGTTCATGTGGCCGGGCATGCGGCCGGCCACCGGATGGATGGCGTATTTCACTTCGACGCCGTTGGCCTTGAGCTTGTCGGCCATCTCACGTAGCGCATGCTGCGCCTGGGCGACCGCCATGCCGTAGCCTGGCACGATGATGACCTTCTGCGCGTTCATCATCAGGTAAGCGGCGTCGTCGGCCGAGCCCTGCTTGACGGTGCGCTCGATGCCGTCGTCGCTTGCTGCCGCCGTCTCGCCCCCGAAGCCGCCGAGAATGACCGAGATGAACGAGCGGTTCATGCCCTTGCACATGATGTAGGACAGGATCGCACCCGACGAGCCGACCAGCGCGCCGGTGATGATCAGCGCCAGATTGCCGAGGGTGAAGCCAAGCGCCGCCGCCGCCCAGCCCGAGTAGGAATTCAGCATCGACACCACGACCGGCATGTCGGCGCCGCCGATCGGGATGATCAAGAGCACGCCCAGCACCAGCGAGGCGGCGACGATCAACCAGAAGATAAGCTTGGATTCGGTGGTGACCAGAAGCACGATCAGCACCACCAGGGCGACGCCGAGGACGATGTTGATGAGGTGGCGGCCGCCGATCATGATCGGCTTGCCGGACATGCGGCCGTCGAGCTTCAGAAAGGCGATGACCGAGCCGGTGAAGGTGATGGCGCCGATGGCCACGCCCAAGCTCATCTCGACCAGCGCCTGGGCATGGATGTCGCCCGCCGTGCCGATGCCGAAGCTTTCCGGTGCGTAGATCGCGGCGGCCGCGACCATGACCGCGRCGAAGCCGACGAGCGAGTGGAAGGCGGCGACGAGCTGCGGCATCGAGGTCATGGCGATGCGGCGCGYGGTGACCGCGCCGATGCCGCCGCCGATGGCGAGACYGAGCACGATCAGGCCGAAGCGGCCGGCCGACGGGGTTGCCAGCGCCAGCGTGGTGACGATGGCGATGCCCATGCCGATCATGCCGTAGAGATTGCCCTGGCGGCTGGTGGTCGGATGCGATAGGCCGCGCAGCGCCAGGATGAACAGGATGCCGGAGACGAGATAGAGGAAGGAAGCGAGATTGACGGTCACGTCACTTTTCCTTCTTCTTGTACATGGCAAGCATGCGCTGGGTGACCAGGAAGCCGCCGAAGATATTGACCGAGACCAGCACCAGCGCGACGAAGCCGAAGCCCGCCGCAAGGCCGGAAGCCGCGATGCCGACCGCGAGCAGYGCGCCGACGACGATCACGGAAGAGATTGCATTGGTGACGGCCATCAGCGGTGTGTGCAGCGCCGGCGTCACCGACCAGACGACATAATAGCCGACGAAGATCGCCAGCACGAAGATGGCGAAGCGGAAGACGAAGGGATCGATGGCGCCGCCCGAGAGCGCGTGCGCCGCGCCGCCAGCGGCATCGGCCGCGCCCGGCGCGTTGTTGGCGAGATCCTGAACCGCGAGCCGTACGGCGGCGGTCGCCTGATCGAGCTGATCGAGAGCTTTCTGCAAGGCGTCCATCACGCGGTCCCCTTAGGCTTGGCTGCGGACTTCTTCTTCGTAGCCGGCTTCGCGTCGGCGRCATCGGCAACCATGGTCGTCGCCGGAATGGCCGCCGGCTCGGTGCGCGGCTCTTCCGCCGCCTTGGCGAAGGCAGGATGCACGACTTGGCCAGCATCGGTCAGCATCGTCGCCTTGACCAGTTCGTCGTCGCGCTTGATGGCAAGCGTCTTGGTCGTCTTGTCGACCATGGTCTCGAGGAAGGCGTAGAGGTTCTTGGCATAGAGCAGCGAGGCGGATGCCGCGACACGACCCGGCACGTTGAGATGGCCGACGATCTTGACGCCGTTCTCGGTGGTCACGACCTTACCCGGCACCGCGCCCTCGACATTGCCGCCGCGCTCGACCRCAAGGTCGACGATCACCGAACCCGGCTTCATCGAGGCGACCATGGCCGCCGACACCAGCTTCGGCGCCGGGCGGCCGGGGATAAGCGCGGTGGTGATGACGATGTCCTGCTTGGCGATGTGCTCGGCAGTCAGCGCCGCCTGCTTGGCCTGATATTCCTTCGACATCTCCTTGGCGTAGCCGCCGGCCGTCTCGGCGGCCTTGAACTCCTCGTCCTCGACCGCCAGGAACTTGGCGCCGAGCGACTGCACCTGCTCTTTCACCGCCGGGCGCACGTCGGTGGCGGTGACGATCGCGCCGAGGCGGCGCGCGGTGGCGATCGCCTGCAGGCCGGCGACGCCGACGCCCATGATGAAGGTCTTGGCGGCCGGCACCGTGCCCGCGGCGGTCATCATCATCGGCAGCGCGCGGTCATATTCGCCCGCCGCGTCGATCACGGCCTGGTAGCCAGCGAGATTGGCTTGCGACGACAGCACGTCCATGACCTGCGCGCGGGTGATGCGCGGCATGAACTCCATGGAAAAGGCGGTGATCCCGGCCTTGGCCATCGCCGCCACCGCCGCATCGTTGCCATAGGGGTCCATGATAGCGATGACGGCGGCGCCCGACTTGTAGCCCTTCAGCTCCGCATCCGTCGGACGGCGCACTTTCAGCACGACATCTGCCTTTTTGGCGTCGACCGCCGTCCCGATCGCGCCGCCGGCAGCGGTGAAATCCTGGTCGGGGATGCGGGAGCCGAGGYCGGCGCCCTTCTCGACGATCACGTCGAAGCCTAGACCCGCCAGACGCTTGACCGTCTCGGGCGAGGCCGCGACGCGCGGCTCGTTCGGGTCAACCTCACGAGGGRTGAATACGATTTGTCCCACCGGATGATCCTTTCGGCTGGAACCTTGATTGCGCAAAGCGTCAGCCGGGACGTCCGGTGACGTCAAGTGCAATTGGCTTGGGAAATCTACCGCAGAATGAGGGCGCCGATGGCCATGATCAGGATGAACAGGATGGTCCCCGAGAAGAAGCCGCCGACGAAGAAGCCGAAGGCCATCGCAATAAGAATGGCGGCACACACCAGCGAGCCGTATTTGGCCAGGCCGAGAAAGGCCTTGTAGGTACGCTCGTGCTCGGCATAGTCCATCTGCGCGCCAAGCTCGACAGGACCGGTCGGCGAGTGATCTGCCATGGAAGTACCCCTTCGAAAATGCCTGTGAGGCACATAGCGAAAAGCCGAACCAAGAGCAATGGCGCTATTGCCGCACGGCCTGCGACAACAGCCTCAAACGAAAGTTGAAATTGAACGCCATGCCTTCGTCCGCGCCGCGAGGGGGGATTTCAGCCGGCGAGATGGGGAAAAAGGCCGAGCAGGCCGACGACGATCAGGTAAAGCGCGACGATGTAGTTGAGGAGCCGCGGCATCACCAGGATCAGCACGCCGGCGATCAGCGAGATCAGCGGCGTCAGCGCGAGCGAGTGGATGGTCATGCGGAGATCCTCTTCGCGTTGCTCCAAGGTCATTCGACCACCTCAACGCGAATGGCGTGAAAAAGCTCCGCCGGCCCAGYGAAGCGTCAGGCCGCCTCGTGATAATATTTGGCCGTCGGCAGGATGGTCAGCGGCGCAAGCTCCCCGGCACTGGGCACCTCGAACAGCATGCGCTGCTCCATCGGCGTGGAGCGGAAGAAGGGGAAGCGCGAGAAAGACCGCTGACGGATGGCCGCGACATTGGCGCGATAAAGCACTACCTGGTAGTTTAGCCCCGGATAATCACGTGTCTCACCGATCTGCTCGGAGCAATAGATGCGGCGGTAAAAGCCGGCATGCTCAGGCCGAATGGTCGAAAGACAATAGGGCGCTTCAAAATAGAAGCAGGCCATGCCGGCGAGCCTCAGCGTCAGATAGGGAATCAGCGGATAAACACGCGACCATTCCKGGTCGGCCGCAAAACGGCTCRGGTCAACGAAATGYRCACCCGCCGCCAGCATCGGACGCAGTATGTCGCCGTACACCATCGTCGATGGTGACTGCGGCRTAGCGCTGCTGGCGTGATGTATACGCAGCGTGCTGACCAGCGTGCCGTCGATATAGATGCCGAACTTGGAACAATTGGCCGCTTCGTCGAGATCATCATGGACGATGTGGCTGGGATTTTCCGGAACCATATCGCTCAGGCGGTAGGACTTATAGCGTAACCTGTAGATATCCTCGAGATCTTCGCCCTTGTCGCATCGRCGATACTCGGTGCGCTCCAGCATTTCGTATACGTGGCGAGCGAAATTCGACGCGTGATCTGGCGCATCTACTCCATCCGCGCCCGCCMTTTGACGAAGCGCCATCAACTGCGCACTCATTTACTGACCTCGTAACCAGCCGCATCGCAACCGTACGTCAAGGCCACCAGATGTAAAGATGAAAATCGGATCGAGGTTGTTTACCGAGCGTTAAGGTTAATAATCGGTAAAATTGTACTAAAAAGCCGCACGTGGCGGGCAGAATTTAACGCCGAGCCGCCTTCTCCACTGTCTTGATTTCCTCGGCGAAGGGCCAGACGGTGTTTGACATCGTCTCGATACCAGAGGCAGTCAGCGCCGAACCGAACAAGAAGCCTTGTACCAGATCCGGGTTGACCTCCAGCGCAAGGATCTTGAGTTGCTCAAAGGTCTCCACGCCTTCGACAGTCACTGACAGGCCAAGTGGCCGGGACATATTGATGATGCCTCGCAACAGCTCCAGAGAGCGGCGGTTCTGGGTGACGTCCATCAGGAACGAGCGGTCGATCTTAATCTTGTCGAGCGGCAGCTTGTGAAGATAGCTGAGGCTCGAATAGCCGGTGCCAAAGTCGTCGAGCGCTATGCGCACGCCGAGTTGCTTCAATTCCTCGAGATATTGCCTGGTCAGCGACTTGTCATCGAGCAGCGCGGTCTCGGTGACCTCGATTTCGAGGCGTCCCGGCGCAAGTCCCGATGCCGCCAGCGCTTCGCGTACCTTCTGGACCACGTCACGGTTGCGGAAATCCTTTGCCGAGAGATTGACAGAAACGCTGGTCTGCGCCGGCCATTTGGCGCACTCCGCGCAGGCCGCATGYAGCACGAAAGTGCTGATGTCGGAGATGATGCCCATCTCCTCGGCCAACGGAATGAAAATACTKGGTGAGATCGGACCGAGATCGGGATGGTCCCAACGACAGAGCGCCTCGCAACTGGCGATGCGCATGGTGCTGACGGCCACGATGGGCTGATAGACCACGCGCAAATCCCTGGCCTGCACCGCATTGCGCAGATCGGCCTTCATCAGCTGACGATTGCGGAAAGCGGCATCCATGGCCGCCTCGAACAGCCGCCAGCTGTTCTTGCCGAGCTCCTTGGCCTTGTAGAGGGCAAGGTCAGCCTTGACGATCATGGCGTCCGCGTCGGTGTCCCTGACCTTGGAAAGCACCGCGCCGCCGCTGGCCTGGATGCGCAAGCCGTGGCCGGCGACGTCCACCTCGCCCTGCAGGTCCGCGAAGATCTGGTCAAGCAGGGTGCTGAGGTGGCTCTCGTCCTCGACGCGGTCGAAGAAGACCATGAACTCGTCGCCGCCGAAGCGGCTGACGGTGATGCCGGGTCCGGCAATCGCGGCGAGGCGCTCGGCCACGGCATAGATCAACCCGTCGCCGACCGGATGACCGAGCGTGTCGTTGACGCTCTTGAAGTCGTCGAGATCGAGCACCGCGAGGCCGCAGAGYCGGTCCTGGTCGCCGGAGGCCATGGCCTCGCCGACCAGCTCGTGGAAATAGGCGCGGTTGGGCAGGCCGGTCAGATTGTCGTAGCGCGCCATGAAGCGGATCTTTTCCTCCGCCTCGACGCGCGCCGTCACGTCCTCGAAAGTGATGACGCCCAGTTCCTGGCTGCCTTCGCGGGCCGAGAATTCGTAGTGCTGGCCGTTGGCGAGGGAAACCAGCACCTTGCGGTCGCGGCCTTCGCGCAGGGCGCGCGTCAGTTGCGCCTCGATGTAGCGGCAGTCTTTCGGCGCCAGCATGCCGCCGGCGACGCCGCGCATCAGAAGACCGTGGATCGACCGGCCGAGCAGCGAGTCGGCCGACTTCAGCGACATCAAATGGGCGGCCTCGGCATTGGCCACCGCGACGCGCCCATCCGGGCCGAGCATGACTAGGCCATGCGACATGGTATTGAGTGCCCGGTTGAAGCGCTGGGCGAGGCGGTTGGCCTTCTTCTCTTCCGACAAGGCCGCAAAAAGCACCTCGCGGACAAGATCCGCGAAGCGCTTGATTGCGAACAGGAACGGCACCGACAAAAGGCCGAGGATGAAATGGTAGGGGTCGGCGCGTAAGATGAAGCCCAGTGAGATCGGCCAAGTCATGGTCATGATGAAGATCATCACCATCCTGGGCGAGCCGTAGTTGCGGCCAGCGATCGAGGTGGCGGAGGCTAACGTCACACAAACGGCCGCGATTTCTGCGAAGTTGTCGTGCGCCAGATAGATGCCGACAAAGCAAAAGGCACCCAGCATGAATCCATGCATGGAACCGTAGAGAATGTAATCGTTCTCGCGGMGACGTGCCTCCTCCCAGTTCGCTGGTGACGGCGCGTTGCGGTACTTCCTGATGTTGCGCAGGCGCAGGAATGCAACTGTCAGCAGTCCAGCTGCAACAGCTATGTAGGTTGGGTCCTTTGTCTTCCAGTAGACCAGGACGACCAGCAATGTCTGCGCGAAGAAACCGATGGAAAGCGTCAGGCCGTCGCGAAACAAGGTTTCCACGAACGGGATGTAGACGTCGACCGGGATCTCGCTCTTTTTTCTCAGTTTCACGCCTGAATCCCAATCATTGGGAGCCAAGCAGTGTCATATTCGCCTTAAGAAAGCTTTAGAGAGAGCTTTCGGGCCTTCYAGCCAAGTCGATTGACGTTGCGGAAGCTGATGAAACGCTCGTTCAGGTAAACAAGGCGTATCGATCACTCGGCCGCTTGCAATTCCTCGCTTGCCAGCGGTCTTTGCAGACGCTCGATCAGCCGCGCACGCTCGCCCGCCGCCTTCGCGGCGCTGGCCTGCCGGACATGGCCATAGCCGCGGATCAGCGACGGCACCGAGGCCAGGGCCGTCGCAGCCTCCACCCTGCCCGGCGCCAACGCTTTGGCGATCAGGTCGAGATCGGCCTCGTAGTCTCTCAGCGACTGGCGCTCCATGCGCCGCTCGGCCGTGTAGCCGAAAAGATCGAAGGCGGTTCCGCGCAGGCCCTTCATTGCTGCCAGCAGCCGGAAACCCTTCATCATCCACGGGCCGAAACTCGATTTCCGGGGTTTGCCGTCATTGGTGCGCCGGCCGAGGATCGGCGGCGCGAGATGGAACTCGAGCTTGTCATAGCTCTGGAACTGCTTGGCGAGGTCGGCGGCGAAAGTGCCGTCGGTGTAGAGCCGCGCCACCTCATACTCGTCCTTGATCGCCATCAGCTTGAAGAGGTTCCTGGCGGCTGCCTCGGTCACCGCGGTCGAGCCTGGCACGGCCTTGGCTTCGGCGGCGCGCGCCATCGCCACACGATCGGCGTAGCGCCTGGCGTAGGCAGCGTTCTGATAGGCGGTGAGGAAGGCCACACGGCGGGCGATGACATCGTCCAGCGTCTCGGCGGGCTTCGACGCCGGCTTGCCGGTCTGGGCGACCAGGCCGCGCACGAAATCGGGCTGATGCGCGGCGCGACGGCCCCAGCGGAAAGCCGCAATATTCATCGCCACCGCTTCACCGTTCAATTCTATCGCCTTTTCRACGGCTTCGGCCGAAAGCGGCAGGCCGCCATGCTGAAAGGCGAAGCCAAGCATGAACATGTTGGCGCCGAGCGAATTTCMGAACAGCGCGGTCGCCGTGCGGGTGGCGTCGAAGAAATGCGCCTTGTCGTCGCCGGCGGCCGCCCGGATCGCCTTCTTCAGCCGCTCGACCGGCAGCGAGAAGTCGGCGGAGCGGGTGAATTCACCGGGCATGATCTCGGCGGTGTTGGCGAGGAAGATCGTGTGGCCCTCGCGCACCGCGCCCAGCACCTTCTTGGCGCCGGAGACGACGAGGTCGCAGCCGAGCACAAGATCGGCCTTGCCGGCCGAAACGCGAATGGCGTGGATGTCCTCGGGTGTCGGGGCGATGCGGACATGGGTGAAGACCGAGCCGCCCTTCTGGGCGAGGCCGGCCATGTCGATCATGCCGCAGCCMTTGCCTTCCAGATGCGCGGCCATGCCGAGCACCGCGCCGACGGTGACGACACCGGTGCCGCCGACCCCGTCGATGATTCCCGCCCAGCCCTGGTTGCCCATGCCGAATTCAACCGGCGCCGGCACGCCGTCGAGAGGATCGGCTCTGCCGGCAATGCCTTCGGCCTTTCTGATCTTGCCGCCATGCACGGTGACGAAGGACGGGCAGAAACCGTTGAGGCAGGAGAAATCCTTGTTGCAGCTCGACTGGTCGATGCGGCGCTTGCGGCCGAATTCGGTCTCGACCGGCTGGATCGAGACGCAGTTGGACTGCACGCCGCAATCGCCGCAGCCTTCGCAGACCAGTTCGTTGATGAAGACGCGCTTGTCGGGATCGGGGAAGGTGCCGCGCTTGCGGCGCCGGCGTTTCTCGGCGGCGCAGGTCTGGTCGTAGATCAGCACCGAAACACCCTTCACGTCGCGCAATTCGCGCTGGACGAGGTCGAGGTCGTCACGGTGATGAATGCTGATACCGGCCGGGAAATCCGCCTTGCCGGCATATTTGTCAGGCTCGTCGGTGACGACGGCGATACGGTCGACGCCCTCGGCGCGCACCTGTCTCGCGATCATGTCGACGGTGAGGCCGCCCTCATGCGGCTGGCCGCCGGTCATCGCCACGGCGTCGTTATAAAGGATCTTGTAGGTGATGTTGGCTCGGCTCGACAGCGCGAAGCGGATCGCCAGCAAGCCGGAATGGTTGTAGGTGCCGTCGCCGAGATTCTGGAAGATGTGGTCGCGCTTCGAGAACGGCGCCTGGCCGACCCATTGCGCGCCCTCGCCGCCCATGGCGGTGAAGCCGACAGTGTTCCTGTCCATCCACAGCGCCATGAAGTGGCAGCCGATGCCGGCGGCGGCCAGCGAGCCGTCCGGCACCTTGGTCGAGGAATTGTGCGGGCAACCCGAGCAGAAGAAAGGCGTGCGCGAGCCGATATCGACGGTGTCGGCGAGCATCGCCTGGAACTGGCGCAGCTTCGCCACCCGCGCCGCGATCTCTTCCGACGGGCCGATGGTGCGCAGGATGYGCTCGCCGAGCGCGATGGCGATCTCGTTCGGATCGAGCGCGCCCTTGGCCGGGAACAGCCAGTCGCCACGCTCGTCCTTCTTTCCGACGATCACTGGCTGGACGGCGGTGCCGTAGAGGTTCTCGCGCAGCTGCACCTCGATCAGCGAGCGCTTCTCCTCGACGACGACGATGGTGTCGAGGCCGCGGGCGAACTCGGCGATGTGCTGGAAATCGAGCGGCCACGGGCAGCCGACCTTGAACAGGCGGATGCCGATGCGGTTGGCGGCCTGCTCGTCGATGCCGATATCCTCCAGCGCCTGGCGGACGTCGAGATAGCTCTTACCGATGGTGATGACGCCGAGCTTGGGATTGCGGCCGCCGGAATAGACGATGCGGTTGAGGCCATTGGCGTGGATGAAGGCGGAAGYGGCGGCGCGCTTATACTCGTGCAGCCGCTCTTCCTGGCCGAGCATGTCGATCTCGTGGCGGATGTTCAGGCCGCCCGGCGRCATGTCGAATTCGGGAATGACGATGCCCAGGCGCTYGATCGAGGCGTCGACCGAGGCCGTCGATTCGATGTTGTCCTTGACGCATTTGATCGCCRCCCAGGTGCCGGCGAAGCGCGACATGGCAAAGCCGTAAAGGCCGTAGTCGATGATCTCCTGGACGCCGGCTGGATTGAGGATCGGCACCATGGTGTCGACGAAGAGGAATTCGGTGGCATGYGCGTTGGTCGATGATTCGGCCATGTGGTCGTCGCCCATCAGGGCAAGCACGCCGCCATGTTTCGACGARCCGGCAAGATTGGCGTGACGGAAGACGTCGCCGGACCGGTCGACGCCCGGCCCCTTGCCGTACCAGACGGAGAAGACGCCGTCATGCGTGCCTTCGCCCAGCAACTCGGTCTGCTGCGAACCCCAGCAGGCGGTGGCGGCGAGCTCCTCGTTGAGGCCGGGCTGGAAGACGATATCGGCTTGAGCGAGCTGYTTCTTCGCCCGCCACAGCTGCATGTCGAGGCCRCCAAGCGGCGAGCCGCGATAGCCGGAAACGAAGCCTGCCGTGTTGAGGCCGGCGCGGCGGTCGCGCTCGCGCTGCATCAGAAGCATGCGCACGACCGCCTGCGCGCCGGATAGGAAGACGCGCTCCTTGCCAAGGTCGAACTTGTCGTCGAGCGCGACGTCGTGCAGCGTCATCAGGCATTTCCTCTGCGGAGGCGGCCCAAATCAGGCAGCCAACGTCGGAGTGGGACGCCGCAGTCTTTCGTCCCTTGGCGATGAGGTCAAACAAAATCGCAGGGGCCAGATAACACGCAACAAACGGTCTGGCGAGTGGCCGGCGACGCATGCAAGATCACGCTAACCGCTTCGCGAGGAACAAAAATTTCGCGATGGCGCGGCTTTTGTTCGACAAAATTCCGGGCGGAAAGCCGTTTCACACTTTTCCTGGGATTGCTTTGACGCCTGCGTTTCAGGTCGCTTTCGAGCAATCCGGCTTCTGCTCGTCGGGCAGCTTGCCGTTCGGGTGGCCGGCAAGGTCAGGATTGAGCTCGTATTTCGGGCCGATCACCAGCGGCCGGTCCGGCAGCATGGTCTGGTCCTCCGACGAGGTCATGGTGGTGTCGATGCTTTGCAGCAATGTGCCGCTCGAATCCTCAATGCGGATCGAGACGGAATAGGGCTTGTCCTTGACCACGCAGGAGAGCGGCGGGCTGGTCAGCGTGATGTGGGGCAACTTCGGCCAGATCTTCTGGTTGACGACGAGCGGGTCGCCGCCGGCCGGGTTCTGGAAGCTCACCACCGCAACCTGGCCGTCGACCATCGGCCGCAGCGGCTTCAGCGTGATGACGTAGGTGGCGATGGCCAGCCGGTAGTTGAACTCGAACAGCTTGCCGGAAATAGCAAAGAGCTGGTCCTTGCCGGTGTCGCGGCAGGCGCCGAGCGCGACAGCGGCGGCCAGGGCGGCACCGACCAGAGCCGAACGCGACAATTTCCTAAACATTGGGAACCTCCCTCGCTGCCGTACGGCGGCGGTAATAGCGGTTTGCCTTCTGGCGATTGCCGCAAACGGCCATGTCGCACCATAAGCGGCTGGCGTTGCGGCTGCGGTCGACGAACAGCCAGCTGCAATTGGGGCAGATCCGAAGCCGCGCCACCGTTTCGCCCTGCAGCAGCGACAGCGCCGAGACGGCCAAGGCCGCCTCGAAGGCAATCGGCGTTGCCGGATCGCCGAAAGGCTGGCCCGGCATCCCGATCTCGGTCGCATTCCCGGACAGTCCACCGGCGCAGGCCGTGAGGAAATCCGGCAGGAGACTGGTCGCGAGCGCGCCGTTCGACACGGCATGGCGAAACAGGCGATCGGTCGCTTCGCGGATCGAGATGACGGTCGGTTTTATCTCGCCCGGTTCCGACGCCCGCAGCCGCCGGCCGCCGAGTTCGGTCGCGCGAAAACCGCTCGCCGCCTCGGCGAAGCGGACGATCTCGGCCGGGTCGTCGAAGCGGTCGAAGGACTTTTGCGGATCGTTGCGCAGCACGACGGTGTTCGCCGTATCGAGCGCAAGGATGCCGCCGGTGAAGCGGTGCGGGGTCCAGGAAACCGTCATGGACAGAAATCTAACCGATAAAACGTGTTTGACAAGTTAGATTCCGAATGCAACGGTTCGYCAAGGTCGCGTCACACGACCCGCGGGATATCGCATGCTCTATTTCTTCCAGCAGGTGCTGAACGGGCTGCATTCGGGCGCGCTCTATGCGCTGCTCGCCTTCGGCTATGTGCTGACCAACGGCATCCTGCATCGCACGAACCTGGCTTACGGCGCGCTGTTCGCCTTCTGCGGCCAGACGATGATCCTGACCGCCGCCTTCGGCTACCAGGCGCTGTGGCTGACGCTTGCCGCCGCGGTGGCGCTCGGCGTGGCCGCCGCCATTCTCTATGCGGTGCTGATCAGCCACGTCCTGTCGCGCAGCGTTTTCGAGAGGCTTGCCGACCGCTCGCCCAACGCCATCGTGGTGACGACGCTCGGCATCCTGCTCTTCCTGTCGGAGGCGAGCCGCATCRCCGCCGACACGCATGATCTGTGGTTGCCGCCGATGCTCGCCACCCCCGTCATTTTCGCCGAGGGCGACGRCTTCAAGGTCACGCTTACCGTCATCCAGCTGCTCGACTGCGCGGCGGTCATCGCGCTGGTGGCGCTGGCAGCTTGGCTGTTTTCGCATTCGCGCTTCGGCCGCGCCTGGCGCGCCGTCTCCGACGACCCGAAAGCGGCGGCGATGTGCGGCGTCGATGTGCGCGCCGTGTTCCGCCGCGCCGTGCTGTTCGGCGGCCTCTGCGCCGCCCTGGCCGGCGTGCTTGCCGGCCTCTACTACGGCAATGTCTCCTTCGGCACCGGGCTGATCTACGGCCTCAAGATCCTGTTCGTGACGGCGGTCGGGGGCTATCTGTCGCCGCTCAAGGCGGCGCTCGGCGCAGCGGCCTTCGGCATGGCGGAATCGCTTTGGGCCGGCTACTTCCCGCTCGAATGGCGCGACGCCTGGATCTACCTCTTCCTTGTCGCCATGCTGGTGCTGATCGGCGCCGGGCGCGACCAGGCCAAGATCGCCTGATCCCCGGACTTTCGTTGCCCCCAAGACTTTCGTTGCATGACGCATCGTCAGGCGGCGGTATTCCGCCACTGTCCAGCGTGCCGATCCGTTTGCCGCGGCTTTGTCATGTTGACCTGCCGGACCACGCGCTGCATATCGTTGGGCCAAGCGGCGCGACACCGGAGGGGGAATCGGGCGCGCCGCATGGTCAGGGAGGATATGCATGGCAGGGCTGCTCGCTCTATCCAGGACGATCGACCGCATCAACGAGTTCATCGGCCGCTGGGTCTCCTGGCTGATCCTGCTCGCGATCCTGGTGAGCGCCGGCAATGCCGTCATCCGCAAGGTGTTCGACACCTCCTCCAATGCCTGGCTGGAGCTGCAATGGTACCTGTTCGGCGCCGCCTTCATGCTGGCCGCCGCCTACACGCTGAAGCAGAACGACCATATCCGCATCGACATCGTCTACGGCATGTTCCCGCGGCGCGTGCAGCACTGGATCGACCTCCTCGGCCACCTCTTCTTCCTGATGCCCTTCGTCGTGCTGATGGTGATCTATTTCGTGCCCTATGTGTCGCTGTCCTTCCGTAGCGGCGAGATGTCGACCAATGCCGGCGGCCTGATCGTGTGGCCGGCCAAGGCGATCCTGCTGGTCGGCTTCTTCCTGCTCGCGCTGCAAGGCGTCTCCGAGATCGTCAAGAAGATCGCCATCATGCGCGGCGACATGGACGATCCCAATCCCTTCGTGTCGGCGCATGAGCAGGCCGAGCTCGAGGCCAAGGCGCTGGCCGAGGAAGCCAAGGCGATCGCGGGCGAGGCCCGCCCATGATCGAATTCATCGCGCAGAACATGGCGCCGATCATGTTCGCCTCGCTGATCATCTTCCTGTTGATCGGCTATCCCGTCGCCTTCTCGCTCGCCGCCAACGGCCTGCTGTTCTTCTTCATCGGCGTGCTGGTCTCGCCCTATTCCGGCGGGTCGATCAACCTTGCCTGGCCGCTGCTGCACGCGCTGCCGGACAATTTCTACGGCACCAGGGTGATGTCGAACGACACGCTCCTGGCGATACCCTTCTTCACCTTCATGGGCATCGTGCTCGAGCGCTCAGGCATGGCCGAGGACCTGCTCGACACGATCGGCCAGCTGTTCGGGCCGATACGCGGCGGGCTTGCCTATGCGGTGATCTTCGTCGGCGCGCTGCTTGCCGCAACGACCGGCGTGGTGGCGGCCTCCGTCATCGCCATGGGACTGATCTCGCTGCCGATCATGCTGCGCTACGGCTATGACCGCAGGGTCGCCTCCGGCGTCATCGCCGCCTCCGGCACGCTCGCCCAGATCATCCCGCCTTCGCTGGTGCTGATCGTGCTTGCCGACCAGCTCGGACGCTCGGTCGGCGACATGTATGCCGGCGCGCTGATCCCCGGCCTCGTGCTGACCGGCATCTACATGCTCTACATCCTGATCATGTCGATCGTCCGGCCGAACTCGATGCCGGCGCTGCCGCTGGAGGCCCGCACGCTCGGCCACGGYGTGCTGTCGCTGATCGTGGCGCTGCTCGTCACCGGCGCCATCTCCTATGGCGCCTATCGCTATCTTGCGCCGACGCAGGGCGACAATGCCGACATCCTCGGCTTCGCCGTCGGCGTCATCGTCATCTATGTCGTGGCCATCATCGATCAGCGGCTGGGACTGAACATGATGTCCAAACTGGCACAGCAGGTGGTGATCGTGCTGATCCCGCCGCTGGCGCTGATCTTCCTGGTGCTGGGCACGATCTTCCTCGGCATCGCCACGCCGACCGAAGGCGGCGCCATGGGCTCTGTGGGTGCGCTCATCATGGCAGGGCTGAAGGGGCGGCTTTCGCTCGACGTAATCAAGCAGGCGCTGGCCTCGACGACGAGGCTTTCCTCCTTCGTGCTGTTCATCCTGATCGGCGCGCGCGTCTTTTCGCTCACCTTCTACGGCGTCAACGGCCATATCTGGGTCGAGCACCTGTTGACCTCGCTGCCCGGCGGCGAGACCGGCTTCCTTGTCGGCGTCAACATCCTGGTCTTCGTGCTTGCCTTCTTCCTCGATTTCTTCGAGCTCGCCTTCATCATCGTGCCGCTCTTGGCGCCGGCCGCCGACAAGCTCGGCATCGACCTGATCTGGTTCGGCGTGCTGCTCGGCGTCAACATGCAGACCAGCTTSATGCATCCGCCTTTCGGTTTCGCGCTGTTCTACCTGCGTTCGGTCGCGGCCCGCGTGCCTTACCTCGACAGGATCACCGGCAAGCAGATCGCGCCGGTCAGCACCGGGCAGATCTATTGGGGCGCCGTGCCGTTCGTCTGCATCCAGGTGATCATGATCGGGCTCACCATCGCCTTCCCGCAGATGGTGATGCGCTACAAGGGCGCCGCGGTGGAGCCAAGCACGATCGACCTCAAGCTGCCCGACATGCCTTCGCTGTCGCCGCTCGGCACGCCGCCGGCGGACAATGGCGCGGCTCCGGCCAATGGCGCCGCCGCACCTGCCGCGCCCGGCACGCCCGACCTGTCGCAGCCGCCGAATTTCGGCGATGCCGCGCCTGCCAAGCCGGCGGCGCCGGCGCCCGACCTTTCGAAGCCGCCGAGTTTCAATTGAGGTGACAGCCATGCGAGCAGTCCGGCTCGAAGCAATCGGCAGCATCGCGCTTCGCGAGGTGGACAAGCCTTCGCCGGGGCCGGAGGATGTCCTGGTGCGGATCGAGGCCTGCGGCGTCTGCGGCACCGACCGGCACCTTTTCCATGGCGAGTTTCCCTGCACGCCGCCGGTGACGCTCGGCCATGAATTCTGCGGCATCGTCGAAGGCGTGGGCGCGGCGGTGTCCGGCATTGCCGTAGGCGACCGTGTCACCGGCGATCCCAACATCGCCTGCGGGCGCTGCGCCCATTGCCATGCCGGCCGCATCAATCTGTGCAGCAATCTGAGCGCCATCGGCATCCACCGCGACGGCGGCTTCGCCGATTATGTGCTGATGCCGCAAAGCCAAGCCTTCCGGCTGCCCGCAAACCTCAAGCCTACGCATGGCGCCTTCTGCGAGCCGCTCGCCTGCTGCCTGCACGGGGTCGACCTTGCCGCGATCCGGCCGGGCGCGTCGGTGGTGGTGCTCGGCGGCGGCGTCATCGGCCTGCTCGTCGTTCAGTTGGCCAAGCTCGCGGGCGCCGCGACCATCATCCTGTCGACCCGACAGGCCTCGCGCCGCGCGCTTGCCAAGGAGCTCGGCGCGACCGCGACGATCGATCCTAGCGCCGGCGACCCAATCGCGGCCGTCGCCGGCGCGAATGGCCTGGCGCCGGGCGGCGTTGACGTGGTGCTGGAATGCGCCGGCGTGCGCGACACGGTCGAGCAATCGCTGCGCATGGCGAGGGCGGGCGGCACGGTGGTGATCGTCGGCGTGGTGCCACAAGGCATGAAGGTGGAAATCGAGCCGTTCGATCTGTTGTTTCGCGAGCTGAAGGTGCTCGGCTCCTTCCTCAACCCGTTCACGCATGGAAGGGCGGCGCAGCTGATCGCCTCGGGCGCGATCGAGATCGACAGGCTGATTTCGAGGCAAGTCAGCCTGCAAGACGCACCGGACGTGATCGCCAACCCGCCGGCGCCGGGCGAAGTCAAGGTTCTGGTGGTGCCGGGTTGAGGCTAAGTGCGGATCTTCCTTCTCCCCTTGTGGGAGAAGGTGTCGCCGAAGGCGACGGATGAGGGGTGCTCCAGGGAATGCTAACGCCTCATTCCTTCCAACACCCCTCATCCGTCTCGGCGCYGCGCGCCGATCCACCTTCTCCCWCAAGGGGAGAAGGTAAGGCCCAGCCTACAGCTTGCCGTTGCGCTGCTGCACCATCATGAAGGTGTCGTAATTGTATTCGGCCACCTGAGCCCAGAGATAATGCTCCTTGCGGAAGGCCTTGATCGATTCCCAAATCTTCTTGAACGGCGCGTTGTTGGATTCCATCTCGGCATAGACCTCGTTGGCCTTCTCGAAACAGGCGGCCATGATCTCCTGGCTGAACGGCCTGAGCTTGGCGCCGCCAGCCACCAGCCGCCGCACCGCCGGCGGATTCACATAGTCGTATTTCTGCAGCATGTTGGCGTCCGCGGCCTGCGCCGCGGTGCGCACCAGCGATTTGTAGGTCGGCGAAAGCTCCTCGTATTTCGCCTTGTTGAACAGGAGATGGACGGTCGGGCCGCCTTCCCACCAGCCGGGATAATAGTAATAAGGCGCGACCTTGTAGAAGCCGAGCTTCTCGTCGTCATAGGGGCCGACCCATTCGGCGGCGTCGATGGTGCCCTTTTCCAGCGCCGGGTAGATGTCGCCGCCGGCGATCTGCTGCGGCACCACGCCGAGCTTCTCGACGACCTTGCCGGCAAAGCCGCCGATGCGCATCTTGAGGCCGGAGAGATCGGCTACGCTGTTGATTTCCTTGCGGAACCAGCCGCCCATCTKGACGCCGGTGTTGCCGCCCGGCAGGCCGTACAACCCTTGCGTGCCAAGGAATTCGTTGAACAGGTCGATGCCGCCGCCATGATAGTGCCAGGCGTTCATGCCGCGCGCGTTGAGCGAGAAGGGCACGGCCGCACCGAGCGCCCAGGTGGGATCCTTGCCCCAGTAATAATAGGCCACGGTATGGGCCGCTTCGACGGTGCCGGCGGCGGTGGCGTCGGCTGCCTGCAGGCCGGGCACCAGTTCGCCCGAAGCGAAGACCTGGATCTGGAAATTGCCGTCGGTCGCTTCCGACAGCATCTTGGAGAAGACTTCGGCGCCGCCATAGATCGTGTCGAGCGACTTCGGGAAGGACGACGCCAGCCGCCAGGTCACTTTCGGGTTGGACTGGGCAATGGCCGGCGTGGCGAGTGCCGCTGCCGCTGCGGCGGCACCCACGCCGGAGGCACCGGCCTTGCGAATGAACGAACGACGATCCATTAAGTTTCCTCCCTTGCGGATCAGCTGACCGATGCAGGACATCCTCGGTGTCCGAACCGGTTGGGGGAGAAACATACACGGGCAAGAAGTCGAGTCCAGCGCCGCCGGCCAAGCTTGCAGCCATTCAGCGGCCCACTGCAACTATAGTCTAACATCCTCTCGTCTGGCCCATGCGAGGCGGCGAAACTTGCCATGGAAAAGCCGCGACGGATCGCTTATTTTATAGGCAGAACAAATCCTTGGCCTGATGGAAACCAAACCCAAAATGCAGCAGCCGCTCGTCGCAATCTCGACCGACGTCCGCCAGTTCGACAACTACACCTGGCACGCAGCGCCCCAGCAATATCTGGAGGCGGCGGTCGCCGGCGCCGGCGTGTTCCCGCTCCTGGTGCCGTCCTTCGGCGACCGGCTCGACCTCGACGAATTGCTGTCGTCCGTCGACGGCGTCATGGTCACCGGGTCGAAGTCCAACGTGCATCCCTCGCTCTATGGCGGGGACCCGAGTGRGGCCAACGGGCCCTACGACCCGGCGCGGGACGCCACCACGCTGCCGCTTATCCGCAAGGCGATCGAGCGCGGCGTGCCGCTGCTTGCGATCTGCCGCGGCATCCAGGAGCTGAACGTCGCGCTGGGCGGCACGCTGGGCACCGAAATCCAGGAGCGCGAAGGCTCRCTCGACCACCGCGCGCCGGTGAGCGACAATCAGGAGGAGCGCTTCGCCATCCATCAGACGGTTTCGATCAAGCCCGGAAGCTGCCTTGCCGGCGTGTTCGGCGCCGGCGAGATCAAGGTGAATTCCCTGCATCGCCAAGCGATCGACCTGCTGGGCTCCAGRCTCCAGGTCGAGGCCTTGGCCACCGACGGCACGATCGAAGCGGTCTCGGTCAAGGATGCGCGAGCCTTCGCGGTCGGCGTGCAGTGGCACCCCGAATACTGGGTGAAGTCGGACAGCAATTCCGCCAAGATCTTCAAGGCCTTCGGCGATGCCGTGCGGCTGCACGCGGCCGCGAAGGCAGGTGCCAGGGCCGCAGCGGAATAGACACTTCGCTTATATTCAGTTGCTGCTGTCGCTGTTCAGCGCGAGAAGCGGCGCGACCGGCGCGTAGGATTCGTAGCCGTCGCCATCGGCGACCTCGAAGGTGACGATCGGATCGACGCCATTCTCGCTGAAAGCGACCGAGCCGTCCGCCTGCTCGCGCCAGAATCTCACGCGCTCGATGCCGGGCATCAGCTTGCGGCAGTCCGGGGCGACGTCGAGCCGCRACAGGCCGTCCGAGACCGGAGCTCCGCGCTGCACGGCGCAGGCGGCTTCGTCGCCATTGGCCGTCAATCGATAGGTGCTCGAGGAGGCGGTCTCGACAGCCGTGCTTTGGCCCTCGCCGCCAGACAGGACATGCGCGCCCCCGAACAACGCAACCGACACAACCAACCCGACGAACAGCTTCACGCCGCTTCTCCACGCTCAACCAGCATGGAAAATGATTTCAAAGCGTTAAGTGGGAGTTAATGGGGCTGCTAAAGCATTAACAAATGTGGCGAAAGCGCCTGGAGCGGTTCAACGTTCGATGGAGGGAAGACCGCCTTATACCTGCCTGAAGGCGCTCTAGCCGCGCGCCTTGATGTTGATGGTCTCCGGCACGGGCGTCAGCGGCCGGCGCTCGGCGAACCAGGAGACGAGATTGTCGACGCAGAGATCCGCCATGGCGCGGCGGGTGTGGACCGACGCCGAGCCGACATGCGGCAGAAGCGAGGTGTTGGGGGCGTCGAGCAGGGCCCGCGGCACGTTCGGCTCTTCGGCAAAGACGTCGAGCCCGGCGGCGGCGATGGCGCCGCTTTCGAGGGCGGCGGCGAGCGCCGCCTCGTCGACCGTCGAGCCGCGGCCGATATTGATGAAAACGCCGTTCGGACCCAGCGCCGACAAGATTTCGGCATTGATCGCCCTCTCCGTGGCAGCGCCGCCCGGAGCGACGCAGATCAGCGTGTCGACGGCTTCGGCAAGCCCTTTCAAAGTGGCATGATAGCCGTAAGCCAGGCCTTCGACCCTGCGGCGGTTGTGGTAGGCGATCGGCAGGCCGAAGGCTTCGATGCGGCGGGCGACGGCCCGGCCGATGCGGCCCATGCCGAAAATGCCGACGCTGCGGCCGCGCAAGGTAAGCCGGCTCAGGCGATAATTGCCCTTCTCCGCCCAGTCGCCGTCGCGCAGCCATTTCTCGGCGGCGTAGAGCTCGCGCACGGTGTTGATCAGCAGGCCAATGGCGGTGTCGGCGACCTCCTCGGTCAGGACGTCGGGCGTGTTGGTGACCATGACGCCGCGCTTGGCCGCGTGATTGGCGTCGACGGAATCGTAGCCGACGCCGAAACTGGCGATGATCTCGAGATTGGGCAGCGCGTCGATCATCGCCGCGCTGATGCCTGCGTAGGACGCGATGCCGCGCACCGTCGCGCGCATCTCGTCCGTCACCAGCGCCGGATCGGCGCGTTCGATCCGCACAGGCCTGAACGCCTTGTCGATGCGGCTGACGGCATGATCGTTGAAATCGGCGGRCACCAGGATGGCGACCGGCAATCCTCCTTCGGGCTTGGTCATGCACGCTCCACCGGCTTCCCGGTCGACTGCCGCAGATGCAGTTCCGGCTTGATCAGTTCCTGCGAGGGCCGCACCGCCTGCCCGTTCAACTTGTCGAGCAAGGCGCTCGCGGCGCGGCGGCCGACCTCGCGCTGACCGTTCCAGACCGTGGTCAGCGCCGGCGTCGCGATTGCCGCCTCCTCGAGATCGTCATAGCCGGTCACGGAGATATCGACGCCCGGCACGAGGCCGGCGCGCGCGATGCCGTTCATCAGCCCGATCGCGACCAGGTCGTTCCAGCAGCAGGCGGCGGTGGGCTTGTCCTTCAGCGCCAGAAACTGCCCCGCGGCCTCGAACCCCGCCTGCTTKGTGCGCGGCCCCGGAATGCGCCAGGACGGCTTCACCTCCAGGCCGGCCGCCTCCATCGCGTTGAGATAGCCCTGGTAGCGGTCGCGGCCGGTCGAGGTCTGGTCGGTGCCGCCGACCATGGCGATGCGCTTGTGGCCGAGCGAGATCAGATGATTGGTGGCCAATGCGGTGCCATAAGCATCGTCGCCGCGGAACACCGGCACGTCGGCGCCGGCCAYGGTGCGCGCGATCAGCACCGCCGGCAGGCCGTTTTCCTCGGCCATGATGATGTCCTCGGCCGGAGTGCCGATGGCCGGMGACATGATGACGCCGTCGGCGCCGAGCTGCAGCAGCGTGTCGATGAAGGTGCGCTGCTTTTCCAACTGGTCGTAATGGTTGGAGAGGATGAAGGTCTGGCGGCTGCGGTCGAGCTCGCTTTCGATCGAGCGCAGGATCTCGGCGAAGAACGGGTTCATGATGTCGTGAACGACGACGCCGACAATACCGGACCGCGAGGTGCGCAACGAGGCGGCGCGGCGGTTGTAGATATAGCCGATGGCGCGGGCATGTTCCTTGATGCGCTCGCGCGTGGCGCCGGCCACCAGCGGGCTGTCGCGCAGCGCCAGCGATACCGTTGCCGTGGAGACGCCGAGCGCATCCGCGATTGTCGAAAGCTTGATCTTCTGTGCCAGGCCCTTCGCTCCCCAGGGTCTTTAAACTGTTTAAATTCGGCCTTATGCCATCGATCGGGAGCAAATCAAAGTTTTTTCGCCAGCGCCTCGGCCTCAGTGTCGAGCGAAGCGGAGTTGCGGACGCGAAGCCGGTGCTCGCGGTGAATGATGTAGAGCCCGCTGGCAACGATGATGGCCGCACCGAGCAACGTCCAGCGGTCGGGGAACTGGTGGAAGATCACCCAGCCGGAGATGATCATCCACACCATTTGCGAATAGGGGAACGGCGCCAGTTGCGTCGTGGTCGCCAGACGATAGGCGCGGACCAGCAGATAGTGCCCGCCGGCGCCGAAGACGCCCAGCATCAGGACGACGAACCATTGGATGCCGCCGTGCGGCAGCGCGGGCGAGAAGGCGAGCATCGGGGCCAGCAGCACCGACGGCGCCAGCGCCGAGAACAATATCAGGCTCTCGGAGGTTTCCGTCGCCGACATGCGCCGCGTCATGATGACGTAGAAGCTGTTCGACAGCATCGAGCCCAGCGCGAAGAGATGGCCGATGCCGAACACGCCGACGCCCGGCCGGGTGATGATCAGAACACCGACAAAGCCGGTGAGGATCGCGAGCCATCGCCGCCAGCCGGCCCATTCGCCAAGCAGCGGGCCGGCAAGAGCGGTGATCACCATCGGGCCGAAGAAATAGATCGAGGTGGTTTCGGCGAGCTRCAGTGTCTTCAGCGCCAGGATGTTGAACATGGTGGAGCCGAAAAGCATGCAGCCGCGCAATATATGCGCCGGCAGGTTGTTGGCGCGAAAACGCCTCGGCTCGCGCCAGCCGCGCAGAAAGAGGCCGACCAGCAGGACATGGACGGCGAAGCGGGTCCAGGCGACGATCAGCGCCGAGACGCCGGCCAGCACCAGATATTTGCTGGAGGTGTCCAGAAAGGTGAAGCAGACATAGACGCAAAGCATCAGAAGCATCGCCGCGGGCGGCGTTGCGCTGTCGTCGGYGTTTTTGGGAATGCTCAAGGTCGGGCCGAAGGAAGATAGACATTACCCTTCTKCGGCAATCGCCGCTGGCCAGCAAGCCAAAAGCGACTGGCCCAACAAGCGCGCCGGACAGGCTTAGAGCGGATTGCCGTCGGCGATTGGTTCGAACGGTTCTCGCGGGTCGTCATCCACGGYCGGAGCAAGGAGCGAAGCGACGCGCGCAGACCCGAGGATGACGAGGTCGCGAGGTTGCAGCCAATCCCGAACGTTCAAGACGGTACAAAATCAACCATGCATGCGGGCGCCCTTGGTGATCTTGTCGACGAGTTTTTTGTCGCCGCGCAAGGCGATGCCGACAATCCTGGCGTCGTCCGGCGCGAATTCGGCGAAGACGGCGCGGTTGGCGACGTCGTGCCCGGTCGAAAACATCTCCTCGACATAGGCGGACGTCGTCACCCCGCGCTCCAAGGCCCGGCGATGGATCGTGCCCAGCGTCGCTGCATCGGCCGACAGGACGATGACCGGCTGGATCGACATCGGGTTATAAAGGTTGCCGGCGCGGTCGCGATAGGGCTCGCCGATGATTTCGGGAAACTGCGCGACGATGCCGCTGGTCAGGAACRCGGTGACGTTGAGCTTCTGCCACACCGGCAGATCCTCTCTCAGGACAATTGCAATTTTCGTATCGAACACCAAGATTGATACTCCGAGATGGCCCATGACGGGCGGAACAGGGCGATGGCGCAGGCTCTAGGCGCGGAAGCGACGGAAGGTCTTGAACGTTCGTGCGCGGATGCAGCCAACGGCGATCGCATCGTTTCGGCGCCGGGCGGRCTTGGCCTCGAACGCATCGAGGCGCGCTTCCAYGGCAACGCCTTCGAGCTGCACCGGCACGACACCTATGCGATCGGCGTTACACTCAACGGCGTGCAGCGCTTCCATTATCGCGGCGCGCTGCAGCACAGCCTGYCGGGCCAGGCGATCGTGCTGCACCCCGACGAATTGCACGATGGCGGCGCCGGCACGGAAGACGGGCTGCGCTACAGGATCCTCTACCTGGAGCCGTCCCTGCTGCTCGACTGCCTCGGCGGCGAGCCGCTGCCCTTCGTCCATGGCGCCGTTGTCGACGATCCGGCGCTACGGGACACGYTGTTCTCGGCGCTGGCGCCGCTGAACGAAGAGCTCTGCGACCTGTTCGTGGCGGATTTCGTCGCGCAACTGGCGCAGCATCTGAGACGCCACGCGGGAAAGCCGGCAAAGTCAGCGAGCAAGACCGCCTGGCGCGCAGCGGCGCTTGCGCGCGACTATCTGGAAGAGAATGCCGAGCGTGCAGTGCATTCCGATGAGCTGGAGGCCGTCACCGGCCTCGACCGCTACGCGCTGTCGCGCCATTTTCGCGCCACCTATTCGACCAGCCCGCATCGCTTCCTGTTGATGCGCCGGCTGCAAAGAGCGCGACGCATGATCGCCGAGGGCGAGTCGCTGGCGGAGATCGCCGCCGGCGCCGGCTTCAGCGACCAGAGCCATTTCAACCGGCATTTCAAGAAGGCGTTCGGCATGACGCCGGGGCGCTGGGCGACGCTTGTGCGCGACGCGTAGGCGCGATGCGCAGCATCGTCGCTAACCGCGAGACGCCCGATGATGGCGCTTAGGCGCGACGCGCAGCGTCGTCGCCCTTCCTCTAAGCCGCCGATGCATTGATCCACGGTTGCGCGACGATGCTTCGCATCGCGCGTCTGTCACCAACGCCTCGCGGTTGAGCGATGACGCTGCGCGTCACGCTTTCGGAACAATGTCGACGTGGGTGAGTGAAGCGACGATGCTTCGCATCGCGCTTACGCTTCATCCAGCTCCGCGTCGTCGTCCAACAGGACCAGATCTTCGTTCGACAGGTTCGCCTCGATGCGGGCGAGCAACTTGAACAGCGCCTTCTGGTCCTTCTTGTCGAGGCCCCTCAGCGCCTGCTTCTCGGTCTTCTTGACCGACTTCTCGATGGCGCGGATGGTTTCGCGGCCGGACTCGGTGAGGAATATATGGGCCTGGCGGGCATCGGCGTTGGAGGCGCGCTTTTCGAGGAAACCCTGCGCCTGCAGCCGGTTGATGGTCTTGGTGATGGTCGGCGGCCGCACGCCAAGCCGGCCGGCGAGATTGCCGGGAGTCTGGCCGTCCTCGCGGTCGAGCGCCAGCATGATCTGGTCCTGGCCGGCATAAAAACCATGCGCCAGAAGCCGCGCGGCGAGCGCCGTGCGCGCCAATCTCGCCGCCGAATGCAGCCGGCTCATGGTCGCTGTCTTGTCCGCCTTGGCCATGGTCGTTCCCTCTTCGGCCGAACCGGCGCGGCCAGCATAGAGGCCGCCCGACGGTTGGCAAATGACGATCTCTAAGAACCGGCTTGCGGAACGCTTTGCCGGCAAGCATTGCGGTGCCCGCGCAGGTGATGCCAGATGTTTATTTCAGTTAGATGACAAACGACTTTTGAACCGACGAGATTCACAACGGAGGCCGGCAATGACCTCTGGCCACTCTCGTGGCCCCTCCGTTCTGCCTGCCCCGGCCGCCGCCAATCCGTCCCTCGGCGCCCGCCGGTCAGGAGCTCCGCCTGGCCTATCGGTTTGGCGCGTGCAAAAGCGTGGCACCCATCCTATATGAGGCCGACAATCCCAGATTTTCGAGGCCAAGATCTTCGAGGCAAACCATGAGCGATGCACAGACGCAAATCCCCGTAACCGTTCTCACCGGCTATCTCGGCGCGGGCAAGACGACGCTGCTCAACCGCATCCTGTCGGAAAACCACGGCAAGCGTTACGCCGTCATCRTCAACGAGTTCGGCGAGATCGGTATCGATAACGACCTGATCGTGGAATCCGACGAGGAAATCTACGAGATGAACAATGGCTGCGTGTGCTGCACGGTGCGCGGCGACCTGATCCGCGTCGTCGAGGGCCTGATGCGCCGGCCCGGCCGCTTCGACGCTATCGTCGTYGAGACCACGGGCCTCGCCGATCCGGTGCCGGTGRCGCAGACCTTCTTCATGGACGATGACGTGCGCACCAAGACCAAGCTCGACGCTGTGGTGGCGCTGGTCGACGCCAAGCACCTGCCGCTGCGCCTCAAGGATTCCAAGGAAGCCGAGGACCAGATCGCCTTCGCCGACGTGGTGGTGCTGAACAAGACCGACCTCGTCACGCCGGAAGAGCTCGAAAAGGTCGAAGCGACCATCCGCGCCATCAATCCGGCGGCAAAGATCCATCGCACGCAGCGGTCCGGCGTGGCGCTCGACGAAGTGCTCGACCGCGGCGCCTTCGACCTGTCGCGGGCGCTGGAGAACGACCCGCATTTCCTCGAGGCGCACGACCACGATCACGACCATGAATGCGGCCCGGATTGCGATCACGACCACCATCATCACGACGGTCACGATCATCATCACCACCATGCGTCCGACATCCATGACGTGACGGTGAAGTCGGTGTCGCTGCGGGGCGGCGAGATGGATCCGAAGAAGTTCTTCCCCTGGATCGAAAAGGTCACCCAGATGGAAGGGCCGAACATCCTGCGGCTGAAGGGCATCATCGCGCTCAAGGGCGACGAGGACCGCTATGTATTGCAGGGCGTGCACATGATCCTCGAGGGCGACCACCAGCGTGCTTGGAAGGACGGCGAAAAGCATGAAAGCCGGCTGGTTTTCATCGGCCGCGATCTCGACGCCGAGCGGCTCAGAAAGAGTTTTGAGGCCTGCCAGGCGGCCTAAACGCCAAATTGTTTATCCCATAGGATTGATTGCGGCTTCATGTACACATACCATGTGTACATGAAGCCTGGGAGACACCCTATGTCGCGGCCCTCCGACCAGAAGACTGAGCGCTATCAAATTCGCATTGCGCCCGCGCAGAAGGCGATGATCGCGCGCGCGGCTGCACTCTCGCATCAGGACGTTGCCGACTTCATCCTCAACAAGGTCGTTCCCGAGGCGCAGGCTGTGATCGAAGYCGCGGAGGTCACAAAAGTATCCGACCGTAATTTCACACRCATACTCGACCTGCTGGAGAATCCGCCGAGACCCAATGCAAAACTGCGAGCGGCGATCGCGGCCTTACCGGAAACACTGTGACACTGCCGTCCTGGCACGAGCAGCCGATTGCGAAACAGCACGATCGGGCCTCGTTCGACTGCGGCGACGCACAGATGAATGACTTTTTGCGGCGGTTCGCGCGACAGAGCCACGAACAAAATGCCGCCAAGACCTTCTGTGCAATCGACGACGCGAATACCGAGCGGATTCTCGGCTTTTATACAATCGCGCCGTCTGCATTCGCTCACGAAACCGTGCCCGCGGCCATGACGAGGGGTTTGGCGCGGCACGAAGTTTCCGGTTTCAAGCTTGCCCGTCTCGCGACGGATCGCCGCGTTGCAGGGCAAGGGCTTGGCGGTCAGTTGCTTGCCGCCGCCGCGCTCCGCTGCTTGCGCCTCGCTGGCGAGGGCGGCGGYGTCCTGCTCATTATTGACGCCAAGAGTGAGCGGGCAGCAGGATGGTACACCAGCTACGGTGCCGAGCCTCTTCAAGGCCAACCTTTGACACTGGTGATGCCGCTTGCGACTTTTGCGACGGAGTTGCGGGCAAAGGGGCTGCTTTGATGCCTTCCCACCCTGTCTTTGAGGGACCGCTGCCGGTTCCTATGGTTGCCGATGCGGGAAACGTCGAGTAAGYCGCCAGATAAATCCAAATCTCGCTCACGCAGGAAGCCATGCCCACAGTCGCCCCGCTTGATCTCGAAGGCCATTGCGTCGCCGCCGTCTTCCTCAACGACGTGCCGCATTTCGCCTTGGCCGACGGCGCGATCCACCGGTTGGACAACGGGCAGAAAACGATACAGGCCAATGACGGCCTGCTTTCCGCCTTCCATGACGCGGCCAACGACCGGCTGATCACGGGTGGCGAGGACGGCAAGGTGTTTGCTGTCAAGGCCGGCGGCGAGGTGAGCGAACTCGCCAGCGTCGGCAAGAAATGGGTCACCAGCGTCACTGCCGGACCGCAGGGCGCGATCGCCTATGCCTCCGGCAAGACCGCGTTCGTGCGTTTCGCCGACGGCAGGATCAAGGAATTTGCCCATCCGCGTTCTGTGGAGGGGCTGGCCTTCTCGCCCAAGGGCATGCGTTTCGGCGTCGCCCGCTACAATGGCGCGACGCTGCATTTCCCGGCCGCCGAGGGCAAGCCGGTGGAGCTCGAATGGGCTGGCGCCCATACCGGGATCACCTTTTCGCCGGACGGCGCCTTCCTCGTCACCACCATGCAGGAGAATGCGCTGCATGGCTGGAAGCTCGCCGACGGCAAGCAYATGCGCATGTCGGGCTATCCCGGCAAGGTGAAAAGCCTGTCCTGGAGCGTGAAGGGTAAATGGCTGGCAAGCTCCGGCGCGCCGGCGGCGATCGTCTGGCCGTTCCAAGCCAAGGACGGRCCGATGGGCAAGGCGCCGCTGGAGCTCGGCACGCGCGGCAACACGATGGTGACCTGCGTCGCCTGCCATCCGAGCCAGGACGTCACGGCCATCGGATATGAGGACGGCATGGTGATCGCGGCGCGCTTCGCCGATGCCAAGGAAGTGCTGCTACGCCGCCCCGGCAAGGGCGCCATCACGTCGATGACGTGGGACAAGGAAGAGCGCCGCATCGTGTTCGGAAGCACCGCCGGCGATTGCGGCGTCATCGATATTACAGCATAGGCAGTAGGGATTGGGCAGTAGGGCTTAGGTGACGGCACCTACTGCCTACTGCCTACTGCCTCAGGGGGGGCTCATGCATTCAACCGACGGGACTTCTATCGGCGGCATCGACATCGCCCGCATCGCAGCGTTGCGCGAGGCAGAGGCGGCCGCCTTCCGCAAGGCGCGGCCGAAATCCGAGGCGAAGCTCGGCAACGGCATTGCCGGTTTCCTCGGCGGCGTGCCGATGCACTGGATGACCGACTGGCCAACGCCGTTCCCGATCCTGGTCGACGGCGCCAAGGGCGCCACCATCACCGACATAGACGGCAACAGGCTCGACGATTTCTGCCTGGGCGACACCGGCTCGATGCTCGGCCATTCGCCGCCTGCGGTCGCGCGCGCCATCCGCCGGCAGGCCGCGCGCGGCCTGACCTACATGCTGCCCAGCGAGGAYGCGCTGGCGATCGGCACCCTCCTGCAGCAGCGCTTCGGCCTGCCCTATTGGCAGATCGCCACCACCGCCACGGACGCCAACCGCTTCGCACTGCGCGTCGCCCGCGCGGTGACGGGACGCGAGAAGATCCTGGTCTTCAACGGCTGCTATCACGGCTCGGTCGACGAGACGATGGTGCGGCTGATCGACGGCAAGCCGGTGAACCGGCCTGGGCTCGCGGGCGAGTTCCGCGATCTCACGCGGGCTACCAAGATCGTCGAATTCAACGACATCCCAGCCTTGGAGGCAGCGCTTGCGGACCGCGACGTCGCCTGCGTCATCACCGAGCCGGTGCTGACCAATTCCTGCATGGTGCTGCCGGAACCCGGCTTCCACGACGCGCTGCGGCAGCTGACCCGCGCGGCCGGCACGCTGCTTCTGATCGACGAGACGCATACCATCTCCACCGGCTCCGGCGGCTTTACGAAGAAGCACGGGCTGGAGCCGGATTTCTTCGTGCTCGGCAAGCCGGTGGCCGGCGGCGTGCCGGCGAGCATCTGGGGCATGAGCGAGGAGGTCGCCACGCGCTACGGCGCCTACAACCGGACCAAGGAGCCCGGCTATTCCGGCATGGGCACAACATTGTCGGCCAATCCGCTGCAATTCGCGGCGATGCGCGCGACGCTGGAAGAGGTGATGACCGAGGAGGCCTACGCGCATATGGACCGGCTGGCGCGCCGGCTCGATGCGGGGCTCTCCGCCGTCATCCAGCGAAACAAGCTGCCCTGGCATGTCGCGCGGGTCGGCGCGCGCGTCGAATTCATCTGCGCGCCGGGACCGTTGCACAATGGTGGCGAGGCGGAGAAGGCGCATGCGCCGGAACTCGAAGCCGCCATCCATGTCGCGCTGGTCAATCGCGGCGTGCTGATCGCGCCGTTCCACAACATGATGCTGATATCGCCGGTCACAACGTCCGCACAAGTGAGGCGGCTGATCGCCGCCTTCGCCGCGGTTGCGGGCAAACTTGCGGCGTGAGACAAGCAGTTATGGACAATCCGAACGCCGTAACCACCTCGCCTTCCGGCTCGACACCGGCCGAGGCAAAAGYCTTTCTCGACGCCCATCCCGACATCGAGGCTTTCGACATCGTGCTCACCGACGCCAACGGTATCGGCCGCGGCAAGATCGTGCGCCGGCACGAGCTGATGGGCATTTTCGAGAGCGGCCGGCATCTGCCGATCTCGATCCTCGGCCTCGACATCACCGGCGAGGACGTGCACGAGACCGRCCTGGTGTGGGACACCGGCGACGGCGACCTCAGGGCATGGCCGATCCCGGGCACGCTGGCGCCGCTCTTCGGCACCAGCCCGCCACGTGGCCAGATGCTGATGTCGATGTACCATCTCGACGGCCAGCCCATGACCTCCGACCCGCGGCTGGTGCTGGCAAGGCAGGTGGAATTGCTCGCCGCGCGCGGCCTGCATCCGGCCGGTGCCTTCGAGCTGGAGTTCTTCCTGCTGTCCAACGAGCGCGACGCGGACGGCAAGGTGCAGCCTGCCCGCGCGGTGCTCGACGGCCGCCGCTCGGCCAAGACCGAGGTCTATTCGGTCGACCACCTGCACGGCATGGAGCCGCTGTTTTCCGACATCTACGCCGCAGCGAAGGCGCAAGGCATCCCGGCCGAAACGGTCATTTCCGAATACGCGCCCGGCCAGTACGAGCTGACGCTCAACTACCGCAAGGACGTGATGCGCGCGGCGGACGACCTCGTGATGCTGAAGCGGCTGGTGCGAGCGCAAGCGCGCCGGCACGGCGTCACCGCCTGCTTCATGGCCAAGCCCATCGAGGCCTATGCCGGCTCCGGCATGCATTTCCACGTCTCGCTGCAGGACGATTCCGGCCGCAACGTTTTCACCGAGGCAACCGGCGAGAAATGGTCGCCCAAGCTGCTCAACGCGCTGGGCGGCTTGATCCACACCATGGCGGAATCGATGCTGGTGTTTGCGCCGCACGCCAATTCATGGCGGCGCTTCGTCTCGCAATCCTACGCGCCGGTGGCGCCGACATGGGGCGTCAACAACCGGTCGGTGGCGTTGCGCGTGCCGGCGGGCGATACCAGGAACCGCCGCATCGAACACCGGCCCTCCGGCGTCGACGCCAACCCGTATCTGATCGCTGCAACAGTGCTGGCCGGCATCGTCAAAGGCCTGGATGAAGGTCTGGATCCCGGTCCCGAGACGACCGGCAACGGCTACGAGCAGGCGACGGAGAAATCGGCGATGCCTGCCGACTGGYGCGCCGCGATCGAAGCGGCCCGTGCCTCCGATTTTCTGAAGTCGGCGCTCGGCCCCGACCTGCACCGCACCTTCGTGGCGATCAAGCAGGCTGAATATCTACGGGTTGCCCGGACCGTCAGCGAATTGGACTATCACCTCTACCTGCACGAGGTCTAAGGCTGGCACGACAGGCGCGGCGATCACGTTTTGCCAGCGGCAATCAAAAGTTATAGCCAATTGCACCTTTGGAACATATCATGAACAAATGGCTGTGCTTTCCATCCGCGAGAAACTGGCGATCCTGTCGGACGCCGCCAAATACGACGCTTCTTGCGCGTCGTCCGGCTCGGCAAAACGAGACTCGCTGAGATCGGGCGGCATCGGCTCGACCGAGGGTTCCGGCATCTGCCATTCCTACGCGCCGGACGGGCGCTGCATCTCGCTGCTCAAAATCCTGCTCACCAATTTCTGCATCTATGACTGCAGCTATTGCATCAACCGCTCGTCCTCGAATGTGCGGCGCGCCCGCTTCAGCGTCGAGGAGGTGGTGAAGCTCACCATGGATTTCTACCGGCGCAACTACATCGAGGGCCTGTTCCTGTCGTCAGGCGTCATCCGCTCGCCCGACGAGACCATGGGCGAGATGGTCGAGGTAGCGCGCAGGCTGAGGATCGAGGAGAAGTTCGGCGGTTATATCCACCTGAAGACAATTCCTGAGGCGTCGGCCGAGCTGATCGAGAAGGCAGGGCTTTATGCCGACCGTTTGTCGATCAATGTCGAGCTGCCGACCGACGAGGGTGTGAAGAAGCTGGCGCCGGAGAAGAAGCCGGAAACGATCCGGCTTTCGATGGCCAAACTGCGCCGCAAGATCGAGGAGAAGGCCGAGCCCACTTTGCAGAGCCGCAGGCGCGAGCGCTTCGCGCCGGGCGGCCAGTCGACGCAGATGATCGTCGGCGCCGACAAGACGTCCGATGACGGCATCCTGCGTGCCAGCGCCCGGCTTTACGGCAGCTATCGCCTCAGACGCGTCTATTACTCCGCCTTCAGCCCGATCCCGGATTCGTCGTCGTCCCTGCCATTGCAGAAACCGCCGCTGATACGCGAGCACCGGCTCTATCAGGCCGACTGGCTGATGCGCTTCTACGGCTTCTCGCAACCGGAGATCCTCGCCGGCAGCAATGACGGCATGCTCGACCTTGYCATCGACCCCAAGCTTGCGTGGGCGCTGCGCAACCGGGGCCGCTTTCCGGTCGACGTCAACCGCGCCGAGCGAGAAGCGCTGCTGCGCGTTCCCGGCCTCGGCACCAAGGTCATCGACCGGATCATCGAGACACGCCGCCACCGCCGGCTGCGGCTCGAGGATGTCGGCCGGCTCTGTCATTCGGTCGCCAAGGTGCGGCCTTTCATCATCGCGGAAGGCTGGTCGCCGGGAGCGTTGACCGACAAGGCCGGTTTGCGCCAGGAGATCACCCGCTCCTGCGAGCAGCTTTCATTGTTCTGACCATGACAAGAACTCAGCTCAACCTCGCCGCTCATCTCGTCCGGCTCGAAAGCCAGACCGATTTCGCCGGCTGGCGGGATGCGGCGCGCCGGCTGGCGACGAACGATATTCCGCCGGAAGATGTTGCGTGGCAGGTCGAACCGGATCGCGAAAGTTGCGCCAGCGATTTGCCGCCTGCGCAAGCCGATGCGCGRCTGGTCGTGCCGCGCGACTTCATCGAGCGCGCCGAGACTGTGATCTGCCATTCCGATCCGGAGCGCTTCAGCTTTCTCTACCGGCTGCTCTGGCGGTTGCGTTCGGAGCCGAAGCTGCTTTCGATCGCCACCGATCCCGATATCCGGCGGCTGGAGGCGATGGAGAAGGCGGTACATCGCGACATCCACAAGATGCGCGCCTTCGTGCGCTTCCGAAAAATCGGCGAAGGCCCGGACGAGCGCTATGTCGCGTGGTTCGAGCCCGATCATTTCATCGTCGAGCGCAATGCCGATTTCTTCGTGCGCCGATTCACCGGCATGCGCTGGACGATCCTGACCCCGCATGCCTCAGCCGACTGGGACGGCGAGCGTCTGGCGATCGGCCCAGGTGCGGCCAAGCGCGACGCGCCGGCGGAAGACGATGCCGAGGCGCTGTGGCGGACCTATTTCGAAAACATCTTCAACCCGGCCCGCCTCAAGGTGAAGGCGATGCAGAGGGAGRTGCCGAAGAAATATTGGCGGAACCTTCCCGAGGCCTCGCTCATTCCAGATCTGATAGCAGGAGCGGACAGAGCCGCATCAGACATGATCGCCCGGATGCCAACCACCCCAGCACCGCACCATGCCAAGGTGAAGGCCAAGCACTGGCCGACGCCCGAGCCGTCCGATGTTGTGGCGCCAGAGGCCGACGATATTCCGGAGCTGCGCGAGGAGGCGAAAGGATGCCGCCGCTGTCCGTTGTGGCGCGATGCGACCCAGACTGTCTTCGGCGAGGGGCCGGAGAATGCCGATGTGATCTTCGTCGGCGAGCAGCCCGGCGACCAGGAGGACCTGGCCGGCAAGCCCTTTGTCGGGCCAGCGGGCAGAATATTCGACAGCATCCTGGACGATGCCGCGATCGACCGCCGCAAGGTCTATGTGACCAATGCGGTCAAACATTTCAAATTCGAGCCGCGTGGTAAAAGGCGTATCCACTCCAAGCCCAATGCCGGCGAGATTCAGGCCTGCCGCTGGTGGCTGGACAAGGAACTTGATCTCGTCAAGCCGAACCTCGTCGTGGCGCTCGGCGCGACGGCGGCGCAGTCGCTGCTCGGCAAGGCGGTGCCGATCACCAAGATGCGCGGCGACGTGGTCGAGCGCGAGGATGGGTTGCGGGTGTTCCTCACCATCCACCCGTCCTTCATTCTGCGCATCCGCGAGCAGGAGGATAAGGAAGCCGAGCGGGAGCGGTTTTTGCAGGATATGAGGAAAGTAAGGAAGTTGATGGCTGCTTGATCGATCGCATGACCCCGGAGATTAGCCGAAACGCCCGTCAGGTCGTCATCCACGGGCGGAGCAAGGAGCGAAGCGACGCAGCGCAGACCCGAGGATCCATGCCGTGACTTCAACGCGCCGCCACGGTCCAGAATTCTGCTCCGCTGCACTCCACGGCCGAGGCAATTGCATGGATTCCAGGGTCTGCGCGCGTCGCTACGCTCCTTGCATTGCCTTGGAATGACGACCTCTGTGGGGCTCCGCGCTATCGAACGAGTATTGCCCTCAGATCATTGACGTTCGTCCCCGTCGGTCCCGGCACAAACAAATCCCTGACCGCATTGAACGCCGTCCAGGCGTTGTTGCCGGCAAGCATCGCCTTGGCATCGACGCCTACCGCCCGCATGCGCGACACAGTCGAGCCGTCGGCGAAGGCGCCGGCATTGTTCTCCGAGCCGTCTATGYCGTCCGTATCGGCGGCCAGGGCATGGATGCCGTTCACGCCCTCGATGCCGATAGCAAAGGCGAGCAGGAACTCGGAATTGCGGCCGCCCTTGCCCTTGGCGCGGAGTGTAACGGTGGTCTCGCCGCCGGAAAGGATCAGGACGGGCTTGGCGAAGGGGCGATTGCGCGTCGCAACCTCGCGCGCGATCGCGGCATGCACGCCACCGACCTCACGCGCCTCGCCTTCGATCGCATCCGACAGGATGACGGCCTCGATGCCCCGCCGCCTGGCTTCGGCGGCTGCCGCTTCCAGCGACACGCCGGCAGAGGCTGTCAGGTGCACTTCATTGCCGGCAAAGCACGGATCGTCTGGGCGCGGAGCATCGGCGGCCGGCGAATTGATATGCGCCATGACCGAGGCCGGCAGTTTCATGCCATAAGCGGCAATCGAGGCCAGCGCGTCCTCGCGGCTGCCGGTGTCGGGAACGGTCGGACCCGAGGCAACCAGCGCCGGATTGTCGCCGGGGATGTCGGAGACGACCAGCGACACCACCCGCGCCGGATGCGCCGCGGCGGCCAGGCGTCCGCCCTTGATGGTCGAGACATGCTTGCGGATGGTGTTCATCGCCGCGATTGGCGCGCCGGAGGCAAGCAGCGCCTCGTTGACGGCGATCTCATCGGCAAGCGTCAGCCCGGGCGCGGGCGACGGCAGCAGGGCCGAGCCGCCGCCGGAAATCAGCGCCACGACCAGATCGTCGGCGGTCAGGCCCCGCACCTTCTCCAGCAGCCGGCGCGATCCCTCGAGGCCGGCGGCGTCCGGCACCGGGTGCGCCGCCTCGATGATCTCGATGCGCTCGCAGCTGGCGCCATAGCCGTAGCGGGTGACGACAAGGCCATCGATCGGACCGTCCCAGACCTTCTCGAAGGCCGCCGCCATCTGCGCCGAGCCTTTGCCCGCGCCGATGACGATGGTGCGGCCCTTCGGCTTTGCCGGCAAATGATTGCGGATCGTCTTTTCCGGGTCGGCGGCGGCGACGGCGGCGTTGAAGATCGAGGTGAGGAAGGTTTTTGGATCGGTCATTTGTCTTCCGGCGGCAACCTGAGCTTGCTCGCATCGACGCCCAGATGCGCGCAAAGCGCATCGACGACGACGCCATGATCCTCGCGCTCCGGCAGGCCCGAAACGGCGATGACCCCGATCACGCCTGCGCCCTTGACGGTGACCGGAAAGCCGCCGCCGGCCAGCACATAGTCGGCAATGTCCAGGCCTTCACCGATTTTGAACGTGCGGTCCGGGCGCTGCTGTTCCAGCACCAGGCGATAGGTGCTTCTGAGATATCGCTTCACGACATTGATCTTGCGCCGCGCCCAGTCCGGATTGGAAGCGTTGGAGCCGGGCATCGCGGCATAGAAGAGCGGCCGGTCGAAGGTCCTGATGTCGACGATAATAGGCAGGTCTTCTTTCAGAGCCCTGTCCCTGATGGCGGAGCCGATCTTGAAGGCAACGGCCTCGTCGAAGGCCGGGAAGACCAGCGTGGCTTCCTGTTTCTTGATCAGAGCGATGTCGTCGGCGGTGGCCATGGCGTTTTCTCCGAAATTCCACCGTCGTTTGTACGACAAGCTCTGTCTGGTCAAGCATTCGTCGCGGACGCCCCCTCATCCGGCGCTTCGCGGCCACCTTCTCCCCAAGGGGAGAAGAGACTGRCGCCAACGTCCGCGACCTCCTCTCCCCTCGGGGAGAGGTCGGATTGCCCCGAATTGCCCTTCGCAATTCGGTTGGCAATCCGGGTGAGGGGGTTCACGCCACAATGGCGCTCTTCGCCGGCCGACCCGCCACATAGACCTCGCGCACCACACGGTCGTCGCCCAGCGTCTGCAAGAGGAACAGCTCCTCGGCCAGCGTCTCGACCGTTTCCATCCTGAGCCGCATGCCAGGCGTCGCATGGRCATCGAGCACGACGATATCGGCATCGGTGCCTTCCTCCAGCGTGCCGACCTTGTCTGCCACCGACAGTGCCTCGGCATTGCCGCGCGTCAATTGCCAGAAGGACTGGAACGGGTTGAGCTTCTCGCCGTTCAGCGCGATCACCTTGTAACCCTCGTCCATGGTGCGCAGCATCGAATAATTGGTGCCGCCGCCGACATCCGTGGCCGCGGCGATCCTGAGCGGCTTCTCGCGCCGGCGGTAGCGCTGATAGTCGAACAGGCCGGAGCCGAGGAAAAGGTTTGAGGTCGGGCAGAACACCGCCACCGAGCCCGATTGCGACAGCGCATCGGCCTCGCGCTCCGACAGATGGATGCAGTGGCCGAACAGGCTTTTCCTGCCCAGCAGGCCGTAATGTTCATAGACGTCTGTATAGTCGCGCGACCAGGGATAGAGCTCCTGGGTGAAGGCAATCTCGGCATGGTTCTCGGACAGATGCGTCTGCATGTGGAGATCGGGATATTCGCGGCAGAGCGCGCCGGCCGTCTCCATCTGCTCCGGCGTCGACGTGATGGCGAAGCGCGGCGTGATGRCATAAAGCTGGCGGCCCTTGCCGTGCCATTCGGCGATCAGCGCCTTGCTATCGTCATAGCCGGTCTGCGGCGTGTCGAGCACGCCGTCCGGCGCGTTGCGGTCCATCATCACCTTGCCGGCGATATTGAGCATGTTGCGCTCATGCGACTCGGCGAAGAAGGCCTCGGCGGAAGATTTGTGCACCGAGCAATAGGCGACGACCGTCGTCGTGCCCTGGCGCAGCATTTCGTCGAGGAAGAGCCTGGCGATGCGGCGGCCATGTTGCGCGTTCTGGAATTTCGACTCTTCCGGAAACGTGTATTTGTTCAGCCAGTCGAGCAGCTCGGCGCCGTAGGAGGCGATGATCTGCATCTGCGGTACATGCACGTGGGCGTCGAGGAAGCCCGGCAGGATGAGGTGCGGGCGATGGTCGACCGTCTCGATGCCCGCGCCCGCTTTCTTCGCGACCTCGGCATAGGAACCGGCGGCGACGATCCTGCCATTGTCGATCAGCAGGGCGCCATCCTCCTCGAAACGCCAGGCGGAATGGTCGTCGATCGTTTCGGGCCAGCGCAGGAAGGAGAGCGTGCGGCCGCGCAGAATTTTCGCTGTCATGCTTACTTTCCGGCGCCTTCGAACCAGGCGACCAGAAGGGCCCGTTCCTGGTCGGTGATCTGGGTGACGTTGGCCGGAGGCATGGCGTGCGCCCGGCCGGCCTGGATGTAAATCTCGCGCGCATGCTCGGCGATGCGCTCGTCGGTGTCGAGCAGCACGCCCTTCGGCGCATGGTAGATGCCTTCATAGACCGGCTCTTGCGTGTGGCACATGGAGCAGCGGCCAAGCACGGTGTCGCGCACCGCCGGGAAATGCGCCGAGGCCATATAGACCTGCGCGGCCGAGGAGGCGACGGAGGTCTTCGGCTCGCCGGTCAGCACCTTCGGCACGGTCGACAGCCAGATGATGATCATGAACAGCACAGCCGCACCCAGCCAGGTCCAGGTCGGGCTGCCTTTCCTGGCATGCACGGTGTTGAAATAGTGCCGGATCAAGACGCCGATGATGAAGACCAGCGAGGCGATGACCCAGTTGAACTGCGTGCCGAAGGCCAGCGGATAGTGGTTCGACAGCATCAGGAACAGGACGGRCAAGGTCAGGTAGTTGTTGTGCAGCGAGYGCTGCTTGGCGATCTTGCCGTATTTCGGGTCGGGCTTGCGGCCGGCGATGAGGTCGGCGACGACGATCTTCTGGTTGGGGATGATGACCATGAAGACGTTGGCCGACATGATCGTGGCGGTGATGGCGCCRAGGTGCAGGAAGGCGGCGCGGCCGGTGAAGAGATGCGTCAGCCCCCAGGCGATGAAGACCAGCACGCAGTAGAGCACCAGCATCAGCCCGGTGTCGCTCTTGCCCAATGGYGAGCGGCAGAGCAGGTCGTAGACGATCCAGCCGACGCCGATGGTGGCCAGCGACAGGAGGATGCCGACCGGCACCGAAATGTTGAGCACATTGGGGTCGATCAGGAAGAGATCGGCGCCGGCATAATAGACCACGCAGAGCATGGCGAAGCCGGACAGCCAGGTGGCGTAGGATTCCCATTTGAACCAGGTGAGGTGCTCCGGCATCTCGGCGGGCGCCACAAGGTATTTCTGAATGTGGTAGAAGCCGCCGCCATGCACCTGCCACTCCTCGCCGAAGGCGCCGGCGGGCAGGCCGGGGCGCTGGCGCAGGCCGAGATCGAGCGCGACGAAATAGAAGGACGAGCCGATCCAGGCGATGCCGGTGATGACATGCAGCCAGCGGACCGCAAAACTCAGCCAGTCCCAGAAAATCGCGAAATCCATCATTGCATTCGTCCCTGCCGATGAGAGCGACTTTACGGTCTGGCGCGCAAACGAAAAGAGGCGAGGTGCGCGATGACTTTCAAAAAAAAATGGAAAATACTAGGCTTGCCCTTCGCAGCCGTTTGAGAGCCACGACACCCGCATGGCCTATCTCGACAACATCGCCGTCTTCGTCCGCGTYGTCGAGCTCGGCAATCTGTCGGCGGCGGGGCGCGACATGCGCATTTCGCCTGCGGTCGCCTCCAACMGCATCAAGGAACTGGAAAAGCACCTCGGCGTCCGGCTGTTCAACCGTACAACCCGTCAATTGATGCCGACCGAGCACGGCACGGTGTTCTACACCGGTGCCAAGCAGGTGCTGGATGCGATCACCGAGGCGGAAGCCGCGGTCGCGGCCCTTTCCGGCCAGCCGCGCGGCACCATCAGGGTTACGGCGCCTCTCGGCCTCGGCCGCCGGCTGATCGCGTCCGGTATCCCTGATTTCCACGACAAATACCCCGATATCGAGGTGCGGCTGAGGCTCTCCGACCACAATGTCGATATCATGAAGGAGGGCATCGACGTCGCCTTCCGCCTCGGCATCATCGAGGATTCCAGCCTCAGGATGCGCGGCATCATGGAGTGCGAGCGCGTGCTGGTGGCGGCGCCGAAATATCTGGAAGCGCGCGGCGAACCGGTTGAGCCGCAGGAGTTGGTCGGCAAGAAGCACGACTGCCTGATGCTGCGCTATGCCGGCGCGCGCGAATATGTCTGGACGCTACAGACGCCGGGCGGCCCGCAGAAGTTCGAGGTGCACGGCCCCTACGACACCGATGATGGCGACGTTCTGACCGGCTGGGCGCTGTCGGGGCGCGGCATCATCAACAAGCCACGTTTCGAGGTCGAGCCATTCATCCGAGACCAGCGGCTGAAAGTGATTCTGYCGCAGACGCCGCCAACCGCGGTGCAGTTCGCCRCCGTCTATCCGCACAAGAAGCTGCAGGACCCGAAGGTGCGGCTGCTGCTCGATTTCATGGCCGAGCGCTGCCAGCGGCTGATCAAGGATATCCTGGCCGGGAAGTAGGGGCGGCAGCGCTCCGTCGCTGTTTGGCCGAAGCCTCCGCGATATCGTCATCCACGTGCGGAGCGACGCGAAGCGGCGCGCAGACCCGAGGATCCATTCCGTGACCTTAATCGTATGGCGCAGCGGCGCAGAATTCTGCATCGTAGGGCGGCGCTTCGAAGTCAGGGGATGGATTCCATGGTCTGCGCCGCGTCGCTTCGCTCCTTGCTCCGCCATAGAATGACGACCGCGAGGGGCGTTCGCGCTAATCGTCGAAGTATGTCGCCGCCAAGACGACATTCGGGCCAAGATCTCTGCCTCGAGGCAGAAGAAGGCTGGCCGGCAAGTGACAGGCTGGTGGCCCACTCGATCCCGTTGCCATGCGCGAAGAGGGGCCTAGGTTGGTGACCAGACGTCTGCCCGCTTTCAGGGCAGCCGAAGGGCCCCACATGCATTTCGCCGTTTCGCTCAACATCGCAGCCACAGGACAAGAAGCCCTGGATTTCGGCCAGATCAGCACTTTCGTCCAGCAGGCGGAGGCGGCCGGTGTCGACATGGTCATCATTTCCGACTCGCTGACGAGCGGCGAGCCATCGACCAGCCCGTTCGAAGCGACGACCCTTCTTGCCGCACTGGCCACCGTAACAGAGAAGATAGGCCTCGTGGCGAGTGCTTCGACGCTTGCACACCAGCCCTACAACCTGGCGCGACGTTTTGCATCCCTCGATATCATCAGCCATGGCCGCGTCGGCTGGAACGCGACACTGCGGCAGAGCTCGCTCGAGGCGGCCAATTTCAGCCGACCGGCAGGCATTCCGAACGATGACTTCCGACGACGCGCCGAGGAATTCATCGGCATCGTGCAAGGGCTGTGGCGAGGCTGGGACGCGGACGCCTTGCTGTTCGACAAGGCGGGCGGACGGTTCCACGATCCCGCCAAGATGCATGTCCTCGACCATAAGGGCGAGTTCTTCGCGGTGCGCGGGCCGCTCAATGTCGCGCGCTCGCYGCAGGACATGCCGGTRCTGGCCATGTCCGGCCTCGCCGGGGCCGACTTCGATTTCGCCGCCGGCGTCGCCGATGTCATAGCGATTGAGGAGCCATCGCCGGAAGGCGCTAGAGCGACCTGCGACGATCTCAAGAAACGGGTGCTGACCGCCGGACGAACGGCTGACGCCCTGAAAGTGCTGACGACAGTTTTCGCGCCCGATCTCACCGCTGCAAGGCTGGAGGCGTGGTTGGACGCAGAAAGCTGTGATGGCCTCATCTTCGCTTTCCCGGCTGATCTTTCCGCGATCAACGGTTTCACCGATCGCATCGTGCCAGAATTGCGCCGTCGAAACTCTGACCGCTCTGCTTACTATGCCGACACGACGCTGCGTGCCCACCTCGGGCTCGGCGATGGAGGCGCAAAATGAGCGCGCGTCAGATGAAGCTCGGCCTGTTCCTGTGGGCGACCGGCCACCACATAGCGGCCTGGCGGCATCCGGACGCACATGTGAGGGCCGGCATCGACATCGATCATTACATCGCGCTTGCCCGTACGGYGGAAGCGGCGAAGTTCGACATGGTGTTCTGCGAGGACGCGGCCGGCCTGCGCGAGGCGAATGTCAACATTGCCAGCCAGACCTCGCGCTCGATCGGCTTCGAGCCGATCAGCCTGCTGTCGGCGCTGGCCGCGCAGACCGAGCGCATCGGCTTGGTTTCCACGGCATCGACCAGCTACAACGAGCCCTATGGGCTGGCGCGCATGTTCGCCTCGCTCGACAATCTGAGTGGCGGGCGGGCCGGCTGGAACCTCGTCACCTCGGCAAGCCYGGTCGAAGCGGCGAATTTCGGCGCAACGGGTCTGCGGCCGCACGCGGACCGTTATGCGCGGGCGCGCGAGTTCGCCACGGTGATCACCGGCTTGTGGAACCGGCGCCCGGCCGGCCATGACGGCGAAAGCTTCTCGGTGCGCGATCCGCTCGATATCCCGCCCTCGCCGCAAGGCGCGCCGGTGATGGTGCAGGCCGGGGCATCGGACGATGGCAAGGATCTTGCGGCGCGCACCGCCGATGTCGTGTTCTCGGCGGCACAGACCTTCGAGGAAGCCAAGGCCTTCTATGACGACCTCAAGGCGCGGCTCGCCGCCTATGGCCGCCAGCCAGACGATGTGAAGATCATGCCCGGCGTCGCGCCGATCGTGGCCGCAACGAAAGCCGAGGCGCAGGCGAAATACGATGCGCTGCAGGAGTTGATCCCCGACGATGTCGGCGTGGCCCTGCTCTCCAGCTATCTCAGCATCTCCGACCTCGGCCGCTATCCGATCGACGGACCGCTGCCCGAACTRCCGGAAAGCGAAGGCATGAAGAGCCGGCAGGCGCTGGTGATCGAGCAGGCGCGCCGCGACGGGCTCTCGATCCGCGACCTCGCGCGGTACTTTGCCGGCGCACGCGGCCATTGGCGCATCGTCGGCACGGCCGGAGAGATCGCCGACGAATTGCAGGCGCGCTTCGAAGGCGGCGCGGCGGACGGCTTCAACGTGATGCCGTCCTGGTTCCCGGGCGAGCTCGACGCCTTCGCGACGCTGGTGGTGCCGGAATTGCAGCGGCGCGGCCTGTTCCGCAAGGACTATGAGGGCCGCACGCTGCGCGAGCATCTCGGCCTGAAGCGGCCGGCTTAAGGGCTTTAATCCATCAGCCGCGCCGTCCCCGACACCCTGATCGAGCTGCCAGGCGCCGACGAAATGTCGGCATGGAGGCGTGAGCGCATGCCCATGTCTTCGCCCTGAACGATGTCGATCGCACCGCCATGCGGCCAGCCGAGATCGCGCAGATAGCCGGCAAAGGCCGCGGTGGCTGCGCCTGTCGCCGGGTCCTCATAAACCCCGCCGGAGGCGAATGGATTGCGCGTATGGAAGAGGCGCGGCGTCTCGGCATAGCCGAGCAAAATCGTGACCAGGCCTTCGCGGCGCATGAAGGACTGGCCTTTCTTGAGATCATAGGCCATGGCGGCCAGCGCTTCGCGTGACTTTAGCGCCAGCACGAGATGATCGGCGCCGCCATGGATCAACGCCGGCGGAATGGCGGGATCGAGGTCGCCCGGCTGATAGCCGAACAGGGAGAGCGCCTCGCCGACCAGTTCCGACGAGGCCGGCCGGCTGCGCGTCGGCGGCGACTGCAAGGCGGCGGCAAAGTTCGCGCCGTCGCGAAATCCTTCCACGGTTATGTTGGCCTGGTTGAGCGTCAGCTCGAAAATGCCGTCGCCGAATTTCCTGACCAGCGCCGCGCCGAGCGCGATGGTGGCATGGCCGCAGAACGGCACTTCCGACTCCGGCGAAAAATAGCGCACGCGCCAGCTAACGCCTTCAGGCGCGGCGAAGGCGGTTTCCGAGAAGCCTACTTCGGCCGCGACGCGCTGCATGGCGGCCGCATCCGGCAAGGCCTCGCCGATCACCACGCCGGCCGGATTGCCGCCGGTGTTCCCGTCCGAAAAGGCTGCGATCTTCAGTACATCCATGGTCCTGGCCCCGTTATCCGTGAGGCGCAACAAACACGTTCCGGGCCGCTTTGGGAAATGAAGAAAGCGCCGAGCAGCGGTGAGCGCCAGTCACATCTGCGATCGGAGTCGTGTGCTTCATTCCATTGCGGAACGAAATCCGGCCCATCGCCGTTCTGACGGTTGGCGGCCACCCGGGCCGCCTTTCAGCTCTCAGCAATCAGCAGCGCGACAGGAGCCGGCCATGGACGCCATCGTCACCAAGAACGACCTCAAATCCGATGCCAAGAAGGAATCGATCGATCTGCTCAACGCCAGGCTTGCCGACGCCATCGACCTGGCGCTGATCACCAAGCAGGCGCACTGGAACGTCAAAGGCCCGCAATTCATCGCCATCCATGAAATGCTCGACGAATTCCGCGAGGAGATCGACGGCCATATCGACATCATCGCCGAGCGTGCCGTGCAGCTCGGCGGCACCGCGCACGGCACCTCGCAGGACGTGTCGAAGGCGACGAAGCTGAAACCCTATCCGACCGACATCCACAAGACCAAGGATCATCTGGCGGCGCTGATCGACCGCTATGCCACGGCCGCCAAGCTCGCCCGTGAAGCGATCGACGAAGCGGACGACGCCGGCGATGCCGACACCGCCGACATCTTCACCGCCTATTCGCGCTCGCTGGACAAATTGCTGTGGTTCCTCGAAGCGCACACGYAGGAGAAGGAATAGTCAGGCGGTTGCCCGTTCTCACATGGACGGGGCAATCGCATATGGCGCTCCCCTCTCCGTCTCGGCTTCGCCGAGACACCTCTCCCCCGCTTTGCGGGGGCGAGGAACCCAGGCTTGCAAAGGCGGCGACTTTGGCGGTTGGCGTTTCCTCGCCCCCATAAAATGGGGGAGAGGTGTCCGCGCAGCGGACGGAGAGGGGGCAGCGCTGCCATATGCGATTGCCCTGCCCACGTGGCCGGCTGGATCAGCCGGCCATCGCCTTGTCAGCGCTGGCTGAGCTTGGCGCCTCCACGGCATGCGACACCAGCGCCGTCATGATCTCGGCGGCGGCGAGCGCTGCGATCACCGGCGGGCGCTTGTCCTTCACAGCATTGCCGCCGATTGGCGAGACGAGCCGATCGAACTGCGCTTCGCTGCCCTCGGCCGACTTCAGGAACCAGCTCTTGAAGGTGGCCTTCTTGGTCTTGGAGCCGATCATGCCGACATAGGCGGTGTCGTCGCGCTTCAGCGCCTCGGCGACGATCAGGAAATCGAGAGCATGATCGTGGGTGAGGATGGCGAAGGCCGATCCCGCCGGCGCCTCGCGCACCACGGCTTCGGGCATCGGCGTCAGCCGCGTCTCGACCGTTTCCGGCATGCCTTCCAGCGCTTCGGATCGGGTCTCGACCACGACGACGTGGATCGGCAGCAGCGCCAGCGACGCAGCCAGCGCCTGACCGACATGGCCGCCGCCGAAGAGATAGACATGGGGCAGATGCGCTTCTTCCGATTCAGCGTCGGCGATCAGCTTTTCCTCGATTGTCGCGTCGACAAGGCGGATCGACACCTCGACGCGGCCGCCGCAGCATTGGCCGATCTCCGGCCCGAGYGGGACATCAAGCGTGGCGCAGACCTCATCGACCTCGATGCGGGTTTCTTTACCCTCCCCCATGTGGGGAGGGTCGGAGAGCAGGCGGCGCGAAGCGGCGTTTGCTCTTCGGGGTGGGGACACGGCGACGCCGCGCCCCCCTCCCCGGCCGACTTCGTCGTCCGACCCTCCCCACAAGGGGGAGGGTGAGGAGCCCAGCATCTGCCGCGCCTTGTCGATCGCCATATATTCGAGCTGGCCGCCACCGATGGTGCCGAAAATGGCCGATGCCGAGACAAGCATGAAGGCGCCGGCCTCGCGCGGTGTCGAGCCTTTCGTGGCCGCCACCTCGACGAGGGCAACCCGGCCAGCCTGGCCGAGAAACGCCTTCAGGCTTTGCACTTTCGAGTTCATCGTCTGCATTTCCACATTGGAAATATAGCGTTTTTCGTCCCGAATTGCACGTTTGGCCGAATTCAGGCCGGCTTCGCGGCTTCCCGCTTCAATCGCTCGATCGCCATCAGCACCCGTTCCGGCGTCGCCGGAGCATCGAGGCGCGGGCAGATCTTGTTGTCGGCGACGCTGGCAATCGCGTCCGACAGCGCATGCAGCACCGACATGCCATGYGGCAGCGGCGGCTCGCCTACGGCCTTGGAGCGATGGATGGTCGGCTCGTAGGCCGACGACCAGTCGGTCAGCTTCACGTTGAAGATCTTTGGGCGGTCGGACGCCAGCGGGATCTTGTAGGTCGACGGCGCGTGCGTGCGCAGCCGACCGCTATTGTCCCACCACAGCTCCTCCGTGGTCAGCCAGCCCATGCCCTGGATGAAGCCGCCCTCGACTTGGCCGAGATCGATCGCCCGGTTCAGCGAGCGAYCGCAATCGTGCAGGATATCGGTGCGCTCGACGACATATTCGCCGGTCAGCGTGTCGACCGAGACTTCCGAGCAGGCCGCGCCATAGGCGTAATAGTAGAAGGCGTGGCCGCGGCCCTTGGCACGGTCCCAATGGATTTTCGGCGTCTTGTAGAAGCCGGCCGCCRACAACTGGACACGATTGATATAGGCCTGCTTGACCAAGTCGTTGAAGGCCACTTCCTGATTGCCGACGCGCACCCGGTTCGGCAGGAACACCACCTGGTCGTGCGGCACCTGGTATTTGTCGGCGGCAAAGTCGATCAGCCGCTTGCGGATCTGGCGGGCGGCATYCTGCGCCGCCATGCCGTTGAGGTCGGCGCCGGAGGACGCAGCCGTTGGCGAGGTGTTCGGCACCTTGGCGGTGGTGGTCGCGGTGATCTTGACGCGGTCGAGGTCGATCTGGAATTCCTCGGCGACGACCTGCGCCACCTTGAGGTGCAGGCCCTGGCCCATCTCGGTGCCGCCATGGTTCATATGCACCGAGCCGTCGGCATAGACATGCACCAGCGCGCCGGCCTGGTTGGCCTCGGTCTTGGTGAAGGAGATGCCGAACTTGACCGGCGTCAGCGCCAGGCCGCRCTTGATGAAGCGACTGTTGTTGTTGAAGGCGCTGATCTCGCGGCGGCGTCGCGCATAGTTCGCGCTTTCCTCCAGCTCGGCCACGATGCGCTGGATGATGCAGTCCTCGACCTTCTGGTGGTAGGGCGTGACGCTGCGATCGCCGATCGCCTCCATCGGGTCGTAGAAGTTCAGCTTGCGGATCTCGAGCGGGTCCTTGCCGACCGCGAAGGCCACCTCGTCGATGACGCGCTCGGCACCCACCATGCCCTGCGGCCCGCCGAAGCCGCGGAAGGCGGTGTTGGAGACGGTGTTGGTGTAGAGCGGCGCCGACTTCGCATGCACCGCCGGATAGAAATAGGCATTGTCGCAATGGAACAGCGCGCGATYGCCGACCGGACCGGACAGGTCGGCGGAAAAGCCACAGCGCAAGGCGTAGGTGAAGTCGACGCCCAGGATGTTGCCTTTGTCGTCGAAGCCGACCTCGTAGTCGATGGCGAAGTCGTGCCGCTTGCCGGTGGCGGTCATGTCCTCGTCGCGGTCGARCCTGATTTTCACCGCGCGCTTGAGCTTCTTGGCTGCGATGGCGGCGATCGCGGCGCATTGGTTTGCCYGCGTTTCCTTGCCGCCGAAGCCGCCGCCCATGCGGCGCACCTCGACCGTGACCGCATGGCTCGGCACGCCGAGCGTGTGCGCGACCAGATGCTGCGTCTCGCTCGGCCCTTGCGTYGAGCAATAGACGGTGACCTCGTCATCCTCGCCGGGGATGGCGAGTGACACCTGGCCTTCCAGATAGAAATGGTCCTGGCCGCCAAGCCACATGCGGTTCTTGATGCGGCGGGGAGCCGCCGCGATCGCAGCGGCCGCATCGCCGCGCTTCAGGATCAGCGGCGTGGTGACCTGCTTGTCCTTGACGGGATCGAGATCCCAGATGTCGATAACGGCCGGAAGCTCGTCATAGTCGATCTTGGCCAGACGCGCAGCGCGGCGCGCTTCCTCGCGCGTCTCGGCAACCACGGCGAAGATCGGCTGGCCGTAAAACTCGACCTTGCCTTCGGCAAGCACCGGATCGTCATGCATGTTGCTCGGCGAAACATCGTTCTCGCCGGGCACGTCGGCATGGGTCAGCACATCGACGACGCCGGGCGCCGAGCGCACGGCCGACAGGTCGAGGCTTTTCAGCGTGCCGTGCGCGATCTTGGAGAGGCCCAGACCGACATGCAGCGTGCCGGCTGGCTCAGGCATGTCATCGATATAGACGGCGGTACCGCTGACATGCTTGTGCGCGGAATCATGCCGCTGGTCGGTGGCGACGCCGCCGACAATCTTCTCGGCTTTGAGATTGGCTGGAGCGTGCTTGTTCATCAGGCCGCCTCGTCGCGCGACACCTGGAACGGCGCCTTCGTTCCGGTCGTCTCGATATAGAAGCGCAGCAAGAGGTTCTTCGCCGCCAGCGCCCGGTATTCGGCAGTCGCCCGCATGTCGGTGAGCGGCGTGAAGTCACTGGCGTATTCGGCCATCGCGGTCTCCWCAGTCGCTTCGTTCCAGACCTTGCCGATCAGCGCCTTCTCGACCGCAGTGGCGCGCTTCGGCGTCGCCGCCATGCCGCCATAGGCGATGCGGATGTCGGCCACGGTGCCATCCTTGGCCAGCGTCAGACAGAAGGCGCCCAGCGTCGCCGTGATATCCTCGTCGCGCCGCTTGGTGACCTTGTAGACGGCAAATTTTTTGCCGCTCTCCGGCACCGGCACATGGACTGCTTCGACGAACTCGCCGGGCTGACGGTCCTGCTTGCCATAGGCGATGAAGAAGGTTTCGAGCGGGATGGTGCGACGGGCCTTGCCCTTGCGCAGGGTGAGTTGCGCGCCGAGCGCGATCAGCGGGGGCGGCGTGTCGCCGATCGGCGAGCCGTTGGCGATGTTGCCGCCGATCGTGCCCATGTTGCGCACCTGCTCGCCGCCGATGCGGTCGACCAGCGGCCCCAGCGCCGGGAAGCGTTTCTGCAGCGTCTCGAAGGCTTCGGTGTAAGTGACRCCGGCGCCGATGGTGATCACGCCATCCTTCTCCGACATCGTGCGCAAGCCTTCGAGACCGCCGATAAAGATCGCCGGCGAGATGTCGCGCATGTGCTTGGTGACCCAGAGGCCGACATCGGTCGAGCCGGCGACGATGGTGGCGCCCGGCTCCTTCTCGAGCACGGCGGCGAAATCGTCGACATCGGCCGGCACAACCAATCGCGCCTTGCCCGACCCGATCTCGACCCTGGCGCCGTCGCGCAGTGCTTCCAGCCGCGCGGTGACGTCCTTGCGCTCCACCGCCAGCGGGTCCTTGGCGGCCTTGCCGTAGCTCGAAATGGCATGCGCGGCACGCATGATCGCCTCATAGCCGGTGCAACGGCAGAGATTGCCCTGCAGCGCCTTTTCGATCGCCGCGTTGGACGGATCGGGCGTCTTCATCCAGAGCCCATAGAGCGACATGACGAAGCCCGGTGTGCAGAAACCGCATTGCGAGCCGTGGAAATCGACCATCGCCTGCTGCACCGGATGCAGCTTGCCGGGCTCGCCGCGCAGATGTTCCACGGTCACAATATGYGTCCCGTCGAGCGAGCCCATGAAGCGGATGCAGRCATTGACGCTTTCATAGACCAGGYCGTCGGCCGAGAGCTTGYCGACCAGCACCGTGYAGGCGCCGCAGTCGCCCTCGGCACAGCCTTCCTTGGTGCCGCGCAGCGAGCGGTCGAGCCGCAGCCAGTCGAGCAGGGTCGCATCGGGCGCGACGTCTCTCAGCGCCACGTCGCTGCYGTTCAGGATGAAGCGTATCTCGTTGCGGATCTCTGCCATGTCTCAGCTCCCCCGATAGGTCGAGTAACCATAGGGCGAAATCAAGAGCGGGACGTGGTAGTGCCGCGCTTCCGCAATGCCGAAGCGGATCGGCACGATGTCGAGGAAAGCTGGCTCCGGCAATTTGATGCCCTGGCCGCGCAGATAGTCGCCGGCGGCGAAGACCAGCTCATATTCGCCAATGCGAAACTCGGCGCCGGCGAGCAGCGGCGCGTCGCAGCGGCCGTCGTCGTTGGTGGCAACCGTCTTGAGATGCGCGCGGTGCTGGCCCTCGATGCGGAAAAGCCCGATTGACAGGCCCTTTGCCGGCCGGCCGGTCGCCGTGTCGAGCACATGGGTCGTCAGGCGCCCGCCATCGGCTTTCGACGTCTCTGCCACTGGCGGCCTCCCATTTCCAGCACGACCGATTGGCCGGTACAGTTTCAGGTCAATTCTGCGCCAATTAAAGGCGATGCATAAGCCCCGGTCGAGCGGAGTGCGGCAAAAAGCACTTTCAAAAATTTTCGGGGGAATGCTGCAGCACTCCTTTCGATATCTTCAGTGCAACAAGGGCAGGAGCAGCCATGCGTTACGATCGGGACATGCGCGGTTACGGGGCCAATCCGCCGGATCCGAAATGGCCCGGCGGCGCGCATGTCGCGGTGCAGTTCGTCGTCAACTACGAGGRAGGCGGCGAGAACTGCGTGCTGCATGGCGACAAGGCTTCCGAAGCCTTCCTGTCCGAGATCGTCGGTGCGGCGCCCTGGGTCGGCCAGCGCCACTGGAACATGGAATCGATCTATGAATACGGCGCCCGGGCCGGCTTCTGGCGGCTCTACCGGCTGTTCACGGAAGCCAAGGTGCCGGTGACCTGCTACGGCGTCGCCACCGCGCTCGCCCGCTCGCCCGATCAGGTCACGGYGATGCAGGAGGCCGGCTGGGAGATCGCCTCGCACGGGCTGAAATGGATCGACTATCGCGACCATGACGCGGAGGACGAGCGGCGCGATCTCGAAGAGACGATCCGGCTGCATTACGACGTGACCGGCGCGCGGCCGACCGGCTGGTACACCGGCCGCACCTCGGTCAACACGGTGCGGCTCGTCGCCGAGGAGGGCGGCTTCGACTACATCTCCGACACCTATGACGACGAGCTGCCCTACTGGTTCGACCGCGACGGGCTGGAGAAGCCGCAGCTCATCATCCCCTACACGCTCGACGCCAACGACATGCGCTTCGCGACGCCGCAGGGCTTCAACTCCGGCGACCAGTTCTTCGCTTATCTGAAGGACAGTTTCGACACGCTTTATGCCGAGGGCAAAGCGGGCAGGCCGCGCATGATGAATATAGGCCTGCACTGCCGGCTGGTCGGCCGCCCGGRCCGCGTGGCGGCACTGAAGCGCTTCATCGACTATGTGAAGTCGCATGACAAGGTCTGGCTGACGCGGCGCATCGACATCGCCAAGCACTGGCGCGAAACGCACCCCTACGAGGCGCCGGCGCTGYGCCCGTCGCGGATGGGGTTCGAAGAATTCGTGCATGCCTTCGGCAGCGTTTTCGAGCATTCGCCCTGGATCGCCGAGCGCGCCTACGAATTGGAACTCGGGCCCGCGCATGACAGCGCCGGCGGCCTGCACAACGCGCTCTGCCGCGTCTTCCGCGCGGCGAGCGAGGCCGAACGGCTTTCCGTGCTCAACGCTCACCCGGACCTTGCCGGCAAGYTGGCGGCGGCCAGGCGGCTGACGCCGGAATCGGCCAGGGAGCAGGCCTCCGCCGGGCTCGACGCGCTAACCGACAAGGAGCGCGAGCTGTTCTCGAAACTCAACGCCGCTTATGTCACCACCTTCRGCTTCCCCTTCATCATCGCGGTCAAGGGCAAGACCAAGGACGAAATCCTGGCGGAGTTCGAGGCGCGGATYGGCAACAGCCGCGGCACCGAGTTCGAAACCGCCTGCAAACAGGTCGAGCGCATCGCACTGCTTCGCCTGAAAGACATGCTCCCACTCTAATGTTTGTCGTTTTTTGTTGACGCAATTCCCGACGGAAAACCGCTTACTCTTCCTGGAATTGCTCTGAGGGTCAGGACCCCATGGATATGATCAAGACCGCCGAGCGAACCTACTACGCGCCRCAGGGCGGCCATTCCGGCCAGAACGAGCTCTTGACCGGCAGGGCCGTCTTCACCGAGGCCTATGCGGTCATCCCCAGGGGCGTGATGCAGGACATCGTCACCAGCCCGCTGCCCTTCTGGGACAAGACCAGGGCCTGGATCATCGCAAGGCCGCTGTCCGGCTTCGCCGAGACCTTCTCGCAGTACATTGTCGAGGTTCTGCCTAGTGGCGGCAGCGAGCGGCCGGAACTCGATGCCGGCGCCGAAGGCGTGCTGTTCGTCGTCGAGGGCGAACTCACCGTATCGCTTGCCGGCAAAAAGCACCTGCTTACCCCAGGTGGTTTCGCCTACCTGCCGCCGGCGAGCGGCTGGACTGTGCGTAACGAGAGCGGCGCTGCCGTTCGCTTCCACTGGATCCGCAAGGCCTATGAGGCCGTCGACGGCCTCGACGTGCCGGAAGCCTTCTTCTCGAGCGACCAGGATGTGGCGCCGAGCCCGATGCCGGGTACGGAAGGGCGTTGGGCAACGACCCGTTTCGTCGACCCGGCCGACATGCGCCACGACATGCATGTCACCATCGTCACGCTGAAGCCGGGCGCGGTCATCCCCTTCGCCGAAACCCATGTCATGGAGCACGGGCTCTATGTGCTGGAAGGCAAGGCGGTCTACCGCCTCAACCAGGACTGGGTCGAGGTCGAGGCCGGCGACTTCATGTGGCTGCGCGCCTTCTGCCCGCAGGCCTGCTATGCCGGCGGCCCCGGCAATTTCCGCTACCTGCTCTACAAGGACGTCAATCGTCACGCCAGGCTTGGCGGTTATCTTGGGGGCGGTTATCTTGGGGGCGGCTATCTCGAGGGCAAGGCGCGGTGAGCCGCATTGTCGCCAAGCCGCTGACCCGCGAGAGTTTCGCGCCCTTCGGCGACGTCATCGACATGAGCGGCGACAACCGCTACCCGATCAACGGCGGCCGGGCGATGCGCTATCACGACCTCGCCACCGCCGAGGCTACAGGCCCGAACGCGCGCGTGCTGATCTCCATGGTGCGCGGCACGCCCTATGAGATGYCGCTAAAGCTCGCCATGGTCGAGCGCCATCCGCTCGGCAGCCAGGCCTTCATCCCGCTGTCACCGCGGCCGTTCCTGGTGGTCGTCTGCCATGACACCCAGGACGGCCCCGGAGAGCCGCATGCCTTTCTCGCCGGCCCCGGACAGGRCATCAACTACCGCCGCAACCTCTGGCACGGCGTGCTGACGCCGATCGGCGAGGAACAGGATTTTATCATCGTCGACCGCGGCGGCGACGGCTCCAATCTCGAAGAGTTCTATTTCTCGCACCCCTACGAGATCCACCTCCCCTGAAAGCTTGCGATTGACATGACCGACGTTTCGCTGATCGACCGCCTGCTCGACGTGATCGAGCACGACATCGTGCCAAAGACGGCTGAGGGCGTCGCCCATGGCAACAAGCTGTTCGGCGCCGCGATCCTGAGGAAAGACGACCGCTCGCTGGTGCTGGCTGAGACCAACAACGAGATGGAAAACCCGCTCTGGCATGGCGAGGTGCATTGCCTGAAGCGTTTCTACGAGATGCCCAAGGCCGAGCGCGTCGACACCAAGGATGCGCTGTTCATCGCCACGCACGAGCCCTGCTCGCTCTGCCTGTCGGCGATAACCTGGACCGGCTTCGACAATTTCTACTACCTGTTCAGCCATGAGGATTCGCGCGACAGTTTTGCTATCCCGCATGATCTGAAAATCCTGAAAGAGGTCTTCACTCTCGACCCCGGCGGCTACAATGCCGAGAACGCCTATTGGAAGAGTTTTTCCATTCGCAGGCTGGTGCGGGCGCTGCCCGAAGCCGAGCGCAAGCGGCTGGAGGCTCGGATCGGCAGAATTGAGGCGCGTTATAACAAGCTGTCGGGCGTCTATCAGGCGAGCAAGGCCGAGAACGACATTCCGCTGAACTGACGCGGATTGCCTACCTTACCTTCGCGTTTTTCAGCACCTCATTTATCCTCGCCTGCCAGCCTTTGCCGGTCGCCWTGAATTTTCTGACAACGTCCTGGTCCAGGCGGATGGAGACGACTTGCTTTGGTTTCTCCAGGGCCGGCCGGCCACGGGAGCGCCTTATACTCTCGAAAAGCTCCGGGAGCGCTTCCGCGAAAGGCTTGGCTTGGGCCAGCTGTTCGTCGGTCGCCTCCCCATCCTCAGGATCAGCAGCAATCTGTCTTTGAATTTCGGCTTCCTCGGCATCGGTAAGCCGCCGAATACGTGACTTAGTGTTGCTCATACACGGACCTTTCCTTTCGGCTGGCACGACGCATCGAGATCGCTTCAGAACCAAGCGGCTTGAAGATCACGGCGAGAATGATCTCTCCAAATTCTCCAATTGCCTTGAGCCGACCGGCCTTGGCCAGGAGGACAATTGACGTGGCAAAAAACTCGATATCGAGATYGGCGAAGTCGAGACCTCGGTTTTCGAGGTTCGTCACCCGTTTTGGCTCATCCCAAACGATTTTCAGGCGAGATCATCCACTGTGTCTGCGTCGGGCCACGTGAATAAACGTAATACATAAATTAGCGCGACAGCGCAAGTTGAAAGCCGAATGATCTGAGCCGGTCCTCGGCAACTGGTCATCTTGAATTGCCACCTTTATGGTGGCATATTTGGTCATGGAGAAACGCAGGCCCACCTACGATCTCGATGCAATCAAGGCGACGTTCGGGTCTGTCGATACGTTGGCCATCACAACGTCAGCCCTGCGGGACGCAATTGGCCTCGGCTTCGATCGTGCCGGYATTGTCGAGGTGATCGGCGGCATGACAYGCAAGATGTTCGTGAAGTCGATGACGACTTTCGCGGATCACCGGGTCTGGCAGGACGTTTACTACGTRCCGGCGCGCGACATCGTTCTCTATGTKAAATTCCAGGCGGATGTCGTGACCGAATTCACGGTCATGGCATTCAAGGAGAAATGATAATRGCAAGAGAAACCAGTGAAACCATGATCTCTCCCGAAACCGGAGAGATCCTAACGCGCGGGGTGCGTCCGTTCACCGTGACCTACAAAGGCGAGAGCATGGTTGTCGACCTGCCGGGCTATTATCCGGCTTCGGACGGAGACGGCGTGCATGTCGGAGACGACATGGCTGGCGTTGATGCCGCCCTGCGCGTTCTCAAGGAAAAGATCGACGGCGTGYCGRCGCCAGAAACTATCCGGCGCATGYGCGCAAAGCTCAAGCTGTCGCAACGTGAGGCCGGCTCTCTTTTCAAGGTCGGCGAGAACGCCTTCGACAAATATGAAAGGGGCCTGATCGAGCCGAGCGGCCCGACCATTCAACTGATGACGTTGCTGGAAAAGCACCCCGAACTGCTTGACGAATTGYGCTAACGACCCAGGTCGCATTTTTTGATGCTCCAGTCGCGATTGGCGATTGAAAGTCGCCATGACGCGGAGCGTTATGCGCCCCATGAAAACCATCACCGAATTTCCCCGCAAGGTCGTCGAATTTCCCGATATGGGCATCGTCATGCCAGACGGTTGCCGGCTGTCGGCGCGCGTCTGGATGCCCGAGGATGCGACGGACAGTCCGGTGCCGGCGATCCTCGAGCACCTGCCCTACCGCAAGCGCGACGGCACCATTTTTCGCGATCAGCTCACCCATCCCTATTTCGCCGGCCACGGCTATGCCTCGATCCGCGTCGACATGCGCGGCAACGGCGATTCCGAAGGGCTGATGGACGACGAATATTCCGAGCAGGAATTGCAGGATGCCTGCGACGTCATCGCCTGGGCGGCGGCGCAGCCCTGGTGCAACGGCAATGTCGGCATGATGGGTATTTCCTGGGGCGGCTTCAACTGCCTGCAGACGGCGGCGAAGCAGCCGCCGGCGCTGAAGGCGGTGATCAGCCTGTGCTCGACCGTCGACCGCTATGCCGACGACATCCATTACAAGGGCGGCTGCCTGCTGCTCGAAAATTTCGGCTGGGCCTCGACAATGCTGTCCTATTCGTCGCGGCCGCCGGACCCGGCCATCGCCGGCGGCAATCGCTGGCGCGACTTGTGGCTCAGCCGGCTGGAGAACCAGCCTTTCCTGTTGCCGCTATGGCTCAGCCACCAGCATCGCGACGCCTATTGGAAACGTGGGTCGATCTGCGAGAATTTTTCGGCGGTCAAGGCGGCCGTGCTGTCTATCGGCGGCTGGCATGACGGCTACCGCAACACGATCTCGCACCTCGTCACCAACATCCAGTCGCCGGTCAAAGGCATCGTCGGCCCCTGGATCCACAAATACCCGCATTACGCCGGGCCCAATCCGGCCATCGGCTTCCTGCAGGAAGCGCTGCGCTGGTGGGACCGCTGGCTCAAGGGCGCTGCGACCGGCGTCGAGGCCGATCCGGCCTATCGCGCCTATGTGATGGACAGCGTGCGGCCGGCGCGCTGGCATCCCGAGCGGCCGGGCCGCTGGGTGGCGGACCAGGAATGGCCGTCACCGAATATCAGGATCGAGGCGATCGGACTCATCACCGACGGCGCCAAGCCCTCCATCGTCGCTTCGCCGCAGACCTGCGGCCTTGCCGGCGGAGAGTATTTTCCCTTCACCTTCGGGCCGGAACTGCCCGGCGACCAACGCCCCGACGACGCGCTGTCGGTGTGCTTCGACCAGCCCGTGCTCGGCGCGGAGATCGACATCGTCGGCGCGCCGGAGCTCGAAATCCGGGTTGCCGCCGATCGGCCCCAGGCCAACATCGCGGTGCGCCTCTGCGACGTGCATCCCGACGGCGCCTCGGAGCTGATCTCCTATGGTGTGCTTAACCTAACCCACCGCAACTCGCACGAATTCCCCGAGCCGTTGGTTCCCGGCGAGACGGTTTCGGCACGCGTGGTGCTCGACCAGTGCGCCTACCGGGTGCYGGCCGGCCATAAATTGCGCATCGCCGTCTCGACCGCCTACTGGCCGATGATCTGGCCCTCGCCGGAGCCGGTGCGGCTCGATCTCGCGAAGGCGACGCTGAAGCTGCCGCTGCGCCCGCCGGCGAAAGGCAATGAAGTCTCGTTCCCTGAACCGGAAGGCGCGACTCCCTGGGCGACCGAGACGATCCGGCCGGCGAATTCCGAACGCCATGTCGACCGCGACGAGAAGACCGGCCTCGTCACGCTTTCCATAACCGACGATTTCGGCGCGGTGCGCGACCTCGACCACGGGCTGGTCAATGGCAGCATCGTGCRCGAGACATGGATGATCCATCCCGACGACCCGCTGTCGGCCACCGGAGCCACGCATTGGACGCAGACCTTGTCGCGGAATGATTGGTCGGTGCGGACAGAAACCTTTGCCCAGATGCGATCGGACGCCGCAAACTTCATCGTCAGCGCCAGAATCGAAGCCTATGAGGGCGAAAAGCTGGTCTTCGAACGCCATTTCGAGCACGCGATTCCCCGCGCGCTCCTCTGAGCCCCGGCAAGATTGGTCCAAATGCGACGTGCGATTTACGCCACCGCATGTCGCATTCGGTCTTGCCTGCCGCTTTCCCTTACGGTCATTATCTCCTCCAATACTAAGAAACGACCATAAGGTCGCATACCCAGAGTGAGGAACCATAATGTCCAACGAACTTGACTATCTCAGCCGGCGAGTCGCGGCCGGAAAACTCAGCCGTCGCGATTTTCTTGGTCGCGCCGCCGCGCTCGRCGTCGCCGCCACCGTCGCCAACTCGATGCTTTCCAGCGCCGTGCGCGCTGCCGGCCCGGTCAAGGGCGGCACGCTGAAGGCAGGCCTGCAGGGCGGCGAATCCACCAACAGCCTCGATCCGGCGACCTTCCTCAGCCAGGTTCCGTTCGCCTTCGGCAAATGCTGGGGCGAGACGCTGGTCGAGCTCGCGCCGGGCGGCGGCGTTGAATATCTGATCGCCGAGGAGATCGGCAGCTCCAAGGACGCCAAGACCTGGACGATGAAGATCCGCAAGGGCGTCCAGTTCCACAACGGCAAGGAAGTGACGCCGGACGACGTCGTGGCGACGCTGAAGCGCCACAGCGACGAGAAGTCGAAGTCGGGCGCGCTCGGCGTCCTGAAGAGCATCGACACCATCAAGGTCGATGGCGGCAATGTCGTGGTCACRCTGAAGGACCCGAACGCCGACATGCCTTATCTGATGGCGGACTACCATCTGATCATCCAGCCGAATGGCGGCATGGACAAGCCGGATGCCGGCATCGGCACCGGCCCGTACAAGATCACCGGCAACCAGCCCGGCGTGAAGCACACCGCCGCGCGTTTCGACCACTACTGGCAGCCCGACAAATAYGGCCATGCCGATCAGGTCGAGATCGTCGTCGTCAACGACCCGACGGCGCGCATGGCCGCGCTGCAGGGCGGCCAAGTCAACATGATCAACCGCGTCGAGCCGAAGATCGTCGATCTGGTCAAGCGGCTGCCCGGCGTCACCATCCGCGCCGCCTCTGGCCGCGGCTTCTATCCCTTCAACATGTTCTGCGACACCGCGCCCTTCGACAACAATGACCTCAGGATGGCGCTGAAGCTCGCCATGGACCGCGAGGAGATGCTGACCAAGATCCTGCGCGGCTACGGCGAGGTCGGCAACGACATGCCGGTCAACAAGGCTTACCCGCTGTTTGCAGGCGATTTCGAGCAGCGCAAATTCGATCCGGAAAAGGCGGCCGCGGCTTACAAGAAGTCGGGCCATAGCGGCTCGATCCTGCTGCGCACCTCAGACGTCGCCTTCCCGGGCGCCGTGGACGCCGCCCAGCTCTACCAGCAGAGCTGCGCCAAGGCCGGCATCAAGATCGAGATCAAGCGCGAGCCCGGCGACGGCTACTGGACGGAAGTCTGGAACAAGCAGCCCTTCTCGCTCTCCTACTGGGGCGGCCGACCGACCCAGGACCAGATGTACTCGACCGCCTATCTGTCGACCGCCGACTGGAACGACACCCGCTGGAAGCGCCCTGACTTCGACAAGATGGTGCTTGCGGCGCGCGGCGAGCTGGACGAGGCCAAGCGCAAGAAGATCTACCGCGACATGGGCGAGATCATGCGCGACGAAGGCGGCCTGATCGTGCCGTTCTTCAACCAGTTCGTCGACGCGACCGGCAAGGGCGTCGAAGGCTGGGTCGACAATCCGGCGCAGGAACTCAGCAACGGCCATGCCCTGATCGAGTGCTGGCTGCAAGCTTGACGAAGGACAAAGGAAGGGCCGGCGCGAGTCGGCCCTTCCCGGCTTTCATGGCCCGCCCGTAAAGGCGGGTATCATCCCTTCTTCACCATTGCGGGTAGCCGATGTCGTCTCCGATCCTGAGATTGGTCGCTCAGCGCATCTTGCTGGGCCTGGTTCTTCTTTTGGCCGTTTCCGTGCTGATCTTCGCCGGCACGCAGATCCTGCCGGGCGACGTCGCCCAGGCGATCCTCGGCCAGTCGGCGACGCCGGAGGCGCTGGCGAACCTGCGCGAGCAGCTCGGGCTCAACGACCCGGCGTGGYTGCGCTACGTGCACTGGCTGTGGGGCGTCCTGCATGGCGATTTCGGCACGGCGCAGTCAAGCGGGCTCGATATCGCCACCTCGATCAGCACCCGGCTGAAGAACACGCTTTTCCTGGCCGCCTGCGCGGCAATCGTCGCGGTGCCGCTGGCGATCATCCTCGGGCTCATTGCCGTGCGCTATCGCAACGGCTTCGTCGACAAGCTGATCTCCGGCCTGGCGCTGGCCTCGACGTCGTTCCCGGAATTCTTCATCGGCTATGTGCTGATCTTCGTGTTCGCCGTGCACTGGCAGATCTTCCCGAGCATCTCGACGGTGGATGACTCCACGCCTTTTCTCGAAAGGCTGCAGGCCGTGGTGCTGCCGGCCACCGCGCTCACCCTGGTGGTGCTCGCCCACATGATGCGCATGACGCGCGCAGCGATCCTCAACGTCATGCAGTCGGCCTATATCGAGACGGCCGAGCTCAAGGGGCTGAGGCCCTTCGACATCATCCGCAAGCATGCCTTCCCGAACGCGATCGCGCCGGTGGTCAACGTCGTCATGCTCAACCTCGCCTATCTCATCGTCGGCGTCGTGGTGGTGGAGGTGATCTTCGTCTATCCGGGCATGGGACAATATCTGGTCGACCWTGTCGCCAAGCGCGACGTGCYGGTGGTGCAGGCGGTCGGCCTGATCTTCGCCGCGGTCTACATCACRCTCAACATCGTCGCGGACATCGCCGCCATCGTGGCCAACCCGCGGCTGCGGCATCCGAAATGACAAAAACATCTGAAGTGACGGGCCGGATGCAAGACGACCAGAAGGGGAACTGAGGCGAATGGCGCTACGACAAATCCCAGTCACCGCCTGGATCGGGCTGATCCTGACCGGCGCGTTCGCGTTCTGCGCCATCTTCGCGCCCTGGGTCGCGCCGCATGGCAATGGCGAGATCGTCGGCGACGTATGGGAGCCGATGTCGGCGGCGCACTGGCTGGGCACCGACAATCTCGGCCGCGATCTTGTCTCGCGCATGATCTACGGCGCGCGCATCACCATGGAGATCGCGGTGGCGGCGACGGCGCTGYCCTTCTCGCTGGGCTCTATCCTCGGCTTCACGGCGGCTGTCTTCGGCGGCTGGTTCGACACRCTGCTGTCGCGCTTCGTCGACCTTCTGATGTCGATCCCGACGCTGATCTTCGGCCTCGTCGTGCTGTCGGTGCTRCCAACCAACACGCTGACGCTGATCCTGGTCATGGGCATCCTGGATTCCACCCGCGTCTACCGCCTGTCACGCGCCGTCRCCGTCGACATCAACGTCATGGACTTCGTCGAGGCGGCGAAGCTGCGCGGCGAAGGCAAGGCCTGGATCATCTTCCGCGAGATCCTGCCCAATGCGCTGTCGCCGCTGGTGGCGGAGCTCGGCGTGCGCTTCATCTTCGCGGTGCTTTTCCTGTCGGCGCTGTCCTTCCTTGGGCTCGGCGTGCAGCCGCCGGATTCGGACTGGGGGGGCATGGTCAAGGAGAACAAGGACGGCATCGTCTTCGGCATTCCGGCGGCGCTGATCCCGGCGGCCGCGATCGCGGTGCTGGCGATCTCCGTCAACCTCGTCGCCGACTGGGTGCTCAACCGCACGACGAGCCTGAAGGGAGGGCGCGGCTGATGGCCGACAGCAAGGCAAATTCAGGCAGGCTCCTCGATATCCGCAACCTGCGCATCGAGGCGACCGTCTACCCGCCGGGCGAAGCGCCGAAGACGATCACGCTCGTCCATGACGTTTCGCTGACTCTTGAGAAGGGCAAGGTGCTCGGTCTCATCGGCGAATCCGGCGCCGGTAAGTCGACCATCGGCCTGTCGTCCATGGCCTATGGCCGCGGCGGCGTGCGCATCACCGGCGGCGAGGTGATCCTCAACGGCCGCGACATCCTGAAAGCCGGCCCCAAGGGCGTGCGGGCGCTGCGCGGACGCGAGGTGTGCTATGTCGCGCAGTCGGCGGCGRCCGCCTTCAATCCGGCGCACAAGCTGATCGACCAGGTGGTCGAGGCCGCCATGCTGCATGGCACCGCGACCCGCGCCGAGGCCGAGAAGCGGGCCGTCGCGCTGTTCAAGAAGCTCAGCCTGCCCAATCCCGAAACGATCGGCGAGCGCTATCCGCACCAGGTCTCCGGCGGTCAGCTGCAGCGCGTGATGACGGCGATGGCGCTTTGCTCGGAGCCCGACCTGATCGTCTTCGACGAGCCGACCACGGCGCTCGATGTGACGACGCAGATCGACGTGCTTGCCGCGATCAAGGACGCCATCCGCGACACGCATGTGGCGGCCCTCTACATCACCCACGATCTTGCCGTCGTCGCCCAGGTGTCCGACGAGATCATGGTGCTGCGCCATGGCYGGCTGGTGGAATGGGGCGGCACGCGGCAGATCATCAAGGAGCCGCGCCAGGAATACACCAACGCGCTGGTTTCGGTGCATGAGATCGAGCACCAGGAACAGCAGCCAGGCGCGACGCCCTTCCTGTCGGTGAAGAATGTCACCGCCGCCTATGGCGGCGGCCATGTCAAGGTGCTGAAGAACGTCTCGGTCGACATCTATCCGGGACAGACGCTCGCCGTCGTCGGCGAGAGCGGCTCCGGCAAGTCGACGCTGGCGCGCGCCATCACCGGCCTGTTGCCGCCCGAGGAGGGCACCGTCACCTTCGACGGCAGGCCGCTCGCCAACAGGCTGGCCGACCGGCCGAAGGAGGATCTGCGCCAGCTGCAGATGATCTACCAAATGGCCGACGTGGCGATGAACCCGCGCCAGACGGTGGGCACCATCATCGGCAGGCCGCTGGAATTCTATTTCGGCATGAAAGGGCGCGAGCGCGACAAGCGCGTCGCCGAGTTGCTCGACGAGATCGAGATGGGCAAGGGTTTTGTCGACCGCTATCCGGCCGAGCTGTCCGGCGGTCAGAAGCAGCGCGTCTGCATCGCGCGCTCGCTCGCCGCCAAGCCGAAGCTGATCATCTGCGACGAGGTGACCTCGGCGCTCGACCCGCTCGTCGCCCACGGCATCCTCAAGCTGCTCTTGAACCTGCAGAGCCAAGAAAAGGTCGCGTATCTGTTCATCACCCACGACCTGGCGACGGTGAAGTCGATCGCCGATTCGATCGCGGTCATGTATCGCGGCGAGGTGGTGCGCTACGGCTCCAAGAGCAAGGTGCTGACGCCGCCCTTCGACGCCTATACGGACCTGCTGTTGTCCTCCGTGCCGGAAATGGAAATCGGCTGGCTGGAAAAGGCGATCAAGGGCCGGCGCATGGAAAGCGCCGGAAATTAGCCCACGAAGTCTGCCTCCGAGGCGGCGGCTGTCATGTGGCTGCAACAGGGAACGGGAAAGATTGCTGCGGGCGGGTAGGGCTCGCACCGAAATCAATCTCGAAAAAGGGGGCAGGACATGCAGACGGAATTCGACCATCTCGCCGCGCTCGCCGGCAAGGGCAGGATCTCTCGCCGCGATTTCCTCGGCCGCGCRGCGGCGCTCGGCGCCTCGGCGGCGCTGGCAACGACGCTGGCCGGCAAGGCTTTCGCCGCGAGCCCGGTGAAGGGCGGCATCATCAAGGCGGGCCTGCAGGGGGGTGAATCGACCAACAGCCTCGACCCGGCGCTGAATCTCAGCCAGGTGACCTACAACTTCTGCAAGCAGTGGGGCGAATTCCTTGTGCGGCTGACGCCCGAGGGCGGCGTCGAGAACCTGATCGCCGAGGAGATCGGCGCCTCGGCCGACGCCAAGACCTGGACGATGAAGATCCGCGACGGCATCGAATTCCACAACGGCAAGACGGTGACGGCGGAAGACGTCGTCRCCACGCTCGAGCGCCATGCGGACGAAAAGTCGAAATCCGGCGCGCTCGGCATTTTGAAGAACATCAAGACCATCAAGGCCGACGGCAAGGACGTGGTGGTGACGCTCGGCGACGCCGATGCCGACTTCCCCTATCTGATGGCCGACTACCACCTCGTCATCCAGCCGAATGGCGGCAAGGACAACCCGAATGCCGGCATCAGCGCCGGGCCCTACAAGGTCGCCGTCAATCAGCCCGGCGTGAGGCATGGCGGCGAGCGCTTCGCCAATTACTGGCGCGGCGACAAGGCGGGCCACGCCGACCAGATCGAGATCGTCGTCATCAACGACCCGACGGCCCGGCTTGCCGCGCTGCAGGGCGGCCAGGTGCATCTCATCAACCGCGTCGAGCCCAAGGTGGTCGATCTGGTCAAGCGCATGCCGGGCGTCAGCATCGAGAACGTGGCGGGGCGCGGCTATTACCCGTTCAACATGTTCTGCGACACCGCGCCCTTCGACAACAACGACCTCAGGATGGCGCTGAAGCTCGCCATGGATCGCGAGGAGATGCTGGACAAGATCCTGCGCGGCTACGGGTCGGTGGGCAACGACTTCCCGATCAACGAAGCCTATCCGCTGTTTTCCACCGACATCGAGCAGCGCAAGTTCGATCCGGAAAAAGCGGCGGCGGCCTACAAGAAGTCGGGCCATAGCGGCTCGATCCTGCTGCGCACCTCCGACGTCGCCTTCCCCGGCGCGGTCGACGCAGCGCAGCTCTACCAGCAGAGCTGCGCCAAGGCCGGCATCAAGATAGAGATCAAGCGCGAGCCCGGCGACGGCTACTGGTCGGAAGTGTGGAACAAGCAGCCCTTCTCGCTCTCCTATTGGGGCGGCCGGCCGACGCAAGGTCAGATGTATTCCACCGGCTATCTGTCGACCGCCGRCTGGAACGACACGCGCTTCAAGCGGCCCGAATTCGACAAGATGCTCTACACGGCGCGCGCCGAGCTGGACCAGGCCAAGCGCAAGGCGATCTATCGCGACATGGCGATGCTGATGCGCGACGAAGGCGGGCTGATCGTGCCGTTCTTCAACCAGTTCGTCGACGCCGCCAACACCAAGAAGCTCAGCGGCTGGGTGAAGAACCCCAATGGCGAGATGATGGACGGCTATGCGCTCTGCGAGTGCTGGCTGAACGCCTGATGTCAGGCTATCCAAAGAAGCGCCGCGTGTCCGCGCGACACGCGGCGCTTTCGTTTCGAAGAACAGGAACCTTCCGTGGCGCTCAAATCCAAACTGCTGCTCATCATCCTCGACGGCGTGCCCTACCGGAACTGGCGCCGGCTGATGGGCAATCTCGAGGGCTGGGCGCAGTCGGGCGAGGCGCAGGTGTGGAAGATGCGCTCGGTGCTGCCGTCGACCTCGGCCTGCTGCTACGCCTCGATCCACACCGGGGTGACGCCGCAGGTGCATGGCATCCTTTCCAACGAGAACCGCTTTCGCGTCAGGCAGCCGGATATCTTCTCGGAAGTGAGCAAGGCCGGCGGCAAGACGGGCGCGGTGACCCATTCCTACTGGTCGGAATTCTTCCGTTCGTACCCGTTCGACCTTGTCGAGGACATGGAGTTCGACGATCCAAGCGGGCCGATCACGCATGGCCGCTTCCACACGATGACCGGCTACAATCTCAAGAACCAGATGACACCGAGCGACGTCGACCTGTTCGCGACGCTGACCATGCTGGCGAAGCGGCACGGCATCGACTACGGCATCCTGCACACCTGCACGCTGGACTCCATGGGTCATCGCTTCGGCCACGACTGCCACGAGATGGACCATGCCTGCTACGCCATGGACGGCATGCTCGCGGCTTTCCTGCCGCAATGGCGCGCAGCCGGCTATGAAGTGATCGTGACGGCCGACCACGGCCAGACCGACCGCGGCCACCATGGCGGCCATGACGACGAGATGCAGGATTTCGCGCTCTATTATTTCGGACCCGCGAAAGGGCCCGAAGCCGACACGCTGCTCGACCAACTGCAGCTCGCGCCGACGGTGTTGAGCCGGCTCGGCGTGGAAATACCCGAGACGATGAAGGCGAAGGTTTTTTTGGGGTAAGCGCGCCTCCCCCTTCTCCCCTTGTGGGAGAAGGTGTCGCCGAAGGCGACGGATGAGGGGTGTTCCAGGGAAAGCCAACGTCTCACTCCGCTGGAACACCCCTCATCCGTCTCGGCGCTATCGCGCCGATCCACCTTCCCCCACAAAGGGAGAAGGAAAGCGCCCCTACTGGCAACCTCCCCGCTCTTCGGTTAGCCTCCGAAAAATCCTTGGCGGAGGGTGAACCTTTTTGGACCGATCAGCGACAGAGCTACGAGGAGCCAGGCGGCTCGACCGGCCATGAACGCGGCGACCGAAACCGATCGCGCGCTTGTAGACCGGGTCGCGAAGGGCGACCGGGCCGCCGTTCGGCTCCTGTTCATGCGTCACCACGCGCGGGTCTACCGCTTCGTGGCGCGCCAGACGGGATCGGAAATGATGGCCGACGATATCGCCAACGAGGTTTTTCTCGAGCTGTGGAAGCAGGCGCCCAGCTTCGAGGGCCGCTCCGAAGTTTCCACGTGGCTGCTCGGCATCGCCCGCTTCAAGGCGCTGTCTTCGCTGCGTAAGAAGAAGGAAGACTGGATCGACGACGACGACGCGGCGCAGGTTCCCGACGGCGCCGACACGCCCGAAGTCGTCACCATGAAAGAGGACAAGGCCGCCGCCTTGCGCCGCTTCGTCGATGCCTTGCCGGAAGAGCACCGCACGGTGATCGACCTTGCCTATTACCACGGCCAGTCGGTGACCGAAATCGGCGAGGTRCTCGGCATTCCGGTCGCGACCGTCAAGACCAGGATGTTCTACGCCCGCAAGAAACTCGGCGAAGCCCTCAAGGCCGCCGGTTACGACAGGGGGTGGCCATGAGCGCCGCTGAAAAGATGTCGCGCCGCGACGAGATGGAGACGCTGCTGCCGTTCTATCTGAACGGCTCTCTGGAAGGCGCCGAGCTGGAGGCCGTCGAGGAATGGCTGGCCACCGATCCGACGGCGCTTGCCGCCCTTGGCGAGGCTGAGGCCGAGTTTTCCGGCACCGCCGCCGCCAACGAGGCGATCCGCCCGCCGGCCGATGCGCTGAGCCGTTTCACCAGGGCGCTCGACGCCGAGGCCGGCCCCGTGCGCGCGCCCGGCCAATCCTGGCTGGCGAAGATCTTCGGCCGGGTGACGGCGATGCCCGCCGGCGTCGCCTGGGCGGCAGCCGCAGCGCTGCTTGCGCTGGTCATCGTGCAGTCCTTCGAACAGCCGGGCGGCAAGGGCAACGACTTCGAAGTGGCCGGCGCCCAGGACGATCTGGCGAAGCTGCCTTTCGCGCTGGTGAAGTTCAAGCCGGACGCCAGGATGGCCGATATCGCCGCCTTCCTCGGCCAGAACGGGCTGAAGATCGCCGGCGGCCCGACCGCGGACGGCGTGTTCCACCTGACGGTTCCGGCGAGCACGGCAGCCGATTACGACAGGCTCGTCGGCCTTATTGCCGCCCAGCCTTTCGCGGATGCTGTGGTGCAGGGAAGGAAACCGGCCGATGGCGGCTAAGGCGGTCATTCTTCGCGTGGCAGTGCTCGCGGTGGCATTTGTCGCCGCGCCTGCGTTCGCGCAGACCAACGACCCGAACCTGTCACAAAAGCAGATCGACTGTTTGAACCGTACGACGGCGGCCGGCGGCGGCTGCGACAAGGACGGCGGCGCCAAGAATGGCGCAGGAACGCCCGGCGCGGCCACGAGCGGCGCGGTGTTCCTGCCGGCGCTGATCGTCGATCTCTTTCCGAACTCGCCGGCGCCCGCCGCCCCACAAACGCCCGCACCGTCCAACGGGACATCGTCATCGAACGGTTCCAACAGCGCGCCACCGCCCGCGCCAACGCCGAGCGGTCCGGTCACGGTGCCGCAAGGCCTCAACCTGGCCGAACCGCCGCGCGCGGTCGTCGGCGAATTCGTGCCCGACGAGGTGCTGGTGACGGTCGACGGCGATCCCGGCGTGGTGCGGCAGATCGCCAATTCCTTCGRCCTGCAGGTGCRCTCGYAGCGCCAGTCGCGACTGCTCGGCACCACGCTGGTGCGCTTCGGCATCACCGACGGGCGGCCCGTCGGYGTGGTGCTGGCGCAGCTTGCCGCCGACGGCCGCACGCAGCGGCGCGAGCCAAACCATATCTATTCGCTGCAGCAGGCGGCCGGCATCGTGAACTATGCCTTCGACCGCATCGCGCTCGATGCTGGYCAAGCGAGCGGCGAGAATGTGCGCGTCGCCGTTATCGACACCGGCATCGACGACACCAATCCCGCGCTCGCCGGCGTCATTGCCGACCAATATGACGCCATGCCCAACGTGCCGATYGAAAAGCGCGATCACGGCACCTCGGTCGACGGGCTGATCGCCGGCGTCGGTCCGCTGGAAGGCATGGCGCCTGGCGCCAGGATCTACCATGCGCGCGCCTTCGAAGACGGCAAGTCGACCATGGACGTCATCCTGTCGGCGCTCGACTGGGCGGCCGAGCAGAATGTGCGCATCATCAATATGAGCTTCGTCGGCCCGAAGAACGACCTGCTCGGCACCGCCTGCCGCAATGCCCGGGCGATGGGCATGGTGCTGGTGGCCGCCGCCGGCAACAATGGCCCGAAGGCGCCCTATGGCTATCCGGCCGCCTTCGACGGCGTGATCGCGGTGACCGCCACCGACGCCAAGGACGGGCTGATGCCGCAGGCCAATCRCGGCGCCTATGTCTTCATCTCGGCGCCGGGCGTCGAGATGGTGGCGCCGAGCGGCGCCGGCTCCGACGTCGTGACCGGCACCTCCTTCGCGGCCGCGATCGTATCCGGCGCCATCRCCAATCTGATCCACGCCGCGCCCGATCGTTCGGCTGACGAGATCGAGAAGGCGCTTGCCGCCACAGCCAAGGATCTCGGGCCCAAGGGGCGGGACAATGATTTCGGCTACGGGTTGCTGGACATCAAGGCGGCTGGAGCGGCGAAGGAGTAGCGGCTCATATCTGTTTTGTTGGCGGGACAGCACCCCCCTCTGGCCTGCCGGCCATCTCCCCCGCAAGGGGGGAGATTAGACGTCGCCACCGCCTTCGCCAGTCATCGACGCTGAAGAAGTTGGGCCGGCGCTGAAACCGCTGATCTCCCCCTTGCGGGGGAGGACCGCCGGCGGCCATTCAAAGCGCCGGACCCAACCGTACCGGGCTTCCATCATAGAAACGCGACAGTCGGAAGCGGCTGAGGTCGTGCCCGGATTCATTCCCCTGGATCATGTCGGAGACGACGCGGCCTATGCCGGGCCCAATCCCGAAGCCGTGGCCGCACATTCCCGTCGCGACGAAAAGACCGCCGATTGCCCGCACCTGATCCACGACGGGGACGACGTCGGGCATGGCGTCGATCATACCGCCCCAGCCGGCCTTCAAGCGAACTGTTTCGAATTGCGGGAAAAGCTGTTTGAAATTGCGCTCGATCGAACGAAGCTTTGCCGGCTCAGGAGCGGGATTGAGCACCCGCATTCTCTCGAACGGACTCTCTGAATCCGGCGCCCAATCGCGCGGCGTCGACCAGCCATCGGGGTAGCCCGACGGAGCGAAGGGGAAATAGCGCGTTCCGTACGGATTGTCCCTGAGGGCGGGAAGATATTGGGTGAAGTGCCGGAACGCGTCAGGCCCCAGATAAAGCAGGTGGCTGCCGCCCGCGGCAAGCGTGTATCCGCCATCCTGCCTGCGCCTGAAGGCGATGTGATCGTCGGYGGCCGCGCCCGGATAGACTTCAGGCAGGGGCTCCGTTGCGGCCGCGGTGACCCGGACGCTGAGCTGGGGGATGGATACGCCGTGCCTCGCCAGGAACAGGGACGACCAGGCGCCGCCCGCGACCAGCACGGTGGAGGCCTCGATATATCCACCCTCGGTCCACACGCCCTTGATCTTGCCGGCCGCAATATCGAGAGTTCGCGCCGCGCAGTTCTCCACGATCCTGGCGCCTTTTCGCACGGCAAGCCTGGCGAGCGCCGGCACCGCCAGCCAAGGTTCCGCGCGCATATCGGAGGATGTCGTCATCGCGCCCACGAACCTGCGCGACATGCCGGTGATGAGCTTTGCGGTCTCCTCGGCGTCCAGGAGGCGCGTGTCGAGCTCATGGATCGCGGCGACCCTCATGAACTCTTCGAACTTGGCCATGTCCTTGTCGGCGTTCGCCAGATAGGTCACGCCTGTCTGGTTCAGCCCGATGTCTTCGCCGCACTCATCGGCCAGTTGCCGCCACAGGCGACAAGCCTCGATGACGATCGGCAGCTCATCGGCGTCCCGCCCCTGCTTTCTGATCCAGCCCCAGTTTCGCGAGGACTGTTCGGCGGCRACGCGGCCTTTTTCCAGCACCGTCACCGGGATGTTCCGGGAGGCAAGGAAAAGCGCCGTCGTTACGCCGATGACACCGCCACCGACGATCACCACCTCGGAGTCTCTGGGCGGCGGCCCGCCGTGTTGGATCGGATCCGCTTCGGTAAACGGGAATGTCGGCAAATGGCGCACTCTGGACGACTGGTTGACGGTTCTGGCTTACCGGCTGTCGGCGTCCAACATCAGGAGCAGTCGAAGGCGGAACGTTGTCCCACGACAGCAAAGGCACCCGAAAGGAGGCGGTCGACGACGCTGTCGGGCCGACCCTAGACCGGCGCACCCGCCACCGATCCCCGAACCACCAGATCCACCGGCCAAACCTCGCCTCGCGCGCCCTCCTCCAGCCCCGATATGCGCGCCGCGAGGCGCTCGGCGACACGCGCTCCCGCAAGCCGGATGGACGAGCGTGTCGTCGACAGGGGCACCGGGAAATTCTCCGGCCGCAGCCAGGGGAAGACGTCGTCATGGGCGACCAGCGAGAGGTCGCCCGGAATGGTCAGGCCGAGATCGCGCACGGCGCGCACGACGCCCAGYGCCATGATCAGGCTGGAGCAGAYGATCGCCGTCGGCGGCTCGGCCTCTTCGAGCAGGCGGCGGGCGGCGCGGTAGCCGTTCTCCTCGGTCATGGTCACCGAGCGGATGTTGCGTTCGCCAAGCGTCAGCCCGCTCGCGGCGAGCGCGCGGCGCACGCCGCGCTCGCGGTGGATGGCGAAGGTCTCGCGCTCGTTGCCGTTGATCAGCGCCAGGCGCTTGTGGCCGAGCTGGATCAGCAGCCGCGCCGCTTCGTGGAAGGCGCCCTCATTGTCGATGTCGAGAAAGGGATAGTCGAAGTCGAAGCCCTCGCTGCGGCCATGGACGATGAAGGGGATGCCCAGCGTGTTGACCAGCGCCAGCCGCTTGTCGGCCGGACGCGGCGAGGAGATGTAGACGGYGTCGACCTGCCGGTTGGCGACGATGCGGCGGTAGGTGGTTTCCTCGTCGTCTGCATCGGCGGGCGAAAGCACGAGGTCGAGCTCATGCGCGCGGGCATAGTCGCCGAGGCCGGAGAGGAATTCGACGAAATGCGGATCGATGTCGACGGCAGCACCCGTCGGCAGCACATAGCCGATCATGCCCGACTTGCCGGTGGCAAGCCGGCGCGCGCTGGGGTTCGGCCTGTAGCCATGGCGCTTGGCGGCATCCATGACCCGGCGCCGGGTTTCCTCATTGACCTCGGGATAGCCGTTCAGCGCCCGGCTCACCGTGGTCTGCGAGAGCGACAGCATATGCGAGAGTTGCTTGAGGTTCATCGGAGGCCTCCAGTCTCAAAGCGCTTTCAAATTTGAATCGATCCGATGATTGTTGGCAAGGCCGCCAAGCACAAGCGGACCTTAAAGCCCTGCCGGCGTCGTTTGAAGCAAAATTGCTGCTGCAGCGCCAAAAAAGCATGCTGCAGTGCAGTTTTGCTACCCGATCCCGAGGAATTTAAATCGATTAATGAACGCGCCCACTTGACTCTCAAGCGATTCAATGGCGAGATCGAAATAGCCAAAGCGCTTTGGAAGTCTCTTCGAAAGGTTGCGGTTGCCCTTTCGCTGAGTCACAGTTCCGCGGGCGTCGGCGGACGAAATGGAGGTTTCGTCCTGTTTGTGACCACTGGGAGGACTTGCGATGAAGAAAATGCTTCTCTTGGGTGYGGCGTTCGCGGCACTCACCCTCAGCCTGCCGGCGCAAGCCGAACTGAAGTTCAAGCCGGGCGAGGATTCGAAATTTCATTGGTCGAACTACGACGACCTCAAGAAGGTCGATCTCAAGGGCGAGACGCTGACGATCTTCGGACCGTGGCGCGGCGAAGACGAGACGCTCGTGCGTTCGGTTCTCGACTATTTCCAGGAAGCGACCGGCGCTGACGTCAAATACTCTTCGTCGGAGAATTACGAGCAGCAGATCGTCATCGACACCCAGGCCGGCAGCCCGCCGAACATCGCCGTCCTGCCACAGCCCGGCCTCATCCAGGATCTTGCCTCCAAGGGCGTGCTCACCCCGCTGGGCGACGACGTCGCCGCCTGGATCAAGGAAAACTACGCCGCCGGCGACTCCTGGGCCAAGCTCGGCACCTATAATGGCAAGGACGGCAAGCCCGGTTTCTACGCCTTCCCCTACAAGATCGACGTGAAGGGACTGGTCTGGTACTCGCCCGACAATTTYGACGAGGCCGGCTACAAGGTGCCGAAGACCCAGGAAGAGCTCGCTGACCTCGAAAAGAAGATCATCGCCGATGGCGGCAAGCCCTGGTGCATCGGGCTCGGCTCCGGCGGCGCCACCGGCTGGCCGGCGACCGACTGGGTCGAGGACATCATGCTGAGGACGCAGCCGCCGGAAGTCTACGACAAGTGGGTGAAGAACGAGATCCCGTTCACCGACCCGGCCGTGGTCAACGCCATCGACATCTTCGGCAAGATCGCCACCGACGACAAGATGGTGGACGGCGGCGCCAAGGCGGTCGCGGCGACCGACTTCCGCGACAGCCCGAAGGGCCTCTTCACCGTGCCGCCGAAGTGCTACATGCACCACCAGGCGTCGTTCATCCCGTCCTTCTTCCCGGAGAATGTGAAGCTCGGCCAGGACGCCGACTTCTTCCCCTATCCGCCTTACGCCTCCAAGCCGGAACTGGGCACGCCGCTGGAAGTGGCCGGAACGCTGGTGATGATCACCAAGGATTCCAAGGCCTCGCGCGAGTTCATCAAGTTCCTCGAGATGCCGCTCGYGCATGAATTGTGGATRGCGCAGAAGAGCTTCGTCACCCCGTTCAAGGCGGCCAACAAGGAGGCCTATGGCAGCGAGGCGCTGAAGAAGCAGGGCGAAATCCTGGTCGGCGCCACGACGGTGCGGTTTGACGGGTCCGACCTGATGCCCGGCAAGATCGGCGCGGGCTCGTTCTGGACCGGCATGGTCGACCTGGTCGGYGGCAAGTCCGCGCAGGACGTCGCCGCCGACATCCAGAAAAGCTGGGACGGCATCAAGTAAGCGTCCTGAAATCCTCCTCATCCTCCACCTGGATCCGGGCTACGGCCCGGGTCCGACCGGCGGCCAACGCCGGAAGCCTTCGCGYTTCGATTGTTCCGAATAACCGAAAGTCGGTGCATCCGATCGCCAGCCTCGGCTGACCGGTCATGCGCAGGGAGAGGGACCCATGGCGGCTCAGATTTTCTYGGCCATATTCGTCATCATCATCGGCGTCGGCGGCTGTGTCGCCTATTTCTGGGGCGCCAACAGACTGCTCGACCTCATCTTGCCCTCACGCGGGGTATCCGGCGCCGCCGCCATCAACAATCTGCGCCGGCAGGGCTATGTGCGGCCGTGGCTGTTCGTCGGCCCGGCGCTGATCATCCTTGCCGTCTACCTGATCTACCCGGTGATCGCGACGCTATGGCTCTCCTTCTTCGACCGCGGCGGCACCAGCTTCGTCGGGCTCGCCAATTATGAATGGGCGGCCGGCGACCACGATCTGCGCAACTCGATCTTCAACAACATACTATGGCTGGCCGTGGTGCCGGCCGCCTGCACCTTCCTCGGCCTGATCATCGCCGTGCTCACCGACAAGATCTGGTGGGGCACCATCGCCAAGAGCCTGATCTTCCTGCCGCTGGCGATCTCCTTCGTCGGCGCCAGCGTGATCTGGAAATTCATCTACGAGTATCGCGGCGAAGGCCAGGTGCAGATCGGCCTGCTCAACGCCATCATCCAGTATTTCGGCGGCCAGCCGCAGGTGTGGATATCGCTGCCGTTCTGGAACAATTTCTTCCTGATGGTGATCCTGATCTGGATCCAGACCGGCTTCGCCATGGTGATCCTGTCGTCGGCGCTGCGCGGCATCCCGGAAGAGACGCTGGAGGCGGCAGTGATCGACGGCGCCAACCCGTTCCAGATCTTCTGGAAGATCATGGTGCCGCAGATCTGGGGCACGATCGCGGTTGTCTGGACCACCATCACCATCCTGGTGCTGAAAGTGTTCGACATCGTGCTGACCATGACCAACGGCCAGTGGAACAGCCAGGTGCTCGCCAATCTGATGTTCGACTGGATGTTCCGCGGCGGCGGCGATTTCGGCCGCGGCRCCACCATCGCCATCATCATCATGATCGCGGTCATTCCGATCATGGTCTGGAACATCCGCCAGGCCAACAAAGAGACGGGAGGGCACTGAGATGCCGACCAAGACCGGAAAATCCTTCATCGGCCGTTTCGGCGTCCACATCGCCGTGCTCGTCTTCGTGGCGATCTGGACCATCCCCACCCTCGGCATCCTCGTCTCCTCGCTGCGCGACAAGGACCAGATCGTCGCGTCGGGCTGGTGGAACGCCTTCGCCAGTTCCAGCCAGAGCGAGGCGGGACGGTTGCCGGGGGCGTCGGCGCAAACCCAGAAGGACGGCAAATACGTCATCGAGGGCAACATCTTCGGCGACGGTCCCAAGCGCGAGATCAGCGCCTTCGGCGTAAAATCTTCTGCGCCGACGCAGTACAAGGCGGGATCGGTCGCCGACCTCAATGACGGCGTCACCCTGCAGATGAACGCCGATGGCAGCTTCGTRCTGTCTTCACCGAAAGCCTTCGAGGGCGACCGCGGTCAGCGCGTCTATTTCGCCTCGTCGGCGCCGCCGAAATTCACCCCCGAGAACTACAGAACCGTGCTGTTTTCGGAAGGCATCGGCCGCTCCTTCATGAACTCGCTGACGGTGACCATTCCGGCGACGGTAATCCCGATCCTGATCGCCGCCTTCGCGGCCTACGCATTGGCCTGGATGCGCTTTCCCGGCCGGGCGCTGCTGATCGCGGTCATCATCGGCCTTCTGGTGGTGCCGCTGCAGATGTCGCTGATCCCGCTGCTCAGGCTCTATAACGGCGTCGGCAGCTTCTTCGGCGTGCCGTCCAAGACCTATCTCGGCATCTGGCTGGCGCATACCGGCTTCGGCCTGCCCTTCGCCATTTACCTGCTCRGGAGCTACATCGCCGGCCTGCCGCGCGAGATCATGGAATCGGCGCGCATCGACGGCGCCAGCGACTTCGAGATCTTCGTCAAGATCGTGCTGCCGCTGTCCTTCCCGGTACTTGCCTCCTTCGCCATCTTCCAGTTCCTGTGGGTATGGAACGATCTCMTGGTGGCGATGGTTTTCCTCGGCACGGCGCCCGATCAGATCGTGMTGACGGCCAAGCTCAACGCGCTGCTCGGCTCGCGGGGTGGCAACTGGGAGATCCTGACGACATCGGCGTTCATCACCATCATCGTGCCGCTGATCGTGTTCTTCTCGCTGCAGCGCTATTTCGTCCGCGGGCTGCTTGCCGGCTCCGTGAAAGGAGGTTGAAGAMATGCAATCGGCTTTGAAGGCGACTTCGAGACCAGACCCTGCGATCGATCGCGACTGGTGGCGCGGCGCGGTGATCTACCAGATCTATCCGCGCTCCTACCAAGACTCCAACGGCGACGGCATCGGCGACCTGAAGGGCATCGTTCAGCGCCTGCCTTACATCGCTTCGCTCGGCGTCGACGCCATCTGGATCTCGCCCTTCTTCAAATCGCCGATGAAGGATTTCGGCTACGACGTGTCGGATTATTGCGACGTCGACCCGATGTTCGGCACGCTCGCCGATTTCGACGCGCTGGTGGCGGAAGCTCATCGGCTCGGCCTCAAGGTGATGATCGACGAGGTGCTGTCTCACACCGCCGACATCCACCCCTGGTTCAAGGAAAGCCGCTCCAGCCGCACCAACCCGAAAGCCGACTGGTATGTGTGGGCCGACGCCAAGCCCGACGGCACRCCGCCCAACAACTGGCTGTCGATCTTCGGCGGCTCAGCCTGGCAGTGGGACACCAGCCGCCAGCAATACTACATGCACAATTTCCTGGCCGAGCAGCCGGACCTCAATTTCCACAACGGCGAAGTCCAGGACGCGCTGCTCGACATCACCCGCTTCTGGCTGGAACGCGGCGTCGACGGCTTCCGGCTCGACACGATCAATTTCTACTTCCACAGCCAGGGGCTTGAGGACAATCCGCCGCTGCCGCCGGAACAGCGCAACGACCAGACCGCACCCGCGGTCAACCCTTACAACTACCAGGACCATCTCTACGACAAGAGCCGGCCGGAGAATCTCGGTTTCCTCGAGCGCTTCCGGGCGCTGCWCGACGAATATCCGGCGCAGGCCGCCGTGGGCGAGGTGGGCGACTCGCAGCGCGGCCTCGAAGTGGTCGCCGCCTACACCGCCGACGGCAAGCGCGTGCATATGTGCTACTCCTTCGACTTCCTGGCGCCGGAGAAGATCAGCGCGGCGAAAGTGCGCGCGGTGCTGGAAGCCTTCGGCCGGGTCGCCAGCGACGGCTGGTCCTGCTGGGCCTTCTCCAATCATGATGTGATGCGGGTCGCCTCGCGCTGGGCCGCCAACGAGGCCAATCCGACCGCCTATCTCAAGGTGATCTCGGCGCTTCTGATGTCGCTGCGCGGCTCTGTCTGCATCTATCAGGGCGAAGAGCTCGGCTTTGGCGAAGCGGAGCTGAAGTTCGAGGACCTGCAGGATCCCTACGGCATCCGCTTCTGGCCGGAGTTCAAGGGCCGCGACGGCTGCCGCACGCCGATGGTGTGGGATGCCGCGGCCAAGAACGGCGGCTTCTCGACCGCAAAACCCTGGCTGCCGGTGCCGGGCAAGCACCTGTCGCAGGCCGTCAATGTGCAACAGGGCGATACAAGCTCGCTGCTTGAGCACTATCGCCGCTTCCTCGCCTTCCGGCGCCAGCATCCGGCGCTGGCCAAGGGCGACATCGACTTCATCGAAAGCGATGGCGACACCGTCGCCTTCACCCGCCGCGAAGGCAATGAGCGGATCGTCTGCGCTTTCAACCTGGGCAACAAGCCGGCCGAGGTCGATCTCGGCAAAGGCGCGCTGCAACCCTTGCCCGGGCATGRCTTTTCGGGACAGACTGGCAATGGGCCGGTCCGCCTCGGCGGCTACGGCGCCTGGTTCGGACGCATCGACTGAACTTGCAAACAGAGATCAACGGGAGAAGAAAACATGGCCGATGTCACGCTCAACCAGGTGAAGAAATCATACGGCAACCTCAACATTCTCCACGGCATCGACCTCGACATCAAATCGGGCGAGTTCATCGTTTTTGTCGGGCCATCGGGTTGCGGCAAGTCGACCTTGCTGAGGTCGATCGCCGGCCTCGAGGAGATCACCTCGGGCGAGCTGAAGATCGACGGCGAGGTGGTGAACGACGTGCCGCCGTCGAAGCGGGGCATCGCCATGGTGTTCCAGTCCTATGCGCTCTATCCGCATATGACGGTCTACGACAACATGGCTTTCTCGATGAAGATCGGCAAGGAAAGCAAGGCCGAGATCGACAAGCGCGTGCGCCAGGCGGCGGAGATCCTGCAGCTGACCAAATATCTCGACCGCCTGCCCAAGGCGATGTCGGGCGGCCAGCGCCAGCGCGTCGCCATCGGCCGCGCCATCGTGCGCAACCCGAAAGTGTTCCTGTTCGACGAGCCGCTGTCGAACCTCGACGCGRCACTGCGCGTCGCCACCCGCATCGAGATCGCCAAGCTGAAGGAATCGATGCCGAACACCACCATGATCTACGTCACGCACGACCAGGTCGAGGCGATGACGCTGGCGGACCGCATCGTGGTGCTGAAGGAAGGCCGCGTCGAGCAGGTGGGCACGCCGATGGAGCTCTACAAGCGCCCGGGCAATCTGTTCGTCGCCCAGTTCATCGGCTCGCCGGCGATGAACATATTGCCGGCAAAGATCGAGAAGGCCGGCAATCCGACCGTGGTCAGCCATGTCGGCGATCGCAAGGCGACGGTGCCGATCGCAACGCCCGCCTCGGCGAATGGCGCCGCGGTCAGCTTCGGCGTGCGGCCGGAGGATCTCGCCATAGCGACCGGCGCGGACTATCTGTTCGAAGGCAAGGTCGACTATATCGAGCAGCTCGGCGAGGTTCAGCTCGTCTATGTCGATATCGGCCGCACCGACCTGCCGCTGGTGGCCAAGCTGCCAGGCAATGTCGAAGTCAAGCGCGGCGAGACGCTGCGGCTCAACGCCAGCGCCGGCGATCTGCATATCTTCGATGGCGACGGCCATTCCTTCACGCTGCATCGCGAGGAAGCGAAAGCGGCCTGAGGTTCAAGCGCTCCGACGGACACGAAGTCATCCACGAAGTCATCGTGGAAAAGAAAAGCGGCGGGCCAGGGCCCGCCGCTTTTCTTGTTCATACCGTCTAAGGCTATTAGCGGCCGAAGAGGTTACGGTCGCTGCCCTGAGAGGCGGGCTTGTGAACGTCGTTCGACGAGTTCAACAGCTTGTAAACCGTCGAGTCAGTGTTGATCGACGACGTGCGCGTGGTGTCCACGGCGGTAGCCGGCTGGTTGACGCGGACCTCGCCGGTATGGCCGCTCTCCGCGGCAAAAGCAGCGCCGGAAACGGCCAACAAGGCGGCCGTGGCAAGTACGATCTTCTTCATTTCAATGCTCCTGAATTCTATGGTCCGACCGATGCGGCGGCAAACCTGCCGCCGGGTCGAGGTCGGCTGTTAGTTGTTGCCGAAAAGGTTGTGGTCGGCGCCCGTCGTGGCGGACTGCTGAGTGGCAGGCGCGGACTGGTGGACCGAAGCCGTGTAGGACGAGTCGACCTTAGCCGACGCCTGATTGGCTTCATTCGGGTTGTAATGGTCGCTACCAGCGAAGGCGCTGCCGGAAATTGCCAGAAGGGCTGCGGCAGTGAGAACAATCTTTTTCATTTTTGCTACTCCAGTATCTTTATTCCGTCCGTCTAGCGGCGTGCCTTGGGAATGAAATCGCGTCGTTCGGACAACGGTGATTTGGGTGAGCCGACTGCCGGATTCCAATCACGAAGTTTTTCCGTCTGGACCATGAATCCGCATCTTGAAGTTTTGATAAGCATGCCTATGACTTTATTTTTTCTGAACTTTATCAATGGCTTATATCGATTTGACAGTTGGCTCACCAAGTGTATCGGAGCGCCGCCGTTCACAGCGTCCTGCACGCACCGTCAACAGAAACGAACCGTTCAGTTCGATTTTAGAATCTCCTAATAGTCACTTTTCGATACTGTTAACCATTCTACCTCTGTCCGAAGGGCGATTCGGCTCGCTTTCAGAACTACGTTCAGGCTCAAGGCCAAGGAGCGTTCGTGCCGGAAAGGGTCCCAGCCGCTCTTCGTCGGGGGTGAAAATCGAGGCTTGAACCGCGAATTAAAACCTAAAGTGGTTCGCGATGGCGCCTGCGCGCCTTGCCTTGCCAAGCAAGGATCGAGCGTTTACAGGCATTGTTCAGGGGTCAGGCAAGGATGCGGCCGGCAGCAGCCGGCTTGCAGAGCGGGGTCAGGAACATGCCTCTTTCCGAGGTCTATGCCGTTGCGAGCAAGGACATCGTGTTCGAATCCTTCGACGGCGAAGCTGTCGTGCTCGACCTCTCCAACGGCAAGTATTTCGGCTTCTCCGATTCCGGCAGCAAGGTGTGGCAGGCACTGTCCTCGGGTGTCGGCACCGAGGCGCTGATCCGATCGGCCGCGGGCGCCGCGATGATCAGCGCCGATGCACTCGAGGCTTTCATCGCGCGGCTGGTCGAGCTTGGGCTGTTGGCCCCCTCCGGCGCAACGCCGCTGCCCTCTTCGGACGATTTGCCGGCGGCCCTGGCGGCGGCGAGCGAGCCGCTCGATGTCAGCGTCCAYGATGATCTTGCCGACCTCATCACCGTCGACCCGATCCACGAGGTCGAGGAGCCGCTCGGCTGGCCGGCCGTCAAGCAGGTATCCTGAGCGAGYGGCCACGGCTCGGGCCAGGCTGGAACGGACCATGCCACGCGTCACGCTCGAGACTTTACCGGATTACGCCCGCTTCCTCCTCGCCGCCGCCGAGAGCGCGGCCGGTCAGTTCCCGGTCCAGCGGGCAGTCCGCCTTCCCGGGCTGGACTTGACCGCGCATCTCGATGCCGGCGCGCTGGCGGATGCCATGGACCAGGCTTTCATCGGAACCAACGGCGATCGGCTGGACTCCCGTCAATGCCATATCTTCATCGGCCATCCAGGTATCGGCGACATGCCGGTGCCGGCAAGCTGGGGCGATGCGCATTTCACCGAACACGGCTTTGCCCAAAAACTCGCCGAGGCGGGGCTGCGCGGCCATCATTTCCACGATCTGGACTTCTGGCAGATCTACGACCCCGGACGGCGCGTCGGCGTCCAGTTGATGCGCTCGGCCGACGCGTTTCCACCCTGGGAGCAGGGAGCGCCGCTGCGCGCCGYCCTGCACTGGGAATATGCCGCGCGCGGCATGCGCCTTGCCCATGCCGGCACGCTGGGAATCGATGGCAAGGGTGTGCTGCTGGCCGGCGCCGGCGGCGCGGGAAAATCCGGAACCGTCGTTGCGGGATTGCTCAACGGGCTGGACAGCGTTGGCGACGACTATGTGCTCATCGACCTCGAGAACGGCGTGACCGCGCGACCGCTGTTTTCCATCCTGAAGCAGGACCCGAAGGGTTTTGCCCGACTCGGACTGGAAAGGCGGCTGGGCACCGACCGCCCGCTCAACTGGCAAGGAAAACATATCTTTCACATTGACGAGATCGCGCCGCGGCCGGTACCTGCAACCCTGGACATCCTTATGTTGATGGTGCCACATATCGGTGACGGCGAGGCAAGTTCGATCGTGCCGATGTCGCGCAAGGATGCAATGATCGCGCTGGCGTCGTCCGGTATCGCGCAGATGCCTGGCGAGYGGGAAAGCGGCTTTCGCTTCTTCAGCGATCTCACACRCCTTTTGCCGTGCTACCGGCTTTTCCTCGGGACGCGTCCGGAGGAGATTGYCGGTACGATTGCGGATTTCCTTGCGCGGGCGCCCGATGAAGCTGAGCGTGATCATGCCGGTCCATAACCGCGAGCGCTTCGTCGTCCCGGCCCTGCGCTCGCTGCTGCGGCAGCGCGACGCCGCCCACCTCGACATCATCGTCATCGACGACGGCTCGACGGACGGATCGGCCGAGGCGGTTCGCTCCATGGCCGACGAGAACCCTTGCATCCGCCTGTTCCGGCACGCTCATATGGGCGTTGCGGCTGCCCGTAATGCGGGGCTGCGGCAATTGCCGGCGGATGCYGGTTTCGTGTCCTTCCTMGATTCCGACGACATTTCGCTTGCCGGTCGGTTCAAGGCGGATCTCGCCCACTTCGAAACGCATCCCGACCTCGATCTGACTTATTCGCTGATGACGTTGGTCGACCGGATCGACGACGAGACGTTGRAGCCGGCGGCGGACAGCCGTATGATGACGCTTCGCGGGCTCTCCCTGAGCACCGCTCTGTTCAGCCGGGCGCTTGTCGATCGCGTCGGCTGGTTCGACGAGGAGTTCGAATTGTCCGAGGACACAGACTATCTGCTGCGCGTCTTCGAAACGGGCCCCCGTTACGAGCTCCTGGACAGCGTCGCGATCTACTACCGGCGCCACGCGGGGAACGCCACCCGGGAGAATGACGGCCGACTCCGCGACCATCTGCGGGCGATCCACAAATCGATGCGACGGCGCAAAGCAGATCCGTCGCGGCGCGAGGCTCCGGGTTTCTTCGAGTATAAGAGCCCGCCGGACTGGCAGGGCATGTGATGGAAGYCGGGGGGCTGAATCGCACAAAACTATTCCGGAGCCACGGATGAGGCTCTCCGTGATCATGCCGGTCCACAACCGCGAGACCTATGTGCGCGCGGCGCTACGCTCGCTGCTGAGGCAGCGCGACGCCGCCGATCTCGACATCATCGTCATCGATGACGGCTCGACCGACGGTTCGGCTCAAGCTGTGCGCGCCATGATGGAGGAAGCACCTTGCATCCGGCTGTTCCAGCAGGAGAACATGGGCGTGACCCGGGCACGCAACAGCGGACTCAGGCGGCTCGAGCCGGGAACCGAACTGGTGTCCTTTCTCGATTCCGACGACACCTCGCCGGCCGGGCGTTTCGCGGCGGATCTGGACCTTTTCAGGCGCGATCCCTCGCTCGAGCTGACCTATTCCCGGATGATGCTGGTCGACAGGATCGATGACGAGACGCTGGAGCCGACCCCGGACAGCAACAGCATCACCGTTCGCGGCATCCATCTGTCGTCCGCGATCTTCTCGCGTCGTCTGGTCGACCGGATCGGCGGTTTCGACGAGGATTTCGTCYAGGCCGAGGATACGGACTTCCTGCTGCGCGGTTTCGAAATTGGCCCCCGCTACGTGCTCCCGGACACGCTGGCGCTTTATTACCGGCGGCACGCCGGCAACATGACAAGGCAGGAAGACGTGYAGTCGCGCGAGTTCCTGCGCGCGATCTATAAATCGATGAAGCGGCGCAGGGCCAATCCGTCGCTCAAGCCGATCGACGGCATATTCGAGTTGAAGAAACTCGCGGACTGGCGGTTCATGTGATGAGCGGATACAGCGTCGTCATTCCGGCTTACAATGCCAGCGCCACGATCGCGGAGACGCTGCGATCGGTCGCGGCCCAGACGCTGCGGCCCGAGCTGGTCGTGGTGGTCGACGACGGTTCGACCGACGATCTTGCCGCCGCGATCGCCGGCATCGACTTGCCGCTCAGGCTTCTGCGCCAGGACAATGCCGGGCCGGGCAGCGCGACCACGCGCGGCATCGCCGCGCTGTCGACGCGCTTCATCGCCACGCTCGACGCCGACGACCTTTGGCTGCCTGGAAAGATCGCGGCGCAGCTTGCCCATCTCGACCGGCTTCCCGGCACGGCCGGTGTCTTCACCCATATACGCAGTTTCCGCGACGGCGAGCCCGATGCGGTGGCCCCGACCGCGATGCCCGGCTGGTCGCGCTCGACGATGCTGATGCGCCGAGCGGCCGTGGAGAGCGTCGGCCCGATGGTCGACCCGCCGGGCGGCCGGGGCGAGATGATCGATTGGATCGCCCGGGCCCGCGAGGCCGGCTTTGTCCTCGACATGATGCCTGACATCCTGGCGCTGCGGCGCATCAGGCCGGGAAGCCTGTCCTATGGGCGCGACGCGACGCGCGACCGCGGCTACCTGGAAGTGGCGCGGCTAGCCATGCTGCGGCGGGCGCAAAGCAAGGCCAGCTCCAGTTGATGGCAAATATCCGTCGCATCGGCAGGCGTTTTCCCGACTATGGCTGGTCCTGGCCGACCGGGTCGCTCGACCAATTGCTCAAGGCAGCGCTTCTGCCCGACGAAGAAGCGGCGCGCCTTTGCGCTGAAAGCTGGCTGGACGAGAACGACATCGACCACGTCTCTTTCCGGGAACACCGGCTGCTTGCCGCGATTTCCGACAGGTTCGGACGCAAGATTGCCGRCCACGCCGCCTATCCGCGCCTGGTCGGCCTGCAGAAGATGCTGTGGACCAAGTCGCGCATGGCCATGCGCGAGGCCGAGCCGGCCTTGACGGCGATGGTCGATGCCGGCTGCACGGTGATGCTGATCAAGGGCGCCAGCCGCATCGCGCTCGATGCCGCCGCGCAGCGCGGGCGCGTGGCGCACGACATCGACATCCTGGTGCGGCCGGGCGATATGCAGCCGGCTTTCGATGTGCTGCACGACCGCGGCTGGCAGATCGCCACCGGCGTTTCCCCGCAATATCTGCGCGCAAGGCTGGCGTCGCTGCGCTCGATGAACTTCTTCAAGGGCAATTACGGCGACATCGACCTGCATCAGCTCGCCTACGACGGCTCGCAGCAGAATGCCGAGGACGACCTGGCGATCTGGCGCCGCGCGATCGCCGCCAAATTCAGCGACGTCGGCGTGGTCGTCCCCTCGCCGGCCGATCGCATCGCTTTGGCCATCGCGCATGGCGGCCTCGACGCGCATGCGCATAGCGACTGGCTGGTCGACTGCACCGTCGCCATCGAAGGCGGCGTTGTGGACTGGACCATATTCCTCGATATCGTCGCTCAACGCGGCCTCGCCGTCGCCGCGGCGGTGGCGCTTTCCTACCTTGCGCTGGAGATCGGCATCGCGGTGCCGGAAGCCGTCCTGGCCAAGGTGGTGGACATGGCCGACCGGCGCGGCGCGGCGCGCCTGTCATCGGTCCTGCAGGCCAAGCCGCGCACCGATTTCGGCGCGCTGACCTGGCTATCGCGGGGATTTGCGAAGCAGTTGCGCCTGCAGCGCAAGAAAGGCCGGTTGAAACAGACCGAGCCGGACACCGTGTGGCGCGGCAAATCCATGGCCGCGAAGGCAACCGGAGAACCGGCATCTTTCGTGCTCTCGCAAACCCTGGATGAACCACAGGGYGAAACCAACGAGATGATGCTCGATCTCGTCGTGCGCATCGTCGTTCCTCCGGTCAGGCGGCGCATCGAGATGGAAATCAATRCAGGCGACCGGCATGTGGCCCGGCTGCGCTCGATGACGATCAGCCGCTCGGGCGGGGAGCGGATGCTGCGCTTTCGCGRCAAGCTGAAGCTCGACCGGACGGGACAAGTCCTGGTGCTGGAGGYGCGGCCGTCGCGGCAGTTTCGCGTCTGGGACGACGAACAGGCCGTCGCCACCTATGGCGCGCTGCCTTTCCAGCTCGTTTCGGCAAAATTTTCTCCGACCGGCTGAGCCCTGGCGGAACGCCGGCGTTGATTACCGTGTCGACGGCTCGGCGAAGGAAGCCTGGCAGCTGCTCAGGAGTCCGGAGTGATCAGCTTCAAGGAGGGGAAATAGGTCCGATATCGGCCGACATCGCGGGTCAGAAGTGGGAGCCGGCCGACCGCAGCATGAGCACCAATGAAGAAGTCCGGCAGAACGCCAGTCTTTTGTCCTCCTGATCGGCGGTACTGCGTAAATACCTTTCCAGCAAGGAAAAGAGCTGCCCTCGGCATGGGCGCCATTTCAAGACCGGCCGCTTCGAGAAACGCGTCAAGATCCTCGATGCGAGAGTAGCGAACGGCAAGCTCGGCATAGACCACGTCTTTGATCAACAATGGTCCATTGAGGCTCGCAGCCTCAAGCTGCGCAACCGACCAATCCGCCCAGTTTGGATCGTCCGTAACGAGGTCGAGCAGAACGTTGGTATCGATGAGCGTCACGCTTCGCCACGGGTCAGCGCCATGATCGCGTCGGTCGTGAGCCCCTCGCCGGCATGGCCACGCAACTTGGCAAAGCGGCTCGCCGGTTGCTTTCTGTCGACACGAGCCAGCACCACGCTCCCATCGGCAGCGCGCCTGAAATCGACCCTGCTTCCCGGAACGATCCCCAGCAGGTCGCGGACCGGTTTCGGGATGGTCACTTGCCCTTTTGCTGTAACGGTGGTGGCCATCTTCGCCCGCTTGGTAATACCAGACGCACGTAAGGTATTACCTTCTGGATCGAATTTCAACAGTTCGCAATCGCAATTCAAACCCCGTAACGCTCGGTGCGGATCAGCCCCGCCGGAACGCCGGCCCCGATCAGGGCATYGGCGGCGGCCGAGACGAACGCGTTCGAGCCRCAGACATAGGCGAGCCTTGGCGCCTTCGGCAGGCGCTCGACGGCCTGCGCCATCATACGAACGTCGATGCGCCGGGAATAGTCGGAGGGCCGCCTCGCCGGCTCGCGGGTCAGCGTCAGCACCAGATCGAACCCGTCGCGACGATCGTCGAGGCCTATCAGCTCGTCGCGAAAAATCACCTCGTCCCAGACCCGCGCCGAGAACACCAGCGCAACGGGCACCGCTTTGTTGCGCAGCGTGCGATGGCGCACCATCGCCATCAGCGGCACGACGCCCGAGCCGCCGCCGACCAAGAGGATCGGCCCGCCGTCGCTCTCCTCCCAGATGAAATGGCCGCCGAGCGGCCCGCGCAGCTCGATCTCGTCGCCGACGGCGGCCACGTCGTGGAAGAAGGGCGAGACTTCGCCGTCGTCGAGCCGCTCGATCGCCAGCTCGACGCCGCCGCCTGTTTCCGGCGCCGAAGCGATGGAATAGGAACGGCGCGCCTGATAGCCGTCCGGCGCAGTCAGCCTGATGTCGACATGCTGTCCGGCCAGATGGGCGAAGGGCCGCGACGGCCGGAACCAGAAGCTGGTGACGCGCGGCGTGCGCTTTTCGATGCGGGTGATCGTGGCTGCCTGCCAGGGCGATTGCGGCGACGGCTCGGCGGTCATCGATTGCTGCTCACGGATCGCCCCTCACGGGTCACTGGAATAGCGCTGTTCGCGCCAAGGGTCGCCATACATGTGATAGCCGCGCAGTTCCCAGAAGCCTGGTTCGTCGCGCTCGGTGAACTGCAGCCCGTTCACCCATTTGGCCGATTTCCAGAAATAGAGATGCGGCACCAATAGCCGTGYCGGCCCGCCATGATCCGGTGTGATCGGCTTGCCCTCGTAAAGCAGCGCCACCATCGCCTTGCCGGTGACGAGGTCTTTGGTCGGCACATTGGTGGAATAGCCGTCGAAGGACAGCGCCAGCGTGTAGGCCGTGGGCGGCTCGATCCCGGCGTCGGCAAGGATGTCGTCGATCATCACGCCTTGCCATGGCGTGTTGAACTTGGTCCAGGCCGTGACGCAGTGGATGTCGCGCGTCATCTTGCTCTGCGGCAAGGCGTTGAATTCGGCCCAGTTCCATTTCTTGATCGGCCGCGGCCCCTGCTTGAGGGTGAACGACCAGTCCTCGGTGCGCACCCGCGGCGTCGGCCCGGCCGAGAGAACCGGAAAACCCTGTTCCAGGTACTGGCCCGGCGGAATGCGCGCGTCGGTGTCGGAAGGAGGACGCCGTCCGGAGAAGAAGCCGCGCGTGACCATTGAGACGCCTCCTGCATCGGCGGAACGATGCGGGCAGTGTTCTCGAATATGCCTCTACGGGCAACAGGAATCTTGAGGACGGAGCCCGCCGGGAAGGCCGACGGGCTCCGCCTGAGCTTTTCTCAGCCGGCGGCGAACGGAACGGCGACGAAGATCTGCGCGTCGCCGCGATCAATCAGCAGGAGCACCGACTTCTTGCCGGACCTTCCGGCCTCGGCGATCGCCTGATTGGCCTGCCTGRCCGTCTTCACCGGCGTCTGGTCGACGCCGACGATGACGTCGCCGGGCTGGATGCCGGCCGCCGAAGCCGCCTTGTCGGGATTGACCCGCTCGACCACCGCGCCGCGCTGGTTCTCGGAAAGGTTGAGCTGGTCGCGGATATCAGGTGTCAGATCGGTCAGACCGAGGCCGAGCGTGGGAACGCGCAGCCCCTGTTCGGCCGACGGGCTGCGGCCTTCATTGCCGTTCGACGCCATCTTCTGATCTTCGGCGTTGCGGCCTACATCGGCGGAGATCTGCATCGCCTTGCCCTTGCGCCAGATATTGACGGTTTCCTTGGCGCCCGGCGACACGTCGGCGACGGCGCGCGACAGATCCTTGGGATCCTTGATCTCCTGGCCGCCGAAGCCGGTGATGACGTCGCCGGTCTCGATGCCGGCCTTGGCCGCCGGCGACCCCTCGGTGACCTGGGAGACCAGCGCGCCGCCCGGATGATCGAGACCGATGGCGCTAGCGACATCCGGCGTGACCGGCTGGATCTGCACGCCGAGATAGCCGTACTCGATGTCGCCGCCCTTCATCAGCTTGGCCACAACCTTCTGTGCCTGATCCGACGGGATGGCAAAGCCGACGCCGACGCTGCCGCCATTGGGAGAATAGATGGCGGTGTTGATGCCGATGACATTGCCGTTGACATCGACCAGCGGCCCGCCGGAATTGCCGTGGTTGATCGGCGCGTCGATCTGAATGAAATCGTCGAACGGCCCGCTATGCAGGTCGCGGCCGCGCGCCGAGACAATACCGGCGGTGACGGTGGTGCCGATRCCGAACGGGTTGCCGATCGCCAGCACCTGGTCGCCGGTCATCAGCTTGCTGGAATCGCCCCATTTGACGGTCGGCAGAGGCTTGTCTGCCTTGACCTTGAGCACCGCGAGATCGTTCTTGGCGTCGTGGCCGACAAGCTTGGCGGGAAGCTCGGTGCCGTCGTCGAGCGTCACCTTGATGGAGCTCGCGCCATCGATGACATGATTGTTGGTGACGATGGTGCCGTCCGCGCCGACGATGAAGCCCGAGCCGAGCGCCTCGGAGCGCGGGCCTTGCTGCTGCGGCGGCGTGCGCGGCATCGGCATGCCCTGGTCACCGAAGAACTGCTGGAAGAACTGGTCGAATGGCACATTGCCGCCGAGGGGCGAACCGTCATCACCCACCTGTGGCTGCGCCTTCATGATCGAGGTGATCGTGACGACCGCCGGCTTGGTGACGGCGATGACCGGAGCGAAAGAGCCGTTCGGGGCCGTGATGCCGGCAACGGGCGTCTGCGTCGTCGCGGCCACGGTGCTGAGGCCGGCATTGTTCTGGGCAAAGGAAACGACGACGGGAGAAATGATCAGCGCGGCGCCCAGCAGGGCGGCGACGCGATGTCTGCGAAGAATGCTTGATGGTGACATGGTCGTTCTGTCCGGGCGAGTGGTTGATCCAGYGCCGCAGGCGCTTCTGGAGGAGCGCCCGTCGACGTGTCGGCGACCGGGAATGCCTGCCTCGCCGCGCATGGCAGCCGGCCGGATCGACAGTCAAGATTTAGGACGCGGAATGGCCTGAATCAGGGCCTTTGGATGACCTTACAAAGATTTAATTCAGGAAGCGCTTACGAACCGCTGCCGACGGCGCAGGTAAGAGGAGGCGATTTGGCCCATTCTGGCGCGGTCGAAACTTGGGCCGTGGCCGCCATGGCCGATGCGGATCGGCAGGTCGAGCAGGCGCTGCATGGTATGGCAGTAAGCCATGCGGTCCGAGTCCGGCAGGTCGTCGATCAGCATGCCGTCATAGATGGCGTCGCCGGCGAAGAAAAGGCCGTCGGCCTCGTCGAAAAGCCCGATCGAATCCGGCGAATGCCCGGGCAGATGCAGCACACGGAATTTCCTGTCGCCGAGATCGACGATGTCGCCCTCGTCGAGCGCACGAGTCAGCGGCGCGGACGGAATGCGGTAATCGGCCGCCTTCCAGTCCGGCGCCGGCAGCTTCGAGACGGCTCCATCGAGATTGTGGAACATGTACGCGTAGGTAACGGCATCATCCATGTCGTCGAACTTAGCCGCGCTTATCCTCGGCCCCATGCGCAGCGGGAATTCGTGCAGCGAGCCTACATGGTCGAGATGGATATGCGTGGCGACAACGATAAGCGGCTTGCCGGGCGGCRTGTCGATCTCAGGCGCCAGCGGACGGATGCCCATGCCGGTGTCGACCAGCAGGTCCGCGTCGCGGCCCTTCAAATGCCACATGTTGGCGCGCACGAAATCATGCACGAAGGGCTCGGTCAGCATCGTGGTGGCGGCATCGACTTTCGCCTTGCCGAACCAGTCACCAATCTCAAGCTCGGGCTTCGGGCCGCCGGCCATCAGACGAAGGGCTYCCCGACCTTGTATTTTTCCGGCACCAGCCGCTTCAGATAGGCCATGCCGGCTTCCGAAAGCTGGTTGACATCCGGCTGCATGAAATCGTCGGGCATATGGCGCGTCTTGCCGGCCACCGCCTTCAGCGGCACCTTCTTCAACACCGTCTTCGACCCGTCATATTGCAGCGCGACCGAGCCGCCGCCTTCGCCGGCGACGGCAACCGCGAAGGCGCCTGCGTCGAAGGCCTCCTGAGCGTCGACGGCGCTGATGGCGCCGACATAGCCGCGCGGCATGTAGCCCAGCGCGTCGACCCGCGCCCGCTTGCCCGGCAGGCCTTCGGCCAGGGCCTGCTCGAGCGCCGCCGGCAGGTCGCTGCCCGACAGTTTGACGTTGCCGTGCTGGTCGCGCTCGAGCTTGTCCGGCGGCACCAGGCTTTCGACCAGCGCCTTGCCGTCGGCGGTGCTGACGCCTTCCGATACGGCGACGATGCAGCGCTTGTGGCGATCGAGCTTCTCGCGCACTTCATCGATGAAGCGCTTGGCCGAGAAGGCGCGCTCCGGCACATAGACCAGATGCGGGCCRCTGTCGGGATCGAGCTGCCATGCGGCCGCGGCGGCGGTCAGGAAGCCGGCATGCCGGCCCATGACGATGCCGACATAGATGCCGGGAAGGGCGCGGAAATCGAGATCGACCGAGAGGAAGGCGCCGGCGACGAATTCTGCGGCCGAGATGAAGCCCGGCGTGTGGTCATTCTCCTCGAGATCGTTGTCGATGGTCTTTGGCGCATGCACGAAGGCGATCGAGCCGCCGGCGGCATCGGTCAGGATCTGCTGGGTGCCCGAGGTGTCGTTGCCGCCGATATAGATGAAGGCGTCGGCGCCCGCCTTCTTCAGGCCGTTGAGGATGACCTCGCAATAGGCGGCGTCCGGCTTGTCGCGGGTCGAGCCGAGGGCGGCGCTCGGCGTGCCGGCGATCAGCCGCAGCCGGTCCTCAGGAATGGCGGAGAGGTCGACATAGTTGCCGTCGCGGATGCCGCGTACGCCGTGGATCGAGCCCAGCACCTTGGCGCCTGGATGACGCTTGCGGATTTCCAGCGTGGCGCCGACGACCGTCTGGTTGATGACGGCGGTGGGGCCGCCGCCTTGCGCGATGACGAAGGTTCCAGCCATGCTTTTCTCTCCCGGGACGAAGGTTTTGAAGGCACCTTCGCCTGTCTTGCGGCATCGCGCAACGGAAGAGTGAGCCTCGGACCCGATCAGACCACGACGACCGGGTTCTTCTTGGAAACGCGGCAGTAGAGGTCGATGATGTCCTGGTTGATCAGGCGCACGCAGCCCGACGACATCGCCTGGCCGATGCTCCACCATTCGGGCGAACCGTGGATGCGGTAGCCGGTGTCCTTGCCGTTCTGGTAGATGTAGAGCGCCCGGGCGCCCAGCGGATTGGTGAGGCCACCGGGCTGGCCGCCCTGCCATTTCACCAGTTCCGGCTTGCGCTGGATCATTTCCGGCGGCGGCGTCCAGACCGGCCATTCGCGGCCATACTGGATGTTGGCGCGGCCCGACCAGCGGAAGCCGTCCTTGCCGATGCCGACGCCGTAGCGGATGGCGTCGCCGCCCGGCTGGACGAGATAGAGCATGCGTTCCTGCAGATGCACGACGATGGTGCCGGGCGCCTCGCCGGTCTTGTCGACGACGATCTGGCGGCGGAACTGCGGCTTGACCTTCTGCCACGGCACGGCCGGCACGTTGAAGCCGCCATCGGTGAGCGAGGCGTACATGACGTCGGGACCGGTGATGTTCTTGTCGACGCTGATCGCCGGGCGCATGGGCGGCACGGAGCCGGTGACGGTGTTGTCGAGCTGCATCTGCGGCAGGTCGAGCGTGTCGGTGGTGCTGCAGCCGGCAAGGCCGAGCAGCGCCATGGCGCCGGCGCCCGAAAGCACGGCGCGGCGGGAAAGCTGAATTTCGGTATCGATTGCGGCGCCGTTGGAAGGCGGCGTCAGACTTTGCGGCAACTCGCGCATGCACCAAACCCTACGCTGCCGGCGGGAAGCACGGTCCGGCCGGATCGCAGGCATTTTCACCAGTCATGGTTGAAAAAGGGTGAAAGCGCGGGAACCCGGCTTAACCCTAACGGATCGTTGCGGCGATCGACGGGCCCCGGCCCAGGTGCCGAAGATTTTTCCAGCGGCCCCTTTACATTCCCGACGACGCCAGGATTTATCCTTTTCTTTGCGCTCAAGGAGCAGGGAAATGTCCTTCGAAAACTGGGCCGCCTTCGCCGCCGCCTCTTCCATCCTTCTCGTCATTCCGGGCCCGACGATCCTCCTGGTCGTCTCCTATGCGCTGGGCCAGGGCTGGCGCACCGCCCTGCCCATGGCGGTGGGCGTTGCGCTTGGCGACTTCACCGCCATGACGCTGTCGATGCTCGGCATCGGCGCGCTGCTCGCGGCTTCGGCGACGGTGTTCACCGTGCTCAAGGTGATCGGCGCCGGCTATCTGATCTATCTCGGCATAAAGCTGTTCCGCGCCGGCGGCGCGCTGAAGGCGGAACCCCGCACCGACGCGGTCTCGGCGGCAAGAATGATGGCGCATGCCTGGCTGGTGACGGCGCTCAACCCGAAGAGCATCACCTTCTTCGTCGCCTTCCTGCCGCAGTTCCTCGACCGTCACGCCGACTTCTGGACGCAGATGCTGATCTTCGAGACGACCTTCCTGACTTTGGCCTTCCTCAACGCTTTCGGCTACGCGCTGATCGCATCCAGGGCCCGCGCGATCGTGCGTAACCCTAAGGCGATCCGCATCTTCAACCGCACCGGCGGCACGCTGCTGGTCGGCGCCGGCATCGCCACGGTGGCGATGCGGTCGGGGAATTGAGATCAGCCTAGCGAATGGTAAGGCCTGTCGGCCTTACCATTTCACGCTCACGCCCAGATTGCCTTCCAGCACGCGGCGCTTGTCGCCGCCGAGATTGGTGGTGTAGTCGCCGGTGGCGAAGACACTGACCTTGTCGGTCACCTTGGCGACCACGCCGCCGCCGAATTCGAAGGACGTTGACCGGCTCTCGGTCGAGATATCGGTGCCCTCGAAATCGACGCGGTCGGTGCCGCCGAAATCGTGCCAGAGATTGGCCTTGAGGTAGGGCTGCAGCGGCGTCCCGTCGAGGATCGTCTCGCCTTGCAGCCTCAATCCGATCCTGCCGGCGACGTCATCGTCGGAATCGAACGATACCGAGGAGAACCGGTCCTTGGCGTCGTCGAGCGACAGATGCTGCCAGACCAGTTGCGCCTGCGGCTCCAGCGTCCAGCCTTGTCCGAGCGCGACCGGGTAGCCGCCTTCGAGCGATGCGGTGACACCGGTTCCGCCGACATCGATGCCGATGTCGCGCGACGATGAAGCCGAACCGCCGAAGAAGGTCGCCATCAGCACGCCGTCCAGGTACCAGCCGGACTTGCCTAGCCGTGTCCAGTAGCCGCCGACGCTGGTGCCGCTGACGTCGAGGTTGCCGACGGCGAGACCGTCCTGACCCAGGGCCTGGCCGCGCAGATCGCCGTTCATGCTGCCATAGGCAAGGAACAGGCCGGCGCGGTCGACCGAGCCTGAGGCGGTTTCGCGGCCGATAAGGTCGACCCCGGCCTGAAGCCCGAACAAAGTGCCGTCGAAGGAGGGCGAGACCGTTCCCGACCAGCCCATCTTGGCGTCCTGGCCGAAGATACGGCCCCAGACCGGCTGCAGATCGGTGTCGGACGACAACAAGCTCTGCTCGCCGCGGCGTTCGTGGAAGGTGCCGAGCGTCGCCATCGTCAGATGCTGCGCGACAGGCGGCACGGCCGAATAGACCGGCACTTCGACGCGATAAAGCAGGATTTCCTGGCCGGGCGCCGGCGTCGGCAGATCGGGCACGGCGGTCGGCACCGGGGGCGGTGGCGGCGGCGGATCGGCCGGCGGCGCCTCGGGCGGAGCTGGCGGTGCCTCGGGTTCGGGATCGCTGGCCTGCACCGGCGGCGTCGGATCGACCGGCGGATTGTTGGCATCGCCATCGGTCGGCACCGGCACCGGCGGCAGGTCCGACGGCGGCGGCGGCGGCTCGGTTTCCGGCGCCACGGGCTCCGGTTGCGACGTCGGCTCCAGCGCTCCAGGCGCGGCAGCCGGCGATGTCGGCGTGATCAGCGCGGAGCGCAGATACCAGTTCTCCGCGCTGCCGGCGCTGACGCCACCCTTGAACAGGTAGTATTCGAAGGCGCCGGCCGCGACCGGCGCGTCGAGCGCGAAGGCGTTGGCGCTCGACGTGGCGCCGTTGACTGCCTGCACGACCATGATGCCGTCCGCCGTCGTCTCGGCGCCGGCGCCGCCGACATTGACGACGGCGATGCCGGTGGAGCCGGATGCGGCGCCGCCCGACAGCACGAGTCTGTCGGAGGCGGAGGAATCGTCGCCAAGCTCAGTCTGGATCAGCAGCAGGCCGCCGAGCCCGGTATAATTGCCGTTGATGGTCAGCCGGTCGGTGGCGCCCGTGTTGCCGTTGGTCAGATCGATGCGGCCGGCATTGAAGACCTCGGCCAGCTGCCCCGACGTGAAGGCCTGGATCGAGGCATTGAAGCCACCGCCATAGAGCGTGCTTGCCTGGTCGACGTTGATCTTGCCGGTGCCAGTGCCCGAGTCGCCCAGCACGAGGTTGCCGTCCAATGTCAATTGCGTGTCGTTGGTGGCGTCGATGGTTTCCCAGTTCTGGACCCTGGCGATGCCGTCCAGCTTGACGTTGTCGAAGGTGAGCGTGTCGGTGCCGAGACCGCCGTTGAGCGTTTTGGTGCCGCCGAGATTGGCGTTGGTGAGGTTGCTGAGCTTGGCGGTGTCATTGTCGGCGCCGAGATCGACATTGCCATAGATGATGCCGCCGCCGTCCCAGACGAAACTGTCGGAGCCGAAGCTCATCAGCACGTCGCCGCCGACCGTGCCGCCGGTGATCGTGACACTGTCGTTGCCGCCGCTGACGCTGATGTTGCCGCCGATGGTGCCGCCGGAAAGGATGATGGTGTCCTTGTCGAAGCCGGTGACGAGGTTGCGGTCGATGATGCCGCCCGACATGTTGAAGTAGTTCTGGTCGAGCTTCATGTTGACGCGGCCGATGCGGCCGCCGGTCATTACCGCATGGTCGCCGTCGTCGAAGAAATCGACGATGCGTCCGCCGCTCATGGTGAACGTGTCGAGCCCATCGCCCTGGTTGAGCGAGCCTATCTGGCCGCCGCTCATGTTGAAATCGTCGATACCGGCGCCCTGCTGGACGTTGCCGGCGACGGTGCCGGCGCCGATGATGAAGGAATCCGCGCCGTCGCCCTGGTCTACCGTGCCGGTGATGGCGCCGGATTGTATGTCGATACGATCGCTGYCGGGACCGAAGGTGACGTTGCCGCTGATCTRRCCRCTGCCGCCGGCGGGGAAGGTCAGCGTGTTGTCGCCGCTGGTGTCAGTGAGGCTGCCGCCGAAATCGCCGCTGTCGCAGACATAGGCCGTATTGCCGGCGGGCGGGCTCAGCACACACGCGGCAAAAGCCTGAGAGCCAGGCAGCAATGTAAGTGCTGTCGATGCCAGAAGGCCAAGCATCCAAGGATGCTCCAAGCCATTTATTAGTCGATCAACATTTTCTGATATAATTTTTCCTTCCGAGAAGAGTCTCGGAAGAGAATTTCCAAAGCGCCRCATCGCGTCCTCGCAATTCGCGATTTTTATCCCCMCGCCCGGCRCCGCAATGAAGACACAATTCGGAAAATTTTACAAAGCCTATTCTGGGTTGCATGGTTGATAAACTGCAAAGTGAACTGAATCGGCTATAGTATTGATTGGACCAGGCTGCTATTGGCGCGCGCCGCGCCGATGCTCCAGAGCGATCCAGYGTTTCACAGGATCGCCGATACACACTTTTCCTGGAATTGCTTTAGGATCGGCCCCGAACAGCAATTCGCGATCGTCTAAGGATACTCAATGACGCTGCAGGACGCATTCGGCCTCGCTTACTCGGGCGCGACCGAAGCCGGGTTGTCGTCCTACGCCCGCGCCGTGCGTGAGCTGCAATGCTTCATCGGCGATCCGGTGGGTTCCATCGACCGCGCCATTGCCGATGCCCCGGCCTTCGTCATGGCGCATGTGTTCAAGGGCTATCTGTTCGGCCTGGCCACCGAACGGGACGCGACGGCGGTTGCCCGATCGAGCCATCAGGCGGCGCTGCCGCTTGCCGCCACCGCGCGCGAACAGGCGCATGTCGCGGCGCTTGGCCATCTTGCCGACGGGCGCTGGCATGAAGCCGCGCGCATCCTCGAGGATATCGCGATCGACAATCCGCGCGACGCGCTGGCGCTGCAGGTCGGRCATCAGATCGATTTCTTCACCGGCAATGCGCGCATGCTGCGCGACCGCATCGGCCGGGCGCTGCCGGCCTGGCAGAAGGGCATGCCGGGCTACCACGCCATTCTCGGCATGCAGGCCTTCGGACTGGAGGAAATGGGCGACTATGCCCGCGCCGAGTCCTTCGGCCGGCAAGCTGTCGAGATCGAGCCGCGCGATGGCTGGGCACAGCATGCGGTCGCGCATGTCATGGAAATGCAAAGCCGGCAACGAGACGGCATCGCCTGGATGCGGGCCAATCCGGAAGCGTGGACGAAGGAGAGCTTCCTCAAGATCCACAATTGGTGGCACCTGGCGCTGTTCCACTATGATCTCGGCGAGACGGACGAGGTGCTCCGGCTCTATGACGGGCCTATCTATGGCGACCGATCAACCTTGGCGCTCAACATGGTCGATGCGTCGGCGATCCTTTGGCGCCTCACTCTGGGCGGCGTCGATGTCGGCGACCGCTGGACGGCACTCGCCGCCAACTGGGTCCCGAAAGCCGCCGCCGRCAATTACGCCTTCAACGACGCGCATGCGATGATGGCCTTTGTTGGCGCCGGGCTGGAGGCGCCGGCGAAGACGCTGCTCGAGGCGCAGCGCGAAGCGATGCGCGGCGGCGACGACAACGCCGCCTTCACGCGCGATGTCGGCCACCCGCTGACGCTCGCGATCAAGGCCTTCGGCGAGGGCAATCACGACGAGGCCGTGCGGCTGATCCGGCCGATCCGCTCGATCGCGCACCGTTTCGGCGGCAGTCACGCGCAGCGCGACGTGATCGACCTGACGCTGATCGAGGCCGCGCTGCGCGCCGGCGATACGGCGCTCGCACGGGCGCTTACCGCCGAACGGCAGCTGGCGCGGCCGGACAGCCCGTTGTCGGCGCTGTTCTCACGGCGCGCATTCGATTTGTCTGAGAATTGACCCGAAGCGGATCTTGCCCTAAAAACGGCCAAGCCAGATTTTTTCGAGATCCGAAAAAATTAATGGCAATGGGAGGAAATCATGTATCTCGGCCTCGACCTGGGCACTTCGGGCGTAAAGGCGCTGCTGATCGACGACAGCCAGAAAGTGATCGGTTCCGGCCATGGCACGCTCGACGTCTCGCGGCCGCATCCCGGCTGGTCGGAGCAGGATCCGGCGCAGTGGATCGAGGCCTGCGAGGCAGCAATTGCCGAGCTCAAGGCTTCGCATCCGAAAGAGCTGGCGGCGGTCAAGGGAATCGGTCTTTCGGGCCAGATGCACGGCGCCACCCTGCTCGATCAATCGGACAAGGTGCTGCGGCCCTGCATCCTGTGGAACGACACGCGCAGCCATGTCGAGGCGGCGGCGCTCGATGCCGATCCGCGCTTCCGCAAGCTCACCGGCAACATCGTTTTCCCGGGCTTCACCGCGCCGAAGCTTGCCTGGGTGAAGAACAACGAGGCTGCAATCTTCGCCAAGGTCGCCAAGGTGCTGCTGCCCAAGGATTACCTGCGGCTCTGGCTGACCGGCGAGCATATATCGGAAATGTCGGATTCGGYCGGCACGTCCTGGCTCGATGTCGGCAAGCGGCGCTGGGCGYCCGAATTGCTGGCGGCGACATCGCTCGACGAAAAGCACATGCCGTCGCTGGTCGAAGGCACGGCCAAGGCCGGTGGGCTGCGTGGCGAGCTCGCGTCCAAATGGGGCATCGCGGYGGGCATCCCGGTTGCYGGYGGCGCCGGCGACAATGCGGCTTCGGCCTGCGGCATGGGCACGGTCGGCGCCGGCCACGCCTTCGTGTCGCTCGGCACGTCGGGCGTGCTGTTTGCGGCCAACGCCTCCTATCTGCCCAATCCGGAAAGCGCGGTGCACACCTTCTGCCACGCGCTGCCCAACACCTGGCACCAGATGGGCGTGATCCTGTCCGCGACCGATTCGCTCAACTGGCTCTCCGAAATCACCGGAAAGAGCGCCGGCGACCTGACCGGCGAGCTCGGCGACACGCTCAAGGCGCCGACGGGCGTCACCTTCCTGCCCTATCTGTCGGGCRAGCGCACGCCGCACAATGACTCGGCCATTCGCGGCTCTTTCACCGGGCTTGCGCATCAATCGAGCCGGGCCGTGCTGACGCAGGCCGTGCTCGAAGGCGTCGCCTTCGCCTTCCGCGACAGTCTCGAAGCGCTGAAGACGGCTGGCACGACATTGAGCCGGGTCACCGCGATCGGCGGCGGCTCGCGCTCGCGCTACTGGCTGAAGGCGATCGCCACCGCGCTGCAGGTGCCGGTCGAGATTCCCGCCGACGGCGATTTCGGCGCGGCGTTTGGCGCGGCAAGGCTGGGGTTGATTGCCGCGACGGGGGCTGATCCGCTTGCCGTGTGCACGGCGCCGGCGACGGATGCGACGGTTGAGCCGGATGCCGGGCTTGGTGGGGCTTTTGCTGATGCCTATCAGAGATATCGCGCGCTTTATCCTGCGATCAGGGCTGTAACTGCGTGAGCAGGAGCGAGGCACCCTGTAGCCGCGTGAGTGGGCGCGAGGCCCCCCTCTCTGCCCTGCCGGGCATCTCCCCCTCAAGGGGGGAGATTGGCAGTTGGGGCGCCCCGCTCATTCCTGCGACGCTGACGATTGGCGAAAGCCGAAGCGACATCCGATCTCCCCCCTTGAGGGGGAGATGGCCGGCAGGCCAGAGAGGGGGGCCTCGCGCCACCCCTCCCCAGTTATCTTCACTGCGCCGGCACCTTGTCCAAGAATCCGGTGACGCTCTTCAGGCGGCCGTTCTCGATGATGCCGATGTCGGTGCCTTCGATGACCGACTCCGTGCCTTCCGGCCCAAGGTTCCACGAGAAGCGGATGCGATCGGCGAAACCGTCGGGCACACCCCTCAGCGAAAMCCGGAAGCCGGCAAAGCGCTGCTGCACGCCGTCGATCAGCGCGGCGACGCCAGCATGGCCGTCACCCTGCATGACCGGGTCGCGATAACTGACATCCTTGGTGAAGGTGGCTTCGAGCAGCGCCTTGCGGCGGGCCGCATCGCTCTCGTTCCAGGCGGCGATGTAATTGCGGGCGATCGTGTTGAGGTCGGTCATTGCGATGCTCCTTCGTTGGATCGTTTCGACATGACCTTTTTGGCCCTGCGAAAGAGCGAAACCAATTACGCCTGAGGTAATCGGGCAAAGCACTTGGAGAGGAAGGAAACCATGAGCAGCGGATTTTTCGGCGACATCAAGAAGATCAAATATGAGGGGCCGGATTCGACCAATCCGCTGGCCTATCGTTTCTACAATCCGGACGAGGTGGTGGCCGGCAAGCGRCTGGAAGACCATCTGCGCTTCGCCGTCGCCTATTGGCATTCCTTCGCCTGGCCGGGTGGCGACCCCTTYGGCGGCCAAACCTTCGACCGGCCCTGGTTCGCCAAGCCGGGCGGCGTCGACACGATGGAGCTGGCCAGGCTCAAGGCCGACGTCGCCTTCGAGATGTTCTCGTTGCTTGGCGCGCCCTATTTCTGCTTCCACGATGCGGACGTGCGCCCGGAAGGCAAGGATTTCTCCGAAAGTGCCGCGCGCCTCGACGAGATCACCGACTATTTCGCGACCAAGATGAAAGAGACCGGCGTCAAGCTGCTCTGGGGCACGGCGAACCTGTTCTCGCACCGCCGCTTCATGTCGGGCGCGGCCACCAATCCGGATCCGGATGTGTTTGCCTATGCGGCGGCGACGGTGAAGAAATGCATCGACGTCACCAAAAAGCTGAAAGGCGAGAACTATGTGCTGTGGGGTGGGCGCGAAGGCTATGAGACGCTGCTCAACACCGACCTTGCGCGCGAGCAGGAGCAGGCCGGCCGCTTCCTCAACCTCGTCGTCGATTACAAGCACAAGATCGGCTTCGAGGGCACGATCCTGATCGAGCCGAAGCCGCAGGAGCCCACAAAACACCAGTACGACTACGATGTCGCCACGGTGTACGGCTTCCTCAAGCGCTTCGGGCTGGAGAAGGAAGTCAAGCTCAACATCGAGCAGGGCCACGCGATCCTCGCCGGCCATTCCTTCGAGCATGAGCTGGCTTTGGCCAATGYGTTGGGCGTCTTCGGTTCGATCGACATGAACCGCAACGACTACCAGTCGGGCTGGGACACCGACCAGTTCCCCAACAACGTGCCGGAAATGGCTTTGGCCTATTACCAGGTGCTGCAGGGCGGCGGCTTCAAGACCGGCGGCACCAATTTCGACGCGAAGCTCCGGCGCCAGTCGCTGGACCCCGACGACCTGCTGATCGGCCATATCGGCGGCATGGATGCCTGCGCGCGCGGCCTGAAGGCGGCGGCGAAGATGATCGAGGACAAGGCGCTGTCCGACCCGCTGGCCGAACGCTATGYCGGCTGGAACACCGCCGAAGGCAAGGCGATGCTTTCGGGCGAGCGCACGCTGGAGGAGATCGCCGAACGCGTGGTGAAGGAGAAGATCGAGCCGCAGCCGCGCTCGGGCCGGCAGGAGCTGCTGGAGAATATCGTTAACCGGTATGTCTGAAGAACGGCAGGCCGCCTCGCGCCCGAACAATCGGGACGCGGGGCAGGCCTGAAAATTGCATTCGGGAGGGCAGAATCACGCGACAAAACTTTGCCCCGTGCTGCCCCTCAATCACCTCGTTCTTGCCTTCAAACAGCCGTCACGGAACTCGTATAAACGTGGCTCCTGTGGCGGGAAGGAAAGAAGGAGGCGAAACGTATGCAGCACGAACGCGAAATCGACGCCCTGCTCTCTTCCGGTGAGGCTGGTTCGATCATCGATCGGCTGATGGCGCTGCCGCATTCGAAAGACGGCGCCCGCGAGCCGAATGAATGGGATCGCGCGGTCGCCGCGCGGCTCGAAACGGCGCTGGCCAGGAGCATGCGCTCGCGCATCGTCGGTGAAGGCCGCGACGCCGCCTGATTCTTCCTTGGCCCATTTCTACCCTGGTTTGACGAACGGAGACTGTTTCTCCATCCTGCATCGATGATACGCACGGTGCTGCTCGATCTTCTGGGTGTCGTCTACGATGGCGACGTCCAGATAGCGGGCGCCGCGGCGGCCATCGAGCGTCTGCGCGGCGCCGGGCTGCCGCTTCGTTTCGTCAGCAACACGACACGCTCCCCACGCGTACGATCATCGCTCAACTTGCCGGGCTGGGCATCAAGGTAGAGGACGAGGAATTGCTGACGCCCGCGCGCGCAGCCGTCGAATGGCTGCGCAAGCACRGCCGCCGGCCGCATCTGCTCGTCCATCCCGACCTCGAGGCCGAGTTTTCCGGAGTGGAGGGCCGGAGCGATAAAGCCGTCGTCGTCGGCGATGCCGGCGAGGCGTTCAACCACGCCAGCCTCAACCGCGCTTTCCGCGAACTGGTTGCCGGCGCCGATTTCGTGGCGCTTGCGGTCAACCGTACGTTCAAGGATGYCGACGGACTGCTCAGCCTCGACACCGGCGCCTTCGTCGCGGCGCTCGAATTCGCCAGCGGCCGCAGCCCTGTCGTGCTCGGCAAGCCGTCGCCCGATTTCTTCCTGTCGGCGCTTGCCGGTTTGCGTTGTCCGCCGGCCGATGCGGTCATGGTCGGCGACGACGCGGAGAGCGATGTCGCCGGTGCATTGCGCGCCGGRCTCGGCGCCGCGCTGCTCGTGCGGACCGGCAAGTACCGTCCCAACGATGAAACGCGCTTCGAGCCGCCTCCGACTGCGCTGGTAGACGATCTCACCGCCGCCGCCGATTGGATACTCAACCGCGCCGCAGCCTGACCGGCGCATCGCCGAACGCTCTTGAAAATGCCCTGGAAAATGCCGCGGCGGACGAGAAGCCTGTGCGCCCGGCAATATCGGCCATGGCGATGCGTGTGTCGACCACAAGGCGACGGGCGGCACTGAGGCGCAACCYCAGATAATAGGCGCCGGGCGTCTCGCCGATCGACTTGCGGAAGATGCTTTCCAGCGTCCTTGCCGTCACGCCGGCGCGTTTGGCCACGGCGTCGATGGTGAGCGGCTGGTCGACATGCGCTTCCATCAGCCGGATCGCCTGGGCGAGCCTGGGGTCGTAGCCGTCGAGCCGGCCGAGCGAGACCAGCGGCTGCGCGTCGGTCGCGGCGCGGGCCTGGTCGTAGATGAAGACGCTCGCCACATCGAGCGCGGCCGCCATGCCGAGCCTTGTGCGGACGAGATGCAGCATCAGGTCGAAGGTCGGCGAGGCGCCGCCGGAGGTGAAGACCGGCCCGTCGATGACATAGCGGTCCGGCCGCACGTCGACGCCCGGGAAGGCGGCGGAGAAATCCTCCATGTCCTCCCAATGCGTGGTGGCGCTGCGGCCTTCGAGTAGGCCGGCGCGCGCCACCAGCCAGGTGCCCGCCTCGACACCGCCGCAGGCGCGGGCCGCCCGCGCCGCCCTGCGCAGGCCAGCCAACAATGCCGACGTGGCGTAGTTCTGCGTGCCGAAGCCGGCGACGACCACCAGCATGTCGGTCGGCTCGGCGGCGTCGAAGCGGCCGCTGACCGCTACGGGAAGGCCGCACGTGGTGACCGGCGCCTCGCCGGTGACCGAGACCAGCTTGAAATCGAACAGCGTCTCGCCCGAGATGYGGTTGGCGGCGCGCAGCGGATCGACGGCCGAGGCGACGCACATGATCGACGACCCGGAGAACACCAGGAACGTCACCTTGAGCGTCTCGCGTTCGGAGCGAAAGATGGTCGGCTTTTCGCTTTTGATCATGAGAGCTTCGTAAAACGCAAAACAGTTTCCGGCAAGTCGGTCATTCTTGGCCAGCTTCGGCGCATGTCGTCATAGCAAAGCCGGTTTCCGGCTTTTTGGTCGACGTCAATGGCTGATTGAATTTGGGAGGAAAGACGATGCCGCTTGCGATGAACCGCGAGGTCTTCATTACCTGTGCCGTGACCGGCTCCGGCGGAACGCAGGACCGCAGCCCGCATGTGCCGCGCTCGCCCAAGCAGATCGCCGATTCGGCGATCGACGCCGCCAAGGCGGGCGCCGCGATCGTCCACTGCCATGTGCGCGACCCCGAGACCGGCAAGCCCAGGCGCGATGTGCATCTCTACCGCGAAGTGACCGAGCGCATCCGCGAGGCGAACGTGGACGTGGTGCTGAATCTGACCGCCGGCATGGGCGGCGACATGGTGTTCGGCTCGCCCGAGGCGCCGCTGCCGCTCAACGAGAAAGGCACCGACATGGGCGGCGCCACCAACCGCATGGAACATGTGCGCCAGTGCCTGCCGGAGATCTGCACGCTGGACTGCGGCACGATGAACTTCGCCGAGGCAGACTATGTGATGACGAACACGCCCGGCATGCTGCGCGCCATGGGCGGCATGATGACGGCGCTGGGCGTGAAGCCGGAGATCGAGGCCTTCGACACCGGACATCTGTGGTTCGCCAAGCAGCTGGTCGAGGAGAAGGTCCTCAACCCGGATGCGCTGGTGCAGCTCTGCATGGGCGTGCCGTGGGGCGCGCCGGACGACCTCAACACCTTCATGGCGATGGTCAACAACGTGCCCTCGACCTGGAACTGGTCGGCCTTCTCGATCGGCCGCAACCAGATGGCCTATGCCGCGGCTGCGGTGCTTGCCGGCGGCAATGTCCGCGTCGGCCTGGAAGACAATCTGTGGCTCGACAAGGGCGTGCTGGCGACCAACGCCCAGCTGGTCGAGCGCGCGGCCAGCATCGTCACCAATCTCGGCGCCCGTATCCTCGGGCCGGAGGAAGTGCGCAAGAAGCTCAACCTGACCAAGCGGGCGCCGATCGCAGYCGCGGCGTAAGACGGGAGAGCACACCATGGCTACCGTCAAATTCACCGCGATGAAGGATGGCGATAGGGAAGACTACGAATTCCTGACCGCCCATGAGATCGACTATGCCGCCAGGACCGGCGACCGGCTGCTCGACGCGCTCGTGCAGCTGGATGAAGGGCTCTCCGGCTACAAGATCACCCGGCTTGGCCATTCGCTGCAGGCGGCGACACGCGCCTGGAAGGACGGCGCAGACACCGACTGGATCGTCTCGGCGCTGCTGCACGACATCGGCGACATCTACGCGCCCTACAATCACGACGAATATGCTGCGACGATCCTGAAGCCCTTCGTGCGCGARCAATGCACCTGGGTGGTGGAGAAGCACGGCGATTTCCAGCGCCTCTAYTACGCGCATCACCTGGGCGGCAACCGGCATGCCCGCGACCGCTTCGCCGGCCACCTCTACTTCGACGATTGCGACCAGTTCTGCGAGCGCTGGGACCAGTCGAGCTTCGATCCCGACTACGAAACGCTGCCGGTCGGGTTCTTCCGGCCCTTCGTGCTCGAAGTCTTCGCCCGCAAGGCCTACGACCCGGCGGTGATCCGCGCCGGCGAGCGCGTGGCCCTCACCAACCCCGATATAGCCAAGACGAGAACCGGAGCCTGACCATGAGCATCATCAACAAGGCGGCCGCCATCGGCGGCGGCGTCATCGGCGCCGGCTGGGTGGCGCGGCTGCTCTTGAACGGCATCGACGTGTCGATCTTCGATCCGGATCCCGAAGCGTCGCGCAAGGTGGGCGAGGTGATGAAGGGCGCGCGCCGCGCCTACAAGCAGATGCTGCCCGGCGGCCTGCCCAAGGAAGGCAAGCTCACTTTCGCCAAGACCATCGCCGAAGCGGTGGCCGATGCCGATTTCATCCAGGAAAGCGTGCCGGAGCGGCTCGACCTCAAGCACAAGGTGCTGGCCGAGATCGACGCGCATGCGCCGGCCAACGCCATCGTCGGCTCCTCGACCTCCGGCATCAAGCCGACCGACATGCAGGTGGCGATGAAGAAACATCCGGAGCGGCTGGTGGTCGGCCATCCGTTCAATCCGGTCTATCTCTTGCCGCTGGTCGAGATCGTCGGCGGCGAGCAGACTTTCCCGGAGGCGATCGAGGTCGCCAAGGAGCTCTACGCCTCGATCGGCATGAAGCCGGTGGTGGTGCGCAAGGAGATCGAGGCCTTTGTCGGCGACCGCCTGCTCGAGGCCGCCTGGCGCGAGGCGCTGTGGCTGGTCAAGGACGGCATCTGCACCGTCGAGGAACTCGACGACATCATGCGCTACTCCTTCGGCCTGCGCTGGGCGCAGATGGGCATGTTCCAGGTCTACCGCGTCGCCGGCGGCGAGGCCGGCATGCGCCACTTCATGGCGCAGTTCGGGCCGTGCCTGAAATGGCCGTGGACCAAGCTGATGGACGTGCCGGAATTCAACGACGAGCTGGTCGACCTGATCGCCACGCAGTCGGACGAACAGGCRCACGGACTGTCGATCCGCGAGTTGGAGAAGATCCGCGACGACAATCTGGTCGCGATCATGGAAGCGCTGTCGAGGCAGAACAAGGGCAAGGGCTGGGGCGCCGGCGCGCTGCACAAGGACTATACCAGGCAGCTCGCCAAGCTGGCGGCGAAGAAGACCCCGGCCAAGCCCACTGCAAAGACCAAGGCGGCAAAGCCGGCGAAGAAGGCAGCCAAGCCGGCAAAGGCTGAAAAGCCGACAAAAGCCGGGAAGGCCGACAAGGCGAAGAAGAGCAAGAAGAAGGGCTGATCCATGCATTTCGGTCTTTCGGAAGAACAGAAGCTCATCGTCGAGACGACGCGCGCCTTCGTCGAGAACGAGCTTTATCCGCATGAGCGCGAGGTGGAGCGCACCGGCGAGCTGCGCCGCGAGCTGATCGACGAGCTGAAGGCCAAGGCGATCGAGGCCGGGCTTTATGCGGCCAACATGCCGGCCGATGTCGGCGGCRCCGGCCTCGATACGGTGAGCTGGCTGCTCTACGAGAAGGAGCTTGGCCGCGCCAATTACGCGCTGCACTGGACCTGCGTCGCACGCCCATCCAACATCCTGCTCGCCGGCACGCCGGAGCAGCGCGAGAAATACCTCTTCCCCTGCATCCGCGGCGAGAAGTGGGACTGCCTGGCGATGACCGAGCCGGGCGCCGGCTCCGACCTGCGCGGCATGAAGGCGACCGCCGTGCAGGACGGCTCGGACTGGGTGCTCAACGGCACCAAGCATTTTATCTCGCACGCCGATCTCGCGGACTTCGCCATCGTCTTCATGGCCTCAGGTGAGGAAGAGACGCCGCGTGGAAAACGCAAGAAGATCACCGCCTTCTTCGTCGACAAGGGCACCAAGGGTTTCACGGTACGTGAYGGCTACCGCAACGTCTCGCATCGCGGCTACACCAACTCGATCCTCGAATTCGACGATTGCCGGCTGCCGGCGAGCCAAGTGCTGGGCGAAGTGCATAAGGGTTTCGACGTCGCCAATTCCTGGCTCGGCGCCACGCGTCTCCAGGTCGGCGCCACCTGCCTCGGCCGCGCCGAGCGCGCGCTGTCGCACGCCATCGAATACGCCGCGCAGCGCCAGCAGTTCGGCCAGCAGATCGGCAAGTTCCAGGGCGTTTCGTTCAAGCTCGCCGACATGGCGACGGAACTGAAGGCCGCCGACCTGATGGTGTTCGAGGCCGGCTGGAAATACGATCAGGGCACCGTCACCGACCAGGACATGGCCATGGCCAAGCTCAAGGCCACCGAGATGCTGGCCTTCGTCGCCGACGAAGCCATCCAGATCCATGGCGGCATGGGGCTGATGGACGACCTGCCGCTGGAGCGCATCTGGCGTGACGCCCGCGTCGAGCGCATCTGGGAAGGCACCTCGGAGATTCAGCGACATATTATTTCGCGGGCGCTGCTGCGTCCGTTCGGAGCTTAGAGCATGATGCGCCAAAGCCGGGATACGGCTTTGGGGAAGATCGCGCTCAAACGAAAAGATGACCATGCATAAACTCGAACGTCTCCTGCGCCCGAAATCGATCGCCGTGTTCGGCGGGGCGCAGGCCGCCGCCGTTGTGGCGCAATCGATCAAGATGGGCTTTGCCGGCGATATCTGGCCGGTGCATCCGACCAAGGACGAGGTCGCCGGCCGCAAGGCCTACCGCTCCGTCGCCGACCTGCCCGGCGCGCCGGACGCCGCCTTTGTCGGCGTCAACCGGCATCTCACCATCGAGGTGATCAAGGCGCTGGCCGAGCGCGGCGCCGGCGGCGCCGTCTGCTTCGCGGCAGGCTTCCTCGAGACCGAGGCCTATGACGAGGACGGCCAGCGGCTGCAGGCGGAGCTCGTCGCCGCCGCCGGCCAGATGCCGATCATCGGGCCGAACTGCTACGGCCTGATCAACTATGCCGACGGCGCGTTGCTGTGGCCCGACCAGCATGGCGGCATCCGCCTGGCCGAAGGCGGCAAGGGTGTGGCCATCATCACCCAGTCGTCCAACATCGCCATCAACATGACGATGCAGAAGCGCGGCCTGCCGATCGCCTTCCTGATGACGGCCGGCAACCAGGCGCAGACGGGGCTCTCCGAAATGGCGCTCGGCCTGATCGAGGACGAGCGCGTCACCTCGCTCGGCCTGCATATCGAGGCGTTCGACTCCGTAGCCGGCTTCGAGAGACTGGCGGCGCGGGCGCGCGAGCTGAAGAAGCCGATCATCGCCATGAAGGTCGGGCGCTCGGAGCAAGCAAGGCAGGCGACGGTGTCGCACACCGCCTCGCTCGCCGGCTCAGATGCCGCCTCCGGCGCGTTCCTGAAGCGGCTCGGCATCGCGCGCGTCGATTCCATTCCCGCCTTCATCGAGGCGTTGAAGCTCTTGCACATCACCGGGCCGTTGCCCGGCTACAAGCTGTCCTCGATGAGCTGCTCGGGCGGCGAAGCCTCCGTCATGGCCGACAGCGCCGAGGGGCGCTGGGTGCATTTCCCGGCGCTGACGGCCGAGCATCGCGCGCATGTGAAATCGACGCTCGGGCCGCTGGTCGCGGTCGCCAATCCGCTCGACTACCACACCTTCATCTGGAACAACGAGCCGGCGATGACGGCGACCTTCACCGCCATGGTGTCGGGCGGCTTCGACCTCAACATGCTGGTGCTCGACTTCCCGCGTCCCGACCGCTGCTCGGATGTCGACTGGTGGACGACACTGCGCGCCTTCGAGTCGGCGCTGAAGACCAACAAGGCGCAAGGCGCGATCGTCTCCTCGCTGCCGGAGAACCTGCCGGAGGAGTACACCGCCGGCCTGATGGCGCGCGGCATGGTGCCGTTGTTCGGCATTTCGGAGGCCATGGACGCCGCCCAGGCCGCCGCCTTCATCGGCTGGGCTTGGCGCGAGCCGCAGGCGCAGCCGGTCGACACGACGGCGGCAGGCGCGTCCGAAGCCACGCGCGTCACGCCGGACGAGGCTGAAGCCAAGGAAAGGCTGATCAAGGCCGGCCTGCCGGTGCCGAAGGGCGAGCGCGCCTCGAATGCGGTCGAGGCGGTGATCTCGTCGATGACGCTTGGCTTTCCGGTGGCGCTGAAGGCGCTGGGCGTCACGCACAAGTCGGAAGTCGGCGCCGTCAGGCTGAACCTCAAGGATGCCGAATCCGTCAGCGCCGCCGCGCATGACCTTCTGCCGCTCGGCACGGGACTTTATGCCGAGCGCATGGTGCGCGACGGCGTCGCCRAGCTGATYGTCGGCTTCACCCGCGATCCGATGTTCGRCGTGGTGATGACGCTCGGCACCGGCGGCGTGCTGGTGGAGCTGCTGCGCGACAGCGTGACGCTCATGCTGCCTGCGACGCGCGACGACATCGAGGCGGCACTGCGTGGACTCAAGCTCTATCCTCTCCTCGAAGGCTATCGCGGCCGGCCGAAGGCCGACGTCAACGCCGCCATCGACGCCATCGCCGGTATCGCCGACTTCGTGCAGAAGAACGAAGGCGAGATCGAGGAACTCGACATCAACCCGCTGATCGTCTGCGCCGAAGGCAAGGGCGCCTGGATCGCGGACGCCCTGCTGGTGCTTGGAGAGAAGAAGAATGGCTGACGTCATCACCACCCGCCGCGAAGGCGCGATCCTCGAAGTCACGCTCGACCGGCCGAAGGCCAATGCCATCGACCTCAAGACATCGCGGCTGATGGGCGAGACCTTCAAGGCGTTCCGCGACGATCCGGACCTGCGCGTCGCCATCGTCAAGACGGCCGGGGACAAGTTCTTCAGCGCCGGCTGGGACCTGAAGGCGGCCGCCGCCGGCGACGCGGTCGACGGCGACTATGGCGTCGGCGGCTTTGCCGGGCTGCAGGAGCTGCGCGACCTCAACAAGCCGGTGATCGCCTGCGTCAACGGCATGGCGGTCGGCGGCGGCTTCGAGCTGGCGCTGTCTTGCGACTTGATCTACGCCTCGGACCATTCCTCCTTCGCGCTGCCCGAAATCCGTGCCGGCACGCTGGCCGACGCGGCGACCATCAAGCTGCCGAAGCGTATCCCCTACCACATCGCCATGGACCTCCTGTTCACCGGCCGCTGGATGGACGTTGCCGAAGCGCATCGCTRGGGCCTGGTCAACGAGGTGCTGCCCAAGGAGAAGCTCGAGGAGCGCGTCTGGGAGATCGCGAGGCTTTTGGCCAGCGGCCCGCCATTGGTCTTCGCCTCGATCAAGGAGACGGCGCGGGTTGCCGAGGCGCTGACCTTCCAGGACGCCATGAACAAGGTGACGCGCCGGCAACTGCCGACGGTCGACAAGCTCTACGGGTCGGAAGACAATATGGAAGGGTTCCGGGCGTTCGCGGAAAAGCGCGATCCGGTGTGGAAAGGACGATAGTCTCGCGGACGATGGCGTTCCTTCACACCCCCCTCTGGCCTGCCGGCCATCTCCCCCGCAAGGGGGGAGATCAGATGTCGCGAAGGCTTTCGCCAATCTTCGACGTTCCAAGAAAGGCGCCGAGTCCGACGCTGCCAATCTCCCCCCTTGCGGGGGAGATGTCCGGYAGGACAGAGGGGGGTGCCTGGGCTCGGCCTTCGGAATCGGTCCAACCGCTATGACCGACTACAAAACCCTCATCGACGCCGAGACCTGGGCCTTCATCGAGAAGACCAACTCCTACTACCCGCCGGATACGATCGACTACACGATTGAACAGCAGCGTGCKATCTACGACCGGATGTGCCGCGAGTTCTTCGCCGGCTATCCGCAAGGCGTGACGGCGGAGACGACTGTCGTTGCCGCACCGACCAACAGCATCCCGGTCCGCATCTACCGCAACGCGGCGCCGAACAAGACCGCGATGGTGCTCTATATCCATGGCGGCGGCTTCATCCTTGGCGGTCTGGACAGCCATGACGACGTCTGCGCCGAGCTTTGCGCCCGCACTGGCTTCGAGGTGGTCTCGCTCGATTATCGGCTGGCGCCGGAGCATCTGCACCCGGCGGCCTTCGATGACGCCATGGACGCCTTCGAATGGGCCGCCAAGACCTATGACCGCCCCGTGCTGCTTTGCGGCGACAGCGCTGGCGGCAATCTCTGCGCCGCAGTCGCTCACGCCACGCGCGRCCATGCCAAGAAGCCGGCCGGCCAGGTGCTGATCTATCCCGGCCTCGGCGGCGACCACTCGAAGGGCTCTTACGTTACGCATGCCGAGGCGCCGATGCTGACGGTGCGCGACCTCGACTTCTACAAGCATGTCCGCACCGGCGGCGTCGACATGACCGGCGACATCACGCTCTACCCGCTCGCCGATGCCGATTTCGCCAATTTGCCGCCGACGGTGCTGATCACCGCGCAATGCGACCCGCTGTCCTCCGACGGCGAGGCCTATCGCGACCGCGTCGTCGCGGCCGGCGGACGCGCCACCTGGTTCGAGGAGCCGGGGCTGGTGCATGGTTATCTCAGGGCCCGGCACATGGTCGGCCGGGCTCGGACGAGCTTCAGCCRCATCGTCGAGGCGGTTTCGGCGCTTGGGCGCGGCGACTGGCTCTGGTGATCGCCTCGTACGGCCGACTTTTCTGCCGCCTCGCATCCGCCGCATTGAACCTTTCCGCTCTGATCCGCGACTGACGGTCTGGCGCCGCAATGATGCGGCACGGAGGAAGGCCTCAATGATCAGAACTCCAGAGATTCCGAGGGTTCAAGGAACGACGTGCGCCCGGCACAACCATCGCCCGCGCGATGGCGTCGATGCGCTGGGCTTCCGGCTGATTCCGTTGACCCCTCCCCGGCGCAGGCGTATCGTCGCTCGGACAAAGGCGGACAATTCAGCTGGGGAAGAACGTGCCGCGACGCCGCCCCTTGCCCCGGTTGGCGCGGTCGAGGCGGACGCTCCTTCCAGCGGCTTCGGGGGGAGTTCAATGTCTGGCGTTCGCGGCTCGTTCCTGCGTTCCCGTGGCGGCCGTTTGCGCCGCGCAATCGCGACAAGCAGCGGAATTCTCGGCCTGGCGCTGTCCGCCGGCCTGTGGCTCGGCGGCGTGGCGAAGGCACAGGAAACCCAGATCATCTATCCCGGCTCGATGGCGGTCACAGGCTTTCCGGGCACCACCATTCCCGATTTCGACTCTCCCGATTCCGAAAAGGGGGGATTGCCGCCCGGCGTCGACCCCATCGACGAGACCTTCATCGACACGTCTCGCGCATCCCTGCGCGTCTTCAACGTTTCCAATCTCAGCGGGCCGGCCTCCGGCCAACTGGTCAACACGCCGCCGCCCTTCGAGGTGACCGCCGGCCAGATCGGCGAGGTGTTCGGCCTCGCCTATGACGATGGCATGCGCGACGGGGTGCCTTCGGGCGTTCCCAATCTCTACGCGGCCGCGACCTCGCTGCACGGCATCGAGATCGTCACGCCGGACGCCGACAATGACGGCAGGCCGGAACGGCAGCGCCGCGGCGCCGCGGGCGCGGTCTTCATGGACGGCCAGTTCGGCACGGAGAATGGCGGCGGTCCAGGCACGATCTGGAAGATCGACGGCATTACGGGCGCGGTCTCCAAATTCGCCGACATCGACACCAACAGCGGGCCGGGCATCGGCAACCTCGCCTTCGATGCTACCCATCGCGAGTTCTTCGCTTCGGATCTCGACACGGGGCTCATTCACCGCATCGATATCGAGGGCCATCTGATCGACAGCTTCGACCATGGCGTCGCCGGACGCCCGGCGCATGGGCTAGAGCCCGTCGCCGACGACGGCGCCGCGATGGACATCCAGGCTGCCGCTTTCGATAGCGAAGCCCCCGAGACCTGGGGCTATACGCAGGATGCGCGCCGCGTCTGGGCTGTCGCCTATCATGGCGGCCGGCTCTACTATTCCGTCGGCGAGAAGGCCGAAATCTGGTCGGTCGGCATTGCGAGCGACGGAAGCTTTGCCGGCGATCCGCGCTGGGAACTGACGGTCAAGGCGGACCAGGACTATGCCGTCACCGACATCGCCTTCGACAATAAGGGCTTCGTGTATCTCGCCCAGCGCGGCCCGGTCGAGAACCGCTACGATTACAGCCGCTTCGCCTCCTCCGGCAAAGGCGAGTTGATCCGTTACTGGCGCGAGGACCCTGACGATCCGGCAACGGAATCGGGCTGGGTCAAGGTTCCAGAGGAATATGCGATCGGCTTCCCGCAAGGCAACCGCCAGTCGGCCGGYGGCGTCGACCTGCAATATGGCTATGACGCCGAGGGCAATCTCGACACGTCCGTCTGCACCGACACTGTCGTCAACACCGGCGACAAGCTGCGCGACAATCCCGAGCTCGCCGAGCGGCTCGCCGCCGGCGGACCGCTTGCCGTGCATGGCGTGCAGCTGACGCCGAGCGCGCTGGTCAAGCCGGCCAACGTGCCGCCTTTCGGCTCCTGGTTCGTCGATTTCGACGGCTATTTCGAAGACCCGGACGTCCAGGGCCATGTCGGCGACGTCAGGGTCTGGCGCCCCTGCGAGGGCCGCGCCGGCTATTACGAGGAAATCCCCGGCGGCTATCTGCCTCCGTTCTATCCGCCCGACTTCCCGCCGCCCGGCAACCTGCCGCCCTGCGTGGACGTCGAGGACGTGCATTACTATTGCACGCCGCGCGGTCTGCGGGCCGAACTCACTCTCCATGACCATGCCGGCTTCGGCGGCGATTCGATCAAGGCGCAGTCCAGGACGTCCGGCGTCGGGGTGACCACCCCCATGTCGCATGTCCCGGGCAAGCCCTACACGGTCGACATCACCGGCCACAATCCCGGCGACACCGTCAATGTTGGCCTCTGCTTCTACCGCAAGTCCGACCAGGACAAGGGTGGCTACTACCCTTGCTGCAAGATGACGCTGCCGCTCAGAACGCCAGCCGTCGACTGCGAAGCGCCGAGGAGGGAAAGATGAGCGATCTCGCCCATTCCCGCCCCGCCTCGCGCAARACCGTCATGGAGACGATCATGAAACCACTGTCATATGCCAGGCGCGGCGCGCGCTGGCTGATGGCGGCCGGTATCGCGGTCGCCATGATGCCGGCCTTGCCGGCGCTCGCCCAGGACCAGGCTCCGGCCGCGACCGACCAGGCCGCCAATCCAGCGTCACGCGGCATCAATGCGGAACTTGCGCGGATCGTGCCGTTCTTCACCAAGAAAGGCGGCCAGAGAAGCTGCGATTCCGTCGAGTATGTCCTGAGCTTCGGCATCCATGGCGACCCGCAGGACTTCGACCGGCCAAGYGTGGCTGCCTTGCTCAAGGCGACAAGGCTCGATTTCAGGGACCAGCTGCCRCACGGCCTGCAGATCGTCAGCGTCGATGTCGCCGGCGACGGCACCAGCGCCTCGGGCGGACCGCTGCCCACTGCTTCGATCGGCACGTCGGCCGGCCCGAACGACACGGCGAGCGTCTCCAACTTTCGCATCAGCGCTGCCAACCTCGACGGCGTCGGCGCCGCGAACGAACGCGTCATCACCTTCCGCATCACCGCCAAGATAGACCACGCGACCTTTCCCGTGCCGACGACGGTCGACAACCAGGGTGAGATCAAGGTCTCGCTGCGGGGCGGGCCGGCAACGACGATCCCCTCGCAGGATCCGGACAAGCCAGACGACGGCGATTTCCTCACCGGGGTGAAAACCTCGATCGGGATCGACCCGACCAAATGCAACCCGCCGCCTCCGCCTCCAAGCAAGGAATGCTTCAAGGTCGAGCGCGGCACGGTCGATTGCGTGCCCGGCGGCGGCGCCTTCATCTACCATATGCCGGTCGGCCCGGAGATGGGTGGCAAATGGGTGCAAGTGTCGACCACCACCACCGGCATCAGCATCGTTCCCGACASGCAGAAGGTGCCGGTCGGCGGCGGCGTGCTGAACTGGAAGATCATCGGCGCCTCGCCCGGCGAGACCATCCACCTCATCGTCACCGGCATCGAGACCTATGCCGGACCGAAGGAGGGCTGGGGACTCTGCTGCACGCAGGTGATCGACATCGTCATCCCGCGCGATTTGAGATGCCCGCCGAAGGACAAGGAGCCGGACCTCAAGGTCGAGAAGCATGCCGACGTGCCGCGTTGCACGATGGCCGGCGGCTGCGACTTCACCATTACCGTCACCAATGTCGGCGACGCGCCCTATAACGGCAAGATCGTGCTCGACGAAGTCACGTTGCCGGCCGGCTCCGTGCTGACCTCCGGGCCGAACGCGCCCTGGGTCTGCGTGCCCGGCACGACGCCGATGACCTGCACCTATCCGGCGACGACGCTCAACCCCGGCGCCTCCGTCGACCTCAAGCTCGGCTTCAAGCCGGCGGGCGGCTGGCAGGGCCGCGTGCTGCGCAACTGCGCCGCCTATGATTACGACGCCAGCGGCAAGCCGCTGTTCGGCAGYCAGCAGAACGACCGCGGCTGCGCCTCGATTGCGATCTGCCGGCGTGGCGATCGCGATCCGCAATGCAATCCGCCTGTCGAGAAGAAGGTCGACCTGATCCTGAAGAAGCGGGCCCGCAGCCCGGTCTGCACGCCGGACGGCGTCTGCTCTTTCGTGATCGACATCATCAACAACGGCACCAGCACCTATAACGGGCCGCTGACGGTGATCGACAACTACCCCGGCGGCGCGCCGGCCTCGTCGACCTTCGGGCCGAGCCCGCCATGGGCTTGCGGACCGAACGGGCCTGGACAGTTCCGCTGCGACAATGCCGGCATCGCGCTGCCTCCGGGCGCCTCGACGGCGATCGTGGTCAAGGCGGTGATGCCGGCAAACTACCGGCCGGACACGGTGGAGAACTGCGCCGAGGTGAAAGGCATTCCCGGCGAGGTCGACCTTGCCAACAACAAGGCCTGCGCCACCGAGCGCATCCGCCATCCGCATGGCGGCCAGCCCGGCATGCGCATCACCAAGACCTGCGACGGCTCGCTGGCCGGTGCCGCGGCTGTTTCCTGCCGCATCAGCATCACCAATGCCGGCACCGCCGCCCCCACCGGTCCGGTGYGGGTGAGCGATGCCGCGACCCTGGTGTCGGGCGGCGCGCCGGTGCAAATCCAGACCGTCACCCCTGACGGTGCGGACTGGGCTTGCGGACCGGTGCCCGCCGACACGCTGTCGTGCCAGATTCCCGGCGCCGCGATGACGCCAGGAACCTCCAGGCACTTCGACGTGACGGTAAGCGGCAATGGCGCGTTCGAGAACTGCGCGCGCGGCTCCTTCGGGCCGGCGCCGGGTGATGATATCGTCTATCCGATCGGCCAGGCCTGCGCGAAAGGCGGCGGGGCCTCGACCATCCGCGTCGAGAAGACCGGCGATGCCGAGTGCCAGCCGGGAGAACCCTGCTCGTTCGAGATCACCATCACGAACGATGGGCCGAACCCCTTCTCCGGTCCGGTCCGCATCGGCGATGCGATYGGCGTGGAAGGTCTCGGGCGGCTGGAAGGCGTTCGGATCACCTCGATCGACCCGCCCTTCGGCTGCTCGCCGGAGCCGACGACGCTGCCTCTGTCCTGCATCGCCAACCTGACGCTGGGCGCCGGCGAAAGCCACAGCCACCACGTCACCGTGATCCTTCCCGAGGATGCGCGCCTTGCCGATCTGCAGGGCACGGTCGACGGCCAGAACTGTGTCGGCGTGCTTCCCCCGAACACGCCGGTGCAAGGCGGCGGCGACGTGCTGTCGCGCGACCTGGCCACCGTCCAGGGCGATCGCGGCAAGGCCTATGCGTGCCATCCCTTCACCATCAGCCGAAAGGTCAAGGACCAGTGCTTGTATGGAATGGTGCTAAGCTCGGCCGGCCGCTGTGTCTGTCCGGAAGGCACCACCTTCCGTGACGGCCAATGTTCGGGTGGCGGAGGCACCAAGCTCGTGCCGCTGCCGGTGCCGCCGCGCTGCGTCCTGCTGCAGGGCCAGATCCGGACGGCGGACGGACGTTGCGTCTGCCCGCGCGGCACGGAGCTGCAAAACGGCAAGTGCGTCAAGGGCGAAGAGCCGCAGGAGCCGCAATGCACGCTGCGTCCCGGCCAGTACCGCGACCAGGACGGCAATTGCGTCTGCCGCCGCGGCGAGCTGGYGAACGGCGTGTGCCAGGTCGTCCCGCCGAGGTGCACGATCCGTGGCGCGGTGCCGACAGCCAACGGCTGCACCTGCCCGGACGGCACRCATTTCGACCGCGCGGCCAAGGCCTGCGCGCCAGACCAGCAGCCGCCCGCCCAGTGCCGTATCCGCGGCCAGTCCCGCAATGCCGACGGCGATTGCGTCTGCCCGAGCCGCACGGAGGTGCGCGGTGGCGCCTGCCGGCCGATCGTGTCGAAGCAGTGCCCGGTCCGCGGCCAGGTGCGCGACGCCAACGGCAATTGCGCCTGCCCGGACGGCCTGGAGGTGCAGGGCAAGGCCTGCAGGCCGCCAAAGCCGAAGCAGGAGCAGTGCACCATCCGCGGCCAGGTCCATAACAAGCGGGGCGACTGCGTCTGCCCGCGCGGGACCGAGGTTCGCAACGGCGCCTGCCGCAAGCCGCAAGTGGAATGCGCGCCGGGCGCGGAGTTCATCGACGGACAGTGCCAGCCGGTCTTCACCCGGCGGCGCTGCCCCGTCGGCACGACCGGCCGGTTCCCGGACTGCACGCCGATGCGCAGGCGGCCGGGCGTCGAGATCAACCCCGGCATCCTGCTCAACCCGAACGTGCTGCAGCAACTGGTGCCGCAGCGCCAGCCGCGACGGGTGCTGCAGGATCCGGCGGGCGCCAACATCCAGAACTTCAAGCCGTAATCCTGTGGCTGAAGACCCAGACCCGCCGGAGCGATCCGGCGGGTTTTCTTTTCCACATCGAAGGCAGCCCGGTGAGCAGGCAGGCCAATCGGCCTGCCGAAAACATGCTTCCCCTCGGCTGGATCATGGTCTAGGCAATCGCCCTGACAGGCGCGCGGCCGCGCGCCCAGGACTGCACGGAGAATTTGCGCCATGAGCAAGAAGACCCTGATCGCGCCATCGGTGCTGGCGTCGGATTTCTCCAAGCTGGGCGATGAGGTCGAGGCTGTCGCGGCGGCCGGTGCCGACTGGATCCATCTCGACGTGATGGACGGCCATTTCGTGCCCAACATCACCTTCGRCCCGCCGGTGATCAAGGCGATCCGCAACCGCACCAAGGCCTTCTTCGACTGCCATCTGATGATAGCTCCGGCCGATCCTTACCTGGCGGCCTTCGCCGAAGCCGGCTGCGACGGCATGACGGTGCACGCCGAGGCGGGCCCGCACCTCGACCGCTCGTTGCAGACCATCAAGAGCCTCGGCAAGAAGGCCGGCGTCTCGCTCAATCCGGCAACGCCGGAAACGGCGATCGAATATGTGCTCGACCGGCTCGACCTGATCCTGATCATGACGGTCAATCCGGGTTTCGGCGGGCAGGGCTTCATCCCGGCGATCGTCGACAAGGTGAAGCGGGTGAAGGCGCTGATCGGCAACCGGCCAATCCATAWCGAGATCGATGGCGGCGTCTCGGCCGAAACGGCGCCGCTAGTGACCGCGGCCGGCGCCAATGTGCTGGTGGYGGGCGCCGCCGTCTTCAAGGGCGGCAACGTCGAAGCCTATAGGGCAAATATCGAAGCAATTCGCACTGCTGCCGACAGCACCGCCAGTTGAACGTGTAGCCGTCCGATCTCTCGCGTAAGTTGCACGACCTCGATAGAGATTGAACGACTGTTCAATATGTGAAGCAGTGTAGAAATATCAGCTTTTTGTCGAGATTCTACTTTGCCCGATAAATAAACAGCCCATCTTGTCTTAAAGTCGAATATCGCAATCTTCCGCTTGAGGCGCCACTGCCCGGCTGTATGATACATGTACGGGAATTGCTTCGCCGAGGGGCCCTGGCWCAACAGGGGCAAGCGACAGGAGTTCGATTGACAAACGGAAACACCGAGCCGGGCGAAAGCAAGGGCGGCAAAAGCACGCTTGCGAGCTCGGTCTACCAGCAACTGCGCGACGACCTGCTGCGCGGCGCTCTGGAGTCCGAAACGAAGCTGCGTGTGGAATGGGTCGTTTCGCGCTATGGCGCCGGCGCCTCGCCCGTGCGCGAGGCGCTCAACCGCCTGGCCGCCGAGGGCCTGCTCGGCCGTCACGATCAGCGCGGCTTCTTCCTGATGCCGGTCAGTGCCGCGGAACTGGAGGAATTGACGCGCACGCGCTGCTGGCTGGAGGAGCGGGCGCTGCGCGAATCCATCGCTCACCGCACCGCCGAATGGGAAGAGCAGCTGGTGCTGGCGCTGCATCGCCTTGYGCGCGCCGAGCGCCGCCTGCCGGATGACCCAGCCACCAACAATCCGGAGTGGGAAAAGCTGCACCGCGCCTTYCATCGCGCGCTGATCGCGGCATGCCGGTCGCACTGGCTGATCGGCTTCTGCGACCAGCTTTCCGACCAGGCCTCGCGCTACCGCTTGATCTCGCAAAGCGCGCCGGGGACGGGGCGTGACGATCTCGGCGAGCACCGCATCATCGCCGAGCGCACGCTGGACGGTGACGCCGACGGCGCGGTCGAGGCGCTTCTCAACCATTACCGCCTCACCGCGGCGATGTGCATGGAACGCTTCGCCCAGGGCTATGACCCGAGGGCCGGCAAGTCCAAACGCGGCCGCAGATAGCGGACGCAAAAGCGGTGCGCAGTTTTGCTGAAATCTGATATGCGCTCGGCCGAGCACGGCGCTGTGCCGCCGGTGCGCCCTGAGGACGTTTCATGATCAATCATCTCTTCAGCGCTTTCCGTTCCCGCATGCCGGCACCCGGCAAGCTGCTGATGGAGACGGATGACGGTCGTTCGATCACTTATGGCGACATGCTGGCAAAGTCGGCGCAACTGGCGCATGCGTTGGCGCAGGCGGGCGTCGAGCCCGGCGACCGCGTCGCGGTCCAGGTCGAGAAGAGCCCCGAGGCGGCGCTGCTCTATCTCGCCTCGTTGCGCGCCGGCGCGGTCTTCCTGCCGCTCAACACCGCTTACACGCTGCCCGAGCTCGATTATTTCTTCCGCGACGCCGAGCCTAAGCTGATCGTGTGCGATCCGGACCGTCTTTCCGGCGTCGAACCGCTTGCCGCGGCGGTCGGCGCGACGGTGCTGACGCTCGGCCGCGACGGGCAGGGAACGCTGGCCGTCCAGGCTTCGCGGCAAGCGACGGAGTTCAGCGATGTCGCGCGCGGGTCGGACGATCTTGCCGCGATCCTCTACACCTCCGGCACCACCGGCCGTTCCAAGGGCGCGATGCTCAGCCACGAGAACCTTGCGTCCAATGCCCGCGTGCTGGTGGAGCACTGGCGCTTCGGCGCCGACGACGTGCTGATCCACGCGCTRCCGATCTTCCACACGCACGGCCTGTTCGTCGCCACCAACGTCATCCTGATGGCCGGCGCGAAAATGTTCTTCGAGCAGAAATTCGATCCGGCGCGCATCCTGTCGCTGATGCCGCGCGCGACGGCCTTGATGGGCGTGCCGACCTTCTATGTGCGGCTGCTGCAGCAGGAGGGGCTGAACCAGGATGTGGCCAAGGGCATGCGCGTGTTCATCTCCGGCTCCGCGCCGCTGCTCGCCGAGACGCACAAGGCCTGGCGCGAGCGCACCGGCCACGCCATCCTCGAGCGCTACGGCATGACCGAGACCAACATGAACACGTCCAACCCCTATGACGGCGAGCGGCGCGCCGGCACGGTCGGCTTTCCCCTGCCCGGCGTTTCGCTGCGCATCACCGATCCCGAGACGGCCAAGCCGTTGGCCCAAGGCGAGATCGGCATGATCGAAGTGAAGGGACCGAACGTCTTTGCCGGCTATTGGCGCATGCCCGAGAAGACCAAAGCCGAATTCCGCGGCGACGGCTTCTTCATCACCGGCGACCTCGGCCTGATCGACGCCGACGGCTATGTCCACATCGTCGGGCGCGGCAAGGACCTCATCATCTCGGGCGGCTACAATGTCTATCCGAAGGAGATCGAGAGCGAGATCGACGCGCTTGACGGTGTCGCCGAAAGCGCGGTGATCGGCGTCGCCCATCCCGACTTCGGCGAAGGCGTCACCGCGGTCGTGGTGCGCAAGCCGGGATCGGCGATCAGCGCCGCCGACATTGCCGCGGCAATCGCCGAACGGCTGGCGAAATACAAGCATCCGAAGCAGGTGATCTTCATCGACGAGCTGCCGCGCAACACGATGGGCAAGGTGCAGAAGAACGTGCTGCGCGAGACGTACAAGGATATGTACGCCGGCAAAGCCGGCTGACGCTGGATGGCATTCGGAGAAGAAGGCGATGCAAGGGTGAGATCCGTCGTGATCCTTCGCACCCCCCTCTGGCCTGCCGRCCATCTCCCCCGCAAGGGGGGAGATTGGCAGCTTCCGCGCCTCGCTCAATTCTGCGACGTTGGTGATTGGCGAAAGCCGCGGTGACGTCCGATCTCCCCCCTTGCGGGGGAGATGTCCGGCAGGACAGAGGGGGGTGCTGTCCCGCCAGCGTCTCAAAGCTTCTCCACCGCTGCAGCACCGGGAAATCTCAGCCGGCAAAAACCTTCTCACCGCCGATCCAGACGTTCCTGACATCCAGCCCCTCCGACAGCCCAACAATGTCGGCGGCCGTGCCGTTGGCGAAGCGGCCGAGCCGGTGCGCCTGGCCGATCGCCTCGGCCGGATAAAGCGAGGCCATGCGGAGCGCCTCGTCGAGCTCCAKGCCGACGACGCGGTGGACGTAGCGAATGGCGGAAATCATGTCGAGATCGGCGCCGGCCAGCGTGCCGTCGGCGAGCCTGAGACTCCCGTCCTTGCGGTAGATGGTGCGGCCGTTCAGCGTGAAGGACGTCATGTCCGTGCCGATTGTCGCCATGGCGTCGGTGACGAGCACGATCTTGCCTGGCCCCTGCTTGCCGCGCAGCGCGAGGGTCATCGTCGCCGGATGGACATGGATGCCGTCGGCGATGATCCCGGCATACAGACCGCCGGCGTCGATCGCCGCGCCCGCCAGGCCCGGCTCGCGGTTGCCGATCTGGCTCATGGCGTTGAAGAGATGCGTGACCACCGTGGCGCCGGCCCCGGCGAAGGCGCTYGCCGTCGCGTAATCGGTGTCGCTGTGGCCGAGGCTGACGACGACGCCGGCTTTGGCCAGCGCGGTGACGCGACCCGGCTGCACGGATTCCGGCGCGATCGTGGTGAGCAGCACGGGAAGCTCCCGACGCGCGGCGATCAGCGCCGCCTGGTCGGCGTCGGTCATCGGGCGGATCAGCGCCGGGTCATGCGCGCCCTTGCGGGCTATGGAGAGATGCGGACCTTCCAGATGCAGGCCGAGGAAGCCCGGCACCTTTTCCCGCGCAGCCTCGGCGCCGGCGGCAACGGCCGCGGCAGTGATCGCCGGCGTGTCGGTGATCAGCGTCACCAGCAGCGCCGTGGTGCCGAAGGGCGCATGCGCCCGGCAGATGGTCTCGATCGAGGCGACATYGGGATGGTCGTTGAGCATGACACCGCCGCCGCCATTGACCTGGATGTCGACGAAACCCGGCACAAGCAGCCCGCCGCCGGTCTCGACCGCCGGAACGCCGGACGGAATGGCGCCTGCGGGCAGGATCGCCTCGATCACGTCGCCCTTGACGACRAGGGCGGCATCGTCGTGCCAGTCGGCGCCGTCGAAGATGCGGGCGCCGGTKAGTGCGAAACGGTCGCTCATACGGTTTCCGTCACCTTGCGCAGGTTGCGCGGCGTATCGGGGTCAAGGCCGCGATGGCGCGCGAAGGCCTCGACGAAGCCGTAGAAGGACACGATCAGCGGCAGCGGATCGGTCAGCGGATGGCCGGTTGCGACATGCGGAAGAAGCCTCGCGGCCTTAGCCTTGTCGGAGGTGATGAAGGCGGCGGCGCCCTTGGCCGTCAGACCATCAGCCGCCTCGGCGACCGAGGGTTCCGACGCATCACGCGCGGCGAGCGCCAGCACCGGGAAACCCGGTCCGACCAGCGCCAGCGGGCCATGCATGACCTCGGCGGCACTGTAGGCCTCGGCATGCATGGCACAGGTTTCCTTGAACTTCAGCGCCGCCTCGCTGGCGATGGCGAAGGACGGGCCGCGGCCGAGGATGAACAGCGATTGCGGGTTCTCCAAAGCGCCGGCGAGCGCCATCCAGTCGCAGGCGATCGCCTTCTCGAAATGGCCGGGAAGGCCGGCGAGCGCCTTGAGCAGTGCCTGGTCGTCGGTGGCATGCGCCATCAGCGCAAGGCCGGCRACGGCCGAATTGACGAAGGTCTTTGTGGCCGCGACGGAGCGTTCCGGCCCGGCGAGGATATCGATGGCGTAATCGGAAGCCCGCGCGAGTGGCGAGTCGGCCGTGTTGGTGATGGCCACGGTGAGCGCGCCGCCGGCCCTTGCCGTTTCGGCCATGGCGACGATGTCGGGGCTCTTRCCCGACTGCGAGACCGCCAGGCAGGCGGAGCCGCGGAGTCTCAGCTTCGCGCCGTAGATGGACGCGATCGACGGCCCGACGGAAGCGACCGCCAGACCCGCTGTCAGCTCGACGGCGTATTTCATGAAGGTCGCGGCATGGTCGGACGATCCGCGCGCCACGGTGACGACGAATTGCGGGTCGCGCTCGCGCAGGCCGCGCCCTGCCTCGGCCAAGGCCGAGGCCGAGCCGTCGAGAAGGCGGGCGGCGGCTTCCGGGATCTCGTCGATCTCGCGCCGCATATGGGTGGTGGTGTTGGCGCTCATGGCCGGATCTCCTCTCCCGGCCCGGTCAGCCGGAGTTCCGCGACGAAATCATAGGCGTCGCCCCTGTAGACCGAGCGGGTGAACTCGATCACCTTGCCGCTCGCCAGATAGGAAATGCGTTCGATCTGCAGTCCGGCAACCCCCGGCGGCACTTCCAGCAGGCGCGCATCGGCATCGCCGAGGTTGGTGGCCGAGATGCGCTGCACGGCGCGCACCGGGCGATTGCCGGTCGTGCCCAGCGCCGCATAGAGCGAGGAGCCGATCGCTTCGGGATCGGGCAGGACGCTGGCCGACAGCGCCGCGCGCTCGATCGCCAGCGGCGTGTCGTTGGCGATACGCAGGCGCGCGACGCGCGCCACCAGTTCGGTCGAGGAAAGGCCAAGCACCATCATTTCGTCCGGCGACGGCGCATAGAGGCCGCGGTCGAGYCAGACGGAGCGCACGTTCATGCCGCGGCGCGCCATGTCCTCGGTGAAGGAGGTGAGCCGCGACAGGGACTGCTCGACGCGCTCCATGCGCGGCGCAACGAAGGTGCCCGAGCCGTGACGCTGGACGAGGATGCCGCCCTTGACCAGGTCCTGCACCGCCTTGCGCACGGTGACGCGCGAGATATCGGCCTTGCTGGCGATGTCGCGCTCGGAGGGCAGCGCGTCGCCGGGGCCGATCAGGCCGCGATTGACCGCTTCCTCGATGCTGCGCCTGAGCTGCAGGTAAAGCGGCGCGCCGCTCTGCGACGACTCTCTCAGCATGGCGAAGATCTGGTYGGCGGCGCTCATCGCGACGCCTCCGGCAGCATGGCGAAGATCTGGTCGGCGGCGCTCATCGCGACGCCTCCGGCAGCATGGCGAAGATCTGGTCGGCGACGCTCATCGCGACGCCTCCGAACCGCTGGCGAAGAGGCGCACGGCCATCTGCACGGCGCCGCCCAGCGCGTCGTCGAGTGGAGGTTTCAGCAGCGCCTGATAACGCGCCGACAGGCGCGGCGCGTAAAGCGGCGCCAGGCCGCCGAGCAGGCAAAGCGGAGCGTCGTCGGCAAGATCGAGCGCGCCGAGCGAGGCCTCGACATCGGCCACAGCCTTGTCCAGGATGAAGTTGGCGACAAGATCGCCCTTTTCGGCATGCTCGAAGACTTTTGGCGCGAAGCCGCCGAAATCGCCCGGCTTGGCGTTGGTGGTGAATTCGACCACGTCTTCGGGATTGTTGCGGAAGACGGCGAGCATGGCGTCGGTCAAGGGCGAGCCCGGACGGATGCCGTCATAGGCGAGCAGCGTCTGTTCCAGCAGGTCGCGGCCGATGCGGGCGCCGCTGCCCTGGTCGCCGACCTGGAAACCCCAGCCGCCGATGGCGCGCGATTTTCCACCCTTACGCGCCATATAGGCGGTGCCGGTGCCGAGAATGGCCATGGCGCCGTCACCGGAGCCGACCGCGCCCTCGAGCGCGATCTCGGCGTCGGTTTCGACGCGACTCCGGCTGAAGGGCAGGATCGCCTCGAGTTGCTGCCGGTAGGTGCCGACATTGGCGCCGGCGAGGCCGAGGATGGCAGGCGTCTGCGGGATCAGCTCCGGATCATGGCCGGCGGCAAGGAAAGCCTGCCTGGCCGCCTCGACGATGTTGGCGCGGGCGCCCGTGAGGTCGGTGCGGATGTTGGCGGCGCCGCTCTTGGCGCGGCCGACGACCGAGCCGTCGACGGTCGCAAGGGCCGCCCTGCAGCTGGTGCCGCCGCCATCGATGCCAAGCACGAATTTCACGCGATTTTCTCCTCGGCCCGGATAATACCAATAAAATACCAATAGCCAAGGGTTAATTTCAGCTCAAAAAAGATTAAGCCGTATTTTATTGAAAACCAACGGTAATTTGCCGGCAAGCTAGGTCCGTAGCCCAAAATTCGTTAATGCGTGTGGACAAGTGGTATTTTTTTGGTATTGTTCGTTCAGTTGGAGGAAAATGCATGGCCGAGACGCGCACGGAAGCGCTCCACCAGAATGCCGAGGGRCTGGATGTCCAGTCCCCGGACGCCATTTTGGCGTTCCTGGCCAATGCCCAGATCGAGGCCTCGAAGGCCGTGCACGGGGCCATCCCGGCGATCGCCGCCGCCGCCGAACTCATCGCGAAGCAGTTGAAAAGCGGCGGCAGGCTCGCCTATGCGGCGGCCGGCAGTTCCGGCCTGATGGCCATGGCCGACGCGCTGGAATTGCCCGGCACGTTCGGCATCGCCCGTGACCGCATCGCCATCCTGATCGCCGGCGGCGACGACGCCTTCCGCACGCTGGCCGGCGGACCGGAGGACGACACCGAGGAGGCGTCGGCAGCCGTCGCCGCGGCTGCCATCGGCAAGGGCGACTGCCTGATCGCCATCTCCGCCAGCGGCTCGACGCCTTACGCGGTCCAGGCGCTGCAGGACGCGCGCAGCCGCGGCGCGGCCACCATCGCCATCGCCAACAACCGGGGCGCCGCGCTGTTCAAGCAGGCCGACGTCGCCATCCTGCTCGAAACCCCGCCGGAATTGATCGCCGGCTCGACACGCATGGGCGCGGGCACCGCGCAGAAGATCGCGCTCAACATGCTGTCGACGCTGACCGCGATCCATCTCGGCCATGTCCATGACGGCTACATGGTCAATCTCACCGCCGACAACATCAAGCTGCGCGACCGCGCCGTGCGCATGGTCGCCGCCATCAGCGGCAAGAGCCGCGAGGACGCCGCCCGCCTGCTCGAGGAAAGCGGCGGTGTCGTCAAGACAGCCATTCTGCTCGCCGCGGGCGCCGCCAACGCCGACGCGGCCGAGAAGATACTGGAAGGAGCCGGCCAGAAGCTTCGGCCGGCGCTTTCCGCGCTGGGGCATGATCCCGAAAAGTGAAACCCGCTTTTCGGAAAAGATCATGCCCTGACAAGGAAGTAGGGCTTGTTTCATCCCGATTTCCATCGGGGTGAAACGGGCTTGCGAGGGGAGCAAGGGGCGCTGAGCCTCTGTTCTCATCAGAACCGAACCTGAAAAAGGTCAACAGGGAGACTGAAGATGAAGACCAAACTACTGACGGCCCTTCTGCTCGGCACAAGCATTCTCGGCACGGRCATTCTCGGCACGACCGGGATGGCTCTGGCCGAGGACGTGACGCTCAACATCGAAAGCTGGCGCGGCGACGACTTGACCATCTGGAAGGACAAGCTGATCCCGGCCTTCGAGGCCAAGAACCCCGGCATCAAGGTGGTGTTCGCGCCTTCGGCCCCGACGGAGTATGACGCAGCGCTTGGCGCCAAGCTCGCCGCCGGCTCTGCGGGCGACCTGATCACCTGCCGCCCGTTCGACAAGTCGCTCGAGMTGTTCAAGAAGGGCAATCTCGCCGACCTGACCTCGCTGCCGGGCATGGAGAACTTCTCGCCCGTCGCCAAGTCCGCCTGGCAGACCGATGACGGCAAGTCGAGCTTCTGCGTGCCGATGGCCTCGGTCATCCACGGCTTCATCTACAACAAGGACGCGTTCGACAAGCTCGGCCTCAAGGTGCCGACGACCCGCGACGAGTTCTTCGCCGTGCTCGACAAGATCAAGGCCGACGGCACCTACATTCCGATGGCGATGGGCACCAAGGACCTCTGGGAAGCCGCGACCATGGGCTACCAGAATATCGGCCCGAACTACTGGAAGGGCGAGGAAGGCCGCGCCGCCCTGATCAAGGGCGAGCAGAAGCTGACCGACAAGGACTGGGTCGCGCCCTATGAGGAACTGGCCAAGTGGAAGCCCTATCTCGGCGACGGCTTCGAGGCGCAGACCTATCCGGAYAGCCAGAACCTGTTCACGCTCGGCCGCGCCRCCATCTACCCGGCCGGCTCGTGGGAAATCGGCCTGTTCAACACCCAGGCCCAGTTCAAGATGGGCGCCTTCCCGCCGCCGGTCGAGAAAGCCGGCGACACCTGCTACATCTCCGACCATACCGACATCGGCATGGGCCTGAACGCGGCGTCGAARCATTCGGAAGAGGCCAAGAAGTTCCTCTCCTGGGTCGCCTCGCCGGATTTCGCCGCCATCTACGCCAACGCGCTGCCGGGCTTCTTCAGCCTGAACTCCTCGCCGGTGAAGATGGAAGACCCGCTGGCGCAGGAATTCGTCTCCTGGCGCGGCAAGTGCAAGTCGACGATCCGCTCGACCTACCAGATCCTGTCGCGCGGCACGCCGAACCTCGAGAACGAGACCTGGGTTGAATCGGCCAACGTGATCAACGGCACYGACACGCCGGAGGCCGCGGCCAAGAAGCTGCAGGACGGCCTCGACAGCTGGTACAAGCCGGCGAAGTAAGCAGATCGATCGCGATGCCGGCCGGGCCCAGGCCCGGCCGGCGTTCGAACAAGCTCCAGATAGCGATTGTCGGCGCAGCCTYCCGGTCTTACCCTCGATCCCACGGGGAAGACGGAGCCGATCTGTCGCTGGTCTTGTCTTTCCCCGAGGGGACAGCCAGGCCGTGCATCGAGGCATCAGCTAGCATCACCTGAACTGGAACCCAGAGACCGCGGGGAACCGAACTCATGGACACCGAAACCATGGCTGCAGAAACGCGAGCGAAAAGACCGATCCGCTGGCATGTCGGCGTCTTCCTGGCACCGGCGGTGCTGGTCTACACCGCATTCATGATCCTGCCGCTGTTCGGCACGCTACAGCTTTCCCTGTTCCGCAACATCGAGCAATCCCAGGTCTTTGTCGGGTTTGRCAATTTCCGCACGCTGTTCGGCGATCCGAACTGGTCGGTGAATTTCTGGAATGCGCTGAGGAACAATGTCTGGTTCTTCATCATCCATATGCTGGTGCAGAACCCGATCGGCATCCTGCTCGCGGCGCTGCTTTCCAGCCCCAGGCTGCGTTTCACCGCCTTCTATCGCACGGCGATCTTCGTGCCGACGATCCTGTCCTTTGTCATCGTCGGCTTCGCCTGGAAGCTGATCCTGTCGCCGATCTGGGGCGTGGCGCCGCATCTGATGGATTTCGTCGGGCTGAAGAGCTTCTTCACGCCGTGGCTCGGCAAGGAGCAGTATGCGCTCACCGCGCTCAGCCTGGTCTCGGTGTGGCAATTCGTCGGCATCCCGATGATGCTGATCTACGCGGCGCTGCTGTCGATCCCGGACGAGGTGATCGAGGCAGCMGAATGCGACGGCGTCACCGGCATGGCGCAGTTCTGGAAGATCAAGCTGCCGCTGATCCTGCCTTCCATCGGCATCATCTCGATCCTGACCTTCGTCGGCAATTTCAACGCCTTCGACCTGATCTACACCGCGCAAGGGGCGCTCGCCGGGCCGAACTATTCGACCGACATCCTCGGCACCTTCCTCTACCGCGCCTTCTTCGGCTTCCAGCTGCAGGTCGGCGATCCCAATATGGGCGCCGCGATCGCCACGATCATGTTCCTGATCATCCTCGCCGGCGTCTGCGTCTACCTGTTCCTCGTGCAGACGCGCCTGCGTCGCTACCAGTTCTGAGGCGCGCCATGAGCACAGCTACCCGTTCGCTTCCCCGCACCATCGGCGCGCATGCGATCCTTATCACCTACWCGGTGATCGCGCTGTTCCCGGTGATCCTGGTGGTGATGAACTCGTTCAAGTCGCGCGCGGGCATTTTTGGCGCGCCGCTGACGCCGCCGACGCCGAAGACCTTCGACCTGATCGGCTACACGACGGTGTTCGRCCAGGGCGATTTCTTCCACTATTTCCAGAACAGCCTCGTCGTCACCGTGCTGTCGCTGTTCTTCGTGCTTTTGTTCGGGGCGATGGCGGCGTTCGCGCTGTCGGAATACCGCTTCCGCGGCAACACGCTGATGGGGCTCTACCTGGCGCTTGGCATCATGATCCCGATCCGCCTCGGCACCGTCGCCATCCTGCAATTGATGGTGGCGACAGGGCTGGTCAACACACTGGCGGCGCTGATCCTGGTCTACACCGCGCAGGGCTTGCCGCTGGCCATCTTCATCCTGTCGGAATTCATGAAGCAGGTGTCCGACGACCTGAAGAATGCCGGCCGCATCGACGGGCTTTCCGAATACACGATCTTCTTCCGGCTGGTGCTGCCACTGGTGCGGCCGGCCATGGCGACGGTCGCGGTCTTCACCATGATTCCGATCTGGAACGACCTGTGGTTCCCGCTGATCCTGGCCCCTTCGGAAGAGACCAAGACCGTGACGCTCGGCGCCCAGCTCTTCCTCGGCCAGTTCGTCACCAACTGGAACGCGATCCTGGCAGCGCTGTCGCTGGCGATCCTGCCGGTGCTTATCCTCTATGTCATCTTCTCGCGGCAGCTGATCCGCGGCATCACGTCGGGAGCGGTGAAGTGAGCGGGGGGTTGCTAATCGCATTCGGTCGGCGCTTCACCCCGCCCGGCGCTTCGCGCCGACCTCCCCATCGAGGGGAGGTAGGAGGTCGCCGCTTTATTCTCGACCGCCTGGGTCCTCGGTTCAGGGCCGCTTCTTTGGCGGTGGGGATTTTCGCGCCAACGCCTTACCTCCCCTTGATGGGGAGGTCGGCGCGTAGCGCCGGGTGGGGTGACACCGTTTCGAGAGAAAGTGGAGCAGTCCGTGAGCGATAAACCCCTTCGCGTCGTCGTCGCCGGGCTCGGCAATATGGGCCGCAGCCATGCGCTGGCCTATCACACCAATCCCGGCTTCGAGATCGCCGCGCTGGTCAACCGGTCCGACGTGACGCTGCCGGAAGGGCTTTCCGGCTACGGCATCCGGCGCTCCTTCGAGGACGCGCTGCGCGACGAGAAGCCGGACGTGGCGGCGATCGCCACCTATTCCGACAGCCAWGCCGACTACGCGGTGCGAGCCTTCGAGGCGGGCTGCCATGTCTTCGTCGAGAAGCCGCTGGCGACGACGGTTGCCGACGCGCAACGCGTGGTCGACGCCGCCAAGGCCAACGGCAGGAAGCTGGTGATCGGCTATATATTACGCCACCATCCGTCCTGGATCCGCCTCATCGCCGAGGCGCGCAAGCTCGGCGGCCCGTATGTCTTTCGCATGAATCTCAACCAGCAGTCCTCCGGCCATACCTGGGGGACGCACAAGCAGCTGATGCAGACGACCTCGCCGATCGTCGATTGCGGCGTGCATTATCTCGACGTGATGCTGCAAATCACCGACGCAAGACCCGTCGAGGTGCGCGGCATGGGCGTGCGCCTCACCGACGAGATCGCACCCTCGATGTACAATTACGRCCACCTGCAGGTGCTGTTCGAGGACGGCTCGGTCGGCTGGTACGAGGCCGGCTGGGGGCCGATGATCTCGGAGACGGCCTTCTTCGTGAAGGACGTGATGTCGCCCAGGGGCTGCGTCTCGATCGTGATGAAGGAGGGCGTCAAGTCCGACGACATCGACACCCACACCAAGACCTCGACCATCCGGCTGCACAGCGCGGCAACCGGGCCGGACGGCAAGTTCACAAAAGAAGACCAGCTGCTGTCGATGGAGGGCGAGCCGGGCCACCAGGAGCTCTGCGACCTGGAGCAGGCTTTCCTGCTCAAGGCTATCCGCGACGGTATCGACCTCACCCGCCACATGGACGATGCCGTGAAATCGCTCGCCGTCTGCCTTGCCGCCGACGAGAGCGTGCGCAGCGGCAACGCCGTCAAACTCTAGAACAGGAACGAAGCCGTGGGCTCGCTGAAGATCGAGAATGTGAAGAAGGCTTTCGGGCCGGTCGAGGTGCTGAAGGGCATCGACCTCGAAGTGACGGATGGCGAATTCGTCGTCTTCGTCGGCCCCTCCGGCTGCGGGAAATCGACGCTGCTGCGCGTCATCGCCGGCCTGGAGGATTCGACCTCCGGCCGCGTGCTGATCGACGGCGCGGATGTTTCCGTCACGCCGCCGGCGAAGCGCGGCATCGCCATGGTGTTCCAGACCTACGCGCTCTACCCGCACCTGACGGTGAAGAACAACATGGCGCTGGGCCTGAAGCAGGCCGGCACGCCGGCGGCCGAGATCGAGCGGCGCATCAAGATCGCTTCCGCCATGCTGTCGCTCGAGCCCTATCTGGAACGCCGGCCGGCGGAGCTGTCGGGCGGCCAGCGCCAGCGCGTCGCCATCGGCCGCGCCGTGGTGCGCGAGCCAAAACTGTTTCTCTTCGACGAGCCGCTGTCGAACCTCGACGCCGCGCTGCGCGTCAACACCCGCCTGGAGATCGCGCAATTGCACCGGCGGCTGAAGGCGACGATGATCTACGTCACGCACGACCAGGTCGAGGCGATGACGCTGGCCGACAAGATCGTGGTGCTAAATGCCGGCCGCATCGAGCAGATCGGCAGCCCGATGGAGCTCTACAATGCGCCGGCAAACGAATTCGTCGCCGGCTTCATCGGCTCGCCGAAGATGAATTTCATCGACGGCGCCAGGCTCGGCGAAACCGCCAAGACCATCGGCGTGAGGCCGGAACACCTCACCGTCGACGCGAAGTCCGGCGCCTGGAAAGGCACGGTGGTGCATGCCGAGCATCTCGGCRCCGACACCAATCTCTATCTCGACTGCGAGAAGGCGGGGCTGATCACCGTGCGCATCTTCGGCGTCTACAATGCCGAGCCGAGTGCGACGCTCTACGCGACRCCGGATGCGGCGAAGACGTACCGGTTCGGCGCGGATGGAAGAGTGTTGAAATAGAACGCCTTTTTCYTTCTCCCCTTGTGGGAGAAGGTGGATCGGCGCGTCAGCGCCGAGACGGATGAGGGGTGTTCCAGCGGAGTACTGCCTCGAAGATTGATGGATTCCAGGCGCTTAATCCTGCTGCACCGAGATCCTTCCAGCACCCCTCATCCGGCCGCTTCGCGGCCACCTTCCCCCACAAGGGGGGAAGGGGAGGTCTGTGCTTACTCGTCCGCCTTGAACGTCTGCTTCTGCTGACCCAGCCCTTCGATGCCGAGCTCCACCACGTCGCCGGCCTTCAGGAACACCGGCGGCTTCATGCCGAGCCCGACGCCGGGCGGGGTGYCGGTGGAGATGATGTCGCCGGGATGCAGCGACATGAACTGGCTGAGATAGGAGACCAGATACTTCACGCCATAGACCATGGTCTTGGTCGAGCCGTTCTGCATGGTCTTGCCGTTGACGGTCAGCCACATCTTTAGGTTCTGCGGGTCGGCGACCTCGTCCTTGGTGACCAGCCACGGGCCGGTCGGGCCGAACGTGTCGCAGGACTTGCCCTTGGTCCACTGGCCCTGACGCTCGGCCTGGAAGGCGCGCTCCGACACGTCATGCGCGACGGCGTAGCCTGCGACATAATCCAGCGCGTCGTCCTGCGAGACATACTTCGCCGTCTTGCCGATGATGACGGCGAGCTCGACTTCCCAGTCGGTCTTTTCCGAACCGCGCGGGATCAGCACGTCGTCATCGGGCCCGACGATCGCCGAGCTTGCCTTCATGAAAATGATCGGCTCCGGCGGCACGGTGGCGCCGGTCTCGGCGGCGTGATCGGAATAGTTCAGGCCGATGCAGATGAACTTACCGGTGCCGGCGACGCAGGCGCCCAGACGCGGCTTGCCGGAGACCACCGGCAGCGACCTCGGATCGAGCTTCGAAAGCATCTCCAGCGAGGCCGGATGAAGCGCCGTGCCGGCGATGTCGGCGACATGAGCGGAAAGATCGCGAATGTTCCCATCCGCATCAAGCAGGCCGGGCTTCTCGCTGCCAGCTTCGCCATAGCGCAACAACTTCATCTCAACTTTCTCCACCTTACGGCCAGGGGCCGGTTTTGCAAATTCCCATCAAAGCCCGCGGACCCTAGTCGCCGACCACACCGGCGACAAGCGAGTCTTGCTGCCATGCAGGCCAAATCGTCGAGATTTTCAGACGTTTCGATCCGATAGCCCCGATGTCCGAGCCTTTCGTCAGATCGACCAGCCGCCGTCAATATTGTAGGCCTGCCCTGACGTGTAAGTCGCGCCGGCAAGGTAGACGGCGAGATCGGCGATCTCCTCCGGCGTGCCAAGCCGGCCCATCGGCTGGCGGGCTATGAAGGCCGCACGGGCAGCCTCATAGTCGCCCTGGGCATGCATGCGGTCCTGCAGCGACGGGCTTTCGACCGTGCCGGGGCAGATGGCGTTGCAGCGAATGCCCTTGGCGACATAATCGGCGGYGACCGCTTTGGTCAGGCCGACCACGGCCGCCTTGGTCAGGCCGTAGACGAAGCGGTTCGGCACGCCCTTCTGCGAGCTTGCCAGCGAGGCCATGTTGATGATCGAGCCGTCGCCGCGTTCCAGCATGCCCGGCAGCACGGCACGGATGGTGCGGATCATCGAACGGACGTTGAGGTTGACCGCGAAGTCGAGATCCTCGTCCTTCATCTCGAGGATCGAGCCGCCATGGACGAAGCCGGCGCAGTTGAACAGCACATCGACCCGGCCGATCTCGGCGAAGGCGGAAGCGACAGCCGCGTCGTTCAGGACGTCGAGCTTACGGGTCTTGATGCCGGCCGTCTTGCCCAGCTCCGCCAGCAGCGACTCATTGATATCGGTGGCATGAACCGTGGCGCCCGCCTTGGCGAAAGCCAGCGCGCTCGCCCGGCCGATGCCTTGCGCCGCCGCGGTGACGACGACCACCTTGCCTGCCAAATCCGCCATGTTTTTCTCCTCGCCTGCCCGGAGCGTCTCACTGTTTCACGGAAACGGCGAACCGCTCTATCTCCTTGTCCGACGCAATTCCCGGCGGAAAACCGCTCACACTTTTCCTGGAATTGCTCTCGCGCATCCGCCTCTATCGAGGGCTGACCCCAGCGTCGTGTGCCAGACAGACGGCATCGTGCGGTCAGATTCCCGGTTCACAGATGAAGATGTTTTTTCTCGTTAAAGAACACGCCGACGAGCGTCAAGCCCGAACGCGATCATCTTCGCGGCTGCTTTAATGCATATCGCCAGCCCGGATGCAACAGCTTGTATGACAACAGGACAATAGGTCACGCTGCCTGGCTCAACCGGACGCGACACGCCTCGAGGCATCAGTCGCCGTAAGGCACCCAGACGTTCTTGACCTCGATGGCACGGCGCAGGAAGGCCTCGCCGGCCGCCTCGTTCGAGGCCCAGTCGAGCGTGCGGCCATTGCCGGTCCAGACGCGTTTGAGATTGCCAGTGGAGTCGGCCTCCGCCTTCGCGCAGGTGTCGRCATCGGCGAACACCCAGAGCCCATCGACATCGTCATGCTTGGCCAGCACGCCGCAAAGCTCGGCGCTGCGACCGGTGACGATGTTGATGGCGCCGGCCGGAATGTCGGAATACTCGATCACCTGGTAGAGGTCGGTGGCAAGAAGCGGATGCCGCTCGGACGGAACGGCGACCACGGTGTTGCCCATGGCGAGCGCCGGCGCCAGCAGCGAGATCAAGCCGAGCAGCGGCTGGTTGTCCGGCGCGACGATGCCGACGACACCGACAGGCTCATGCAGCGCAAGCGTCACGACACGGGCCGGCGGCTGATGGACGCGGCCCTCGAACTTGTCGGCGAGGCCGGCATAGAGGAACAGCCGCTCGATCGACTGCTCGACCTCCTCGCGCGCGGCCTTGGCGGTGACGCCGGTGAGCTGGACGAGGCGCGCGGCGAACTCATCGGCGCGGCCCGAAAGGTTCTCGGCGAAATAATAGAGCACCTGGCTGCGGTTATAGGCGGTCGCATCCGGCCAGGCCTTGCAGGCGCGGGCAGCGGCGACGGCGTCGCGGATGTCCTTGCGGTTGCCGAGGCCGACTTCGCCGGCCAGCTTGCCCTTGGCGGTGGCGACGGCCAGAGAATAGTTGCCGTCCGGCCGCGCCTGCTTGCCGCCGATGAACAGCTTTGCCGTGCGGTCGACGGCCGTGCCGTCGGCCTGCTCGACCGGCTGCGCCGAGCCGGCCGCGGCCGGTTTGATAGCGGGGCCGACGGGGAGCTTGGCGGCGAGATATTCGAACATGCCTTCGCGACCGCCTTCACGGCCAAAGCCGCTCTCGCGATAACCGCCGAAGCCGCAGGCGGCGTCGAACATGTTGGTGCCGTTGACCCAGACGACGCCGGCTTTCAGCTGCGGCGCGACATGCAGCGCAAGGTTGACGTTCTCGCTCCACACGGAAGCGGCTAGGCCGTAGCGCGTGTTGTTGGCGAGCTCGATCGCTTCCTCGGTGTTGCGGAAGCTCATCGTCGCCAGCACCGGGCCAAAGACTTCTTCCTGCGCCAAGATATTAGCCGGCGAAACAGCGGTCGCGAGCGTCGGCAAGTGGTAGTAACCTGTCGCCGGCAAGGCGGCGTCCGGCTGCCAGCAGACGGCGCCCTGCTTCGCGCCCTCGGCGATCAGGCCCTTGACACGATCGAGCTGGGTGCGGTCGACCAACGGGCCGATATCGGTGTTCTTGTCGAGCGGGCTGCCGACGCGCAGCCGGCTCATCCTGACCTTGACCTTGGCGATGAAGGCTTCCGCGATGCCTTCCTGCACCAGGAGCCGCGAGCCGGCGCAGCAGACCTGGCCCTGGTTGAACCAGATGCCGTCGACCAACCCTTCGACGGCGCTGTCGAGATCAGCGTCCTCGAAGACGATGAAGGCCGACTTGCCGCCGAGCTCCAGCGACAGTTTTTTGCCCGACCCGGCGGTGGCCTTGCGGATGATCTTGCCGACTTCCGACGAGCCRGTGAAGGCGATCTTCTGGACGCCGGGATGATTGACGATCGCAGCACCCGCCTCCGGTCCGCCCTGGACGATGTTGACGACACCCTTCGGCACGCCGGCACGCTCGCAGATCTCGGCGAACAGGATGGCGGTAAGCGGCGTGAACTCGGCCGGCTTCAGCACCACCGTGCAGCCGGCGGCAAGCGCCGGCGCGATCTTCCAGGCCAGCATCAGCAGCGGGAAATTCCACGGGATGACCTGGCCGACGACACCGACCGGCTTGTGGTCGGGGAAATCCCTGTCGAGCGTCTGCGCCCAGCCGGCGTGGTGGATGAAGTGGCGGATCGCCAGCGGCACATCGATGTCGCGGCTCTCGCGGATCGGCTTGCCGTTGTCGATCGATTCCAGCACCGCRAACAGGCGCTGATGGCGCTGCATGGCGCGGCCGATGGCGTAGAGCACTTTGGCTCTGGCATAGCCCGAGCTGGCGCTCCATTTCGGCAGCGCCTTAGCGGCGGCCGCGACCGCAGTATCGATATCGGCAGYGCCTGCATCCGAGACCTTGGCCAGCAGCTTGCCGGAGGACGGTTCGGAGGTGTCGAAGGTCTTGCCGCTGGCCGCCGCTTTCCAGGCGCCGTCGATGAACAKGGCCTTGGAGAAATCGCGCGAGGCCAGCCAGGCGTCGGCCTCGTTGCGGGCTTCCGGGGCCGGACCGTATTCCATGGCGTGATAGCGTTCGAGGATGTTCATGGGGCGCCTCCTTTACCCTCCCCCTTGTGGGGAGGGTCGATCGGCGAAGCCGATCGGGGTGGGGGAAAGTGGCTGATGGACTTGTTCATAGGGACAGGCTGTTTTGTTCTTTCGACCCCCACCCCGCCGCTGCGCGGCGACCCCCCCACAAGGGGGGGGTGGGTGCTCAAGCCATCGCGTGGCGATGGTTGGCCGAATAGTGGCCGGTCAAATGATGCTCGAGCTGGCGTTCGATGTCGGTGAGCAGGCTCGACGCGCCGAAGCGGAACAGGTCCGGCTCCAGCCAGGGCCGGCCGAGCTCCTCCTTCATCAGCACCAGCCAGTCGAGCGCGACCTTGGCTGTCGAAATGCCGCCGGCCGGCTTGAAGCCGATCAGATGGCCGGTCTCCTCGAAATAGGCGCGGATGGCGCGGACCATGGCAAGGCCGACGGGAAGCGTGGCGTTGACGCTTTCCTTGCCGGTCGAGGTTTTTATGAAATCGGCGCCGGCCATCATCGCCACCATCGAGGCCAGCATGACATTGCGCAGCGTGGAAAGGTCGCCGGTGCCGAGGATGACCTTGAGATGCGCATCGCCRCAGGCCGCGCGCATGGCGACGATCTCGTTGAACAGCTCGCGCCATTTTGCGCCGTAGACCAGGCCGCGCGGAATGACGACATCGATCTCGTCGGCGCCGTCCTTGWCCGAGGCCTCGATCTCCTGCAGGCGGGTCGACAGCGGCGTCAAGCCATGCGGGAATGCGGTGGAGACCGCCGCGACGTGGATGCCGGTGCCGCGCAGGGCATCGACCGCGGTGGCGACGAAGGGATGGTAGACGCAGACCGCCGCCGGACGGATGGTTTCGCCCGATATGCCGAGACCCTCGACGATATCGCGGCGCAGCGGATTGATCGCCTTGGCGCAGAGCCGGCGCACGCGCTCGTCGGTGTCGTTGGAATTCAGTGTGGTGAGGTCCATGCAGGCGATGGCGCGCAGGAGCCAGGCGGCCTGGTTGTCGGCCTTGATCGAGCGCCGCTTGGTGAGCGTGGCGACGCGACGCTCCAGCGCCGAGCGGTTGACGCTGCGCACCGATTCCAGAAAGCCGAGATCGAGCTTCATGCCGGAATTGCGGGCAATGCCGTGTTCCAGCGGCAGCGGCGTGTTGGCGGCGGCGCGCGCCGGCAGCGGCATCACCTTGGACGCGCCTGCGCCTGCACCAGCCTCGCGGATCGTGCTGCTCATCTCCTGCCCTTTCGTTTGCCTTCATGCGTGTCGTTGGGCGACGAGCATGAAGATAGCCCGTGAAGCGACGCTTCACGAGTCTTTCAAAGCGTCATAACGGAAAAAGCCAGCTCAGGCAGCAGATTTTTGACCGCATGGTCAAAACATCATGCTGAGTAGACTCTCCCAGCGTTGGAGATTGGCCGAAACGCCCATCGCTTCGTCATACTCGGGCTTGACCCGAGTATCCATGCCGTGACCTCTGCGGCAGAATGCAACGGTGCAGAATTCTATAACCGCTGCAACGCTTTAACGTAACGGCATGGATTCTAGGGTCTGCGCGCGTCGCTCCGCTCCTTGCTCCGCCCTAGAATGACGAAGCTCGAATGTCGTCGCTAATCTTGACGCCTGCAACAGACCAGCGGGCTGCGATACCTTCAGCCGACGAAGGCGCGCTCGACCACGAAGCTTGCCGGATGGCTCAAAGAACCTTCCTGGAAGCCGAGGCTTTCGGCAAGCTCCTTGACGTCCTTCAGCATATGCATCGAGCCGCAGATCATAATGCGGTCGGTCTCGGGATTGAGCTTGTCGATGCCGAGGTCGGAATAGAATTTTCCGGAGCCGATCAGCGCGGTGATGCGGCCCATGCGCGCCGACTCTTCCCGCGTTGTCGAATTGTAGAGCGTGACACGGCCGCCGGTCAGCTCGCCGATCAGCGGGTCGCTCTCGAGCCCCGCCACCAGTTCCTGGCCGTACGTAAGCTCGGCATTGTCGCGGCAGGTGTGGGTGAGGATGACCTCGTCGAACTTCTCGTAGGTGTCGGGGTCACGCAGCAGGCTGGCGAAGGGCGCGATGCCGGTGCCGGTCGAGATCATGATCACGCGCTTGGCGGGCGTCAGCGCGTCGAGCACCAGCGTGCCGGTCGCCTTCTGCCGCATGATGACGGTGTCGCCGACTTGGATCTTCTGCAGCTCGGAGGTCAGCGGGCCGTCCGGCACCTTGATCGAAAAGAATTCGAGCTCATCATCCCAGGCGGGGCTGGCGACCGAATAGGCGCGGAAGATCGGCTTCTCGGCATTGGGCAGACCGATCATGACGAACTCGCCGGAGCGGAAGCGAAGCGACTGCGGGCGGGTGATGYGGAAGGAGAACAGCCGGTCGGTGTAATGCTTCACCGACACCACGGTCTCGGCATAGACATTGGCTGGGATCGGGAACTGCAGCGGCCTTGCACCGGCGGTGTTCAACGCGGATGTCGTGTTCATCAAACCCAACTTTCCGGCCCAGACAAACGCACTGGGCGCCAAACTTTCTCCTGCGCGTCCGAACGGTCAGGTTCCGACGTGCCCGCTGCATATTGCCAAGCGGTAAGCTCTTGTGTCCGAAACTTATTAGTATACAAATGATCTCGAGGTCAAGATGGYGACGTAAAATGCCTTTCCAAACCAAGGCATATCCGTAGTCCTGCTGTTTCGGGTTTCGGCAATGAATGAGAAATTTTCGGCGTCCGCGGGAAGCGTCGTAGCAGGCATCGATGTCGGCGGCACCTTCACCGACCTGCTCTTGATCGACGGCAAGGCGGGCGGGAAAGTCCATATCGCCAAAACGCCGACCACGGTGGAAAACCAGGCCTTCGGCGTCGTCGCGGCGCTCGGCGCCACCGGCTTCCCGATCGACGGCATCGACCTCATCGTGCACGGCACGACGACCACGACCAACGCCGTGCTGGAACGCCGGCTGGCGCGGACCGGCATGATCACCACGCGCGGCTTTCGCGACGTGATCGAGCTTGGCCGGCGCACAAGGCCGCAAGCCTACGGCATGACGGGCACTTTCGTCCCCGTCATTCCCCGCGACCTTCGGCTCGAAGTGTCGGAGCGGGTCGAGGCGTCGGGCACTGTCCGCATTCAACTCGACGAGGACGAGATGCGCGACGCGGTGAAGCGGCTGCTCGCCGCCGGCTGCGAGTCGCTTGTCATCCATTTCCTGCATTCCTACGCCAACCCGTCGCACGAGCGGCGCGCGGCCGAGATCGCGGCGGAGCTTTGGCCGAATAGCCACATCACCACCGGACACGCGTTGCTTTCGGAAGCGCGCGAGTTCGAGCGCGGCGTGACGGCGGCGGTCAACGCATCGGTCCAGCCGATCCTCGAGCGCTATGTCGAACGGCTGCGCAAGGAGTTGGCGGCAAAGGGCTACGCCCGCGACTTCCTGATCATGAACGGCAATGGCGGCATGATCTCGGCCCGCTTCGTCACGCTGGAATCGGCCAAGACGGTGATGTCCGGCCCGGCGTCGGGCGTGATCGCCGCCGCCTATACGGGAAAGCGCGCCGGCTTCGGCAACCTCGTGACCTACGACATGGGCGGCACCTCGACCGACGTGGCGCTGATCCGCAATGCCGAACCCGCCGTCTCGAACGAGATCGAGATCGAATATGCGATGCCGATCCATGTGCCGATGGTGGCGGTGCACACGGTCGGCGCCGGCGGCGGCTCCATCGCGCGCGTCGATGCGGCCGGGCTGATCCAGATCGGCCCCGAGAGCGCCGGCGCCAATCCCGGCCCGATCTGCTACGGGCGCGGCGGCACCGAGCCGACCATCACCGACGCCAATCTGGTGCTCGGCCGCCTTGCGCCGAAGAAGCTGCTCTCGGTTGACAATCCCGTCACCGTCGAGCGTGTCACCTCGATCTTCGAGGACAAGATCGGCAAGCGCACCGGCCTGTCCGGGGTCGAGGCCGCGGGCGCCGTGCTTCGGCTCGGCAACATGAAGATGGCGGGCGCCATCCGCATGGTGTCGGTGTCGCGCGGCCACGACCCGCGCGATTTCGCGCTGTTCGCCTTTGGCGGCGCCGGACCGCTGCATGCGACGGCGCTCGCCCGTGAGCTCGGCCTGCCGAGGGTGCTGGTGCCGGCGCGCCCGGGCATCACAAACGCGCTCGGTTGCGTCGTCGCGGACCTTCGCCATGACTTCGTCAACACGATCAACCAGCCCGTGGCGAGCCTCGACGAAGCTGCGCTTCGCGATGTATTGGAACGGCACCGAAACGAAGGCGAGACGCTGATCGCCAAGGAAGCGGTGAAGCCGGACGCGATCCGCGTGACGCACTCGGCCGACATGCAGTTCGTCGGCCAGACACACATCATCAACGTGCCGCTGCCTTCCTCGTCGGTTTCACGAGAAACACTTCAGCTTCTGTTCGAAAAGGCCTATTTCGCCCGCTTCAAGGTCGAGCTGCCGGAAATCCGCGCCAACCTCGTCAACCTAAACACCTCGGTCACCGGCGTGCGGCCGCAGATCGATCTGTCGCGGCTGATCGACCCGGCAGGGCGCGCGGCGACGCTCGAAGAGGCGCGGCGCGAGATCCGGCCGGTCTGGTATAGCGGCGCCTGGCACGACACGCCGGTCTATGCCCGCGAAAAGCTGCCGCTCGACGCAACAATCGAAGGCCCCGCGATCCTGGAGCAGATGGACGCCACCACGGTGCTCGAACCCGGAGACCGCGCCCGCTCGGACGCGGACGGCAACATCATCATCGACATCGGCGAGGCCTAAGATGGCAAACCTCGACACGATCACGCTTTCGGTGCTGCAGGCGGCCCTGCAGCAGGTCTGCGACGAGATGGATTTGACGTTTTCCCGCGCGGCCTTCTCGCCGGTCATCGCCGAAGCCAACGACCGCTCGGACGRCATCTATTCGRYCGTCGACGGCTCGCTGATCGCGCAAGGCAGCCAGGGCCTGCCGGTGTTTGTCGGCGTCATGCAGTATTCGACCAGGACGGTGATCGAGATGATCGCCGACGGCCGATGCCTGCCGCCGGAGCCCGGCGACATCTACATCGTCAAYGATCCCTATCTCGGCGGCACGCATCTGATGGATGTGCGCTTCGTCATGCCGGTCTATCGGGGCGGAAAAATCTTTTGCTGGCTTTCCAACACCGGCCATTGGCCGGACATCGGCGGCTCGGTGCCGGGAGGCTTCTCTGCTTCGGCCACCGCTGTCGAGCAGGAAGGCCTGCGGCTGCCGCCGGTGAAACTGTTCAAGAAGGGCGTGCTCGATCCGGAGATCTACGCCATCATCTGCTCGAACATCCGGGTCGCCGACCAGCGCATCGGCGATATCCGCGCGCAGGCCGCCGCGCTGCTGATCGGCCAGGACAGGCTCAATGAAATCCTGGATCGTTACGGCGACGAAACCGTCGTCGAGGCGATCGCTGAGCTGCGCCGCCGCGCCGCCGAGCAGATGYGCGCCTCGATCGCCGCCATACCCGACGGCGTCTACCGCTCGCAGGCCTTCGTCGATTCCGACGGGGTGGTGAACGAGCCGCTGACCATCAATCTCGCCGTCGAGAAGAAGGGCGACACGCTGACTTTCGATTTCGCCGGCTCGTCGAAGCCATGCGCCGGGCCGATGAACAGCGTGCTGGCGACGACCTTGTCGTCGGTCTATCTCGCCATGCGCCATATCTTYCCGGAAGTACCGATCAGCGCCGGCGCTTTCGAACCGCTGCACGTCAAGCGGCCGGAAGGCACGTTCCTCGACGCAAAATATCCCCGGCCCGTGTCGGGCTGCGCGGCGGAGGTTTCGCAACGCATCGCCGAGGCGGTGTTCGCGGCGATGGTGCAGGCGCTGCCGGAAAAGGTGACGGCCGCGCCCGCCGRCTCCAGCGGCAATTTCGCGCTCGGCGGCAACGATCCGGCGCGCGGCCGCGACTATGTGATGTACCAGATCTCCGGCGGCGGCTATGGCGGCAATGYCGGTCATGACGGTCTGAGCAATGGCTGCTCGACCATCGGCATCTCGAAGTCGCCGCCGGTCGAGATCATGGAGCAGGCTTTTCCGGTGCTCTACCGGCATTACGCCCTGCGCGAGGGGTCCGGCGGCGCGGGAAAACATCGCGGTGGCTTCGGGCTTGCCTATGAGGTCGAGATATTGCGGGGTGAAGCCCGCGCGTCCTTCGTCATGGATCACGGCCGTTTCGGTCCGCAGGGTGCGTTGGGCGGCCGGGACGGCGCGCCGAACAGCGTGACCGTGTTCCGCGGTGGCGAAGCCCATGTGCCGCCGCATCTTTCCAAGGAGCAGGACATCGCGCTCAAGGCCGGCGACCGCGTGCGGGTCGGCACCCCAGGCGGAGGCGGCTATGGCGATCCGCGCGAGCGCGATCCGAAGCAGGTCGCCGAGGACATCAGGCTCGGCTACTATACGGCCGAGCAGGCCAGGGAGATGTTCGGGGTGGACATGTAGGCGGATAGGCCGCGACCCAAGCCAAAGCCCCAGGTCGAGTTCCCGCCAACCCCCCTCTGCCCTGCCGGGCATCTCCCCCGCAAGGGGGGAGATCGGATGTCGCCGCCGCTTTCGCCAATCGCCAACGATGGAAGAGATGCGCCGGCGCTGGAACTGCCAATCTCCCCCCTTGCGGGGGAGATGGCCGGCAGGCCAGAGGGGGGTGCTGTCCCGCCAGCGTCTAACGATATCACCCTGTCGAAAGCGGCTTCTACGCCAGCTTCGCCAGCAGTCGCAAAAACGTCGCGGCCTCCTTGGCCGTCAGCGGCGCCAGCGTCTCCTCGGTGATGGCGCGCGCCAGCGGGATCAGCCACTCGATCRCCTGGCGGCCCTCCGGCGTCAGGTTGACCAGCAGCCGCCTTTTGTCGACCTCATGCTTGGAGACCTCGACCAGCCCGCGCGCCTTCAGCCGGTCGATGACGCCCTTCACGGTGGCGGCGTCCATGGCGATCAGCGTTCCCAACTGGTTCTGCGAGGTCTCGCCGATATCGTAGAGCTTGGCCAGAGCGGCGAATTGCGGCGGCGTCAGGTCGCCGATATGCGAGGCGAAGATCGAGACATGGCGCTGATGCGCCCTGCGCAGGATGAAGCCGACCTGGTCCTGCAGGTGATAGTTGCTCTCGTCGCYGTCTTCGGCCTCGACCAGCCGCAGCAAATTGTCCTCGCCGCTCATCTGAGGCCATCCCATGCCTTGATGTCTTGGGCCGTCAGGACCGCGATCTTGCGGATCGAAAACTCAGGCATCGGCAAATTCCTCCTGTGCATCCTTGTTGGGCGCGGCGAGCGTCACCGAGCCACTGATGCGGGCCTCGCCCGCCAAAAACAGCGCCGAGGCGGCGATCAGGCCGCGCCGGCGAAAATCTTCGGCGACGGCAAGGCCGTTGTCCAGCGCCCGCGCCACCTCGCCGGGCGTGAGCGCGCCGACGCCCTGCGTCACCAGCCGCTCGCCGAGATCGCTGTCAGGCGCGAGGTCGCGCGCAGCGGCGCGGGCGATGGCAGCATGTCCAGGCAGGTCGACAGCGTTGGCAATCAGCGTCGCCGCGGCGTCGGCCTCCGCGCCGGTTCGCGCAAGCACGGTGACGGCGTCGGCAATGCCCAGCGAAAACGACCGGCCGCGCCAGCCGCTGGTGGCGACGCCGCGCACGCCATCTTCAGAACGGATGGCGACGCGATCGGCCATGTCATTGCCGGTGCCGGCGATCGCTACCGTCATCGACTGGCCGACGCCAAGATGGAGAGCGCAGTCGCCGCCATTGTTGACGTAGGCGCGGTCGAGCCGGCGGCCGGCGAGCATGGCGCCAAGAATTTCGTCGGCTACCGAACCGGCAACGGCGGYCATCGGTGTGATGAAGCATTCCGCCAACGGCATGACGGCGGCTTCCATGCGGCGGGCCGTCGGGCCGGCGAAGTCGCGCGGCGCCAGGAAGAAGGCCGRCAAGCGCAACTCGGGCAGCTCCTCGACCACCTCGATCAGGATCGTCTGAAAGCGGGCGACAGCCTGTTCGTAAGCGGCGCGGCACTCCTCCGGCCCGCCGAAGGCCTCGACAATCAGATCGATCGGCCCATGATTGAGATGAAGCCGCCGGCCGTCGGCTAGCCAATGCGCCTGCGGGCCGTTCATCAGCCGGCACCGTTCGCCGCCGCGCGCCGCAGTTGCGCCAGCGGCGGCCAGGGATTGCCGGCGGGCGCGCCGGTGTTGCTGCGCGGATTGAGATATTCGCCGCCCTTGGCGAGGATGTCCTCGACGCTGCGTATCTCGTTCTCATAGCCGCCGAGCCGGACATAGTCGTCGCGGCGCATGGTGAATTCGATCGGTGCCACCAAGGCGGGCGTCGGCACATAGCCGAAGGCGCCTTCCGGCACGCGGGTGACGTCGACCATCAGCGTGATGCCGCCGCCCGGCCAGACATAGACCGGCGCGCCGCCGACGGTCACATAGGTCCTCAGGCCTTGTACCGAGCGGGTGAGGTTGACCGGGTTTTCGGTGACGCCGGCGCGCAGCGAGCCGCCGGCGCCGCCGACGAAGAGAACCGTGCACAAAGCCGGCTCGCAATTGTCCTCGATCAGGCCGACGGATTTTTGCAGCCGATCCGGGAACGGCTTTTCGACCGGCTTCAACTGGTCGTCCAGCTCGTAATAGGCGAACTGCTCGCCGGTGGTCGACACCATCAGCAGCGACAGGCCGGGGCGCGCGCCCTTCTTGGCGTTCCAGTCGCCGAGGATCGACAGCGGGTCGGAAATCGTCGTGCCGCCCCAGCCGAGGCCGGGCTCCGACACCTTGAAGTAGCGGCCGGGCGTCGAACGCCGGCCGACGATCTTTATCCCGGTATCCTCCCAGCCCAGCACCTTGCCGGCCTGATGCTCGGAGACGACGCCGGTGATGTGGTCATCGACAACCACCACCTCGTCGACCAGCCCGCGCCACTGCGTGGCGAACATGCCGATGGTTGCCGAGCCACAGCCGACGCGCATACGGTGCTCGACCTTGCCGTCGATGACCGGCGCCTTGCCTGCCTCGACGATGACCGTCGCGCCGCCATCGATGGTGAGCTCGACCGGCTTCCTGTTGCAGAGATTGAGCAGCGCGTCGCAGGTGGCACGGCCTTCCTGCTTCGAGCCGCCGGTGAGGTGATGGACGCCGCCGAGCGACAGCATCTGCGAGCCATATTCGCCGGTCGTGACATGGCCGATCGCCTCGCCTTCAGAACGCACCGTCGCCGTCTCGTCGCCGATGTGGCGGTCGGTGTCGATCTTCACCTTGACGCCGCAGTACGAAAAAATGCCTTCGGTGACGACGGTGACGAGATCGACACCCTCGACTTCCTGGCTGACGATGAAGGGCGCGGGCTTGTAATCCGGATAGGTGGTGCCGGCGCCGATTGCCGTGACGAAACGCCTTCCGGTGTTGACCAGCTCGCCGTTCCAGGCTTCGCCCTCGGCGACGAAAGGCACGACCGCGCCGCCGGTCTCGGCCGCGTGGTCGAGAATGGTCAGCGGGTCCATGCGCACGATGCGGCCGCCGACATTRCCGTAGCGGTCGCAGGCGCCGGTGCGGCCGTCGGCGATGTAGCACATGACCGGACAGGCATCGCAGCGGATCTTTTCCGCCACCTGCTTCTCGCCGGGATCGTGGGTTTCGAAACGTTCGGCAAGCTCGCTCATCGGCGCGCCTCCTTCTCGCGGATCGCCGCCAGGATGCGGCTCGGCGTCGCCGGCACCTTGGTGACCAGGACGCCCGTGGCATGGCGGATGGCGTTGAGGATCGCAGGCGCTGTCGGGATCAGCACATGCTCGCCCAGGCCCTTGGCGCCGAAAGGTCCTTCCGGATCCGGAACCTCGACCAATATGTGCTCGACCGGCGGCACGTCGCCGATGGTCGGGATGAGATAGTCGTGCAAATTCTCAGTGCGGCCGGGGATATATTCCTCCATCAGCGCCATGCCGATGCCTTGCGCGATGCCGCCCTCGATCTGGCCCTCGACCAGAACCGGGTTGATCGCCTTGCCGACGTCATGCGCGGCGGTGATCTTGATCAGCTTGACGGTGCCTAGCTTGAGGTCGACCTCGAGCTCGGCGATCTGCGCCCCATAGCCGTAGACCGCGTAGGGCTTGCCCTGGCCCTTGGCGTCGAGCGGCAGCGTCGGCGGGTCGTAGGTTTCCTCGGCGACGAACACCAAGCCGCCGTCATCGGCCTTGAGCGCAGCCAGATCGATGCGCCGCGCCGCGTCGCCTTCACGGATCGACAGGCTCGATCCTTCGAGCGCGATCGTCGCCTGCTCCGAGACATTGGCGAAACGCAGGATCTTCTCGCGCAACGCGCGGCCTGCCTTCTCCGCCGCCTTGCCTGTCACAAAAGTCTGACGCGAGGCGGATGTCTTGCCGGCGTCGGGCGTGATGGCGGTGTCGGCGCTCTTCAGCTTGAACCTGTCCAGCGGCAGGCCGAGTGCGTCGGCGCAGATCTGGGTAATGACCGTGTTGGAGCCCTGGCCGATATCGACCGCGCCCTGATGCAGGATGACCTCGCCGGAGGCCGAGATGCCGACCTTGATGGTGGAAGGATTGGGGAGCGAAGTGTTGCCGCAGCCATACCAGCAGGAGGCGACGCCCACGCCGCGCTTGCTCGCGGCATGGGTCGCGTTGAACGCCTCGGCGTCCGCCAGCGCGCGYGCCCAATGCGGCTGAAGCTGCTCCAGGCATTCGCCGATGCCGACGCCCGATTCCAGGCGCTGGCCGGTCACCGTCTCACAGCCGTCGCGCAGGCAGTTCTTCAGCCGGAAATCGAGYCGATCGATGCCGAGCTTGCCGGCGAGCTCGTCATAGAGCGTTTCCTGCATGATGGTGGACTGCGGCACGCCGAAGCCGCGGAAGGCGCCTGCGATCGGGCCATTGGTGTGGATGGCGTAGCCGGTCGCCCGGCAGTTCGGCGTGAGATAAGGACCGGAGGCATRCACCGGCACGCGGTTCGCGACCGTCGGCCCCCAGCTGGCATAGGCGCCGGTGTTGAAATCGCCCTCGAAGACCATGCCGGTGATGCGGCCTTCGGCATCGGCGCCGATGGTCGCCTTCATCTCGGCGGGATGGCGCTTGGTGGTCGACATCATCGATTCGTTGCGGGTGTAGGCAAGTGCCGCYGGCCGTCCGGTCTTCATCGCCACGAGGCCAATAAGCGGCTGCAGCGAGACATCGAGCTTCGAGCCGAAGCCGCCGCCGGTGGYGGTCGGCACGATGCGCACCTTGTCGACGGCAAGGCCCAGCACCTTTGCCGTCTCGTCACGGTCCATATAAGGCGCCTGGGTGCAGGCGACGACGACCAGCGTGTCGCCATCCATATAAGCGTAGCCGGCTTCCGGCTCGATATAGGCGTGCTCGACGAACGAGGTCTCGATGGCGCCGGAGACTGTGGCGGCCGCGCCTGCAAGCGCTGCTTCCGGGTCACCGCGCTCAACCAGGCCGGAGGTGAGCAGGTTCGCCGGACGGTGGCCGTGGATCAGCGCGGCGCCTTCGGCCTTCGCCTCGCCGGTCTGCAGCATATGCGGCAGCTCGGTCCAGGTGATCGGAAAATCCGTCAGGTCGAGATCGAGGATCGCTTCGCGCTCGCCCGCCACCAGCGCCACCGCCTCGCCGCGCAGACGGACGAAGCCTTCCGCGAGGGCCGGCTGATCGGCAAACGGTCCGATCGCGCCAAAGCAGTTGTGGCCCGGAATGTCCCTGGCGGTGAAGACGCCGGTTATGCCAGCGTGAGCTTTCGTCCACGCATCGAGATCGCCGAAGCTGAAGCCGGCATGATAATGCGGCGAGCGGACGACAAGTATGGCCAGCGCGTCGGCCGGGAAGGAATCGCCACCGAATTTCTCGTCGCCGGTGACTTTCGGCACGCCGTCGAGGCGGATCGGCGAGGCGCCGACCGCGTTGCCGGCTTCCGGCAGGCGAAGGTCGACGCCGTTCGTATGCCGCGAGGCCTGCATCACCGCCGCGACGATTTTCCTGTAGCCGGTGCAGCGGCAGAGCACGCCGCCCAGCGCGTCCTGCGTCTCGGCCTCGCTCGGCGTGGGATTGCGTTCCAGGAGCGCGGTGGCCGCGACCAGCAGGCCGGGCGTGCAGATGCCGCATTGCGCGGCGCCATGTTCGAGGAAGGACGCCTGCAAGGCCGAAAGCCGGCCATTGGCGAGGCCTTCGACGGTCGTGACGGAAGCGCCAGACACCGAGGCCGCCGGCATCAGGCAGGCGCAGACCGGATTGCCATCGACCAGCACCGTGCAGGCGCCGCAATCACCGGCATCGCAGCCGACCTTGGTGCCGGTCAGCCGCAACTCGTCACGCAGAACCTGGGACAGGCGCCGCACCGGCGGCACCGACACGCTGACGGCAGCGCCATTGACCTCAAAGGCGATGTCGGCGCGCTGCATGCCCGATTGGGCCATGCCGGATTGGGCCATGCTCATGCCGCCACCTTGCCTTGCTTGAGGCCGACCGCATCGCGCACGGCGCGGACGACGATCTCGCGCGCCGCGTCCTGCCGGTACTCGGCGCTGCCGCGTACGTCGGCGATCGGCGACAATTCATCGAACGGCGCCGACAGCACGGCATCGGCGAGCGCGGACGTGACCGGCTGGCCGCGCAAGGCCGCCTCGACGCCGGCGAGACGGCGGGCGACCGCCGAGCAGGAGCCGACGGCGATCGCGGCATCGCCGACGACGCCGTTCTCGACCACGAGGCGCGCCGCCGCCATGGCGATCGAGATGACGAGATAGCGCCGTGCGCCGAGCTTGACGAAAGCCGAGGCGCCGGCTGCGGAACGCTTCGGCACGCGAATGGCGGTGACCATCTCGCCCGGCTGCAGCGCCGTGCGGCGATTGCCAAGTATGAACGCGCCAAGCGGCAGATGGCGGATGGCTTTCAGCGAGCGCAATTCGATATCGGCGTCGATCGTCAGCAGCGCCGGCACGCCGTCGGCCGCGGGCGAGGCGTTGCAGAGATTGCCGGCAACGGAGGCGACATTCTGGATCTRCACCGAGCCAACTTCGCGCGCGGCCGATTTCAACGCCTCGAACGCGGCCGGGAGCGGCTGGCGCACGATGTCGGTCCAGGTCGTGCGGGCGCCGATCCGCCAATGCTCGTCGGTCTCGGCGATGCCGCGCAGTTCAGCGAGACCATTGATGTCGAGGATGTTGTCGCGGAAAGGTTTCGCGCCCTGCGCCGGATAGAAATCCGTGCCGCCGGCCAGAATGCGCCAGCGGTCCTCGCCGAGCAGAGCGAGCGCTTCGTCGACCGTGGTGGGTTTCGCGTAACGGATCACGCTTTGCCTTCCAGAACCTTCCCAGAAACGGACCATTCCCACTTGGCCCTCCCAAAGCACCTGGCTTCGAGCTTTCCGCCGGTTTCACACCGGTCAAATTCATTCGTATGCAAATGATATCAGGCCGGTCGGAATTGTCAAAGCCGGAGTTGGGCCGGAGTTGGCGCCGCGAAGACCTGAACGCGATTGTTATGGCGCCGGAGGTTGACGCCGCCGGCCATCTGGTCAAGGTTCCCTCTCCGGTCGCGTCAGCGGCTTTTGACTGCAGCCCCGATGCTGAACCAGAGGGCCGAACGAGAGGAAGCCGCATGGCCGAAGAAGCGCTCATCGTCATCGACCTGCAGAACGATTTTTGCCCGGGCGGCGCGCTGGCGGTCGCCGGCGGCGACGAGATCGTGCCTTTGGTCAACGACCTGATCCGGCGCAGCGAGCATGTGATCCTGACGCAGGACTGGCATCCGGCCGGACATTCGAGCTTCGCCTCCAGCCATCCCGGCAAGCAGGCCTTCGAAACCATTGAGATGCCTTACGGGCCGCAGACGCTGTGGCCGGATCATTGCATCCAGGGGAGTCTCGGCTCCGATTTCCATTCCGGGCTCGCCTGGACGAAGGCGGAGCTGGTGATCCGCAAAGGATTTCGTACCGCGATCGATTCCTATTCGGCCTTTTTCGAGAACGACCACACAACGCCGACCGGCCTTGGCGGCTATCTCAAGGAACGCGGCATCGACACAATCACGCTGGTCGGGCTGGCCACCGACTTCTGCGTCGCCTTCTCGGCGCTCGATGCGGTTAAGCAGGGGTTCAAGACGACGGTGCGGCTCGATGCCTGCCGCGGCATCGACCTCAACGGCTCGGTCGAGGCGATGCTGAAGCGCATGCGCGAGGCCGGCGTGAGGCTCGAAGATCATTCGGCGGATTGACCGGACTGTGGGGAAGGTCCCCCTCACCCGGATTGCGGGCTCCCCCTTCTCCCCTTGTCGGAGAAGGTGTCGCCGAAGGCGACGGATGAGGGGCGCTCCAGGGMAAGCCAGCGTCTCACTCCGCTGGARCACCCCTCATCCGTCTCGGCGCTAYGCGCCGATCCACCTTCTCCCACAAGGGGAGAAGGGGAAGGCGCGCGGCGGCCGAATGAAGAGTTWCTTCTCATTCGCTTCGCTTGCCGTATTGCTACTACTCCCAGCCCAGGCTCTTGCGGCCGAGATCCACGAACTGCCGGGCGCCGCCATGTCGCTCTGGTGGGGATTGCCCTTTGCCGGCCTGCTCTTGTCGATCGCGACTGGGCCGCTGCTGTTTCATCATGTGTGGGAGCATCACTACGGCAAGATCGCCGCCGCCTGGGCGGCGCTGGTCGCGGTTCCTCTGGCGGTCGCCTTCGGCATTCCGACGGCAGGCGAGGCCGTGCTGCACACGCTGCTGACCGAATACATGTCGTTCATCATCCTGTTGTTCGCGCTCTACACCATCTCGGGCGRCATCCTGCTTGCCGGCAACRTCCATGGCACGCCGCTCGTCAATGCCGGGTTGCTGCTGATCGGGKCGCTGCTTGCCTCGGTCATCGGCACGACCGGCGCCTCGATGATCCTGATCCGGCCGATGCTGCGCGCCAACGACAACCGGCCGTTCAACGCGCATGTGGTGATCTTCTTCATCTTCCTGGTGTCCAACATCGGCGGTTCGTTGACCCCGCTCGGCGACCCGCCCTTGTTCGTCGGCTTCCTGCGCGGCGTCGACTTCTTCTGGACCACCGCTAACCTGTGGCGCGAGACGCTGTTCACCGGCGGACTGGTGCTCATCGTCTTCCTGGCGCTCGATATCGTGCTGCACCGGCGCGAGGGCGGCATGCCGAAGATCAAGGACCCGACGCCTGATACAAAGGTGCGCCTGCGCGGGCTCGCCAACCTGCCGCTGCTCGCCGGCGTGATCGGCGCGATCCTACTTTCGGCGGGCTGGAAGCCGGGCGTCAGCATCCCGATTTTCGGCGTCGGCCTGGAGCTGCAGAACCTGGTGCGCGACGCCGTCATCCTGGCGCTGGCGTTTCTCTCGCTTCGCGTCTCCTACAAGAGCCACCGCGAGGCCAACGGCTTCACCTGGGGGCCGATCGCCGAGGTGGCGAAATTGTTTGCCGGCATTTTCATCTGCATCGTGCCGGTCATCGCCATCCTGCGGGCCGGCCATGACGGCGCGCTGGCGCCGCTGGTGGCGCTTGTCACCTCCGCCGACGGCCAGCCCAACGATCTCGCCTATTTCTGGCTGACCGGGGCGCTGTCTTCCTTCCTCGACAACGCGCCGACCTATCTGGTGTTCTTCGAGCTTGCCGGCGGTGATGCCCAGCACCTGATGACTGAGGCAGCCTCGACGCTGGCCGCGATCTCGGCGGGCGCCGTGTTCATGGGCGCCAACACCTATATCGGCAACGCGCCGAACTTCATGGTCTTCGCCATCGCCAGGCATCGCGGCTTCAAGATGCCGGGCTTCTTCGGCTATATGGCGTGGTCGGGTGCGGTGCTGATCCCGACGTTTCTGATCGCAGGGTTTTTGTTTTTCAACTGAGGCGGCGCGGAGCCTTACCTCCCCCTTGTGGGGAGGTCGGACCGCAGGTCCGGGTGGGGGTCGGCGCTGCCCCCTCCCCGCTGCTTCGCAGCGACCCTCCCCACAAAGGGGGAGGGTAATCCTCAGCCAACACCCACATATCTCCGCACCGCCGACGGATCCGCCCGCAACGCCTCGACATCGACCGTTTCGCGGTTGCGGCCGTTCTCGATGAAGCAAACCCGATCCGCCACCGATAGCACCGCATCGACACGCTGCTCGACAAGGATGGTGGAGACGCCTAGCTCGCGCAGCTTGGCCACCGTCTCGCGGATCTTCGCGATCATCGACGGCATCAGCCCCTCGGTCGGCTCGTCGAGCAAGAGCACTTGYGGTTCGAGGCAGAGCGCGCGGGCCATCGCCAGCATCTGCTGCTCGCCGCCGGACAGCGTGCCGGAACGCTGCTTCAGCCGCTCCCTGAGCAAAGGAAAAAGGTCGAGGACGTTTTCACGCGCCTGCTTGCCCTTGCCCCGCGCCATCAAGCCGATCTCGATGTTTTCCGCCACACTCATCTCGGCGAACAGACGCCGGCCCTGCGGCACATAGGCGACGCCTGCCTTCGGCACGTCATGCGCGGCAAGCCCGGTCAGTTCCCTGCCGTCCAGCTTGATCGAGCCGGCCGATGCCGGCACCAGCCCCACGATCGCCTTCAGCGTGGTCGTCTTGCCGGCGCCGTTGCGGCCGAAGAGGCAAAGCACTTCGCCCTTGTTCAAGACGAGGTCGAGGCCGTACAGCACCTGCACCTCGCCATAGAAGCAGTCGAGGCCGGAGATGGTGAGCAGTCCGCCATCGGTTCCAACCGGCTCAGCCATGAGTCGCTCCGAGATAGGCGTCCTGCACTTCGGCATCGGCGCGGATCTCACCCGGCGTGCCTTCGGCGAGGATCTTTCCCGAATTGAAGACGGTGATGCGGTTCGCAAGCTRCATGACCACCGGCATGTTGYGCTCGATCAAAAGCACGGTGGCGTCCTTGGCGATCTCGCGCACCAAAGTGATGAAATTGTCGATCTCGCCGTCAGCCAGGCCTTGCGTCGGCTCGTCGAGGATGAGCAAACGCGGCTTCAGCGCCAGGCCCATCGCCACTTCCAGCAGGCGCTGATGGCCATAGGAAAGGTGTGCGGCCAAAGTGCCGGCGMGGTCGGCAAGGCCGGTGCGCTCCAGCGCCGCCATGACGCCGCTTCTCACCTGCCCCTTGGAGCGGCCGTCGGTCAGCGTGCGCTGCACCGGCAGCGCGACATTGTCGAAGGCGGTAWGGTTGGCGAAGACGCTGGTGATCTGGAACGTATAGGCGACGCCAAGGCGAACCCGTTTATAAGCCGGCATCGCGGTGATGTCGGCGCCGTCGAAGACGATCATGCCGGAGGACGGCCGGATACGGCCCGAGAGCAGGCTGACGAAGGTGGTCTTGCCGGCCCCATTGGGGCCGATGATGGCGCGTATCTCGCCGGGCATGAGCGCGAAGTCGACGCCGTCGACGGCGCGCAGGCCGCCGAAATTACGCGACAGGCCCTTGGTGGTGAGCAGCGGCGTCATGGCAGCCATCCCAGCCAGCGCTCGCGGATGCTGCCCATAATGCCTTTCGGGGCGAACAGGACGAGCAGGATCAGCGCCACGCCGACGATCAGGAGATAGGCGGAGGTGAAGCCGCTGGTGATGTCGGTGACATAGTACATGAACAGCGTGCCGACCAGCGGACCGAGCGTGGTCGCGGCACCCCCGAGCAGCACCCAGAGCAAGGGCAGGATGGAATATTGCACGGACGCGAAGCTCGAGCCGACATAGCCGAACAGCAGCGCATAGGCGGCGCCCGACGCCGCGCAAATGGTGCCGGAAGCAACGACGGCGGCAAGCTTGTTGGCGACCGTGTCGTAGCCCAGCATCTTGGTCCGTTCCTCGTTCTCGCGGATGGCGACCAGGACACGACCGAAGCGGGAGCGGACGAGGGCCAAAGTGATGAGGAGCACGACCGCGAACAACGCCAGCGCGCTCATGTAGCGCACGGTCGGATCGGTCAGGTCGAAGGAGGCGCCGCCGATCGCGACAACCCGCGATGCCTGCTGGATGACCAAGCCCTGGTCGCCGCCGGTCCAGGCGGCGAAGTAAAGAATCAGCAGATAGAAGACCTGGGCGAACATCATGGTGACGATCATGAAGGCGACACCCGAAGTGCGCAGCGCGAGCAGGCCGATGACCAAGGCGAGCAGCGCGCCACAGGCGACACCGGCGACAAAAGCTTCCGGGACGCCCCAGCCGAGGTGGTAGACGGTTAGGCCCGCGCCATAGAGGCCGGCGGAGAAGAACATGGCGTGGCCGAGGCTGAGCAGGCCGACATAGCCGAAGAGCAGATTGTAGCCCATCGCGAAGACGGCCAGCGCCATGATGCGGGCGAAGAGGCCCTGGTGGTAATCCGGCAGGACGAAGTTYAGCGCGAAGAGAAGCGCGATGACGCCGATATGCAAGGCATAGGTCGTTGCCGGCGAAGCATYCCTCRTCTGGACGTCGTCCCGAACAACCCTTGCGGCCGGAACACCAGCACCATGGCGACCACCAGCGTGGCGATGATCTTGGCCAAAGTCGGCGAGAAGAACATCGAGACGATGCCGTCGGAAAGGCCGATCAGGACGGCGGCGACCACGGTGCCGCGCAACGAGCCGAGACCGCCGATGATGACGACGATGAAGGAGAGCAGCAGCGGGTCCTGYCCCATCAGGTAATGCGCCTGGCTGATCGGCACGATCAGCACGGCGGCGATCGCCGCCAGCATGGCGCCGACGGCGAAGACGCCGGCATAGACGCGCTCGACCGGGATGCCGAAAGCCTGCGCCGTCTCGCGGTCATACTGCGTGGCGCGCATGATCAGGCCGATCTTCGTGCGGGTCAGCACGAGCCAGGTGATGACGAGCAGAATGGCGGAGGCCGCGACCACCGACAGCTTGTAGCCGGAATAGCCGAACCACGGCAAAAGGATGCGGTAGCTGAAAGGCGGCTCCACGGGGCGGGCCTCGGGGYCGTAGAAGGTCAGCGCCAGCTGCTGGATGATGTAGAGCATGCCGATGGTGGCGACGATGGTGCCTTCCGGATTGTAGTTCAGCCGGCGCAGCACCAGGCGCTCGGCGACGAGCGCGACCAGCCCGACGAGCAAGGGCGCGATCACAAGCGCCGCCACGAAGCCGATGGCYGGATGGCCGGAAATCGCCGTCGAGACCGCCCAAGCGAGCACCGCGCCCAGCATGAAGAACTCGCCATGCGCGACATTGACGACGCGCATGACGCCGAACACCAGCGACAGGCCGAGCGCCGTCAGCGCCAGCACGGCGGAGGTGACGAGGCCTTCGAGAGCGGCGAGGAGGAGATGGGGTCCGAAATGCATTACACGCGAACGGATGCGCGAGGCACCCCCCTCTGCCCTGCCGGGCCCGGCCCTCCGCTATCGCTCCGGGCGTTCGTCGCTCGGAAAGCCAAGCAATTGGCTTTCCGTCCGCTGCGCGGACCGCTCCTCACCCCCCGCAAGGGGGGAGATTGGCTGTCCCTACCGCTTTCGCCAATCGCAAAGGCCGATAGATGGCCGCCTTCGCACAAGCTGCTGATCTCCCCCCTTGAGGGGGAGATGTCCGGCAGGACAGAGAGGGGGGCCTGGGCGCTCACGCTGGTTGGAATGAACCTACAGCGCCTGCGTCGTGTAGTCCCCTTCCGGCTCGTAGAGGCCGTCCTCGATCTTGGTCTTGTGGACAACCTTGAGTTTGCCGCCTTCGACCTTGGAGATGTTCTGGATGCCGAAGCACTGGTGGATCTTGCCGTTGAAGGTCTTCGGGCCCTGCGGATGCTCTGGACCTTCGGCGAATTCCTTCAGCGCCTCGGTGGCCTCGACCAGCTTGGCGCGGTCCTCGGGTCCCTTGTAGCCGGCATCCTCCATCGCCTTCTTGACGACATAGAGCGTCTCCCAGCAGCCGAACATGTGGGCGGCAGTGGAGACGTCCTTGGGGTCGCCGACGGCGGCGCCATTGTCGTCGATGYCGACGGCGGCGCGATAGGCTTTTTGCGCGGCCGAATCGTCGGCCTGCGCGTAGCGCGGCGAGCCTTCCCAGAAATGGCTGCCGTCGAGGAATTCGAGGCCGGGGCTGTTGATGTCGACGGCTTCGAGTGAGTCAATGAAGCCGAAGAGCTGCGGCCCTTGCGAACCGTAGAACTCGCCGAGCTCCTTGACGAAGGTGAGCACCGCAGGGCCAACCATGACGTGGTAGATCACCTCGGTCTCGGCTGGGATCTGCGGGAAGTATTTCGTGAAGGACGACTCCGTCGGCGGGATGGCGATCTGCGCGATCACGTCGCCACCCTGCGCCTTCAGCGCCGGCGGCAGGTAGTCGCGATGGTCGTAGCCGAAGGCGAAGTCGGGGAAGATCTGGGTCACCTTCTTGCCGGCGTTGGCGGCAATCCACGGCGCCATCGACTGGATCTGGCTCTTCACGTCGGTGATGCCGGGCTGGAAGACGTAGCGGTTGAGCTTGGTGGAGGCGACGTGATGGCCTTCGCTGACCACGAAATAGGGGATCTTGTTCTCGCCGGCCGCCGGCGCCGAGCCGATCACGACATGCGAAAACAGCGTGCCGAAGACGATGTCGGTCTTGTGCTGCTTGGCGAATTTGTTGACCACCTCGGCGCCGCGCGCCGGATCGGTGCCGTCATCCTCGATCACCAGCTCGACCTTGCGGCCGCCGATGCCGCCGGCGTCGTTGATCGTCTTGACGGCGGCGGCGCTGGTCTTCTCGTACCAGCGGCCATAGGCGGCGCCGATGCCGGTGCGGTGYGACTGGAAACCTATTTTGATGGGCGCCGARCTCTGCGCCTGGCTGTAGCGGACGAAGCCGGGGGCCAGCGCGAGGCCGGCGCCTGCGGCCATGCCCTTCAGCGCCGTGCGGCGCGACAGCGTCGTCTTGGAAAGGTCGAAAAATCCGTTCTTGTCAGCCATGTCCGTTCCCCTGTTTTTTCAGTTTTGACCAGCGATAAGGCGGCTCGATCCTCCTCGCGCGGAGGATGCGAAAATTGCATGTGTACAAACTAAATCACCAAAGCCGTGAGCTGGCAAGCGAGCTTCCCCAACGGTATTCAGCGGCGCCCTTCTCTCATCCCGCCGTCGGCGTGGCAAGCAACCAAAGGCCGAATATCGTATAGGCGATCATCAGGAGTGTCAGCGGAAGCTGGCTGAGCGCCGCGCGGGAGGCTTGCGGATGCAGCCGCCAGGCGAGCCCGTGCGCGATCAGGACCGCCAGCACATGGCCGGCGATGATGACACCCGCCTGCAGGTTCCACAGCCACCAGGCCGACTGAGCGCCGGCGACGATGCCGGCCTCGACCATCCTGTTGGCGGTGCCGAACAGGTTCCAGCCGAGCGCGAAGGGATCGGAGAGCGCGACCAGCGCATACTGGCCGTCGACCAGAAGCACGGCGAGGTAATGCGCGATGTGGTAGGCGAGCGCGATCGGCACGATCGACCAGACCAGCAGGCCGGCGGCTTTTCCGAACGGCTGCGCATCGCCGGYGAGCCGCTGTCCAAGAAAGACGGCCAACGCGAACACCGCCGCGAGCAGGACAAAGGTGAGCACGAGGCCGAAGCTGCCGATGCCGATCAGGGCGGTGCGGCCGGGATACTCCAGCGGGTTGACGCCGAACAGGCCGAGCCAGAGGAAGGTTTTCGACAGGCCGTCGAAGGACACCGACGACAGCGCCAGCAGAAGAAAGGCCGTGCCGCTCATCGGCAGCGGCTCGGCGGCCAGCAGCTTGGCGCCGGGCCAGCAGAGCGAGAGGCGGCCTTCGCGGCGCTCGAACGGCGCGAAACGGGCGACCATGGCGAAGAAGATGGTCAAGAATTCGCCACGCTTGCTCCAGGCGTCGTAGCCGAAGATGAGCATCGCGACAAAGCTCGCCAGCCAGTAGAGGCCGGCGGCAAAGGCCAGGCGGGCCGGATCGTCGGGCGCCGGATCGATCAGCTCGAACCAGGCGAAGGCGAAGAACAGCATGAAGGCCGGCCAGAAGCCGAGCCATGACGGCAGGCGTGACGGCTTTGCGACGTCCGCGCGAAGGCCGAGGATGCGAGAGGCGAAGCGCCAAGGCCCATACCACGGGTTGAGCCATGACCAGAGATCGCCGAAGACGCCTTGCAGCAGGGTGAAGCCGGCCCAGAGCAGCGTCCAGATGACAAGGGGGAGCGGGTTGGAGAGCGGGTCGCGGCTGCCGAAAAGGCCAGCGGCGATCAGAAGTGYGAAGCCGGCAAAGGAAACCAGGCTGACGATGGTGCGCGGGCGATCGCCGAGGGTGAAGAGCGACAGGCGCCGGCGCCAGAAACTGTCGAGCGCGGCGGGCGGCAGCAACGCCAGGACGAGAAAGCTGACCGCCACGGCAAAAGCGCCGCCGGCGATGTAGTAGCCCGTCGGGAGAAGGAGCACATGGCCGCGATCGGAGGCRTGGGCGAAGGCGGGGTTGGGAAGGAAGGCGAAGGTGGATGCAAGAAACGCCAGTCTCCAGGGTTGGCGCTCTACGGCGCCCCCCTCTGTCCTGCCGGACATCTCCCCCACAAGGGGGGAGATCGGCTGATGGGGCGCCGGCTCTTTCCTTCCAGCGTTGAAAATTGGCGAAACCGGAAATGAGAGCTCAATCTCCCCCCTTGTGGGGGAGATGTCCGGCAGGACAGAGGGGGGCGCGAAGGAACTCGGTTTGTCCAGGAATTCCATTCGTCCAGGCCTTAAGCCTCACACCTTCACCAGCTGCTCCACCCGCCCCTTCTCGCCGAAAATCCTCAGATACCGCTTGATCTCCTTCTCATCCCCGGTCGCCTTGGCGGGGTTGTCCGACAGCTTCACCGCCGGCCTGCCATTGGCCTCGCTGACCTTGCAGWCCAGCGAGATGGCGTCGAGGCTTTTGGTTTCGGTCGGCGCGCAGCCCTCGAAATCATTGGTGAGGTTGGTGCCCCAGCCGAAGGACATGCGCACCTTGCCCTTGAAGTGACGATAGGCTTCCTCGATGGTCTCGACCTCCAGCCCGTCGGAGAAGATGAGCAGCTTCTGCTTGGGATCCTTGCCCTTCTCACGCCACCAGGAGAGGATCTTCTCGCCGCCTTCGATCGGCGGCGCGCTGTCGGGGCRGAAGCCGGTCCAGTCGGCAATCCAGTCCGGCGCATCGCGCAGGAATGCGGCGGTGCCGAACGTGTCCGGCAGCACGATCAGGAGGTTGCCGCCATAGTAGCGCTGCCAGTCCTGCAGCACCTTGTAGGGCGACTGYCTCAGTTCCTCCTCGGAGTTGGCAAGGGCGGCGAAGACCATAGGCAGTTCATGCGCGTTGGTGCCCAAGGCCTCGAGGTCGTTATCCATCGCCAAAAGCACGTTGGACGTGCCGGTGAAGGYATCGCCGATGCCTTCCTTCAGCGCCTCGACGCACCAGCGCTGCCATAGGAACGAATGGCGGCGCCTCGTGCCGAAGTCGGAAATGCGGATGCCCGGCAGCGCTTTCAGCCGCTCGGTCTTGTCCCACATCTTGGCCTTGGCGCGGGCATAGAGCACATCGAGCGCGAACGGGCCGAAGGAGCGCATCGCCGCTCGCGAACGCAGCTCGTTGATGATGGCCAAGGCCGGGATTTCCCACAGCGTCGTGTACATCCAGGGGCCGGCGAAAGAGAGCTCGAACTGGCCATCGCGCCTGGAAAGCTCGTATTCGGGCAGGCGGAAATCCTCGAGCCAGGCGAGGAATTCCGGCTCGAAGATCTGCTTGCGGCCATAGAAGGTATTGCCGCCCAGCCAGATCATCTCCTTCTTCGWGAAGCGCAGCGTACGAGCATGATCGAGCTGCTCGCGCAGTTCCCCCTCGTCAATCTCGTCGGCGAGGCGCACCGAAGTTGTGCGGTTGATCAGGGAGAAGGTGGCCTCGACCTTGGGATACATGCCCCAGATCATCTGCAGCATCAGAAGCTTGTAGAAGTCGGTGTCCARCAGGCTGCGGACGATCGGGTCCAGCTTCCAGGTGTGGTTGTAGACGCGGCGCGCTATATCGGTCTTTGCCATGTCTCAATGCGCTTTCGTTGCTCGCCGGATCAGGATGGCGTCTCGTTGAATCGCCTTTCTGATCCAGCTTTCTGTTGGAGCACGATCTTTTCCGAAAACAGGTTTCCACTTTTCGGGATCATGATCGAGCCGCGGGAATGCCTCTTAGCATTGTATTTTCGAACGCGCTTGCAGCTTTGCAAGCTGGCCCGACAAAAAGCAGCTATGCAAGTCCAGCCGTCAGGACAGGGCCCTGGCACCGACAACCTTCAGCGCGGGACGTTTCCTGCGGCTCGGCATGCGGCCGGCCACGGGGGCATCGGCGCGGCCCTCGTCCTGCTCCTTCTCTGCGAACAGCCAGTCGATGAACAACTGGACGATCGGCGCCGAACGCATCTCGTTGCGGCAGACGACGTAGAAATCGTCGACCGCCGGCACTGACAAAGTGAATGGCGCGACGAGCATGCCCCTAGCAAGCAGGGCGCGCGCGGTGACGGAATCGCCGAGCGCGACGCCATGGCCGTGCACGGCGGCCTCCGTCGCCATGCGCGCATCACCCAGACGGTGGCGGCGGCCGCGCTCCAGGTCGAGCGCGTCGGCGGCGGCCAGCCAGGTGTGCCATTCGCGGCCATCGTCGCCATGCAGGAACACATGGTCGGCGAGGTCGCGGACGCTGCGGATCGGCCGGTTGTTGATCAGCGTCGGGCTGACCACGGGGAAGAGCTCCAGCCCCGACCATTTGCGTATCCAGCAGTCGCTCCAGCCGCCGTCGCCATAGTGCACGCAGACGTCGATGTCCGCGGCACGGATGTCCTTGGGATCGTTGGACGGGATCAGCGTCAGCTGGATGTCGGGATATTGCGTCGTGAAGGAGCCGAGCCGCGGCGTCATCCACAGCAGCAACAGCGCCGGCACGCAGGAGACCGAGAGCGCGCCAGCACTCGCCGGCCTGGTCATGCGCTGGGTGGCGGCGGCGATGCCCTCGAAGGCGGCCAAGACCGCCGGCAGGAACTCCGCGCCATGCGGCGTCAGTTTCACCCGCTGACCTGTGCGCTCGAACAGCTTCACGCCGAGCGACTGCTCGAGCGCCTTGATCTGGTGGCTGACGGCGCCATGGGTGACATTCAGCTCACCCGCCGCCTTGGTCAGCGAGGCGTGCCGCGCCGCGGCTTCGAAGGCGCGCAACGGATTCAGCGGCGGCAGGCGCTTGGCCATGGATAGCTCCTACTTTGTGAGATTTTCTCACAGCAGTGACCCTAACAATATCAATTGATTTTTCAATGCGGCTGCCCGACACTTTTGTCCGGAACAGCTTTCAAGAGACGTGAAAATCCGCAAGGGACAGCGGGTAACGATCTGGCCTGACAACAGGCTGGCTTGGCAAATCGTCCGTGCGGGCAGCAGGCAGAGGAGACCGGACATGGGTTACGATCGCGGCAAGCTCGAAGCGTTGCGCCGCAAATATGGCGAGAGCCATGGCGGCGAGATGTTCGATCCGAAATTCCGCAAGGTCGCCGACAAGATCTTCAACAAATCGGGCACGCGGCTTGCCCCCTATTCCGGCATCCCGACCTTCCTCGCCGCGCCCTATCGCGAAATCGCTGCCGAGAACCCGGATTTCGGCGACCTGCAGGTGGCGATGATCGGCGTGCCGATGGATCTCGGCGTCACCAACCGTCCCGGCTCGCGCTTCGGGCCGCGCGCGCTGCGCGCCATCGAGCGCATCGGTCCCTACAACCACGTGCTGGAATGCGCGCCGACGCATGAGCTTCGCGTCGCCGACATCGGCGACACGCCATTCCGCAGCCGCTACCGGCTGGAGATCAGCCATGAGGACATCGAAAAGCGCACCAATCAGATCGTCGATGCCGGCGTGCTGCCGCTCTCAGTCGGCGGCGACCATTCGATCAGCCATCCGATCCTGAAGGCGGTCGGCAAGAAGGCGCCGGTCGGCATGATCCATATCGACGCCCATTGCGACACCAGCGGGCTGTTCGACATGACCAAGTTCCACCATGGCGGGCCGTTTCGCAACGCGGTGCTGGACGGCGTGCTCGATCCCTCGCGCACGATCCAGATCGGCATCCGCGGCTCGGCCGAATATCTGTGGGAGTTCACCTACGAGTCCGGCATGACCGTCGTGCATGCCGAGGAAGTAACCGGGCTCGGCATCCCGGCCATCATCGAGAAGGCGCGCAAAATCGTCGGCGACGGCCCGACCTACATCTCCTTCGACGTCGACAGCATCGATCCGGCCTTCGCGCCGGGTACCGGCACGCCGGAAGTCGGCGGGCTAACGACGCGCGAGGTGCTCGAATTGCTGCGCGGGCTGAAAGGCCTCAACATCGTCGGCGGCGACGTCGTCGAGGTGGCCCCGCAATATGACGCGACCACGAACACCGCCCATGTCGGCGCCCAGGTCCTGTTCGAGATCCTGAGCCTGATGGTGTTCAGCCCGGCGATCAAGAAGGGTTGAGACATCGTAATTTCACGCAATTCCGGACGGAAAACCGCGTCACACTTTTCCTGGAATTGCTTAGCCAATACGGCCGCCGCGCTGGAGCCGGCGGCCGGACGCAACAAACAAGCTTCCAGCAGGGGAACCCAAAAATGACTCTTCGCAATGCTCTGAAATCCGCCATCGCGGCAGCCATGATGCTCGGCGCCGGTCTCGCCACCCAAGCCGCCAAGGCCGATGCCGTCGACGACATCACCAAGGCCGGCGCCATCAATGTCGGCATCTTCTCGGACTTCCCGCCCTTCTCCTCGGCGAGCGCCGATATGAGCATCAAGGGCTACGATATCGACGTGGCGCAGGCGATCGCCGATGCCTTGAAGGTGAAGCTCAACCTGGTCAGCGTCACCGGCCAGAACCGCATCCCTTATCTCACCGACAAGCGCGTCGATATCTTGATGAGCGTCGGCTACTCCAAGGAGCGCGCTGAGGTGATCGATTTCGCGGCCGCCTACGCGCCTTATTACATCGCCGTCATCGGCCCGGCCGAGCTCGCCGTCAAAGGCAAGGAAGACCTCGCCGACAAGTCGATCGCCGTCAATCGCGGCACGCTGGAGGACACCTCGCTGACCCAGGCGGCGCCGGCTTCCGCCGATATCCGCCGCTTCGACAACTACAATTCCGTCATCCAGGCTTTCATCTCCGGCCAGACGCAGTTGATGGTCGTGGGCAACGATGTCGGCGCGCAGGTGCTGGCCAAGYAGGATGCGCTGAAGCCCGAACAGAAATTCCAGTTGCTCACTTCGCCTTCGCATATCGGCCTCAACAAGAACGAGGAGCGATTGAAGAAGGCGGTGAACGACGCCGTCGCCAAGATGCTTGCCGACGGCAAGCTGGACGAGAGCTCGAAGGCCTGGCTGAAGACGCCGCTCAATCCCGACAACCTCAAGGATTGATGCCGATCGGTTCGGCGCCGTAACGGGCGCCGAACCTTCTCTTTGTTTTCACGCAATTCCGGACGGAAAGTTACGGCGAAGCCGAACCTCACCGCTTCACACTTTTCCTGGAATTGCTCTAGGCCGGGCGCCTTCAACAAGGTCAATCGCCATGGGCTACAGCCTCGACTTCGGCTGGCTTGCGGGTGCGGCGGGCGTGATCGCGCGCGGCGCGGCGATGACGCTGCTTCTGATCGCCGTCACCACGCTCGCCGGCACCTTCCTCAGCATCCTGGGCGCCGCCGGCAAAAGAAACGGCCCCAAGCCGCTTCAGCTGGCCATCGGCGTTTATGTCGAGGTCATGCGCAACACGCCGTTCCTGGTGCAGCTGTTCTTCATCTTCTTCGGGCTGCCCACGCTCGGGATCAGGCTGGACCCGATCCTGGCCGCGATGCTGGCGATGACGCTCAACATGGCGGCCTATACGATCGAGATCGTCGGYGCCGGGCTCGACGCCGTGCCGCGCGGCCAGACCGAGGCAGCGCTGGCTCTCGGCCTCAGGCCCCGCCAAGTATTCGTCAAGATCGTGCTGCCGCAGGCGCTGAAGGTGATCTACCCGGCGCTGACCAGCCAGATCGTCATCATGATGCTGGAATCGGCCGTGGTGTCGCAGATCGCGGTACGCGAACTGACCTACGAGGCCGATATGCTGCAGGCCCGCACCTTCCGCGCTTTCGAGACCTATTTCGTGGTGACGATGGTCTATCTCGGCCTGTCGATGGGGCTGCGCCGGCTGCTGGTCGCCAGCGGGCGCCGGGCGCTTGGAGCAGGCGTGTCATGATCGAGTTCACCTTCTGGGATATCGTGCGCAACCTCCTGCTCGCCGCGCGCTGGACGGTGCTCTTGTCGCTCGCCGCCTTCATCGGCGGCGCGCTGGTCGGGCTGGTCGTGCTGTTCTTCCGCATCGCCAAAAACAAATGGGTGAAGCGCATCGCCTCGGGCTATATCGCGCTGTTCCAGGGCACGCCGCTTTTGATGCAGCTCTTCCTGATGTTCTTCGGCCTGCCGATGCTGGGGCTGCRCATCGAGCCGTGGACCGCGGCGGCGCTGGGCTTGACCTTCTTCGCCAGCGCCTATCTGGCCGAGATCTGGCGCAGCGGCGTGGACGCACTGCCACGCGGCCAATGGGACGCCGGCGCCAGCCTCGGGCTGCACTATCTGCAGGAACTCAGGCTGATCATCCTGCCGCAGGCCTTCGCCATCACCCGCGCGCCGACCGTCGGCTTCCTGGTGCAGCTCATCAAATCGACGGCGCTGACCTCGATCATCGGCTTCGAGGAGCTGGTCAGGACCTCCAACGCCATCAACAACGCGACCTTCGAACCGTTCAAGGTCTACGGGCTGGTGGCGCTGATCTTCTTCGTCATGTGTTTTCCGCTGACGCAATACGCACGGCGGCTCGAAAAGCAGGCGCCGGTGCGCTGAGCCGGCTCAAGACTGCCGGTCATGYCGGCAGCCTTTCTCGTCAATGCCCGAAGGACAGCGCCGGCGCGATGCGGTCGCGTCTGAGCCAGCGCGCGAGCAGYAGCGCCGCCACCACGGCCAGTCCCGACGCCAGGCCGATCCAGATGCCGACGCCGTTGAAGCCGAAATGGAAGGCGAGCAGCACGCCGAGCGGCAGGCCGACGCCCCAATAGCCGATCGCCGCATAGATCATCGGCACCTTGGTGTCGTGCAACCCGCGCAGCATGCCGGCGGCGACCGCCTGGGCGCCGTCGAAAATCTGGAACAGCGCCGCGAACCCAAGGAAGGACACGGCAAGCGTGATCACCCTGGCATTGGCCGGATCGGCAAGATCGATGAAGGCGCCGATCAGGAGATGCGGCCACAGAATCATCACCAGGCCCATCAGCGCCATGAAGGAAACCCCGATGACGAAAGCGGTCCAACCGGCGCGCGAAACGCCTTCCGGATTGCCGGCGCCATGCGCCAGGCCGACACGGACCGTGACCGCCTGGTTGAGACCGAGCGGCACCATGAAGGAGATCGAGGCGATCTGGATGGCGATGGCATGGGCGGCCAGCGAATCCGCGTCGATCAGGCCCATGAGCAGGGCCGCCGCGTTGAAGATCGTCACCTCGAAGGCAAGGATGCCGGCGATCGGCATGCCGAGCCTGAGCAGGCCGCGGAAACGCGGCCAGTCGGAACGCCAGAAGCGGCCGAACAGACGGTAGCGGCGGAACTTCTTCTCGAGCATCACCACCGCCCCCAGGCCGACGAACATCAGCGTGCTGGACAAGGTGGTGGCGAGGCCGGAACCGGCAATGCCCATCGACTTGACGCCGAGATTGCCGAACATGAACACCCAGTTGAAGAAGGCGTTGCAGGCGACCGCGACGAAAACGATGATCAGCGCCCAGCCGGGCCGCTCCAGCGCCGAGATGAAGGAGCGCAGCACGATATAACCGTAGAAGGGCAGCACCGCCCATTGCAGCCAGTGCAGATAGATGCCGGCCTGATGCGCAAGCTCCGGCTTCTGGCCCATGGCCAGAAGAACCTCTTCGCCATGCGAAAGGAAGATCCAGATCGGGATCGAGATCAGGATCGCCAGCCACAGGCCCTGGCGCACGGTGCGGCGCAGGTCGCGCACGGAGTGTCGATGACGGCCGAGCTCGGTCGCCATCATCGGCGAGGTCGCCAGCATCAGGCCGAGGCCGAAGATCAGCGGCATGAAATAGAGGTTGGAGCCCAGCGCGCCCGCGGCGAGCGTATCGGGCCCGAGCCGGCCCATCATCATGACGTCGGTCGCGGTCATGGCCGTCTGGCCGAGATTGGTCAGCACCATCGGCCAGGCGAGCGCGATCGTCGCCCTGATTTCCTGACGCCAAAGGTTTTCCGGCGCGCGAGCGCCGGCTTCGATCGCAGACATTGTTCCGCTCTTTCAGAACACGGCGCGTCGGCCAAAGGGCCGGAAGCCGCACAACAATGGCGCGAAATGGCGCCATTTGCGTCGCCTTGTGAATGAAAAGCGACATTTTGGCAAGGGAGGAGGTCCGGGCAGCGATTGATCCAGGCGGAGCCCAGATTCCGCGACGCCCCTTTCATTTGCCGGCCTTCGACTGTTACGGATGGCCTGAGCATGCGCAGGCGCGCCGTGCCGGGAGGAATGATGCCGTTCAGGCGCAGAAAAAATACAGCCGCGATTCCGCGCACGGCGCCTGCCTTCGAGCACATCGTGACGGAGGCAAGCGAAAGTTTCCTGTGGCGGCTGGACGACTATCCGTGGGAGCGCAATGTCTGGAATTTCCATCCGGAATACGAAATCCACCTGCTCAGGAAATCGTCCGGCGTGGTGCTGGTCGGCGACCATATCGGCGAGTTCGGGCCGGGCTACCTGACGATCGTCGGCGGCGGGCTGCCGCATGACTGGGTGACGGCGGTGCAGCCCGGCGAACTGATCGAGGGCCGCGATATCGTGCTGCAGTTCGATCCCGAGCGGCTGCGCGGTTCATCCGGGCTGCTGCCGGAACTGCGCGAGCTGGAGCCGTTCCTGGAACGCTCGCTGCGCGGCATGGTCTTCCATGGCCGGACGGCGCTCGACGGCGCCGAGCTGATGGAACGGATGGGCGAGGTGCATGGGCTGGCGCGGTTCCGCATGTTCCTCGAGCTGCTCGAGCTTCTGGCCACCACCGACGAATACCAGCTTTTGTCGTCGCCGGATTTCTCCCCGCTTCTCGACGCGGAGTCGCTGGATATCGTGCAACGCTCGCTGACCTACCTGTTCCAGCATTTCGCCGAGGACCTGAGGCTGCCGGACGTCGCGGCATTGGCCGRCATGAGCGAAAGCAGTTTTTCCCGCTTCTTCCAGAAGAACACCGGCAATTCCTTCAGCGACCACCTYGCCAAGCTCAGGCTCTGGCAGGCCTGCAAGCTGCTCGCCGACACCGATATCCCGATCACCGACATCTGCTTCCAGGTCGGCTACATGAACATCTCGAACTTCAACCGCGCCTTCCTGCGCAAGCACAAGATGACGCCGTCATCCTATCGCAAGCTGTCGCGGCAGCGCCTGACGCTAAGGGCGTAGGACAGCCGAGAGCCRAATGCTCCGATGGCACTGATACTCGTGTGACGGACAGACTCTGCCCGCGCCATCTTTTGCGCCGCACAATGCATAAAAGTACAGATCTGCTGCAACGGGGCTTCTAGCCTCGCCCTCTCCAACTGCTCATTTTGGCGACGGGTGGAAGGTCCTGCGGGYGACGGTGAGGGTCGCCTAATCCAAGGACCTGCCGCTTTTCGCGAGTGTTCCTGGAGGAGAAAACCAATGAATTCAAACCGGCTCGCTGCCAGCCTCGGCGCAGCGTTCGTGCTTACCGCTTCCGTGTCAACCGCAGCACTTGCCCAGGCGCCCGTCTGCTCGGCGCCGGTCAAGGTGCTGGCGCAGCCGCGCGACGGCCTGACGCTTCTGGAGGACTCCAAGGACGAGTTCAAGAAGCTCTCCGGCGCTGGCTTCCAGATCGACTACCTCAACGAGAACGACCGCCGCGCCAAGTCGCGCGCCGATGCCTCCACCRTCGGCAACTACAACGTCTACTATGTCGACGAGGCCAATGTGGCTCTGTTCGCCTCCTCGGGCTGGATCGTGCCGCTGACCGATTATTACCCGGCAGACTACGACTACGCCGATTTCGATCCCGGCCGCCAGAAGGTCGCCACCTATGACGGCAAGGTCTGGTTCGCGCCGCTGACCGGCGGCGGCGACCTGATGGTCTACCGCAAGGACGTGCTGGAAGCCGCCGGCGTCCAGCCGCCGAAGACGCTGGACGAATTGATCGCCGACGTGCCGAAGCTGACCAATGCCGACAAGGGCATGTACGGCATCGCGCTGCGCGGCGCGCGCGGCTCGGGCGCCAATGTCTGGCGCTGGATGCCGTTCTTCAAGGCCTATGGCGGCAAGTGGTTCGACGGCGACAAGCCGGCTTTCAATTCGGACGCCGCCGTGAAGGCGACCGAGACCTATTTGAAGCTGTTCAAGGACTCGGCGCCCGGCACGCAGACCGGCAGCTGGGATGAATCGACCGGCGCCTTCCTCTCCGGCCAGGTCGCCATCCTCGTCGAATCGACGCCGCTGTCGGGCATGGCGGTCGACCCGAAGACCTCGCAGGTGGTCGGCAAGGTCGGCTTCCTGCCGCCGCCCTCGCCGTTGCCGGGCGGCGGCTATGGCCATGGGCTCGCCATCGGCACCAAGGCCAATGCCGATGACGCGGCTAAGAAATGCGCCGGCCTGTTCATCGCCTGGGCAACGTCGAAGGAGAACGAGAAGCGCCGGCTCGATGCGCATCAGTTCGGCGAGCTGAACCGCACCAGCATTCTTTCCAGCAAGGAATTCGCCGACATCTACGGCGCCGATCTCGGTCAGGCGCTGGCCGAAACCGGCAAGGTGACCGCGGTGAACTTCTGGCAGGATCCGCGCTGGCCCGATCTCGGCGACCGCTGGGGCATCATCCTGGAGGAGTTGGTCACCGGCACGCGGACCGACATCAAGGGCGGCCTCAACGAGCTCGAGGCCTATGCCAACGAGCTGGTGAAGAAGAAGTAATCCTCCCGCCCGCGGCGTACGGTCCACGGCATTCGAAGGAATGCCGGGATCCGCGCCGCGGGTTCTACCAACGACCCAAATACACCCGAGGATAGGCCATGCGCCGACGCTCTTCCCTGCCAGTCACATTTCTGGTTCCGACCTTAGCCATCCTTCTGGTGCTGTCGATGGTGCCGACGCTCTATGCCATCGTCATCGCGCTGCAGAACCGCGAGCTGAGCACGACCGGCTATTCCTGGGTGTGGTTCTCGAACTTCGCCGATCTCTTCCTCGACCGCCGCTTCCTCAACGCCGTCTGGGTCTCGGTGAAATGGGAGATCGTCACAGTCATCGCGACGATGGTGGTAGCGGTCGGGCTCGGCGTGCTGATGTTCGAGGTCGCCGGCCCACGCCTGCGCAATTTCTACTGTCTTCTGTTCATCATTCCGGTGCTTTTGCCGCGCGTCTCGGCCGCCTTCGTTTGGAAGTTCGCCTATCACCCGCTTTACGGCATCGCGACCTACCCCTACCGGCTGATCACCGGCGGGCTGATTTTCGATCCGCTGTCCAAGCCGGGCACCGCGCTCTTCGCCGTCGCATCGGTGGATGTCTGGCAATGGGGGCTGTTCTTCGCCGTCATCGTGCTGAAGCTGCTCGAGACCTTGCCGCCGCAGCCGATCGAGGCGGCCCGGCTCGATCACGCCAGGCGCTGGCAGATCCATGCCTATGTCACCTTGCCGATGCTGAAGGCACCGCTGATCAGCCTGATGTTCGTCAAGATGATCGAGTCGCTGCGCTCCTTCGACCTGATCTATGTGATGACGCGCGGCGGACCGGGCGTCGCGACCGAGACGCTCGACATGTACGCCTTCTCGCAAGGCTTCATCGAGTCCGGCAAGGTCTCCTACGCTTCGGCCATGGCCGTGCTGATGATGATCGCGACGGTCATCACCTTCACCATGCTTTGGAAGCGGGTGCAGGCATGAAGCAATATCGGATGAGACCGGGCCGACTGATCGCCAAGGCCATACTGGCGCTGGCCGGATTCCTGGCCGTGTTCCCGCTGGTGTGGACGGCGCTCAACGCGCTGAAGAACAATGTCGACATCATCACGCGCGTGCCGAAAGTGGTCTTCACGCCGACGCTGGCCAACATCAGCTACATCCTCGGCCGCGACAGCGTGCTGACCGGGCTCTACAACTCCGCGGTCGCTTGCGGCGCGGCGGTGCTGATCGGCATCGTTCTCGGCCTGCCGGCGGCCTATGCGGTGGCGCGCTATCCCAACCGCTTTGCCGGCGACATCCAGTTCTTCGTGTTGTCGCTGCGCTTCCTGCCGCCGGTGGCGGTGGCGATCCCGCTGATGGTGATCTGGCTGCAGGTCGGACTCTACGACAGTTTGCCGGCGCTGATCATCACCTACTCGCTGCTGACCATCTCCGTCATCATGTGGCTCGCCATCCCGGCTTTCCAGGGCGTGCCGAAGGAAATCGAGGAAGCGGCCTTCGTCGACGGCTACGGCGCCTATTCGGTGTTCTGGCGGATCGCGCTTCCCGTCGCGGCKCGCTCGCTGATCGGCGCCATCGCCTTCAGCTTCGTCTTGGTCTGGAACGAGTTCCTCATCGCGCTGATGCTGTCGAGCTCCAACGCCAAGACGCTGCCGATCGTGGCGTCCGAGCTGTCGCAGCAAGGCATGAACGTGCCCTGGGGCATCCTCAACGCCTCGGTCGTGCTCCTGTCGCTGCCGCCGCTGCTCTTCCTCGGTGTCTTGAGCGGCTTCCTGAATTCCGTTTTCCGGCAAAAGAAAAGTTGAAGTGAGGACACCCGATGCGGGCACTGGTGCTTGAGAAAAAAGGCGAACTGTCGCTGCGCGAGATCGCGCTGCCGCAAGATGTCGGACCGGACGATGTCCGGATCGCCATCCACACGGTCGGCGTCTGCGGCAGCGACGTGCATTACTACACGCATGGCGCCATCGGCAGCTACATCGTGCGCCAGCCGATGGTGCTCGGCCATGAGGCGTCGGGCACGATCGTCGAGGTCGGCGCCAACGTCACGAGCCTGAAGGTCGGCGACCGCGTCTGCATGGAGCCGGGCGTGCCGAACCTTTCCTCGCGTGCGACGAAGCTCGGCATCTACAATGTCGATCCGGACGTCCGCTTCTGGGCGACGCCGCCGGTGCATGGGGTGCTCGCGCCTTACGCCGTCCATCCGGCGGCCTTCACCTACAAGCTGGCGGACAATGTCTCCTTCGCCGAGGGCGCAATGGTCGAGCCCTTCGCCATCGGCATGCAGGCGGCGGCACGCGCCCGCATCGTGCCCGGCGACGTCGCCGTCGTCGTGGGCTGCGGTCCGATCGGCATCATGATCGCGTTGGCCGCGCTGGCGGGCGGATGCTCCAAAGTGCTCATTTCAGACTTTTCAGCGCCCAAACTTGAGATCGCCGGCCAGTATTCGGGCATCGTGCCCRTCAATATCGGCGAACAGTCGCTGGTCGACGCCGTTGCGACCGCGWCCGACAATTGGGGCGCCGATATCGTGTTCGAGGCGAGCGGCAGCCCGAAGGCCTTCGCCAATCTGTTCGACATCGTGCGGCYGGGCGGCGCGGTGGTGCTGGTCGGCCTGCCGGTGGAAACGGTCGAGCTCAACGTGCCGGCGGCGATCGCCAAGGAGGTGCGCATCGAGACCGTGTTCCGCTATGCCAACATCTTCGACCGCGCTTTGCAGCTCATCGCCTCCGGCAAGGTCGACCTCAAGCCGCTGATCACCGGCACCTATGATTTCTCCGAGAGCATCAAGGCGTTCGAGCGCGCCGCGCAAGGCAAGCCGCAGGATGTCAAGCTGCAGATCCTGCTGACCGGCGAGAAGGGATAAGGCATGTCCGCGATCGTTTGCTCCCATGTGGACAAGGCCTACGGCGCCACGACGGTCATCCGCGATCTCAACCTCGCGATCGAGGAGCATGAGTTCGTCGTGTTCCTGGGACCCTCCGGTTGTGGCAAGTCCACGCTTCTGAGGATGCTGGCGGGGCTGGAAGACATCAGCGGCGGCGAGGTGTCGATCGGCGGCAAGGTGGTCAACGATCTCGAGCCCGGCGACCGCGGCATCGCCATGGTGTTCCAGAATTATGCGCTCTATCCGCATATGACGATCTTCGACAACGTCGCCTTCGGACTGAAGCGGCAGAAGGTGCCGGCGGCTGAGATCAGGAAGCGCGTCGAGGCCGTCGCGAAAACGCTTGGTCTCGAACCCTATCTCGGCCGCAAGCCGACCGAGCTGTCCGGAGGCCAGCAGCAGCGCGTGGCGATCGCGCGCGCCATGATCAAGACACCGAAGGTCTTTCTCTTCGACGAGCCGCTGTCCAACCTCGACGCCAAGCTGCGCAACCACATGCGCGTCGAGATCGCCAGGCTGCACCAGTCGCTGAAGACCACCACGGTCTATGTCACGCACGACCAGCTGGAGGCGATGACACTGGCCGACCGCATCGTGCTGCTGAAGGACGGCGTTATCGAGCAGATCGGCTCGCCGGCGGAAATCTATCGGCGTCCCGGCAACCAGTTCGTAGCCGGCTTCATCGGCACGCCGAACATGAATTTCATCGAGGCTACGGTGGGCCGGAAGGGCGACGGCTGGACGCTGACCGGCGCCGGAACGGTGCTATCGCTGCTGGGCAGCGACTTCCATCTCGAGCACGCCGATCGCGTGGTGCTCGGCATCCGGCCTCCGGATCTGAAGACGGCGCAGGCAGGCGCGGCAAACCTTTTGCAAGGCACCGCCGACCTCATCGAGTTCCACGGCAATGACGCGCTGGTGACGTTCGGCTCCGGCGGCAAGGAGATCAGCGCGCTGGTGCCAGCCCGCGAGTGCCCGGAGCTGCGCGCGCCCGTGCGCTACAGCTTCGACGAGGACAGCATCCATCTGTTCGACGCGCAGACCGGCAAGTCGCTGCGCAGGCAATAGCGCAGCTCCGCCCGGAACTGCCTGGAGGATGCACACATTTCCAAGCGGCTGGGTCTTTGGCGATATTGTGCATGGCAGCTTGGCGCATGCATTGTCGAATGCTGCGCTGGTCGACCCCCACTCCGTCTCGGCTTCGCCGAGCCACCTCTCCCCCGATCGACGGGGTAGAGGAAAGGCGCTAAGCCTTTTTGCCGTCGACGCTCGTCCGGCAACGCTCCCTTCCTTTCCCTCCGGAGGGGGAAAGGTGGCGCTGCGAAGCAGCGACGGATTGGGGGAACCACCTGGCAATCAAGCCTCACGTCGATCAGTCACGCCAGTCACAGAACATGTGTGCATAGAGCGTAGCGGAATTGCGTATGATGGAAGCTATCCGATCGCGTCGAGCATCTGCCGCTGGCGGTGCATCTCGAGGAAGATCCGRTAATCGCGGTCGAAGCGGGCGCCGGCTTCCTTGTTGGGCGCGCGCGTCCTGCCGCCTTGCTGCATGGCGACGCAAGCCGCGTTGAGATCGGGGTAGAGCCCGGCGGCCGTCGCCGCCACCATGCCGGTGCCGAGCAGCACCGCCTCGTCGGCAAGCGGCTCGACCACGGTGCAGCCGGTGGCGTCGGCATAGAGCTCCATCAACAGCGGGTTCTTGGTGTGGCCGCCGGTGACATGCAGCGTGTCGATCAGATAGCCGTTCTCGTTCAGCGCCTCGAGCACATGGCGCACGCCGAGCGCGATGCCGACCGCGGTGCGCCAATAGAGCTTGCACAGGCTGTCGAAGGAGGAATCGAGCGTCAGGCCGCTGATGACGCCGACGGCGTGCGGATCGGCGAGCGGCGAGCGGTTGCCGTGGAAATCCGGCAGCACATGCAGCCGCRCAGCCAGCGCATCACCCTCCTCGGCGCGCAGCTCGGCGACGCGCCGGGCGATCTTCATATGCATGGCGGCGTCCGGCTCGCCGCCGGCGCCGTGCCAGCGGATGATGTGGTCGAGCAGCGCGCCGGTGGCCGACTGGCCGCCTTCCGACAGCCACAGCGTCGGCAAAGCCGCGCCGTAATAGGGCCCCCATACCCCGGCAAAGGGCTGCGGGTCGAGCGACATCGCCATGACGCAGGACGATGTGCCGGCAATCAGCGCCAGATGGCGGCTGATGTTCTTCTCGTCACCGGCAAAGCCGCCCAGGACACCCAGCGCGCCGGCATAGGCATCGATGACGCCGGCGCCGACCCGGCATTTCTCGGTCAAGCCGAGCTCGGCCGCGGCCTTCGCCGTCAGCGGACCGATATCGGCGCCGACCGGGCTTGCCTTTTCCGGTAGATTGCCGTGYTCGAAGAGATCGCCAAGCCCGACCAGCTCGAAGAAATCGCGCCGCCAGCTTTTTTCCTCATGCGCCAGATAGGTCCACTTGGCCGTCAGCGTGCATTGCGAGCGGGCAAGCGAGCCTGATGCCTTCCAGGTCAGGAAATCGGCGAGATCGAACAGGTAGCCGGCTTCATTCCATGTCTTCGGCAGATGGCGCTTCAGCCACATCAGCTTCGGCGTTTCCATCTCCGGCGACATCACGCCGCCTATATAGTCGAGCACGGCGTGGCCGCTGGTCGTGCATTCATCCGCCTCGGCGATGGCGCGATGGTCGAGCCACACAAGCGTGTCCCAGCGCTTCTCGYCGGTGACCGAGACGCTGATCTGGCCGCCCTGCCTATCGCGCGCAACCAGCGAGCAGGTCGCGTCGAAGGAGATGCCGGCGATATCRCCGCCGGSGACGCCGGATYTCTCGAGAGCGGTCCGCACGGATTTGCAGACCGCCGACCAGATGTCTTCCGAATCATGCTCGGCGTGATCGGGCTTGGGCTGGTGCATGGCGATCGGATGATCGGCGCGGCCGAGCAGGTTGCCTTCAGAGTCGAGAATGCCCGCGCGAGCGCTCCCGGTGCCGACATCGACCGCGCAAACGAAACTCTTCCTCAAGATGCTTTTTCTCTCGCTCCCAGGCCTGCAATCAGATCGGGCAATTGCAGCATGTCAGCGAATATAAAGTCAGGCTCCGTCGACGCAAGCCGCGCCTTGAGGGTGGGGTTGGAGGCATGCGAGCCGCCGGTGAAGGCAAAGACGCGCATGCTTGCGGCGCGGGCGGCGGCCACGCCGGCCGGGCTGTCCTCGATCACCAGGCAGGTGCGCGGATCCGCCCGCATCGAGGCGGCGGCATGGAGGAAAAGGTCGGGYGCCGGCTTGCCGCGTTTGACCATGGTGGCGCTGAAGAGATGCGGCTCCAGCAGGGGGAGCAGGCCRGTGACCTCGAGCGCGTAGCGGATGCGCTCCAGCGTGCCGGACGAGGCGACGCAACATGGCCGGCCGAGCTTCGGCAGCACCTCCTTGACGCCGGGGATCGGCTTCAATTCCTCGCGGAATTTGCGCATGAGGTCGACGCGCATGGYGGTCAGATGCCGGTCGCTGATCTCCAGCCCGAACTCCCGGCCGAGGATCTCGCGCACGCTCTTCATGCTCTTGCCCAGGAAATGCTCGTAGGCGGTGTCCTCRCTCACCGTGCCGCCGGCAAGCTCGATCATGTCGAGCAGCGCCGAGACCGAAAGCGCCTCGCTGTCGACCARCACGCCGTCGCAGTCGAAGATGACCAGTTTCGGCGTCATCGCGCTGCTTCCAGTGAGCGTCAGAGCTTGCCGGCGAGATAGCGCGTCAGGGTTTCGCGCGCGCCGTTCGCCCACAGCGCCTTCAAGGCATGGGCGAAGGCCTCGGCGAAGACGGGCGAGCGGCCGACATCGCCATAGATGTCCTCCATCGCCAGCCAGGCCTTGGGATCGTCCTTGGCCGCCTTCGCGGTCGCCTGCATGCGGTCCCAGCTCGGATCGTTCGGCTCGATGACGGCGCCGCTGTCGGTGGTGCCGAAACAATAGCGGCACCAGAGGGCCGATTCCAGCGCGAGACCGGCGACGCCCTGGCCCGCCTTCAGCCGGTCGGCGATCGTCGGGATGATGAATTTCGGCTGGCGGTTGGAGCCGTCGAGGCAAAGCCGGCGGATGGTGTCGCCGATCTTGGGATTGGAGAAGCGCCGCTCGATGAGCTGGTAGTAGTCCTCCAGATCGGTATTCGGCACCGGCGGCACGGTCGGGATGATCTCGTCATGCTCGAGCTTCGACAGGAAGGCGCGCACCAGCGGCTCCTGCATGCCTTCATGGACGAAATGGATGTCCATCAGCCCGGCCGGATAGGCGATGGTGGCGTGGCCGCCATTGAGGATGCGGATCTTCATCAATTCGTAAGGCGAGACGTCCTTGACGAACTGCACGCCGACCTTCTCCAGCGCCGGACGGCCGGCGGTAAAATGGTCCTCCAGCACCCATTGCCTGAACGGCTCGCAGAACACCGGCCAATTGTCCTCCAGGCCGAAATCATCGGCGAGGATCTTGCGCTCGCGGTCGCTGGTGGCCGGCGTGATGCGGTCGACCATGCCGTTCGGGAAGGCGACCTTGTCCTCCACCCATCTGGCGAGGTCCTCGTCGATCAGCCGCGCAAGGCCGATGACGCCATCGGAGGTGACGTGGCCGTTATGGGGGATGTTGTCGCAGGACATGACGGTGAACGGCACGATGYCGTCGGCGCGCCGGCGCAGCAGGCCCGCGAGGATGATGCCGAAAACGGTCTTCGGCACGGCGCCCGGTTGCGCGTCGGCAACGATGTCGGGATGGGCCGGGTTGAACTTGCCGGAAGCCGGGTCGATGAAATAGCCGCCCTCGGTGATGGTCAGCGAGACGATCTTGATCGCCGGATCGGCAAGCCGTTCGATGATCGCGGCCGCGTCGCCGGGCGTCAGGAAATCGATCATGGCGCCGGTGACGCGGGCGCTCATATGGCCCTGGTCCTGCTCGACGACAGTGGTCAGCCAATCCTGCTCCTCGAGCTTGGAACGGCCGATCTTCTCGCCTTCGAACACGCCGGCGCCGATCAGCGCCCAGTCATGGCCCTCGCCGGTGCCGAACAGATCGTCGAGATAGACCGCCTGATGCGAGCGGTGGAAGTTGCCGACGCCGAAATGGACGATGCCGGCTTTCAGGGCGGAGCGGTCATATTTCGGACCGGCGACCTTGGCCGGCAACCTGGCGAGGTTCGAGGAAGAGAGTTTCACGGTCATCTCACTTTACCCTTTGGCCGATCTGCAGCCCGACTGTTTCCGCCTCCTTCGGGAGGGCGAGGATGAGGGGCAGCATCTGATGTTCCGGTATGCTGCCCCTCACCTGCCCCGCGGCGTCTTCTCCGGAGGAAAGAAGAGAAGCGCCTCCCCCTCAACTTGCCCCTCAACTCATCCATTGGCCGCCGTCGACATTGTAGGTCTGGGCGACAATGTATTCGGCCTCGTCGCTGGCGAGGAACACGGCCATGCCGGCGAGATCCTCGGGCTTGCCCATGCGGCCGTAAGGCACGCCTTCGCCGACCAGCCGCTTCTTCTCGCCCTTGGGCCGGTTCTCATATTTGGCGAAGAGCGCGTCGACCTGGTCCCACATGTCGCTGTCGACCACGCCTGGCGCGATGCCGTTGACGTTGATGCGGTGCTTGATCAGGTCGAGCCCGGCCGATTGCGTCAGCGAGATGACGGCGGCCTTGGTGGCGCAATAGACGGCGACCAGCGGCTCGCCGCGCCGGCCGGCCTGACTCGCCATGTTGATGATCCTGCCGCCCCTGCCACGCGCGATCATCGAGCGGGCGGCCGCCTGCAGCATGAAGAGCGTGCCGGCGACATTGACGGCGAACAGTTTTTCGTAGCTCGCCCTGGTTATCTCGACGATCGGCGCGAGGTCGAAGATCGCCGCGTTGTTGACCAGCACGTCGAGCCCACCGGTCTTCGCCTCGACCGCCTTGACCGCGGCCTCGATCGAGGACTGATCGGTGACGTCGAGCTGGATCGCGTAAGCGGCGGAGCCGATCGCTTTCGCCGTCGCTTGCGCCGCGTCGAGGTCGATATCGGCAATCGCCACCGTCGCGCCTTCGCGCGCATAGGCTTCGGCGAAGGCCCTGCCGATGCCGCGCGCCGATCCGGTGATCAGCGCCGATTTGCCTTTCAGCCTCACTTTGCCGTCCTCACTGGGCCCGTCCTCACTGGGCCAACGCCTTGCCGTCGGCGCCGAAGCGGTGGAGCTTGGCCTTGTCGGGAGTCAGGTAGACGGTGTCGCCATGCTTGACCGCGACCTCGCCGTCGGCACGCACATTGATCGTGCCGATGCCGTCCGTCTGGACATGCAGGAAGGTGTCGGAACCGAGATGCTCGGCAACGCCGACCGTCGCCTTCCAGTCGCCGGACGAGGTCGAGATGTTCAAGTGCTCGGGCCGGATGCCGATGGTCTTGGCGCCGTATTTCTCCGCCGGCGCGCCTTCGATCATGTTCATCTTGGGCGAGCCGATGAAGCCGGCGACGAAGAGGTTCTTCGGCGTCTTGTAGAGCTCCATCGGCGAGCCGACCTGCTCGATGTTGCCGGCATTGAGCACGACGATCTTGTCGGCCATCGTCATGGCCTCGACCTGGTCATGGGTGACGTAGATCATCGTCGTCTTCAGCTGATGGTGCAGCTCGCTGATCTCCAGCCGCATCGTGCCGCGAAGCGCGGCATCGAGATTGGACAGCGGCTCGTCGAACAGGAAGGCCGAGGGCTGGCGCACGATGGCGCGGCCGATGGCGACGCGCTGGCGCTGGCCGCCGGACAGCTGGCCCGGACGGCGCTCGAGATAGTTGGTGAGGTTCAAGACGCGCGCGGCGTCCTTCACCTTCTTGTCGATGGTCGCCTGGTCCTCGCCGGCCATCTTCAGCGGGAAGGCGATGTTCTTGGCGACCGTCATGTGCGGATAGAGCGCGTAGGACTGGAACACCATGGCGAGCTTGYGCTTGGCCGGAGCCTCGCGGGTGACGTCGCGGCCATCGATCGAGATGGTGCCGCCGCTTGTGTCCTCAAGCCCGGCGATCAGCCGGAGYAGCGTGGACTTGCCGCAACCCGAGGGGCCGACGAACACCACGAACTCGCCGTCCTCGATGTTGAGGTCGATGTTCGGAATGATCGTCGTCGACCCGAAGGACTTGGAGACGTTCTTGAGCGTGATGTTTCCCATGGTTTCCTCCCGGGGATATCTATCGTCGTCCGCCGCTTGGGCGCTCTTACTTCACGGCGCCAAAGGTCAGGCCGCGCACCAGCTGCTTCTGGCTGAACCAGCCCATGATCAGGATCGGCGCGATCGCCAGCGTCGAGGCCGCCGACAGCTTGGCCCAGAACAACCCTTGAGGACTGGAGAAGGAGCTGATGAAGGCGGTCAGCGGCGCGGCGTTGGTGGTGGTGAGCCGGATGGTCCAGAACGCCTCGTTCCAGGCCAGGATGATGTTCAAGAGCATGGTCGAGGCAATGCCGGGAACGGCCATCGGCGTCAGCACATAGATGATCTCGTTCCACAGCGAGGCGCCGTCYATGCGCGCGGCCTCCAGGATCTCGCCCGGGATCTCGCGGAAATAGGTGTAGAGCATCCACACCACGATCGGCAGGTTGATCAGCATCAGCATCACGGTAAGGCCGATGCGGCTGTCGAGCAGCCCTGAGTCGCGGAAGATCAGGTAGATCGGGAACAGCACCGCGACGGCCGGCATCATCTTGGTGGACAGCATCCACATCAGGATGTCCTTGGTGCGCTTGGTCGGCGAGAACGCCATCGACCAGGCCGCCGGGATGGYGACGATGAGCGCGAGGATGGTCGAGCCGACCGACAGCAGCACCGAATTGAAGAAGAACTTGAAGTAGCCGCTCTGCTGCTGGACCTCCGAATAGCTCTCGAAGGTCCCGGAGGGGATCAGGTTGAAGCCCTGGATCGCCTCCTGCTCCGACTTGAACGAGGTGATGATCGTATAGAGGATCGGAAAGAAGATCAGCAGGGCGACGATCCAGGCCGCGGCCGTGGCGATGGTCTTGTGCTGGGTGGTGACTGCGCGGGCCATCTTATCCTCCCTTACTTGTCCAGATTCTTGCCGACGGCGCGCATGGCGAAGAAGGCAACGATGTTGGCGAGAATGACGGCGATGACGCCACCGGCTGATGCCTGGCCGATTTTGAACTCCAACAGCGCCTTCTGGTAGACGAGGAAGGGCAGGTTGGTGGAGGCGTAGCCCGGGCCGCCATTGGTGGTGACCAGGATTTCGGCATAGATCGACAGCAGGAAGATCGTCTGGATCAGGATGACGACGGTGATGGCGCGCGACATGTGCGGCAGCGTCAGATACCAGAAGCGGCTGAGGAAGCCGGCGCCGTCCATCTCGGCCGCCTCCTTCTGCTCGCCGTCGAGCGACTGCAGCGAAGTGAGCAGGATCAGCGTGGCGAAGGGCAGCCACTGCCAGGCGACGATGAGGATGATGGCGGTCAGCGGGTGCTGGCCGAACCAGTCGATCGGCTGGGCGCCGAAGAAGCGCGCGATGTCGGCGAAGACGCCGTATTGCGGGTGCATGATCATGTTCTTCCAGACAAGGGCCGCGACCGGCGGCATGACGAAGAACGGCGAGATGACCAGAATGCGCACGATGCCCTGGCCCCAGATCGGCTGATCGAGCAGCATCGCCAGAAGGATGCCGCCGACCACGGTGATGACCAGCACGCTGACGACGATGATCAGCGTGTTGAGGATCGAGGAGAGGAAGGCCGGGTTGGAATAGAACAGCGCGTAGTTGGAGAAGCCGACCAAGCCGTCACGGATCGGGTTCAGCGGATTGTATTGCTGGAACGAGAACCAGAGCGTGAACAGCAGCGGCACGATCATCCAGACGAACAGCAGGATCACCGATGGCGCCATCATGAAACGGGCAAGCGAACGGGTTTGCTGAGTAGCCATGACGGTCACCCTCCCAAAGTCARCCGGATTTTCAGAGTTGCGCCCAGAATCTTCCCGGTCTTGAAGGGTGGCCGCCCGAACTGGGTTTCGGGCGGCCCCTTGCCGGCCATGATAGGCGACCGGCGTTCGGCACCGGGAGGAGCCTTACTTGATGTAGCCGCCTTCGGTCATCGCCGCGGTGGCTGCGTCCTGGGCCTGCTTGAGAGCATCGTCGACGCTCGACTGGCCGGCGAGAGCCGCCGAGAAGAGCTGGCCGACGGTGGTGCCGAGACCCTGGAATTCAGGAATGGCGACGAACTGCACGCCGACATAGGGCACCGGCTTGACGGTCGGATGCGTCGGATCGGCGGCGTTGATGGAGTCCAGCGTCATCTTCGCGAAAGGCGCCGCCTTCTGGTACTCCGGATTGGCATAGAGCGAGGAGCGCGTGCCCGGAGGAACGTTAGCCCAGCCTTCCTTCGAGGCGACCAGCTCGGCATAGTGCTTCGAGGTTGCCCAGGAGACGAACTTCTCGGCGGCGTCGGCCTTCTGGGTGCCGGCGGGGATCGCCAGCGACCATGCCCACAGCCAGTTGCCGCGCTTGCCGAGGCCGTTGTCCGGCGCCAGCGCATAGCCGACCTTGTCGGCGACCTGCGAGGCCTTCGGATCGGAGACGAAGGACGCGGCGACGGTGGCGTCGATCCACATGCCGCACTTGCCCTGCTGGAACAGCGCCAGGTTCTCGTTGAAGCCGTTGGACGAAGCCCCTTCCGGACCGTCGGCCTTCATCAGGTCGACATAGAACTGCAGCGTGTTCTTCCACTCGGGCTGGTCGAATTGCGGCTTCCAGTTCTCGTCGAACCAGCGGGCGCCGAAGGAGTTCGACATGGCGGTGAGGAAGGCCATGTTCTCGCCCCAGCCGGCCTTGCCGCGCAGGCACACGCCGTTCACGCCGTTGGCGCGGTCGGTCATCTTGTCGGCTGCCTGCTTGATGAAATCCCAGGTCGGGGCGTCGGGCATCTTCAGGCCCGCCTTCTCCATCAGGTCCTTGCGGTACATGACGAAGGAGCTTTCGCCGTAGAAGGGCGCGGCGTAGAGCTTGCCGTCGACCGAAAGACCGCCGGCGATGGCCGGGATGATGTCCTTGACGTCATAGTCGTCGCCAAGCTTGTCGAGGGGCAGGAGCCAGCTCTGCTTTGCCCAGATCGGAACCTCGTAGGTGCCGATGGTCATGACGTCGTACTGGCCGCCCTTGGTGGCGATGTCGGTGGTGACGCGCTCGCGCAGCACGTTCTCTTCAAGYGTGACCCAGTTGAGCTGGATGTYGGGGTTTGCCTTGGTGAAGTCGTCCGTCAGCTTCTGCATGCGGACCATGTCGCCATTGTTGACGGTGGCGATGGTGATGGATTCGGCATGCGCGGCGAAAGCGAGGGCGCTGGCCGACAACAGGCCCAGGGTGAGCGTGCGAAGTTTCATCAAATTCCTCCCTTAAACCAAGATGAGCATTTGCCTTGGTTCTGAGCAATTACTCACTTACCGTGATTTATGTCAAGCCGGAATCTATGCTGCGTCGCAGCAGAAATGACGCGAGGTGAGCCGGCCCGACGATGCGGCCGGCCTTCGGGAAGGGGAGCTAGCGGCGGCCTGCTTACGGGCAGGCGATCTCGGCCAGGATCCAGTCGCGGAAGGCGCGGATCTTCGGCACGTTGYGGCGGGCCGTCGGATAAACCAGCCAATAGGCATGGCCGTCATCGCCCACGAGATCGAAGGGCTGGACCAGGCGGCCGTCGGCGATCTCGTTCTTGAACAGGGCCCTGGTCAGGATCGCCACGCCGTGGYCGGCCATCGCCGCGTTCGCCTCATAGGCCTGCGCGCCCATGCTGGAGCCCGGCCGCTTGGCGAGGTCGTGCCCGGTCACGCCGGCGGCCGCGAACCATTGCGACCACCAGATGTCGCCGGGATCGAGGATCGGCAGGCGCAGGAGGTCGGCAGGCTCCTTGACGCCGCCGATGCTCGCGGCGAGCTTGGGGCTCAGCATCGGCGTGAAATCGGCGTCGAGCAGCTTGTGCGCCTCCAGGCCCGGCCATTTGCCGCCGCCGGAGCGGATGGCGAGATCGACATCCTCGCGCGCGAAATCGGTCAGGCGGCTCGACGTGTCGAGCCGTACGGCAAGCGCCGGATGGGCAAGCTGGAACGAACCCAGATGCTGCGCCAGCCAGTTCGAGGCGAAGGTCAGCACGGTGGTGACGCAAAGCAGGCCGTCGGCGCCGCCGCGCGCCGCGGCATAGGCCTGGCCCAGGATGGAGAAGGCCTCGCTGACGGCGGGCGCCAAGCGCTGGCCGGGCTCGGTCAGCTCGATCTGCTTCGGACGGCGCAGGAACAGCGGCGCGCCGATGCGCTCCTCCAGCACCTTGATCTGATAGCTCGCGGCCGCCTGGGTCATGCCCAGTTCCTGCGCTGCCTTCGTAAAGGACAGGTGCCTCGCCACCGCTTCGAATACCCGGATCGCCTGCAGCGGTGGCAGCGGCGCCAGCTGCGGAGAACTCAGATCGGGCATAAGGCCTCCTTATGGGTCATGATCGAGGTTTAATTGGAAGCACGAACCGGCCAGACCGATATTTGGGGTTGACGATCAATCCAGTTCAAGGCTGACGATCATGGTCACGGTTCAGGAAAAACTCGTTTCCACCCCGGCACGCGGCTGGTTTTTCACGCTTGTGCGCGAATTTGCAAGGTTTTCGGGCCGCAGGCGCGGCTATATCGATGTCCGGGAGCTATCCGAGCATCTGCAGCGCGACATGGGTTTTCTCGACGGCAACGACCCGCGCGGCCCCTCGCAATAGCCGGCTCTTTTTATGGGCAATCAGCCGGCAAGCAGGGCTTCGGCAGTCCGCTCGTCGGTGATGAGGCCGTTGACGAGCCGGCGATTGACGGCCGCCAGGATGCCCGGCAGCTTGCGCTCGCCCATGGCCAAGGCAATGACCAGCGACCTTTCCCGCGACGGCAGCGCGGCGGAAGACACGCGGTCGTTGGTGATGCCCTCGATCATACGGCCTTCGCGGTCGAAGACCCAGCCGACGATCTCGGCGATGCCGCCGGCCTTCTGCAGCGCCTTCAACTCGCTTTCGGAAATGAAGCCGTCCTCGTAAAGCGGCGCCTTGGGCCCGAGATCGCCAATGCCGACGAAGGTGACGTCGGCTTCCGCGGCCAGCGCCAGGGTCGGCTGGATCATCGGTTGGTTGAGCAGCATCTCGCGCTCTTCCGGCGAGGAGGCGATGACCGGCAGCGGCATCGGAAAGGATCGCGCCTTGACGCGGTCGGCCATGGTGAAGATGACGTTGTAGAAGGCGRCCGAGCCGTCGGGCGAGATGTTGCCGGTCAAGGACACGACCTTATGCTGCGGGCAGTCCATCGGCGGCAGCTGCTCGATCGCCGCCTTCAGYGTGCGCCCGGTGCCGATCGCCATGACGATGGGCGTGTCCGAGCGCAGCCGGCGTTCGATCTCGGCCGCGGCCGCCTCGGCGATGCCGATCGTCGTCGAATTCGACGTCGGATCGCTTGGCACCACCTCCACAAGGTCGAGCGCGAACCGTGACTTCAGGCGGGCGGCAAGGTCGAGGCAGTTGGCGATCGGATGATCGACCCGCACCTTGATCAGCCCTTCCGACATGGYGAGCGACACCAGCCGCTGCGCCGTCTGCCTCGAGATGCCGAGCTTCGCGGCGATCTGGTCCTGCGTGTTGCCGGCAACATAATAGAGCCAGCCGGCGCGCGCGGCGTCGTCCAACCTGGTGTTGCCGGTTTCCTGTCGCGAATTCACGTCCTGCCTCCCCGCCCGCAAGAATGCTGAAGCGGGCGCCATAGCTTACAGCGAATATCGCGGCGCGCAATTGCTTATCGGAAGAGCAATTGCTTGAGYGGCTCACAAGCTGGCGAAGGATCAATTCGTCGCGCTTGCGACCATTTGCCGGGCGGGACGGTTTATCTCCACCGGGAAACCGATTAAGGGATCGACGAAAGGAGCCACGCATGACGCCAAAAGCCGTTTTCTGGGATATGGACGGAACGCTGGTCGACAGCGAGCCGTTGCATGAGGCGGCGCTCGCGGCGGCCCTGCGCAGCGTCGGCATCGCTCCGCCGCACGACCTGCATGAGCGCGTGCTGGGCATCGCCGCATGGCCGGTCTACGAGATGCTGCGCGACGAGTTCGGCCTCGACCTGCCCTTCGACGACTGGATCGTGCGCAAATACGATCACTATCTGCCGCTGGCCGAAACGCTTAAGCCTCGCCCCGGCGCGATCGAAGTGTTCAACGAGTTGCGGGCGCTGGGCGTCGAGCAGGCGGTGGTGTCCAACTCCGACCGGCTGATCGTCGACGCCAATCTGCGCGCCGTCGGCCTCACCTATCCGGGCATGATGACGGTCAGCCGCAACGACGTGATCGACGGCAAGCCGCTTCCCGAACCCTTCCTGCGCGCCGCCTATCTCGCCGGGGTCGAGCCGGCCGACGCATTCGCCGTCGACGACAGCCTGACCGGCGCCATGGCCGGACTGGCGGCCGGCATGAAGACGATCTTCTGGCCGGAAGCGCCGATGGAAGGTCCGGCCRGGGCGATCGTGATCAGCAGCGCCGAGGAATTGCGGGCGCAACTGGGGCTTTAAGCCCGAACGTCGGTGCTGCCTCATCTTCGGGCAGCTTGGCGCATGCATTGTCCAACGTAGCGCTGGTCGACCCCCACTCCGTCTCGGCTTCGCCGAGCCACCTCTCCCCCGATCGACGGGGTAGAGGAACGGCGCCCTTCCTTTCCCTCCGGAGGGGGGAAAGGTGGCGCTGCGAAGCAGCGGCGGATTGGGGGAACCACGCGGCAATCAAGCCTGGGCCTGATCAGTCGCGCAGCATCAATTCCTATAGACCGRCTCTTCCTCGTCGAGGATCGCCTTCAACTCGGCCAGATGGCGCTCGGCCTGGCCGGGATAGTCGTCCATTTCGCGCGCGGTCTTCTCGGCGATCTCGTCGGAGAGCGTGCGCAGCGGCCGGCCGGTCCACAGCGCCTTGATGTAGGTCTCGGCGGCGCGCTCGAAATAGAACATGCGGTTGAAGGTGTCGGCGACGGTGTCGCCGATGACCATGACGCCGTGATTGCCCATGACCATCACCTTGACCTTGGGGTCGGTGAGAAGCTGCGAGCAGCGCTCGCCCTCCTCCTCGAAAGCCAGCCCGCCATAATTGGCGTCGACGACATGGCGGTTGAAGAACATGGYCGAGTTCTGGTCGACCGGCGGCAGCGTCGAATCGGCGAGCGAAGCAAGCACGGTGGCGTGGATGGAATGGACATGCATGGCGCAACGCGCATGCGGGACGTTGCGATGGATGGCGCCGTGCAGACCCCAGGCGGTCGGGTCGGGCGCGTTGGGACCGGACAGCGTGTCGGGATCGTTGGCGTCGATCAGGAGCAGGTCGCTCGCCTTGATGCGCGAGAAATGCACCTGGTTGGGATTCATCAGAAATTTCGTGCCGTCCTCGTTGACCGACAGCGAGAAGTGGTTGGCCACCGCCTCATGCATGTTGAGCCGAGCGGTCCAGCGGAAGGCGGCGGCGAGGTCGACCCGCTCCTCATAATAGGGCAGGTTGCTCAGCGGTTCCTTGTGCAGGCGGGCAAGGCTCATCGAAAATCCTCCTGTTTGGGGGAGAATGCCGTGCCTGACGGCTGCCAGCAACCGCAAACTGGTAGGTCAGCGGCTCAGGCGGCAGGCCGTTCCGACTGCAGCCCGCCCTGCTCGACAATGAAGTCGATCACTTGCTGCAAGCCCTTGCCGCGCGACAGGTCGGTGAAGCCGAAGGGCCGCTTGCCGCGCATGCGGCCGRCATCGGACTCCATGACGTCGAGGTTGACGTTCACATAGGGCGCCAGATCGCTCTTGTTGATGATCAGGAAATCCGACCGGGTGATGGCCGGGCCGCCCTTCCTCGGGATCTCCTCGCCCTGGCAGACCGAGATGACATAGAGCGTCAGGTCGGCAAGGTCGGGCGAGAAGGTGGCGGCGAGGTTGTCGCCGCCGGATTCGATGAAGATGATGTCGAGATCCGGGAACTTTCTGTTCAACTCGGCAATGGCGCGCAGATTGATCGAGGCATCCTCGCGGATGGCGGTGTGCGGGCAGCCGCCGGTCTCGACGCCGACGATGCGCTCCTCCGGCAATGCTTGTAGCCGCGCGAGCATCATCGCATCCTCCTTGGTGTAGATGTCGTTGGTGACGACGGCGATCGAGAAATCGTCTCGCAGCGCCTTGCAGAGCTTTTCTGTCAGCGTCGTCTTGCCGGAGCCGACCGGACCGCCGATGCCGATGCGAAGAGGACCGTTTTTCGACGTCATGCCGGGAACTCCGTGATGGCAAGGATTGCGAAGCCCAGCCCGATCAGCAGGCAGAGCGGCGAATAGAAGCTTTGGTCGAGCCGCGCGAAAGGTTGCTCCGGCGCCAGCCGGCGCCACCAGGGCGTGAAGCCGGYAATGCCGCGGCCGAGGAAGACGAGGCCGATCATCAACGCCGTGGCGGCCAGGCCTTCCCTTGGAAAGGGCGTGGCGAAGACACCTGCGAGCGCCAGCGGCCAGAGCGTCGCGAGCGCGAGGCACGCGGCGACTGCAAAACTCGCGAATGACGACGGCATCTCGTCGACGCCGCGGAAGCCGACCACGGCACGCGCGCAGGACGCCTGGTCCGTGCCCGGCCAGATGCCGCCTATGCCCCAATAGACATGCAGCGTCGTGATCAAAAGCAGGACGAAGGAGAGGATGACGGCAAGCACGGYCATGAGCGGAACAGCCGCGAATATTGCGTTTCGTGCCTCATCGCCACTATGTCCGACATGAAGGCCGCGCCGCCCAGATCGTCGAGCGTCGACGCCGCCGCCCGGGCGGCCGTGTCCATAGCGAGATTTTCGAAGCCGGCTAACAATGCGACGGCGTCGACCTGGCCGACGACGCCGAGCCTGATCGCCGCCTGCACCAGATTGGAGAAGAAAGCCTGCAGGAAGGCGGACAGAGCCTGCGCAAGATCGATGCCGCCGCTACCGGCAACGGCGCCGACGGCAACGCAATAGGGGCAATCGGCCGGCAAGCGCAGCAGCACCGGAGAGGACCAGGCGGACGCGGCCTGGAGGAAGGCCACGCCCTGCAGCATGGTTTCGAGATGACGCTCCTGCGACCCGGCAAGCGCCTCGGCCAGCGTGGCGACTTCGACCAGATCGCCGCCGTCACGCGCGCGGCGCCAGCTTTCGGCGAAGAGCACGGCGTCGTTCCAGCCCGAGCCCATCTCGATCAGTGTCTCCAGCCAGCCGGCGAGATCTTCACGATCCGCGATCAGCCCATCCTGCGCGGCGCGCTCAAGCCCGTGGCTGTAGGAGAAGCCGCCGACCGGGAAGGCCGGCGACAGCCAGGCCATAAGCCGCAGCAGCGCTATCGACGACGGCTGGTCAATCATGGTGATGGTCGTGGTGGTGATGGTCGTGACCATGATGATCGTGACCGTGGTCATGATCGTGATGATCATGCGAATGGCCGTGATCGTGGCCATGCCCGGAGTAAGCGCCGCGCACGGGGCTGAACGGCTGCAAAACCTCTTTCACCGTGGCGCCGAGGCCTTCGAGCATCGCCTTGATGACATGGTCGCGCAGGATGAGGATGYGGTCCGCCTCGATCGCCGCCGCAAGGTGACGGTTGCCGATGTGCCAGGCGAGTTCAGTCAGATGCACGGCGCCGCGGGCGCGGATGTCGTAGACCTCCTCGGGCGCCGCGACGATTTCGAGCTGGCGGCCGTCCTCCAGCACCAGCCGGTCGCCATTGGCGAGCGCCACCGGTTCGGGCAGGTCGACCAGCACCTTATCGCCGCCGGCGGYCTCGACGGCGCGGCGGCGCAGATGGCGCTCGTCATGCGGCAGCACGGCCTTGTCATAGGGCGTGATCGAAGCCGGGTCGCCGGCGGCAAGCACCGAGACGGCGCGCGGGAACTTGGTGAAATCGGTGGTGATGTTGAGCTTCATTTCATGGCTCCGCCATTAGCTTGGGCACGGGCACGAGCGGGGCGCCCGAGGACACGGTCGAAATAGGCATTCACCCGGTCGGACTCGATCGGAAAACGGCCGGCGCGCGCCCAGCCGCCCATATCGCCCAGCAACACGTCGACCGCGGAGAAGYGGTCGCCCAAAGCAAAGGATTTATCGCCAAGCCTGCGATCCAGCGCTTTTATTTCGGATGYGAAATCATAGGCCGCGGCCGGGCCGACATCGACCCGAACATCCTTGGGCAGCAGGAAGCGATGGCGCAGCTTGTTCCAGAGYGGCGCTTCCACTTCGCTCTGGGCGAAATGCATCCAGGAATCCATCTCGGCGCGCCCGGCAAGGCCGGGATTGGCGCCCAYGCCCTGCTCCGCGTGCTTGTCCGCCAGATAGACGCAGATCGCCGCCGAATCCGTGACCTTGACATCGCCGTCGATCAGGATCGGCACCTTGCCGGAAGGATTGAGCGCATAGGCCTCCGGCGAGCGCAGCTTGACCTCGACGAACTCGTAGGGTTGCCCGAGCTCCTCGAGCATCCAGAGCACCCGGCTGACCCGGGAGCCGCGCGATCCGACCGCCTTGTACATGGTTGAACTCTTGCCTTTTTCGAGAACCCTACCGCATCGCGAACGCTCAGACGATGGTGTCGAAGAGCCGCAGGATGAACGATATCTGATAGATCAGCGCGGCCGCGACGAAGGCGATGTGGAAGCGGCGGTCGCGCACCAGGATCGCCACCAGGCAAAGCGCCACGAAGACCGGCGTGCGGATCAGATATTCGTTGCCGAAGCGGGCGAAATGCTCCGGGCCTTTGAGCAGCGTGTCGATGACGTCGAGCAGATAGGTCGCGCCAAGCAGCCCGAAGAACCAGGCGCGGCGCGAATAGAAATAATCCTCGTAGCTGGTGTAATCGAGCATCGAATCCGGAAACAGCAGCGCGCAGAGCAGGAACAGCGTGATGGCGTAGAAGATGATGAAARGGTACTTGCCGAAGGTCCAGTTCCCGATGGCGTAGAGGCCGAACTCCCACCACCAGAAATGCACCAGCATCAGCAACACCGAGGCGACCCAGGCGAGATGCACCGCATAGAGCCGGTACTGGCCGGGATGCTGGACGATGYGGGCGGTTCCCGAAAGCAGACGCGTGACGCCGAGGCCGATCACCATGCCCATGACGATGCGGATATGCGGGAAGATATCGTGCGGAGAGGCTATTTCGGTGGGCATCGACCTTAAACAAAGAATGCGGAAAGAAGCGCAGGTGGTCAGTCTYGCAGGAAATCGTCCATCGAAAGAGGCCCACCCGGCCAAAACCGGCCGTCGAGCGCTTGCTTGGGTGTAAAGGGAGGTTCGCTGGGGAAATATGCCTTCTTCATTCCTGTCTCTCTGACAGCAACGGGCAAAGCTCCTTTATACGCCTCCTCGAAGATTTGGGCCGGATATCGGCGAAGGCTCGGGCTATCCTTGATGATACCGTCGATCCAGGTGCGYTGCTCGGAGATCGACGCTTGCCAGCTATGGCACCGGTGGCCGGGTTGGAATTCCCATTTCAGCAGGTGGGTGATCAGTACTTCCATCCTGCTACGGATCTCCCGCTTGTCCCTCCTTCCCAAGCTCTCGATCTCCTCGGCCAAATTGTCTCGGTCAACCTCGGAAAGACGTCCTTCACGCAGCAGGGTGGCTTGCTCCGCACACCACTGGACGAAGTCCGCTTCGTAGGGCGTCGACGCCCGGAGACGATCAATCCTGTTCATGGGCGCATCATGCCCTCAATTTGCGAAAATCGCAAAGAACGCGCGCACGCACGCCGCTTGTCAGAACAGAAAATATCTCTGCGCCATCGGCAGCACGGTCGCCGGCTCGCAAGTCAGCAGTTCGCCGTCGGCGCGCACTTCATAGGTTTCCGGATCGACCTCGACATGCGGCGTGGCGTCGTTGAGGACCATGGAGTGCTTGCCAATGCCGCCGCGCGTGTTCTCGACCGCGATCATCGCCTTGTCGACRCCGAGCCTTTCATGCAGGCCGGCGTCGAGCGCCGCCTTCGAGACGAACGTCACGGATGAATTGGTCAGCGCCTTGCCATAGGCGCCGAACATCGGCCGGTAGTGCATCGGCTGCGGCGTGGGGATCGAGGCGTTGGGATCGCCCATCGGGGCGKCAGCGATCGAGCCGCCGACCAGCACCATCTCCGGCTTGACGCCGAAGAAGGCCGGGTTCCACAAGACGAGATCGGCGCGCTTGCCTACCGTGATCGAGCCGATCTCCTTCGACAGGCCGTGCGCGATGGCCGGGTTGATCGTGTATTTGGCGATATAGCGGCGGACGCGGACATTGTCGTTGTCGCCGGTTTCGCCCGGCAGCGCGCCACGCTGGCGCTTCATCTTGTCGGCGGTCTGCCAGCAGCGGATCGCCACCTCGCCGACGCGGCCCATGGCCTGACTGTCGGAAGAGATGATCGAGAAGGCGCCGAGATCGTGCAGGATATCTTCCGCTGCGATCGTCTCCTTGCGGATGCGGCTCTCGGCGAAGGCGATGTCCTCGGGGATCGACGGCGACAGATGATGGCAGACCATCAGCATGTCGAGGTGCTCGGCCAGCGTGTTGACGGTGTAGGGCCTGGTCGGATTGGTCGAGGACGGGATGACGTTGGGCAGGCCGCAGACCTTGATGATGTCGGGCGCGTGGCCACCACCGGCGCCCTCGGTGTGGAAGGCATGGATGGTGCGGCCTTTGATGGCCGCCACCGTGTTCTCGACGAAGCCGGATTCGTTCAGCGTGTCGGTGTGGATCATCACCTGCACGTCGTAGGCGTCGGCGACCGACAGGCAGCAGTCTATTGCGGCGGGCGTCGTGCCCCAATCCTCATGCAGCTTCAGCGAGCAGGCGCCGGCCAGCACCATCTCTTCCAGCGCCGCCGGCTTTGACGCATTGCCCTTGCCCGACAGGCCGATATTCATCGGAAAGGCGTCGAAGGACTGGATCATGCGCGCCATGTGCCAGAGGCCGGGCGTGCAGGTGGTGGCCAAGGTGCCGTGCGCCGGACCGGTGCCGCCGCCGAGCATCGTGGTGATGCCGCTCATCAGCGCTTCCTCGATCTGCTGCGGGCAGATGAAATGGATATGCGCGTCGAAGCCGCCGGCCGTCAGGATCTTGCCTTCGCCGGCGATGATCTCGGTGCCGGGGCCGATGACGATGGTGACGCCGGCTTGCGTATCCGGATTGCCGGCCTTGCCGATCGCGGCGATGYGGCCGTCCTTCAGGCCGATATCGGCCTTGACGATGYCGGCGAGCGCATCGACGACCAGCGCGTTGGTGATGACGGTATCGACCGCGCCGCCCGCCCGCGTGACCTGGCTCTGGCCCATGCCGTCGCGGATGACCTTGCCGCCGCCGAACTTCACTTCCTCGCCGTAGACCGTAAGGTCCTTCTCGACTTCGATGAAGAGCTCGGTGTCGGCGAGCCGCACCTTGTCGCCGACCGTCGGTCCATACATCTGCGCATAGGCGGCGCGGCTTATCCTGGCCATCAGAAATTGCTCCCGAAATTCCAATTGATTGCGTACTGGGCACACATTGTCGCCACCCAATGGTCACGCAATGACCCGCCCGGCGACACTTTGAGCGCCAATTTGGACGTTCCCATCGAACCGTTGAGGCGGGCGGAATCACTCCCAAGCCGATGGAAGGAATATCCATGCGCAAAGCGATAGTTTTCGCCGCGACCGCCACCCTGATGATGGCGGGTGCCGCGAGCGCTCAGCAGCAGCCGACGCCGCAGCCCAGCCCGGCGCCGACTGCGCCCGCCGCCCCGAAAGCTCAGCCCGCCGTGCCGGCGATCCAGAGCGTCAACGTCGTCGACATCACCGAACTGCCCAAGGACACGCAGACGCAGGTCAACCAAATCGTGGCGCAGCGCGGCGATGCCGGTCTGCAGACGTTGCGTAAATCGATCGACGCCACGCCCAAGGTGAAATCCGCGCTCGAAGCCAAGGGCATGAGCTCGGCGCAGGTGATTGCCGCCAGCATGCAGCCCAATGGCGCGCTGACGCTGATCACCAAGAAAGCGAGCTGATCGCGGGCCAGGGCGGGCCGCCTCGCGGTCCGCCGGCAGGCTTTTGAAGGGAACCTGCAGCCAGGCAGGACCGTTTCGCTGTTTTCGCCCCGCCACGAGTTCAGTCAGGAGCGAATGATGGCGAATGCCCCGCGCTCTGCAAGACCGATTGCCATGATTGCCGCCGCGCTTTTCATGGCCGCGCCCCATTCGGCATCCGCGGTGCAGCCCCTGCACAGCGACAAGCCCGCCGCGGCGATCGTCGATTCCGATGTCCGGCAGGAAGAGTCGCTCTCCAAGACGGAGGCCGGAAAGGTCATTACGGCCATCGACCGCACCCGCGACAACATCGGCACGGTGCGCAAGACCACCAAGCTCGACACGGTCGACATCGTGTTCCTGACCGATGCCGCGCGCAGCGAAGGCGGGCCGCCGCCGGCCATCGAGAACAAGGTGAAGCAGCATCAGGAGGATGTCGCCGAACYGCGCCAGGAGATCGAGGCGAACGCCCTGCTCTTCAACGCGATCGATTCGCGACGCGTGYAGGCCGAGGACGTGCTCGCCGTGGAGTTCGACAATCCGGGGAAGGTCGTCATCTACGCGGCCGCCAAGCCCCCGAAGTGATGGCCCCCGAAGTGATGGCCGCCGAAGCGATGTGAGCGCGGCGGCGGACCTCACAGCTTGCCCATCACCTTCTGCTGGAAACCATAGACCTCGCGCCCGCCGCCCAGCGGCACCAGCGTGACATCGCGCTCCTGTCCCGGCTCGAAGCGCATGGCGGTGCCGGCGGCGATGTCGAGCCRCATGCCCCGCGCGCGCTCGCGGTCGAATTTCAGGCCCTCATTGGTCTCGAAGAAATGATAGTGGCTGCCGACCTGGATCGGCCGGTCGCCGCTGTTGGCGACCTTGAGCGTCACCGTGGGCAAGCCCTCGTTCAGCTCGATGTCGCCTTTGGCGGTGATGACTTCGCCGGGGATCATGGCGCCCTCACAACATGCCGAAGGCGAGGCCGACGCCGACCGCAGCACACGCGGCGCCGGCGGCACGCACGAGGCCGCGGAAGCGCTGGCCGAGGCTGAGAGCCGCCGCGATGCCGATGCCGTGCAGCAGCGCCGTGGCCACCGCGAAGCCCGCCATATAGTCTAGTCCGGCGGCATTTTCCGGCACTTCGGTGCCGTGGGCGTGACCGTGGAACAGCGCGAACAGGCCGATGATGGCGACACCGGCGGAGACCGGCAGGTCGATCGCCAGCGCCACCAGCAGCCCGAGCGCCACGACGGAAGCGAGGATGGCCGGCTCCACGAAGGGCACCGGCACATGCAGCATGCCGAGCGCTGCGCCAACCAGCATCACGCCGACAAAGGCAAGCGGCCAGGCAAGAACCGCCTTGCCGCCCTTCAGCGCCGCCCATAGGCCGACAGCGATCATCACGGTCATATGGTCGAGCCCGGACAGCGGATGGGCGAAACCGGCGGCGAAGGACGAGGTGGCGCCTGCGCCGACATGGGCGTAAGCCGGCATGGCGGCCGCCAGGAAAAGGATCGCGGCAAGTGTGGTTCGTTTCGTCGAAGCGGGAATCATCTTTCTGCCCTTCCAAATCATGTGGTTACGCGACCCTGCGCGCGCAGCCTTCGGCCTTGAGCACGCGTTTGGTCGACGGCGGATATTTCGTCAGCTTGGCCGCCGGCCGAATCGGCCGCGGCGCGAAATTGCCGCCGCAATTGGGGCAGACGCCGCCCAGCACAGTGTCCACGCAGTCGGCGCAGAAGGTGCATTCGAAGGTGCAGATCAAGGCATCGGTCGCCTCCGGCGGCAGGTCCTTGTCGCAGCATTCGCAATTGGGCCTGAGCTCCAGCATCGGTCTTCCTCCTCACCGGATCGGTTCATGCACGGTCACCAGCTTGGTGCCGTCGGGAAACGTCGCCTCGACCTGGACGTCGTGGATCATCTCGGCGATGCCGTCCATGACCTGGGCGCGGGTGACGACATGGGCGCCCGCCTCCATCAATTCCGCGACCGGACGGCCGTCGCGCGCGCCCTCGACAATGAAGTCGGTGATCAGGGCGATAGCTTCGGGATGGTTGAGCTTGACGCCACGCTCCAGGCGCTTGCGCGCCACCATCGCCGCCATGGCGATGAGCAGCTTGTCTTTTTCACGCGGCGTAAGATTCATGCAATGTCCCGGTATCTCAGATCAGAGTGACCACAATTTGGGCAGGCCCGCCCGTCCATTGAGCAGTTCGACGAGCGGAACCAGCCGCTTGCGGAGCTGGTAGCCGTCGCCGGCACAGAGCCTCGCAAGAAGCTTGCCAGATCGGCCGACGTTCCAGAAACTGGCGCCGCCGCCGTCACTGATAACGGGGCCGCCGATAATGGTGCGGACCTTGTCCAGCAGATCTTCCGCCCGCGGCGAAACGAGCAGCACCGTGGCAACGGCAAGCGCGCCGCCGGTCGCCGCCCGCCGCTGGAGCGTCGCCGCGATATCCGGGCCGAGCCGGAAATCCTCGGCATGGATCAGCACGCCGCCCTGGCGGACCCGCCAGCGGTCATGGAAGCTGCCTTGAACCGTCCGCTCGCCCATGGCCAGCCGGCCGAACAGGGTGGCTTCGAGTATCAACGCCTCGGCATCGTCGCCAAGCTCGACATCCAGCGTGCGGGCGAAGGCGGCGCGATCGAAAACGATGGTTTCCTGCGGCAGCCAGGCGATGCGGCCGCCAGGGGCGACCCGCAGGCCGACGCTTGTCTCGGCCCTGTCGGCGGCGGCGCGATAGACCCTCTCGCAGGCCTGGGTGGTGATGGAGGCGGAGGCGCCGGCGCCGACCTCGATCGTCCAGCCGAGGCGGTCGCCGCCGGTCATTCCGCCGGCCGTGTTGATGAGCACCGCCTCGAGCGGATCGCCTTCCACCGCCGGCATGCGGATCTTGGCCGATCCGTCCTGGTAGAGCCGCCGCATGCGTGTCCGGCCGTCGCTCTTGCCGCAGAAAAGCCTGGCTCGCCCGGCAACACGTTGCGCGGCGAGCAAAGGAGTGGCAGCCAAAGGCAAGGCGGGCCGGGATGTCAGGGCGTTCTCGATCGTGTCCACGATTGCAGGTTAAGCACTCTGGCGGCTTTGTCGATATATCGCTTGTTGCTTGACATCGTTTTGGTTTCTATAGAGGGAAGCCACCCTGGAGCGGTCGCGCGATGTCTGGCGAGGTAAGGGCAACGGCGTTGTTGGATCCGGGGATAAAAAAGGCGCTGATCAGTTGGCGTCGGGAAACGACAGGGAAGGAACCGAATGGCTGACCAACTGACGACCGAGATCATCGAAAAGATCAAAGCGCATGCCGACACCGGCGGCGAGGAAATCACCGCCAGCACCGATCTCGGAACGCTCGGCATCCATTCGCTGGAGTTGACCGAGATCATCTTCGATCTCGAGGAAAAGTACGGCATCGAGATCGAGATGAACACGGTCGACGCCTGGAGCAATCTCAAGAACGTCGGCGACATGGTCGAGGCGGTTCGCGAACTGATCGCGAAAAAAGCCTGACTGCATGCAAAAACGCGTCGTCATCACCGGTATCGGCGGGATTTGCGGGCTCGGCAACGATGCGGCGGCGATATGGGACGCCATGCGCGCCGGCCGCTCGGCCATCGGCCCTATCGACAATCCGTCGCTGCATGACCTCAAGGTCAAGACCGGTTGCGAAATCAAGCAATTGCCGGACCATGGCATCGACCGCAAGCAGGTGGTGTCGATGGACCGTTTCAGCCTGCTGGCGGTGATCGCGGCGCGGGAAGCCATGCGGCAATCGGGCTTGACCGCGCATGCGGACAACACCTACCGGATGGGCGCAATCGTCGGCGTCGGCGTCGCGGGCTTCGAGACCATCGAGGAGAATTACCGCGCGATCCTGCTCGAAGGGCGCAACCGTGCCGCCATCTTCACCGTGCCGAAAGTGATGCCGGGCGCGGCCRCCGGCCAGGTCAGCATGGCGCTCGGGCTGCGCGGCCCTGTCTTCGGCGCCACCTCGGCCTGCTCGTCGGYCAACCATGCGATTTCCTCGGCCGTCGACCAGATCAGGCTCGGCCGCRCCGACGTGATGGTCGCCGGCGGCACCGAAGCGCCGCTGGTGTGGGGCGTGCTGAAGGGCTGGGAGGCGCTGAGAGTGCTTTCGCCTGATACCTGCCGGCCGTTCTCGGCCGACCGTGCCGGCCTTGTGCTCGGCGAAGGCGCCGGCATGGCGGTGCTGGAAAGCTACGATCATGCGATGGCGCGCGGCGCCRCCATCCTGGCCGAGATCGCCGGCGTCGGGCTTTCCGCCGATGCCTCCGACATCGTCGCGCCAACCGTCGAGGGGCCGGAAGCGGCGATGCGTTTCTGCCTGGCGGATGCCGGGCTCAATCCGGAAGACGTCGACTACCTCAACGCGCATGGCACCGGCACCAAGGCCAACGATCAGATCGAGACAGCGGCGATCAAGCGCGTCTTCGGCGACCATGYCCGTTCGCTTTCGGTATCGTCGACCAAGTCGATGCATGCGCATTGCCTGGGCGCTTCGGGCGGGCTGGAGATGATCGCCTGYGTGATGGCGATCCGCGACGGCATCGTGCCGCCGACCGCCAATTACCGCGAGCCGGACCCGGAATGCGACCTCGACGTGACGCCGAACACGGCACGTGAGCGTAAGGTGCGCGCCGCGCTCAGCAACAGTTTCGCCTTCGGCGGAACCAATGCGGTGCTGGCCTTCAAGGCGATCTGATCCCAGCCAGTCGGTTGACTCTGTGTGCACGGCTGGCCGTTTTCGCCGTGTATTGATCCCGGCTGGCCGGAGTCCTAATTCTTTGCTCACCCGCCACAGGCGCCGCCCGGCGCCAACCCGCATCCGGAGTTTCCGATGACCGACCTGTCCGCCTTTCCGATCGCCAAGCGCTGGCCGGCCGAGCACCCCGACCGCCTGCAGCTCTATTCCGCCACGACGCCCAATGGCGTGAAAGTGTCGATCGCGCTGGAGGAGATCGGCCTTGCCTATGAGCCGCATTATGTCGACATCGGCAAGAACGAGAGCTGGACGCCGGAATTCCTGTCGCTCAACCCGAACGGCAAGATCCCGGCTATCATCGACCCGGACGGTCCGGGCGGCAAGCCGATCGGTCTGTTCGAGTCCGGCGCCATCCTGCTCTATCTGGCCGACAAGACCGGCAAGCTCATGCCCGCCGATCCGGCGCGGCGCTACGAGACCATACAGTGGGTGTTCTTCCAGATGGCGGCGATCGGTCCGATCTTCGGACAGGTCGGCTTCTTCCACAAATTCGCCGGGCGCGAGATCGCCGACAAGCGGCCGCTGGAGCGTTACCGCGACGAGTCACGGCGGCTGATCGGCGTGCTCGAAACGCGGCTGAAGGGCCGCAAGTGGATCATGGACGACGACTACACCATCGCYGACGTGTCGATGCTGGGCTGGGTGCGCAACCTGATCGGCTTCTACGAAGCGCGCGAGCTGGTCGGCTTCGACGATTTCCCGATCGTCGCCGACTGGCTTGAGCCTGGCCTGGCGCGGCCGGCGGTAAAGCGGGGCCTCACCATCCCGGCGAAGGGCTGAGCCCTCACTTCGTCTTGGCGCTCGCGCCACCGCGGCCGAACACGGACGCCGCGAGCCGCGCGGTAGCGACGACCGCTCCTGTAGCGACGCTGGCCACGGTGCGGATTGGGCCCGATTTCTTCGCCGCCGCTCCCGTTGCTGGCTTATGCGGCTTCTGTGCCTTGGCCGCGACCTTGTGAGCCGCGCCGGGCGTCACTTTCTTCGGCGCCGCCTTGCCGAAAGCCGGCTTGGCGTCCTTCGACCGCTCCGCGATAGCGGGGGCGGCGCCGGCCTTGGCCTGCGCCCCCCTGGATTGATTGGCCCTGGCTTTCTTGGGCGCGGTTTTTCTGCTGTTGGTTGCCATCTGACAGCTCCTGCAATCTTCTTCGCAACTCCAGACGGAAAGCGGTGCGCGCCTTCCTGGAATTGCTCCGGCGCCGGACAATTCGGGATAGGGTCATAACGGCGCGAAAACCTTAAGGTTCCCGCCCAAAAATAGTGAAAATTGAGCAGGTTAACCAATCACCAGGGTCATTGATCAATGACCGGCYGTCAACCAATGACCATGTCGGCCGGCCGGCGCCGCGCCAGCACCCGCTCGATGTTGGGCATGTCGTTGGAGGCGATCCAGGCGCGGGCGTCCTCGTCGGACTTGCCGTGCTCGCGCCAGCGCTCCATCAGCCGGCGCTCGAGCTCATTGCGCGGCACGTCGACGAAGATGGTGAAATCGAACAAAGGCGCCAGCCGCGACCACGGCTCCTCGTCGAGCAGCAGGTAATTGCCCTCGACCAGGATGAACTTGGTGTCGGCGCCGACGATCTCGGCCGCCGCGCGCGACAGCTCGATGCTGCGGTCGAACACCGGAATGGCGATGTCGGGCTCGCCGGAGCGGATGCGCTTCAGCAGCGTCTCGAAGCCGGCGAAATCGAAGGTTTCCGGCGCGCCCTTGCGCGGGCGCAAGCCGCGACGGTTGAGAATGATGTCGTCATAATGGAAGCCGTCCATCGGCACGATTTCGGACGTGCCTTCCGGCAAAAGCTCATGCAGGCTCGCCGACAGCGTCGACTTGCCGGCGCCTGGCGGACCGGCGATGGCGACGACGAAGCGCCTGGCCTTGCCGGCGCGCTTGAAGATGGCGGCTGTGATATGGGCGATCTCGGACATCGGCGGCTTTCCGGTAAGGTTCGGCCGGCATTTTGGCGGGTGTGGATGGAAATTTCAAACCGGATGGTAGCACCTGGCCGCAAGCAGGCAGTCATATACTGTCGGCGCTGTGCGGAAATCCGAGATGCAGGCGGGACAGCACCCCCCTCTGTCCTGCCGGACATCTCCCCCGCAAGGGGGGAGATTGGCGGCTTCGTCGCCCGCGCGCGTCCTGCGGCGTTGACGATTGGCGAAAGCGAAGGGGACATCCGATCTCCCCCCTTGCGGGGGAGATGGCCAGCAGGCCAGAGGGGGGTGTGAAGGAACGCGGCGTCACAGTGACTGTCCTTGTCGCCCCATCACCTCTGGAACTTCACTCCTTGCTCCGCCCTGGAATGACGGATTCCCTGGGGCGCTCCCGAAACCTTACGCCGGAGCAGAACGCCCGACGCGCAGGAAGTCGCCGTCGAAAGGCACCTCCTTCGCCGCGCCGTTCGGGRCAAGGACGCGCAAACGATCGGGCGCGGCTTCGATGCTCGGCGGCTCGGCTTCCGCAAACGGCACCCCACCGATGACATGGCGGAACGAGACCGAGCGCCCCTCGGCCAGCGCGAAGGCCGTCGCCACGCCTTCCTGCTTCAGCCAGTTGTCGCCGAGCGAGGCGGCGTGGCCGACGGCCGAGCGGCCGTCCTCGACGCCGAGCACGCCGACATGGCGGCCGCTCCAGGGCGCGTAGTCGCGGCCGCCATTCGAGAACCACAGCATCGTCACCGGCAGTTCGGCCGGGTTCTTCAGCACCATAACCAGATCCTGCTCGGCGCGCCGGGCGATCGCCGCCCAGCCCGGGCCGCCGTGATCCGCCTCGACCAGGGTGATGAAATCCTCGCGCCTGTCTTCCATGCGATAGTCGGTGAGATCGGTGGTGCCGCCGGCGGCCAGCGGGAACCGCGAGAGGTCGGTGACGCGAGCCGGATAGGCCAGCATGGACCGGCCGCGCGCCGGATCCGGCTCCGGCGGCGTGGGAGGTGTGACGGCCATGCGCTTGGGCGAGAAGGCCAGCCGGCCGCCGCCCTTCATCACTGTCATCGGATGATGGGCGACGGAGATCGCGCCGGAGCCGCCGGAAAAGATGTGCTCCTGGTAGAGGAAGGGGTGGCCGTCGCGCAGCGTGAAGACCTTGTCGATGGTGGCGCCCATCACCTTGCGACGCAGCCGGAAGACAGCCCGCCGGCCGCCGGCAATGGCGCCGTTGTCGACGACGTCCCACGGGCTGTTGGCCGGCCAGYCATGCAAGGGTGCCGCCTCGACATCGCTGGCGGAGAAGGGCGCGCAGAGGAAATCGCCGGACAGGCGCACGGTGCCCTCGGGGAGGTTCGCGGGCAACGTCTCGCGCGGCGAGCCGACCCAGGGGGCGCGATGCAGCGGTTTCAGGACGCGGCCGTCTGCCTCGATATCCATCGCGGCGATATGGCCGACCGCAAGATCGAGCGAGACGGAGATGCCCTTTGCGCCGATCGTGACCGTGTCCATGCATGCCTCCCGCGAATCTTTGCGCAAGAAAAGCCTGTCCAATGGAGGGCGCGCAAGCGGGGCAATCGGCATTTTGCATCAAGGTGCGGCCAACTTGTGGTCGCAGGCGCTGCCCCTCATTGCCCTGCCGGGCATTTCTCCCCGTATAGTGACGGGGAGAAAGGGGCTGGCCGCTATGGCTGYGCCCTTTCTGCAACGCTGGGGATTAGCGAAACCGGCGATGGCGGCTCCCCTCTCCCCGTCACTACACGGGGAGAGGATGCCGGCAGGCAGGTGAGGGGCAGCGCCGAACCTCCGGAAGCAAAGAAAGCATACTCACACACACCGAAAACCTGGGCAAATGCGCTTCTATCGCCGTTAACCAGTTGGACGCCGCACATGGGTTACGTTAGCTTCGCCGCGTCTCAGCAACAGTTTTAGAAACGTCTTGCCCCGTATCTTCCCTTTCCTCCAGAAACTCATCGCCATATTGGCATTGCTCGCGCTGGTCGCCGGCTGCACGACGGCCGGGCCGCCGGAAAGCGTGCTGGCCGTGCCGGCGCAGCCGCAGAAATATGCCGCGATCGTGGTCGACGCCTCGACCGGCAAGACCTTGTTCGAGGTCAATTCGAGATCGCAGCGCTATCCGGCGTCGCTGACCAAGATGATGACGCTCTACATGCTGTTCGAGGCGATGGAGAGCGGCCGCGTCTCCAAGGAAACGCGGATCCMGGTTTCCGACCACGCCGCCTCGCAGCCGCCGACCAAGCTGCGCTTCCGGCGCGGCGAGACGATCGACGTCGATTCCGCCATCCGCGCCATGGTGGTGAAGTCGGCGAACGACGTGGCGGTGGCGGTGGGCGAGTATCTGGGCGGCGGCTCGGAGGACCAGTTCGCCGCCATGATGACCGCCAAGGCGCGCTCGCTCGGCATGACCGGCACCAATTTCCGCAATGCCTGYGGCTTGCCCGACGACGGCCAGGTGACCACCGCGCGCGACATGGCGGTGCTGGGCATGGCGCTGGAAAAACGCTTCCCGCAGCATTTCCACTATTTCTCCGAAAGCGACTTCATGTTCCRCGGCAGGCTGGTGCGCGGCCACAATGACATGCTGGGGCGTGTGCGCGGCGTCGACGGCATCAAAACCGGCTACATCCGCGCTTCCGGCTACAACATCGTCACCTCCTACAATGCCGATGGGCGRCACCTGATCGTGGTGGTGATGGGCGCCGATACCGCGCGCCAGCGCAACGACCATGTCGAGGCGCTGATCCAGCGCAGCCTGGGTCCGGCGGTCGCGGACGCCGGCCAGCCGAGGCTGATGTATTCCGGGGAGCAGACCGCGGCCGCGCCGCTTCCGGGCATGACGCCGCCGGACTCTGGTTTGCCGGGGCTGCCGCCGTCGCAGCAGCCGACGCCTGCGTCGGCGGTGCCTGGCCAGCCGGCATCCGATTTTCCGTCGCCGGATTTGGCATCGCCCGGCGCGCCGCTGCTGCCGACGCAGTAGAGGCGGGGAAAGTTTTACACGCCGGCGGGACAGCGCCCCCCTCTGGCCTGCCGGCCATCTCCCCCACAAGGGGGGAGATCAGATGTCGCGCCGGCTTTCGCCAATCGCAAACGCTGCAGAAATGGGCGGGGCGCCGAAACCGCCAATCTCCCCCCTTGTGGGGGAGATGTCCGGCAGGACAGAGGGGGGCGCGAAGGATCGCTGCCTGCCCCGCCTTTCGCTGGCGCAAGGATTGTCGAGATTCAGGTCGGGCCGGCCTCACCTGAATGTCGGCGGACCTATCTCACCACCAGCACCGGGATCGTCGTCAGCGACACCACCTCCGCCGTCTGGCTGCCGAGCACCAGGCGGCCGATGCCGCGGCGGCCGTGCGAGGCCATGAYGATGAGGTCGGAGCCTTCCGCACCGGCGACCTCGAGGATCGCCTCGGCGGGCGTCCGGTTCTCGATATGCAGGCCCTTGGAGCCAACGCCCTTGGCATCGGCCTCGGCCTTGCATTCGGCGAGCAGCTCGCTGGCGTATTTGCGCGCGCTTTCCTCGTAATTGACCAGCTCGTCGGCGGCGACATAGCCGGCCATGGCGCCGCCCCAGGCCAGCGCCGGGAACGGCTCCGAGACGGTGACGAAGGCGACGGTGGCGCCGAGACCCTTGGCCAGCTCGAGGCCGTGGGCGACGCCCTTCTGGGCGAGTTCGGAGCCGTCGGTGGCGATCAGGATTTTCTTGTACATGGTGACGATCCCTCATTTGCGCGGCGCTGCGCGCCTGTTGGCGGGAGCCTGAACGGTCACGCCTGATTTCGATATAGTCAGCCTATCAGCCCAGCCACAGAGGCCAGTTTGATGTGGATCAAGGCCAGGCGGCGGAGACGATTGCGCCAGGGGTGGGCGTGAAATCGCGAACGGCGCTCCCCTCTCCGTCTCGGCTTCGCCGAGCCACCTCTCCCCGCTCCGCGGGGCGAGGAACCCAGGCTTGCGAGGTCGCGCCCTTGGCGACAGGCGTTTCCTCGCCCCCGCAAAGCGGGGGAGAGGTGGATCGGCGCGCAGCGCCGAGACGGAGAGGGGGCGGCGCCGACCTATGCGATTGGCCTAAGCAGCCCTGCTCCATCACAAGAACTTGTTCGGTCACACCAGCTTCACACTGACCATGGATATGCCGCGCCGGCTTGGCGTATCGTAGCCGCAAAGCCTCGAACAGGAGCACCGACCATGGCAGGCGACCCGAAGGCATCCGCGCAGATCCAGGCCGACAACGAGAACGACGTCGCCGGCGAATATCTCGAGGCGGAAACCGTGCCGGAGGATGCGCAAGCAGCCGCCGACGAGATCCTCGAAGCGCCGGAAGTGCCGGATTCCGAGCCGCACGGCGAACCGCATGTTCCAGGCACGGCCCGGATCAAGCCGAAGAAGAAGCCCTCGGCGATATCGGGGCGCAAATTCCGCAAGCGCGACCTAGTGCGCGTCGACGATCTCAGGCCCAGCCTCGCCGACCGCATCCGCTCCGACCATCCCGACCTGCCGCGCGGCGCCCGCATCAGCCGCGAGGAGCTCGGGCGCTACCGCATGCGCTACATGGAGGAATTGCTGCAGCAGGAGCACGGCGAGTTCTCCGAGCTCGACCGCCAGGTGGTGGAATCGATCGCCAAGCAGGACACGATCTCGGAAAACTCGGAAGAGGAATATGAGGAGCACCGCTCCTTCCCCGACCGCGTTTCCGACTCGATGGCCGAGTTCGGCGGCAGCTGGTGGTTCCTGATCTCCTTCGCCGCGGTGCTGCTTTTGTGGATCGGCATCAACCTGATCGCCGGCACGACCAGCGCTTTCGACCCCTACCCGTTCATCCTGCTCAACCTGATGCTGTCCTGCATCGCCGCCATCCAGGCGCCGGTGATCATGATGAGCCAGAAGCGCCAGGAAGCCAAAGACCGGCTGCGCTCCTTCAACGACTACCGGGTGAACCTGAAGGCCGAGCTGGAAGTGCGGCACCTGCACGAAAAGCTCGACTATCTGATCTCGCGCCAATGGCAGCGCCTGGCGGAAATGCAGCAGATGCAGCTGGATGCCATGCACGAGCTGACCGCGGCGAAGAAGGTGAAGCGCGCGACACGGGCGGTGAGAAGGAAGACGGCGAAGGTGGGGGCTGAGGGGTGAGGCCAGTTCCTCGCCCCACGCAGTGGGGAGAGGTGTCTCGGCGAAGCCGAGACGGAGAGGGGAGCGCCCTCTCCGTCAGCCCATCGGTCAGACAATCACCCCACCAGCCCGCCGCACAATCGCCAATTGCCCGTTGAAGCCCGCTGCGGCTTCCGCTAAGAAGCCGTGGCTGGCCGGCTCACCGGCCGGTTCGTTTTCCGGTTTCCGGGAAGCACCCGTAGCTCAGCTGGATAGAGCGCTGCCCTCCGAAGGCAGAGGTCACAAGTTCGAATCTTGTCGGGTGCGCCATTTCAAAGCTGGCTTGGACATTCCTATGGGTTCATTTGACGCGAGTGAAATCAAGGGACGTCGCGGAACTGGCTGCTTAGCCCACGGGCCCGATGAAGCTAATCGTGGCGCCACCTTGAGTTATTGTCTCCATCACGCCAAGCCTTGACCTCGCCAAAAGGTCACGCCAGACCGCCTCCATGTCTTCGAAGCCCACCTCAACAAACTCACCGCTGACCGAGGTTTCCCAAGGCGCGCTCAGATATCCCCGTCCTCGTAGTTCCTCCTCTGTTGCTTCGACTTCAAGATCCCTTCGAATTTCGAGTGGCTTGCCGTGCGCGAGCGTGTCGCGAAAGTTCTTAAGAGATTCGATGGTTTTGTAGGGGCGCTCGCCGTAGTCCGGCGCCACGCCTAAGCGCCTGGTCACTTTCTCGACCTTAACCATGAATGGCGCGCGTTCCTTCCATTTTTCGATAAGCTTATAGCCGAGGAAGTTCATGCGGGCCTCGACCGCAAAAGCGATCATGGTCAAGCAGGCCATCATCTCAATTCCGATCCCTTCCCGGTCGTCGTTCTTCAACCGCCCCGAAATGCGCTCTTTGAAATAGAAAGCCGCATTTGCAAGATCGTTGTGGATATAGATGTCTTTGTGCTCCTGGATTCGAAATCGCGCCTTTGCCATTCAATACACCTCCCAGGTGTTGGCGTCGCTTCAATCATCGCCCTGCGCATTGTAGGAGTTCGGACCTCCCCTGGATGAAACGCTTGCGTAATATAGAAACTGATTCTGCTCCCTATGAGGCGCCGTTGGTAGGATGGCTAAGTACACGATCAATTTCTCTCCTGTTAGTGTCGCAGGACAGACTAAAATTCTGGTGGGTCGCCAACCTTTCGAAGACGGCCGTCTGGACGAACTTCGCGAAGCGTTTCGAGAAACACATGTTTTTCGACGTGACGGCATCGACGCTATCATCGACGTTCCCGTTGCTGCGGGTCAGAAGCCAATCGGAAATGTTCAGGAAGAAATCGACCTTGGACGGTATCCTAAGCTTTGGCCCTCCCTTCTCTCGGCAGCACTCGTTAGAGCCTTTAGCGGGGTGCGGGACATTCTCTCTGAGCGGCCGGTTAGCGTCGTGGGTTCAGTGTCACGTGGCCTAATTCAGCACCCAGACCTGCCGCACTGGATGCAAAGGCGAACTCTAATGCGCTTTGATACGCGCACGATCTACACGAGCGGCAAGCATACATTTGGTCTTGCTTGCGWGGCGCGGTTAAAGAACTTCATTCAGGGATCGTGTGCAGAGCTGCTTGCTCTCGGGATTCCGCTTCTCGGAAGATACGTCCAGATCGAGGAGCCGCACTATGATCCCAGGTTGATGAAGAAACGACGGTTGGTAGGTAGAGTATCGGCGATCAAGGGTGACGACCTCATTCTGGAGGACCACGCCGAAGGCTTTCCGACCGTTCCCACGATTCTGGCTTTTCTCGAAGCTAGGAGGGAAATATTTGACGACTGCGTCAAGCGAATAGTCAACCGCGACGCGGCCTCCCTTCTTGCCAAGGCCGAAGCCATGGCAGCTTCGTTTCATGCCGGACCAGGGCGCAAAGAGCAAATCGAGGAAGCGCTGAAGTACCTACGAGAGAGAGTTTCACTTGAGGCTGTACCAGGGGCGAAATTTGTAATCAGCTCCATGCTGTCCTCGGGCGACAAAGGCTTTCCGTCAACCGAGATGATCGCGAAACCGATATTCGTTTTCGATCCCAGTGGAACACGCAAAGATGACTGGAACGAGCGAGGGATCAAGAAGAACGGACCTTATGACCAGAGAACTTTCAGTCCAAAGCAGTTGAAAGTTGCGGTAATTTGCCAAGCCAAGTACGAAGGGCAGGTCGACGGCTTTATCGCCAAATTTCTYGATGGCATGCCTGATGTTCTTACCKGCAGGAACCGTGTTCCGCGTTACGGTGACGGATTCCTGCGGCGGTTTTCATTAGAAAAGCCAAACGTTACGTTTTTTACCGCATCAAGYGCAAAGACGAGCGACTATTTGGCAGCTAGCCGAGCCGCGTTGACCAAGGCTACTGATGAAGGATTCAAGTGGGATCTGGCTCTCATCCAAGTCGAGGAGGAGTTTAAGGGCTTCGACGACGACGCAAATCCGTACTATGCAACCAAATCGGTATTCCTCAAGCGCGACGTGCCCGTCCAAAGCGTTCGCCTTGAAACAATGGCACAAGCTGATAGCCAACTGATCTTCTCGATGAATCACATGAGCCTCGCCACCTACGCTAAGTTGGGAGGTACACCTTGGTTATTGGCTTCGCAACAAACCGTTGCCCATGAGTTGGTGATTGGCCTAGGTTCGCATTCGRTTGCCAACAGTCGCATTGGCTCGCAGCAAAGGTTCGTTGGAATCACGACCGTATTCTCAAGTGATGGCAGTTATCTGCTCAGCGACCGAACGGCCGTTGTCCCTTACGAAGAGTATGCGAATGCACTTTATGAGACGCTAAAGCGTTCGATCACAACGGTACGGAAGCAGGATAATTGGCGCAGCACGGACAAAGTCCGGCTTGTTTTCCATATGTTCAAGCCGCCAAAGGACACAGAAGCGGGAGCGATCAAGCGGACCGTAGACGATCTCAAACTAGACAATGTTACGTTCGCATTCGTGCACATCGCGCCAAGTCATCCATACCTGATCTTTGACAACACCCAGAAAGGCATCGGTTACCGCGACCCGAAAAAGGGTATTCTTGGGCCTGAGCGTGGCCTTCATCTCAAGCTTGGTGATTTCGAGTCGCTGATTGTCTTCTCTGGAGCCTCCGAGTTGAAGCAGRCGAGCGACGGAATGCCGAGACCATGCCTGTTGAAACTTCATCGGCTCTCAACTTTCACCGACATGACCTATCTCGCACGCCAAGCATTCGAGTTCTCAGGTCATTCGTGGCGCATGTTGTCACCCGAGCCGTTCCCAATCACCATTCGCTATTCGGACCTGATCGCCGAACGACTTGCAGGATTGAATGCTGTACCTGGCTGGGATCCAGAAGCGGTTCGGTTTGGGCAAATCGGCCGCACCCTTTGGTTCCTGTAGCCTATGATGAATTTGCTCGACATACGCACTGCGTTACAGGCCCAATATCGGAGCATCTCCAACCCGCCCTGTCACATCGGGGCTTTTGGTGCTTGGATACTGTCGGACGATCAAGTCCTTCGGACATACGTTGAGGAAGCGATCCGCTTTAAGGGGCAAATGCGGCGCCCCGAGCATGTGGCTGCACTCGGCTACGGCTTAGCTAGAGCGCTGCTCGTAGAGCATGAGAAAGGCTTGCTCCTTGAGGAACTCATCCAATTAAGCGGGCGGGCTTTCTTTGTTCCAGGTCGACCGTGGCGGTTTGAGGTCGACGGTGTTGCGCTTCTCGGGGTCTCTCTGGGGATCGCGGGAAATAATGCCGATGAACAATGGTTGAGAGAAGTTCTATCGCGCTCGACCAAAGAAGTTGCCAGCGACCCTTGGCAAATCGGTCTGGTTAGAGTGGCGCGCCTAGTCATCGGCGACACCAACATACGGATCATCCCGCCTGATCTTTCTGTAGCTGTTGTGGCTAAGGGTATTGGAGAACTTCGAGGCGATGATCTTGAAGCGAGTTGGGGGATGGCAGCACGACTTGAATCGCACAATTCCGGACCTTCGCGCGATGCAGTGAGACTTGCCGTCTTCGAGTATATCCTGGCGCGGCGCGGACAGATTTCGATTGCTGCAGTGACGAGGAACGATCTCGTCGATCTTCTACGAAATATTTCGCGGTCGATGCGACTTTGGACGTACGAGTCGGCAAAGCGCACTCGGAAGTCTGAAATTGCAAGATGGGATATCGAGAACGAATATCACGTTCAAAATTTGCTTTGGGCTATTCTGGCACCGGTCTTATCTGACCTTGAGAAMGAAGAGAATTTACCGTCAATTGGACATAAAAATCCTYGCGCAGACCTTGGYGTTCCGTCATTGYGCAYGATCATTGAGGTCAAATTCATGCGAAACGCGGGCCAACAGGCCTGCGCCAAGATTATCGAAGAGGTTGCCGCCGATGCGAGCCTCTATCTCAGCAGGTCAACTGCGTACGATAACATAATCGCGTTCGTCTGGGATGACCGTGCGCAGACCGAGCAGCACGACGAACTAAGAGCCGGACTTGAGGCCATCAAAGGTGTCTCGGCCGCAATCGTACTGCCCCGTCCATCCAAGATGCTGCGAGGCTCTGAACTCGACTAACATGTTGATCGCGCACCTCTCGTTCGTCGCCCCCTCACCCCAGCACCTCCCCTATCGCCTGTGCCARCCTCTCCACCCCGTCCCTCGTCTGCGCCGCATCACAGGCCGCATAGCCCAGCACCAGCCCTTGCGTCGGCGCGGTGTTCTGGAAATATTTCGACAGGGGCGAGACGTTGATCGCCCTTTTCGCCGCCGCCTGGCTGACCTTGATGTCGTCGATGCCGGCCTTCAGATAGCCCACCACCTGGATGCCGGCCTCGGCGGGGGAAAGCGTGATCTCGTCGCGCAGGCGCTCGGTGACGATGTCGCGGAAGAGCTGGCGGCGCTGGGCGTAGATGCGGCGCATGCGCTTCAAATGCCGGCTCATATGGCCCTCGGTGATGAAATCGGCCAAGGCGGCCTGGAGCAGCAGCGGCGCGAACTGGCCGGTGGTGGAGAGCGCGTTGACGATGCGGCCGGCGAGCTCCGGCGGCAGCACCATGAAGCCCAGGCGCAGCGCCGGGAACAAAAGCTTGGCGAAGGTGCCGACATAGATGACGCGGCCGGAACGGTCCATGCTCTGGATCGCCGGCACGGGGCGGCCTTGAAAGCGGTATTCGCCGTCGAAATCGTCCTCGATCACCCAGGAATTGGCGGTCTCGGCGATGTCGAGCAGGCGCAGCCGCTCCTCCATGCGCATGGTGATGCCGAGCGGATGCTGGCAGGCCGGCGTCACATAGATGAGGCGGGGCGAAAAGCCTGGAGCAGCTGACCCTTTGTTGGAGCATGATCTTTGTCCGAAAACCGGTTCCCACTTTTTGCGTTCGCTGACCTTCGGTTCGGGATCATGCTCAAAACGCCAGCCGCGCTCCTGGTCGACCGCGATCGGCAGGATCCTGGCGCCGGCCACGGTGAAGGCGGCCTTGGCGCCGTAATAGCCGGGCTCCTCCATCCAAACCGTGTCGTCGGGGTCGAGCAGCAGGCGCGCCAGAAGATCGAAGGCGGCCTGCGCGCCGGTGGTGACGACGATCTGCTCCGGACGGCAGCGCACGCCGCGCGCGGAGAAGAGATAGCCGGCGATCGCCTCCTTCAGCGCCGGATGGCCGGTCACGTCATAGGTGCCGAACAGCGTCTCGCCGCCATGGCTGRCGCGGCGCGCCACCAGCCGGCCCCAGACGCCGAAGGGAAAGCTCTGCGCATCCGGCATGCCGGGATGGAAGGCGACATGCYCCGGCCTGCCGTGATGGTAGGGCTGGCTGAGCAGAAGCTGGCCGCRCAGGGAGGGTGACCGCAAAGGCACCGGCGGTTCTTCGCGCGGCGTTTCGCGTGGGCCTTCGGGCAGATCGACGATCACGGGCCGCGCGCCCTGGCGGTTGGCGAGATAGCCTTCGGTGACGAGCTGGTCGTAGGCGGCGACGATGGTGTTGCGGCCAAGGCCGAGCTCGGCGGCGAGAGCGCGGGTGGAAGGCAGCTCCGAGCCGGGGGGAAGCGCGCGGCCGCGGATGATGGCGACGAGGCCGTGATAGAGCTGGCGCGACAGATGCTCGGGGCTGGCGCGGTTCACGGCGAGCGTGTCGAGCGGGAAGGGCTGGGGTTTGGGGTGGGGGCGCATGGGTTACGCCCACCCGTAGGCGCGCTGGCGAGCCGCGGCACGCTTGGCTTCAGACGTCGAGTTCCTTCRCCCCCCTCTCTGTCCTGCCGGACATCTCCCCCTCTTGGGGGGAGATTGGATGTCGCGTTGGGTTTCGCCAATCGCCAACGTTGCAAAGACGAGCGGGGCGCCTGAACTGCCAATCTCCCCCCTTGAGGGGGAGATGCCCGGCAGGGCAGAGAGGGGGGCCTCGCGCGGCCGCTTCGTGATCTCCATCCCCCATCCTGCCACAGCCACCTCCCAACACAAACTGGTTCCTTCATTTTCCGCAAAACTGGCCCTCGCGGGGGAGACAGAGCGGGGTAGACTTCGCGCACTGACGTTGGGGCAAGACGTCGACAGAATATGTGAGGCRGGCCGCTGGGAGGGCGTTCTGCCAAACGAAACGGCAGGGTTCCGCGCCCCTGCCGCCAGCAATCGCAGCCATCTCCTCCCGAGACCATCAACCCCGCAGCCATCCGGCTGCGGGGGGGAAAGCGAGCAATGACGACAGTTCGACTTGGCATCAACCCGATCACCTGGACCAATGACGACGTGCCGGAACTGGGCGGCGACACGCCGCTCGAGACCTGCCTCGCCGAAACCGCGGAAGCCGGCTATGCCGGCACCGAGCTTGGCGGCAAGTTTCCGCGCGACAGCCGCGCGCTCCGGCCCATCCTCGACCATTACGGGCTGGCGCTGGTCTCCGGCTGGTATGACGGGCGCATCTGCGAGAAGGAGGTGGACGAGGAGTTCGAGGCGATCCGGCCGCATCTGACTTTATTGCGCGACCTCGGYGCCCGACGCGTCGTCTATGCCGACACCTCGCGCGGCCGGCATGGCGCGATCCACGATCCGATCTCGCAGCGRCCGAAGCTGATGGACGGCGAATGGAAGGCCTATGGCGCCAAGATCACCCGGCTCGCCGAGCGGTTCTCCGACTTCGGCGTCGRCATGGCCTTCCACCRTCACATGGGCACCATCGTCGAGACCGATGAGGAGATCGACCGGCTGATGCACACGACCGGCGAGGCGGTCGGCCTGCTCTACGACACCGGGCACTGCGCCTTTTCCGGCGGCGACCCGGAGCAATTGCTGCGCCGGCATGTGGAGCGCGTCGTGCATGTGCATTGCAAGGATGTGCGCCCGGCCATCCTGAAGAAGGCGCGCGAGGCCGACATGAGCTTCATGGGCGCGGTGATGGAAGGSATCTTCACCGTGCCGGGCGACGGCGCGATCGACTATCCGACGCTGCTCAAGATCCTCGCCGGCCAGGRCTATTCCGGCTGGCTGGTGGTGGAGGCCGAGCAGGACCCGGCCAAGGCGCATCCCTTGACCTATGCCACGATGGGCTACCGCAATCTGAAGAAGCTGGCGCAGGGCGCGGGCTTCTATGTGCACGAGCGCGCAAAGGAGGTCCGCCATGCCGGCTGAACGCAAGGTCGTCATCAACATCGACGATGTCGGCATGTGCCACGGCGCCAATGTCGCCTATCTCAAGCTGAAGCGCGCCGGCGCGGTGGACAGCGGCTCGGTGATGGTGCCCTGCCCGTGGTTCCTGGAGATCGCCGAGGAAGGCGCCAAGGATCCCTCGCTCAATCTCGGCGTCCACATCACGCTCACCTCCGAGAAGAAGTACTACCGCTGGCGGCCRCTGACCAAGGCGAGCCAGGCGTCGGGCATCGTCGACAGCGACGGCTATCTGTTCCGCTCGGTGCCGGAATTGCGCGCCAGAGGCGAGCCGGAAGCGGTGGAGGCGGAGATGCGGGCGCAGATCGGCGCGGCGAAGGCCGCGGGGCTGTCGCTCACGCATATCGATGGACACATGGGCGCGGTGTTCTCGCCGGAGTTCGTCGACCGCTACGCGGCGGTCGGCATCGACTACGGCCTGCCGACCTTGTTCCCGAAAAGCATTTCCGTCTACGGACCGATCCACAATCTGGGTCCGCTGGACGACAGCGTCTTCTCGGCGCCGGGCAAGCGGCTGGTTGAGGCCGGCGAGACGCTGGCAAGCGCGGTGCTGGAAACGCCATGGCACCGCAACCAGCCGGCACGCGCCCGCTACGAGGCGCTGTTCGGCCAGATCGGCGAAGGGCTGAATTTCCTTTGCCTGCACGCCAATGCGCCCGGCGAGATCGAGGTGATCGAGCCGAACTCGGCGCAGATCCGCATCGACGAATTCGACCTGCTTCCAGACCCGGATTTCATGGCCTTCGTGGAGGGATTGTCCATCCGCCGCGGCACGCTCCGGGATTTCAGAGCATGATCCCGAAAAGTGGAAACCGGTTTTCGGAAAAGATCATGCTCCGAACAGGAATCATGACGAAGGCGGCCTGACCGGGAGGGTCGAGGCCAAGACTTGAGAGACGACAACGATAACTTGAGGAGAACCACTATGAGTGCCTTATTCTCGATGTCCGGACTGCGAAATGCGTTGAGCGCGGCGGCGCTTTCGCTCGCCTTTGCCGGCGCAGGCGTCCTGCCCGCGCCGGCCCAGGTGAAGAAGGAAAGCGATGTGCGCATCGTCTTCGTCACCCACGGCCAGGCCAACGACGTCTATTGGAGCGTGGTGAAGAACGGCATGCAGGCCGCCGCCAAGCAGCTCGGCGTCAAGGTCGAATACCAGGCGCCGGAAACCTTCGACGTGGTGCGCATGGCGCGCATGATCGAGGCGGYGACCGCGTCCAAACCGGACGGGCTGGTCGTCTCCATCCCCGACATGGACGCGCTGAAGGCGCCGGTGGAAGCGGCCAAGGCCGCCGGCATCCCGGTGGTGGTCATCGACAGCGGCGAGGAAGCGGTGGAGCCCTGGGGCCTCGACCTCTTCGTCGGCGGCGGCTCGGAATACGACAATGGCGTCAAGGCCGGCGAGATCATGGCCAAGGCCGGCGTCAAGAAGGGCATCTGCATCAACCATGAGGTCGGCAATGTCAGCCTCGACAAGCGCTGCGAAGGCTATAATGACGGGCTGAAGAAGAGCGGCGGTTCCTCCGACGTGGTGGCGGCCACGATGGACCCGACCGACGTGACGCGCCGCGTCGAAGGCTATCTCACCGCGCATGCGGACGTCACCGGCGTGCTGACGCTGGGCCCGACCGTCGCCGCACCCCTGCTCAAGATGTTTTCGGATGCCGGCACGATCGGCAATTACAAGATCGGCACGTTCGACCTGTCGCCCGAGATCCTCGATGCGGTCGCCAAGGGCACKATGATGTTCGGCATCGACAACCAGCAATATATGATGGGCTACTATCCCGTCGTCTTCCTCACCAACAAGGCGATGTACAAGACCTTCCCGACATCGGCCGTGCGCACCGGTCCGTCCTTCATCATGAAGGACGACGCGGCCGCCGTGCGCGATCTCAGCAAGGCCGGCATCCGCTGATGCTATAATGGCCCGCCGGCGAAAGCGCCGGCGGGCCTTTGTTGGGTGCCCTGGACGCTTATTGGGATGACGATCGTGACCGATGCACTGAACCCGGCTCATCCGCCCGAGCCGAAACCCGTTTMGCGACGCCTGGTGCGCCTGATGCGGCGGCCGGAGCTCGGCGCCATCACCGGCACCGTCATCGTGTTCCTCGCCTTCGGCATCACCGCAGGCAACAGCGGCCTGTTCTCGATGGCCGGCATCGCCAATTTCCTGCAGGTATCGGCGCAGCTCGGCATATTGGCCGCGGCGGTGGCGCTGCTGATGATCGGCGGCGAGTTCGACCTGTCGCTGGGCTCGATGATTGGCTTTGCCAGCGTCACCATCGGGCTTTGCGTCACCCAGTTCGGGCTTTCGATCCCCGCGGCGGTGGCGATCGCCTTCATCATCGCCATCATCGTGGGTGCACTGAACGGCATCCTCGTGGTGCGCACCAGGCTGCCCTCCTTCATCGTCACGCTGGCCGGCCTGTTCATCCTGCGCGGCCTGACGCTCGCGATCACGCGCACCATCACCGGGCGCACGCAGATCCCCTATATCACCGACGGCCAGGAAGGCAGCTTCGTGGTCTGGCTGTTCGGCGGCAAGTTCGGCGCGCCGGTCTTCGCCTGGCTCGCCGCGCATGGCGTGATCGCCGCGCGCCCCGACGGCTCGGCGATGGTGCAGGGTCTTTCGATGTCGATCCTGTGGTGGGTGGCGGTGACCGCCTTCGCCACCTGGCTGCTGATCAAGACGCGCTTCGGCAACTGGGTGTTCGCCGTCGGCGGCGACGACCGCGCGGCGCGCAATGTCGGCGTGCCGGTCGACCGGGTGAAGATCCTGCTGTTCATCGGCACAGCGCTTTCGGCGACGCTGTTCGCCGTCATCCAGGTGCTGGAGGCGGGCTCCGCCGACACGCTGCGCGGCACGCAGAAGGAATTCCAGGCGATCATCGCGGCGGTGATCGGCGGCTGCCTGCTCACCGGCGGCTACGGCTCGGCGATCGGCGCCATGTTCGGCGCGCTGATCTTCGGCACGGTGGAGATGGGCATCTTCTACACCGGCATCGACACCGACTGGTTCCAGGTGTTCCTCGGCTCGATGCTTCTGATCGCCGTGCTGGTCAACAATTACGTGCGCCGCAAGGCGACGGAGGCACGCTGATGACCGAGCCCGTTCCGCTCATCGAACTGCGCAACGTCACCCGCCGCTTCGGCTCGGTGACGGCACTGCGCGACATGTCGTTTGCCGCGCATGCCGGCGAGGTGCATTGCCTGCTCGGCGACAATGGCGCCGGCAAGTCGACGCTGATCAAGACGCTGTCGGGCGTGCACACGCCGAGCGAAGGCCAGATGTATGTCGACGGCAAACCGGTGACGTTCTCATCGCCCAGGCAGGCGCTCGACGCCGGCATCGCCACGGTTTTCCAGGACCTGTCGATGATCCCGCTGATGAGCATCACCCGCAATTTCTTCCTTGGACGCGAGCCGGTGAAGGGCTGGGGGCCGGCCAGRCGTATCGACATGAAGACGGCCGATGCGATCGTCTATGACCAGCTCGGCAAGATCGGCATCAATGTGCGCGATCCGCAGCAGGCGGTCGGCACGCTTTCCGGCGGCGAGCGGCAATGCGTGGCGATCGCGCGCGCCGTCTATCACGGCGCCCGGGTGCTGATCCTCGACGAGCCGACCTCGGCGCTCGGCGTGCACCAGGCCTCGATCGTGCTGCGCTATGTGGCGCAGGCGCGCCAGCGCGGGCTCGCCGTCATCTTCATCACCCACAACATCCATCACGCCTATCCGATCGGCGATGTCTTCACCATGCTCAACCGCGGCCGCTCGCTCGGCACGTTCCGCAAGGGCGATATCAGCGAGAAGGAGGTGCTGGACATGATGGCCGGCGGCCGCGAGATCCGCGAATTGCAGCAGGAGCTGGAGCGCTTCACCAAGCCGGGATCCGGCGCGGAAGCGGCAGCCAACTGAGGCACTACAGAAGGTAGAAAAATGATCGACGCCGCATTGTTCGGCGCCGGGCTGATCGGCTCGGTGCATGCGAAAAATCTTGCCCGGCATCCGGGCGTGCGCCTGCGCTATGTCGTCGACCCGCGACAGGACGCCGCCGAGCGGATCGCCGCCGGAACCGGCGCGGAGATMGCCGACACCGCGACGGTGATGAACGACCCGTCGGTCAAGGCCGTGGTGATCGCGTCTGCCACCCGCACCCATGCCGACCTGATCATCGGGGCCGCGGCACAAGGCAAGGCGATCTTCTGCGAGAAGCCGATCGACCTCGACATCGCCCGCACCGATCAATGCCTGGCTGCGGTCGAGAAGGCCGGCGTGYCGCTGCAGATCGGCTTCAACCGGCGCTTCGATCCGTCCTTCGCCGCTGTGAGAAAGCGCATCGACGCCGGCGAGATCGGCGCGGTCGAGCAGGTGATCATCACCAGCCGCGACCCGGAACCGGAGACCGAGGAAGCGCTGGCCGGCGGCGGCGGCGTGTTCCGCGAGATGACCATCCACGATTTCGACATGGCGCGCTTCTTGTTGGGCGAGGAGCCGGTCGAGCTCTTTGCCACCGGCTCCTCGCTGGTCGAGCCCTATTACGCCAAGCTCGGCGACTACGACACGGCGATGTTCATCCTGCGCACCGCCTCAGGGAAGCAGTGCCACATCAACAACAGCGTGCGCGCCGTCTATGGCTACGACCAGCGCATCGAGGTGCATGGCGCGAAGGGCATGCTGCAGGCCGGCAACCGCACGCCGACTTCGGTCAGCCTCAGCGGCGAGAGCGGGATCGCGGCCGACCGGCCGCTCTATTTCTTCGTCGAGCGCTATGCAGACTCCTACGAGGCGGAGCTCGACCATTTCATCCAGTCGGTCGGCGCGGGACGGACGCCGGCCGTCGGCGCGGCGGACGGCCGCAAGGCGATGATCCTGTGCGAGGCCGCGCTTGCCTCCGCGAAGTCCGGCCGCTTCGAGCCAGTCCGGTTCTGAGGCGTTGCCTGGCCTATCTCACATCCACCCAGCGCTGCTCCTGGAAGGAACGCGCCATGGCGTGCACGGTGCGCTCGATCTCCAGTCCCTCGTCGAAGTCGATGATGCGGGCCGGYCTGCCGGCGATGCGCATCAGGAGCTCGCGGCATTCGATCATCTTGAGATCGTTGAAGCCCAGCCCATGGCCGGGCGCCGGCAGGAAGGAATCGTAGGGCTTGTGGTGCGGCGCGACCAGGACGGTGCGGTAGCCCTGTTCGGTCGGCCGGTCGGCGGTGAGGTAGAGTTGGAACTCGTTCATCCGCTCCTGGTCGTAGAGGATCGAGCCCTTCGAGCCGAAGATCTGGATGGCGATGCGGCCCTTGYGGCCCCAGGCCGAGCGGTTGACCAGCAGCGTGCCGRCAACGCCGTTCTCGAGATGCATCAAGACGCTGGCGATGTCATAGGTCTCGACCGCGCGGCGGGCGCCGGACGCGGTCTTGCGGTCGGCATAGGGCTTGGCCATGTCGCACATGACGCGGCTGACGCGGCCGAACAGCGCCTTGATCAGCGACAGYGGATGCACGGCGAAATCGTCGAGCGCGCCATAGCCGGACGTAGCCTCGTGCTTCCAGAAGAACAGCGCTTCCGGGTCGGCCATGAAGTCCTCGTCCATCTCGATGCGCACGAGGTTGACGTCACCGATGATCTTTTCCTCGAGCAACGCGCCGATGTGACGGATGGCGGGATTCTGGATGTAGTTGTAGCCGAGCCCAGCGACCTTGCCGGATTTCCTCGCCGCGGCCGCCATGGTCTCGGCCTCGGCAAAGCTCGGCGCCATCGGCTTCTCGCACCACAGATGCTTGCCGGCTTGGAGGATGGCGATCGCCATTTCCGGATGGAACTGATTGGGCGTGGTCAGCGAGACGACATCGACCTCCGGGTCGTCGACCACGGCGCGCCAGTCGCCGGAACCTTTCGCGAAGCCGAACTCGCCGGCCTTGCGCCGGGCCAACTCGTCATTCACCTCGCCCAGATGCACGAGTTTCGGCTTCTCGACATCGGGAAAGACGGTGCCCACCGCGTTCCAGGCGATGGCGTGRCACTTGCCCATGAAGCCCGTGCCGATGAGGCCCACTCCGACCATGTCGATTGTCTCCAAGATGAAGGAAATAACGGTGTGGATTGATTAGTCCATTTTGGTAAAGAATGGAACATACAAATCATTTTTTATGGTGTTCTTGCGCGAACTCGCTATGATGGGGCAGGAGAGGGACGAACCATATGGGCGTGGGCGGAGCGACGATGGACGAACGGGTGCCTCGCGATTTCGAAACGCTGCGCGCGACGATCCTGGACAGGCGCGCGAGCCTGCCCAAGCGCATCGCGCAGATCGCCGCCTATGCGCTCGACAACCCCGACGACATCGCTTTTGGGACGGCAGCGAGCATCGCGGCCTCGGCCGGCGTCCAGCCTTCGACGCTGATCCGCTTTGCCCAGCAACTCGGCTTCGACGGATTCACCAGCCTGCAGCAGGTTTTCCGCGAGCGGCTGCGCGAGCGCAATTCCTCCTATGACGAGCGGCTGGCGGCGTTGCGCGCCAAGGCCGAGGACGGTGGCGGCCACCGGGCGATCTTCGACGGCTTCGTCGCCGCCGCCAGCACCTCGCTGGGCGATATTTCGCGTTCGCTCAACGATGCGCATTTCGAAGAGGCAGTCAATTTGCTGGCGAAGGCCGAGACCATCTATGTGCTGGCCAAGCGCCGCTCCTATCCGGTCGCCTCCTACATCGCCTACGCGCTGGGCAAGCTCAAGATCCGCAACCAGCTGGTGGAATCGGCAGYCGGGCTCAACGCCGAGATGATCGGCTTCGYCACGCCGCGCGACGCCGTCATCGCCATCAGCTTCTCGCCTTACGCGCCCGCGACCATCGACGAGACGCGCTCGATCGCCGAACAGGGCGTGCCGATCGTGGCCGTCACCGACTCGTCCTTCTCGCCGCTGGCGCAATTCGCCAAGGTCTGGTTCGAGGTCGCCGAGGCCGATTTCGGCGGCTTCCGCTCGATTTCGGCAACCATGGCTTTGGCCATGGCGCTGACGGTCGCCGTCGGCGAGAAGCGCCGCGAAGCCGGCCGCCGGCGCAAGGGCTGAGGCCTCGGCGGCCAGCGCTTTTCAGCATGGGAATGCTCATTCCATATTGACTGTAGATTGGAATTAATATTTCATATTGACGACACCACGCCATCGCTGGCGCGCGCTGTCCAAACGACGCTGCTCTGCACAACAAGGCCGATGGGAGGTTCGAATGGGCGAAGCCGTGGAAGGGAAATACCCGCCGCTCGACGTCATCACCATCGGCCGTGCATCGGTCGATCTCTATGGCCAGCAGATCGGCTCGCGGCTGGAGGACATCGCCTCCTTCGCCAAGTCGGTCGGCGGTTGCCCGGCCAATATTTCCGTTGGCACGGCAAGGCTCGGCCTGCGCTCGGCGCTGCTGACCCGCGTCGGCGACGAGCAGATKGGCCGCTTCATCCGCGAGCAGCTTCGGCGCGAGGGCGTCTCGGTCGACGGCTTGAAGACCGACAAGGAGCGGCTGACGGCGCTGGTGCTGCTGTCGGTCGAGAGCGAAGGCGTCTCGCCGATGATTTTCTATCGCTCCGACTGCGCCGACATGGCGCTTGCCGAGGAGGACATCGACGAGGCTTTCATCGCTTCGGCCCGCTCGGTCGTCGTCACCGGCACGCATTTTTCCCGGCCGAATTCCGATGCCGCGCAGCGCAAGGCGATCCGCCTGATGAAGGCCCGGGGTGGCAAGGTTGTCTTCGACATCGACTACCGCCCGAACCTCTGGGGCCTTGCCGGTCATGCCGAAGGTTTCGAGCGCTACGTCAAGTCCGACCGCGTCTCGGCGCAGCTGAAGACGGTGCTGCCGGATTGCGATCTCATCGTCGGCACCGAAGAGGAAATCATGATCGCTTCCGGCGCCGACGAGTGCCTGAGCGCGCTGAAGACGATCCGCGCGCTGTCCTCGGCCACAATCGTGCTGAAGCGCGGCGCCAAGGGCTGCATCGTCTATGACGGGCCGATCAGCGACGACCTCGAGGACGGCATCGTCGGCAAAGGTTTCCCGATCGAGATCTACAATGTGCTGGGCGCCGGCGATGCCTTCATGTCGGGCTTCCTGCGCGGCTGGCTGGGCGGCGAAAGCTTTGCCACCGCCGCGACCTGGGCCAATGCCTGCGGCGCCTTCGCTGTGTCGCGCCTGCTCTGCGCGCCGGAATATCCGACTTTCGAGGAGCTGCAGTTCTTCCTGAAGCACGGCAGCAAGCATCTGGCGCTGCGTAAGGACGAAGCGATCAACCACATTCATTGGGCGACGACGCGCCGGCGCGACATTCCCTCGCTGATGGCTTTGGCCTGCGACCATCGCGTGCAGCTCGAGGACGTCGCGGCAAGAGTCGGCGCCGACGCCGCGCGCATCCCTGATTTCAAGGTGCTCACCGTGAAGGCGGCGGCAAAGGTCGCCGCCGGCCGCGACGGCTACGRCATGCTGATCGACGAGAAATACGGTCGCGACGCGATGTTCGAATTCGCCCGCCATCCCTTCGCCTGGCTCGGCCGCCCGGTCGAATTGCCGGGATCGCGGCCGCTGCGCTTCGAATTCTCGCAGGACATCGGCTCGCAGCTGACCGAATGGCCGGTCGACCATTGCATCAAATGCCTGTGCTTCTACCACCCGGACGACCCGGAAGCGCTCAAAGTCGAGCAGCAGCAGAAGCTGCGCGCGCTGTTCGAGGCGGCGCGGAAAGTCGGCCGGGAACTGCTGGTCGAGATCATTGCCGGCAAGCACGGCAAGCTCGACGACACCACCATTCCGCGCGCGCTGGAGGAACTCTACGCGCTGGGCATCAAGCCCGACTGGTGGAAGCTGGAGCCGCAGGCTTCTGCAGCCGCCTGGGCAAAGATCGAACAGGTGATCGTCAAGAACGACCCCTGGTGCCGGGGCGTCGTGCTGCTCGGGCTCGAAGCGCCGCAGGACGAGCTGGTCGCGGCGTTTGCCGCAACGAGCAATGCGCCGATCGTCAAGGGTTTCGCCGTCGGTCGCACCATCTTCATCAACGCCGCCGAACAATGGCTGGGAGGCCGGATGTCGGATGACGAGGCGGTCGCCGATATGGCCGCGCGCTTCGAGCAACTGACCGAGGCATGGCTTGCCGCACGCGGCCGCAAGGCAGCATAACAAGACCGCTGAAGGATCGCGGAGGAAACATCATGAGCAAGACAATTCGCCTGACGATGGCGCAGGCTGTGACCCGCTTCCTCAGCCGGCAAATGACCGAGATCGATGGCAGACGAGTGCCGATCTTCGGCGGCGTCTGGGCGATCTTCGGCCATGGCAATGTCGCAGGCATCGGCGAGGCGCTCTACCAGGTGCGCGACGAGTTGCCGACCTTCCGCGCCCATAACGAGCAGGCGATGGCGCATGCGGCAATCGCCTATGGCAAGGCGAATTTCCGCCGCCGCTTCATGGCCGCGACCTCTTCGATCGGCCCCGGCGCGCTCAACATGGTGACGGCGGCCGCGCTCGCGCATGTGAACCGGTTGCCCGTCCTGTTTCTGCCCGGCGATGTCTTCGCCAACCGCCTGCCCGACCCGGTGCTGCAGCAGGCCGAGGACTTTTCCGACGGCACGGCGAGCGTCAACGACTGCTTCCGCCCCGTGTCGCGCTATTTCGACCGCATCACGCGGCCGGAGCAGATCATCCCGGCGCTGAACCGCGCCATGCAGGTGCTGACCGATCCGGCCGAATGCGGCCCGGTCACGCTCTCGCTCTRCCAGGACGTGCAGGCCGAGGCCTATGATTATCCCGAAAGCCTGTTCGTCGAGCGCGTCTGGACGCCGCGCCGGTTGCGCCCGGACCGCAACGAGTTGGCGGCCGCCGTCGCGGCGCTGAAGGGCGCAAAGAAGCCGCTGGTGATCGCCGGCGGCGGAGTGCTTTATTCGCAGGCTTCCGGCGAGTTGGYGAAACTGGTGCAGGGCACGGGCATTCCGGTCTGCGAAACGCAGGGTGGCAAGTCCGCGCTGCCCGACGACCATCCGCTCAACATGGCGGCGGTCGGCGTCACCGGCACGTCGGCCGCCAACCGGCTGGCCGAGGAAGCCGATGTCGTGCTTGCCGTGGGAACCAGGCTGCAGGATTTCACCACCGGCTCCTGGGCGCTGTTCAAGAATGCCGGCCGCACCATCATCGGGCTGAACACGCAGGTCTTCGACGCCGGCAAGCATTGGGCTCTGCCGCTGGTCGCGGACGCGGCCGAAGGACTTGCCGAGCTGTCGGCCGCGCTAAAAGGCTGGAAGGCGCCGAGCGCCTGGACCGACAATGCGCTGAAGGGCAAGACGGAGTGGCAGGCGGCGGCCGCCAAGGTGACAGCCTCGACCAATGCGGCCCATCCGTCCGACGCGCAGGTGATCGGCGCCGTGCAGCGCGCCATGGGTTCCGGGGTCACCTTGCTGCATGCCGCGGGCGGTCTGCCCGGCGAATTGCATAAGCTCTGGCAGGCCGGCGCGCCGGGTTCCTACCATGCCGAATACGGCTTCTCGAYGATGGGCTACGAGATCGCCGGCGGGCTCGGCGTGAAGATGGCGAAGCCCGACCAGGAGGTGGTCGTCATGGTCGGCGACGGCTCCTACCTCATGCTCAATTCCGAGATCGCCACATCGGTGATGCTTGGCCTGAAGCTCACCGTCGTGCTGCTCGACAATCGCGGCTATGGCTGCATCAACCGCCTGCAGATGGCGACCGGCGGCGCCAACTTCAACAATCTCTTGAAGGATGCCCGCCACGAGGTGCTGCCCGACGTCGACTTCGCCGCGCATGCTGCAAGCCTCGGCGCTGTCGCCGAGAAGGTGGCCTCGATCGCCGAGCTGGAAACGGCGCTGGCCAAGGCGAAGAAGAACGACAGGACGACCGTGCTGGTCATCGACACCGACCCGCTGGTTTCGACCGAAGCCGGCGGCCACTGGTGGGATGTGGCCGTGCCGGAAGTCTCGTCGCGGCCCCAGGTCAACGCCGCGCGCAAAGTCTACGAAGAAAAACGTCAAATGCAGAAGATCGGAGATTGAAGCTGACAGCGCAGATCCCCTACCTCCCCCTTGCGGGGAGGTCGGACCGAAGGTCCGGGTGGGGGTCGGCGCTGCCCCCTCCCCGCTGCTTTGCAGCGACCCTCCCCACAAAGGGGGAGGGTAGAAACGAACCGATATTGGAGTGACGACTTGAAAGCCAAACTGGGCATGTCCCCCATCGCGTGGTGGAACGACGATCTCGTGGAGCTCAGCGATGACGTGTCGCTGGAGGAATGTCTGCGCCAGTCGCGCTCGGCCGGCTTCACCGGCATGGAGATGGGCCGCCGCTTCCCCAACGACCCGAAGGTGATGCTGCCGATCCTGAAAGAGGCCGACGTGACGCTGTGCGGCGGCTGGTTCTCCGGCACGCTGGTCAACGAGGACCTGGCCCGGAACAAGGATCGCATCCAGCCGATGATCGAGCTGTTCAAGGCGGTCGACGCGCCCTGCATCGTCTATGGCGAGGTCGGCCGTTCCATCCAGGGCGACCGCTCCAAGCCTTTGGCCACCAAGCCGAAGCTTACCGGCGACGAGATGAAGGCCTATGGCCGGCGCSTCACCGAATTCGGCGAATGGTGCGCGGAGCAGGGCATGCCGCTTTCCTATCACCATCACATGGCGGCGGTGGTCGAGACCGAGCCGGAGCTCGACGCCTTCATGCGCCATTCCGGCGAAGRCATCCCGCTTTTGCTCGATGCCGGCCACCTCGCCTTCGCCGGCGGCGATGTGCTGCGCGCCATCGACAACCATCACAAGCRCATCAACCATGTCCATGTGAAGGACGTGCGCATGGGCGTGATCGACGGCCTCGATCGCTCGAAACAGTCCTTCCTCGATGCCGTGGCGCTCGGCGCCTTCACCGTGCCGGGCGACGGCTCGCTCGATTTCGCCGCCATCGTCCAGCGCTTCGCCGATCATGGCTATGAGGGCTGGTTCGTGGTCGAGGCCGAGCAGGATCCGAAGAAGAACCCGCCGCTCAAGATGGCCCAAGTCGGCCACAAGGAGCTGATGCGGGTGATGACGGCCGCCGGCTACACGGTGGAGACACAAGGGTTTCCGGCGTAAACGGTGGATTCGTCATGAATGATGGATTAGTCGGGGCGCGCGGTTTATCCGTTGCGCTTTGGCAAATCCTGGATTGGCGCGATGAAAGACTATGAGCACCCCTTCTTCCGGCCGCTGTGGCGGCGCATCGCCGTCGTCGCGGTCTGCCTGATCTGGTCGGCGATCGAGTTCGCCTCCGGCACGCCGTTCTGGGGCGTCATCGCGCTCGGCTTCGCCGGATATGCCGTGTGGCAGTTTTTCTATCTCTACAAGCCGGTCGAGGAGGGGAAGCCTCCGGCCGAGCCGAAGGAATGAATCGGTCGATGGTGCAACGGTCCTTACCTTGCGGATGTTGCCTGCGCAGAGGATCGCAAGCGTCGGCGGTTGGCCGGAACGCCCCTCGCCTCGTCATCCTAGGGCGGAGCAAGGAGCTCAGCGACGCAGCGCAGACCCTAGGATCCATGCCATGACTTTGAAGCGTTGCGACGGTGCAGAATTCTGCGCTGCTGGCATTCCACGTCGGAGGTAACGGCATGGATCCTAGGGTCTCCGCGACGGAGCTTCGCTCCTGCTTCGCCCTAGGATGACGAAGTTTGGAGGCCACGGCCAATCGCGAAGGTTCGCGCCGGACTCCTCAGCTGATGGAATCTCTGGGTCGCCAGCCCGCCAGAGCGAATAGGGATAGGAGAGACAAAAAATGTCGAAACTGCTCGTCAAGGCCGACAAAGGCCACGGCCACGTCGCTCACGTCACGCCGCAAAGCGCCGGCTGGACCTATGTCGGTTTCGATCTGCATCGGCTGAAGGCGGGCGAGACGGCGTCTGGCAAGACGGTCGACCGCGAGGTCTGCCTRGTCTTCGTCACCGGCAAGGGCAAGGCCTCGGCCGGGGGCAAGGATCTCGGCCTGCTTGGCGAGCGCATGTCGCCCTTCGAGGGCAAGCCCTGGTCGGTCTATGTGCCGGAGGGCGCCGACTGGACGGTGACAGCCGACACCGAGCTGGAGCTCGCCGTCTGCTCGGCACCCGGCCTTGGTGGTGGMCTGCCGGTGCGCGTCATCGGGCCTGACGATCTCGGCCAGGAAGTGCGCGGCAAGGGCACCAACACCCGATACGTGACCAACATCCTGCCCGAGGGCAAGCCGGCGGATTCGCTGCTGGTGGTCGAGGTCATCACGCCCGGCGGCCACACGTCGAGCTATCCGCCACACAAGCACGACCAGGACAATCTGCCGGCCGAATCCTATCTCGAGGAGACCTATTACCACCGCCTCAACCCGCCGCAGGGCTTTGCCTTCCAGCGCGTCTACACCGATGCCGACCGCAATGGCGTGCGCGAGCTGGACGAAGCGATGGCGATCGAGGACGGCGATGTCGTGCTGGTGCCGAAGGGCTATCACCCCTGCGCGGCCTGCCACGGCTACGACCTTTATTACCTCAACGTCATGGCCGGGCCGAAGCGGACATGGAAATTCCACAACGCGGCCGAGCACGAGTGGCTGATGAAGGCCTGATCGGCGGATTGGTCCAGTCCGGGAAAATCGTCGGCTAACGAGCTTGCGGCTGGACTTGCCTTCGAAAACCCATGAAAGCTTCGTCAATCCGTCATGGAAATCACCTATGGCAGCGGGTCTGATGCATGTCGCCGCGAGCGCCCTGGCGTTTTTGGACCCACGACTTGCCAAGACAATGACTTGAAGCGCGTCGCATGATCTAGGGGCAGCGCGCTTGACGAGGAACGCCGATGCGCTATGCCATCTACTACACACCGGGACAGGATGAGCCACTGGCGCGCATTGCCGCCAACTGGCTGGGCCGCGACCCGTTCGGCGCAGCGACGCGGCCGGTCGAGGCCGTGGGCGATCTGTCGGCCGCGGAAGTCGCCTTCCACACCGCCTCCGCCAGGCGTTACGGGTTCCACGCGACGCTGAAGGCGCCGTTCCGGCTGGCGCCGAACGAGACGGAAGCCTCGCTGCGCGCCGCGCTCGACAGTTTCGCCGAGGCGACGCCGCCGGTCGTCATCCCGCGCCTGGTCGTCGGGCAGATCGACGGCTTCTTCGCGCTGGTGCCGGAAAAGCAGTTCGCGCCGCTCAATGATTTCGCCGGCGAGGTGGTGCGCGCCTTCGATCCGTTCCGCGCGCCGCTCACCGACGCCGAGATCGAGCGCCGCAGCCCCGATGCGCTGAAGCCGGACGAGTTCCGCAACCTCTGCCAATGGGGTTATCCTTACGTTTTCGACACGTTCCGCTTCCACATGACGCTGTCGGGGCGGGTYGGGCCACAGGAAAGCCCGCGTCTTCGCGCAGCGATTGACGGCCTGTTCGCCGACGTGCTGCGGCAGCCGGTGCCGGTGGATGCACTGACGCTGTTCGTCGAGACCGAGCCGGGCGCCCCATTCATGGTGCTTTCCCACCATGCGCTTGGCCGTGGCCCGGCCCGCAAGACAGCTTAGGGCGGATCAGCGGAAACGCTGAACCGCCCTATCTTTGTTTTACGCAATTCCGGACGGAAAACCGCAAAGCACTTTTCCTGGAATTGCTCTGATTTGATTGCCGACCGTTCGAGATAGGACCGCCTGAGATGACCGCCGAAACCGTTCTCACCAATGCCCGCATCGTGCTGCCCGACGAAATCGTCGAGGGCTTGCTTCTGTTGCGCGACGGCCTGATTGCCGCCGTCGAACCGGGTGCCGCCCGCGCCGGCGAGGATATGGGCRGCGACTACATCATCCCGGGCCTCGTCGAGCTGCACACCGACCACCTCGAAGGCCATTACGCGCCGCGCCCGAAAGTGCGCTGGAACCCCATCGCCGCCGTGCTTGCCCATGACGCCCAGGTCGCGACCGCCGGCATCACCACCGTGCTCGACGCCTTGCGCGTCGGCATGGACGAGGACGCCGACCTGAAGTCCGACGATGTCCGCAAGCTGGCCGACGCGATCGAGGACAGYGTCCGCCAGGATCGGCTCAGGGCCGACCATTTCATCCATTTGCGTTGCGAGGTCTCGGCGCCGGACTGCCTCGAGGCCTTCGCCAATTTCGAGACCGACGAGCGGGTGAAACTCGCCTCGCTGATGGACCACGCGCCCGGGCAGCGCCAGTTCGTCAACCTCGAGACCTATGCCTATTACTACCAGCGCAAGCTGAAGCTGACGGACCGCGATTTCCAGAAATTCTGCGAGAAGCGGATGGGCGAATCGGCCCGCAATTCCGGTCCGAACCGCGTGTTCATCTCGGCCRCTTGCCGCGAGCGCGGCATCGTGCTGGCCAGCCATGACGATGCGACCGCCGGCCATGTCGACGAAGCGGTCGAGCAGGGCGTGCGCGTCGCCGAGTTCCCGACGACGGAAGAGGCTGCCAAGGCCTCCAAGGCGGCGGGCCTCGGCGTGCTGATGGGCGCGCCCAACGTCATGCGCGGCGCCTCGCATTCCGGCAACGTCTCGGCGCGCACGCTCGCCGCCGACGGGCTGCTCGACATCCTTTCGTCCGACTACATCCCCTTCAGCCTGATCCAGTCGGCCTTCTTCCTCGGCGATGTCGTCGAAGGGATCTCGCTGCCGCAGGCGGTCGCCATGGTCTCGAAGAACCCGGCCGAGGCGGTCGGCCTCACCGACCGCGGCGTGATCGAGCCCGGCCGCCGGGCCGACCTGGTGCGCGTGCGCGTCGACGACCATGTGCCGGTCGTGCGCACCGTTTGGCGCCAGGCCAGCCGGGTCGCATGATGGTCTCGGCCCTCATCGAGCGCGAGCTGGCCGAGAGCCTGCCGATCCGCAACGGCGTCTTCGTCGCGGTGGTCGGCCCGAGCGGCGCCGGCAAGGATACGGTGATCGGCTATGCCAAGCAGCACTTTGCCGGCGAGACGCGGCTGGAATTCGTCCGCCGCGTGATCACCAGGCCGAGCGATTCGGCAAGCGAGGACCACGACACGCTGGCCGACGCCGCCTTTGCCGAAGCGGAGGCGGACGGCGCCTTCTCGCTGTGCTGGGACGCRCACGGCCTGCGCTACGGCCTGCCGGCCGATGTCGACTGGGCCGTGGCCAACGGCCATGTGGCGGTCGCCAACGTGTCGCGCGCGGTCATCCCGGCGCTGCGCGAGCGCTACGCCAACCTGGCCGTGGTCGAGATCACCGCGACGCCGGAGATCCTCGCCGAGCGGCTTGCCGCGCGCGGCCGCGAATCGCGCGGCGAGGTGCTTGCCCGCCTGGCGCGCAGCGCAAGCGTCAAGCTGACGGGACCGGACGTGACCTCGATCGACAACAGCGGCGACAAGGAGCTCGCCGGCGAACGCTTCGCCGAGGTGCTGCGCAAGGCGATGGCGTTCTCGGACCTGTCGGACATGATCTGAGCGCCTTCCCCTTCTCCCCTTGTGAGGGCTTTGCACAGAATCGGATCAGTGATTCCATGCGGATATCCGGCAAGGAGGATTCGCGATGGTCGATCGAGTGCTTGGTCAGTTGAGCCTGGCGGACGG